>NZ_JADAXF010000010.1:0-66341 GCF_019837435.1 Bacillus sp. 16GRE42
ACTTCTAACCGCAGGGACTGCGGGGTTAGCCTAATCAATTAGAGTTCGATAGAACTCTTTACTTAGGAATCCCTCACTTCTAAACGAAGTGAAAGTGGGGGTAGTTCAATCACTGCATAATACGCGCGTTGAAGTGGACTTGGATTTCGTATTGTCTTTTGTAAGTATAGTATCCTACAGGAGCATCCTAGCGCATGATATGCGGAATATGAGTTGGAAAATTCAATAAAATAGTGATTTGAATAAAAGAAACCCCGCTTATCTACGGGGCTTCTAAGGGTAAGTGTCAAGCAATGACGTACTCGACTAATTAACCATATCATGAATTTTTTGGTAAAAATAGTGGAAAATGTGTCCAAATTAGTGGGAGCATTATTTTAAACAAAAACGTTATTTTGTAGAAAAAATTTAAAAGAACCCACATTTGAGGGGGTGGGTCCTTTTATAAAAACTAAGCATAATAGGGATTTCCTATATTTTACCAAAAATGGAGTTGGTATTCTACACGATAGTTGTTGAGAAAAGTTTTTCGCACAAAACAGAGCACTATACACAAGTGCTCTTAAAAAGGAAACCCTATTAGTGAAAGAAAACTATGTTAATAATATATATGCTCGTTTAATTAAATGGTGACAAGTTAAAAAATCATTTTGCACTGGATACAGATATATGTTGTAACAAAAAGTTACAACTATAGTTTAAACAACTATCGAAATATTATGCAGGAAAGAAAACTAAATTAAAAATTCATTCAGCACAACAATGTAATTAGCTAACTGCTTGTTGTACAAAAAATTTATGCTTATACGTAAAAAAGGCAGATAATTGACTAAGTTACCTGCCATGCACCAAACGAAACGGAGTAAAGAGCACCGATTTGAAAGAGAGTGGCTCTGGGAAGCTGACTTGCAGATAGTATGTGTAAAGTAAAAAAGATTATTCGTAAATGAGAATGAAAAATTATTTTATAAGGACGGGCATTCTTTTAGTTTCAAGTCTTTCAAAGTCTACAGGACAATATGCAAACGTTATGATAGGTTCTAAAGTTTCATTTGTTAAAAAAGTGTGGTTAATTACTTGGCCGGAAGAAGAATAGAATGTAATTTGGGTTTTTGAAATAGGAGGAAGGGTTATAACTAGCGGTTGACTTGACATATTTATCAACTCCTAAATTATTTGATGCTTTAAGAATTTAAAATGTATTCAATAAATATGTATGAACTCATTTTATAAAGTTAGTACTTTGTGAATTGAGAAATTCAAAAAAATAGTTAATTTAATAAAAAAAGCAGTCAGCTTGCGCTAGGCTGCTTTGCTCCTTAATGGAGTTCTCGTTATGTAATTTAGATGAAAATACTACTTACTAGGAATAAAGCTCCTAGCAAAATTAGAGAATCAACTAAAATCAAGAACTGGTTTTTTTGTGGTTTTCGAAATTCTTTTATCAAGCTTAAAACTGCAATCATTATGAAACATATATATAACAAAATCATAATTGTTTCTGTCATAACTAACACTCCTAATATATTGATAATTTAATTATATAACGAAAAGTATATCTATGTAAGTTTTTAACAAAATCATTATTTGAATAAAGAAGGGTACCGTTAGAGCGTATGGCGCTCTTTGACCAAGAACTATATTGCATATTTGTTATAGTCCGTATAAGTATATGAAAATTGAAAATAAGGCGTGAATTAAATTTTAATAAAATCGTTATTTGGTTACAGCGTATATAAACAAGGAAGAGCCTGATATGGTTCTCAGGCTCTTCCCTCAATAGCAAAGAGTAAGTCTTTTAATTACTCTTTGTTCATATAGTAAAGGATTGTTAACGAAAATCCAAGGCTCTTTATATTGAGAAATAAAGAAGAATTATTATGAAGAACCTCATCTTTTTTCGTAAATAAAAGAGCAGCAAGCAAAAGTTAACTGCTCAATACAAGGAGATACAAAGAAAACTACTTCAAATGAGTTATGGTATACAGCCCATATACAGTATTGACGGGAAATTTATTTTAAATCCAATTTACTTAAAGTAAATATCCCTATAGATATAATGGCTGCGCCTACTGCAGAACCTATCCAGTCTCTCAAGCTTAATGTATTTAAAGGGGTATCTGTTAGATCCATAATTAAAAGGATAGCAAAAATTAATATACCGAATGCTAAGCCTCCCCAAAATGTTTGTAACGATTTAATAATCTTCTTTCGGAATTTGTTCATAAAAATCATCCTTACTAATACTTTGTATTTTTATAAATAAATTATTGCATGTGTAAAAATTGAAAGTACGAAATATGCATTATTGCATATTAGAACTCAAAAAAATAATTCATTCATAGGTAAATAGATTGAACGGAGGAATTCGTATCGTATGAATCAATTGTCATTTTTTGTAGACATTGATGGAATGGAAACGCATGTTTTTTTTCTTTGTTATATAGCAATTACAAATTAAACGTGAATCTGAACAAAATGGGCATTTGAATAGATAATTTCCCTTAAAACAACCTTAATTAAAACATTAATTTTCTAGATACCCTAAATCAAGTTTATTTACCGTTACGTTCATAGGAATCCTGAGTGGTTCAATGGAAATTGTGATGTGAATGAATACAATAATAAGCAGTCAAGGCCGGACGCAGATGATGCATGGCATGAAAATGTGTTCAAAAATGAATATCCAAAGCAATATAAAGATTTTGAAGGTTGAAGCGAATAAAAGTAGCGAATCAGCTGCTTTTTTATTTAATAAAAAAGCATTTTAAACATTTCTTATAGAATCGAATACTTATGTAAATATGGGAAACAGATTTGATTCTTGGAATGAGGGTATCGATGTGGATATAACACATATTATGGCGAGAATAGTGGTGAATGGGAAAAATCTTCCGTTTATTTCAGTTAGAACCTCTGCGTGGATTAATGGACCTGCGAACGATTTAATTGTTACTACTAAGCAAAGAGTGAATGAACTTTATCGGTTTATGTGGTCACGGGTGCCAGTTATGCTAACAATGTATTTCCTTCAGGGTGCTGATGTGATGAGATTTGCTAGGGTTGCTGGAGTTGATGAAAGTGTAACAGGAGAATATATATATCATTTTATTTGGTGATAAGACAAACTTTAAGTAGCCTAACAGCTGCTTTTTTATTTTTCAATAAAAAAAAGGAACCTGTAATGGCTCCTTTTCATAATGCTATCTTGTACTTATTAATTTTTCGCTTAACATCCATAAAGGCTAGTAGTGCTCCAATAGCGCAAACACCTTTAAACCAAAGAAATTCAGAAGAAAATAGTCCGCAAAAGAAAGCAACCGAGTGTACAAAACAAGTAATACCAAATAACCAAAGCATGAACTCTAATTCTTTTGAAGAATATTTATAGTTTTTAAATCTTTCTCACATATGTGTCAACTCCTATTGTGATGAGGTTCTGTAGTTTTTGTTTTTTAAATCGCGCATGTTGAGGATAAAGAATAAAAGGAAAATAAAAGCTGCGATGCCATTAATCCAGTAGTATGTGCGCCCTGTTGTGAAATCGTTATAGAAGGAATAGACACTCCGGCGCCTAAGTTAGAAGCTGATGGGGATCATGGAGGAGCGCCAACTTATACTCATGGACATTTCCCTGCGCCGAAATTAGAATCACATGGAAATACAGGAGTACCAGCTAATACAGAGCCTGGTGGGGGAATTTAACTAATACTAATATAAAAGTTGTAGGTTTATATATAAGTAAAAAGACTTTGTAGTTTACAAGGTCTTTTTTCTTTGTAAGAAAGTTATTCGAAGAGGAAAATAACCGAATTTCTTCCTAGTTGTATAGAAGGTGCTGGGTGATATGAAGTGAAGTAAAAACACGAGTTAGCTCGAGAAGACTACATGCAAGGTATGAAGTACAAGGAACTGGCTGAGAAATACGAGATTAGTATTAATATACTGTTAAGTCTTGGAAAAAAGGCACGATTGGAATCGAAAAGGGGTGCACCCAGATGTCTAAAGATGAAAGAACGAATCGTTTGGAAGTAACATTGCAAACTGATCAATCTATTCTAGGCTTTGTTACAGGGAGGGTAAGATGGGAAGAAGAAAGTTCTTAAAATTAAAAAAATCCCAAAAGATAAGGCTGAAAAAATTAAAAAAGGTGATAAATTTGTTACATCTAGTCTAAGTGCAAAGATAATATCTGGTCTTGAAGCAGCAGAAGTGGTGGACCAAGAGTCAGATGAATATGGATTTAATCAAATCATTTATTAGAGCAAAAAAATAATTTATAAGTGCTAACAATTATGTAGAATAGGCATAAATAATCGCTAATATGTCGTCTTTGAAAATAGCTGTAATTAATTAAACCACACTTATACGAAATGCTCATAATATTAATCGGTATATCAATCATAATGTCTAGAATTGTGTAGTATTCAATTGAGAAATCTTCAATTCAAATAGGACGCAAGTGAAGTGGATTAAAATTAAAGCAACAAATCAATGGAATTAATAATAAAGCTGGATAAAATTAAGTTTTATGTATTAAAAGAGGCAAAACTGCCTCTTTTTTTATTTTTAACAAAATACGGATTTTGTATGGAATTTCCTCCAATGAATTCACCATGAATAGGGTTGTCTCATATCATGTAAGGATTGCTTTATTACGATTATAAAAGGGTGTGAACGTATTGGAAGATGTTTATGCAAAAATTGACAGTCTAAAAGCAGAACAAAAAGAAATTATGCGAGATATTCGTAATTTAGAAACTCGCACAACAATTAATGAGAAAGACATAGCTACAATTAATAAGCAATTAGAAAAGATTAGCATGAATACAACTTGGATTTTACGAATTATTATTAGTGCAATTACTATGTCAATTTTGGGCTTAATATTAAAAGGGATGATTTAGAATTTTAAAATAATAGTACTTATGGAGAGAGGGACAAGTGTCTCTCTTTATTTTTATCGATTTCGCCAAGAGAGTTCCTTTAGAACATGTTATAAGTGATCTGTAAGATTAAATGGGAGACAGTAGTCATTGTTTATCGATAGTATAGTAGACGTATATAATTTAAAAGTGAACCCATGCAACAATACAAATAATAATTTGTATGTGAGTTTAAAAAATACCAAGATGGCCCTGCAGAGGAGGGTGCTTGGTATTTTTCATACTGTTTTGCTAACTTGATTTTGATGTGACGTAACCTTAAGTATTTAAAAATTAAAAAAGTCCCTCAATAACCTTAAAGGGACTTTGCTCACGCAAATGATCTGTAAATCAATTTATCTTTGATATACAGATCATTTGTATGATAATATTTATAAAGAATTGCTAAATCATGAAATTACATAAATGCTTTTAGAAGTTCTTGAATTAATGGTATTGCTCCACCTATAAATTTTAAAACTGCCATTGCGATTTCCATATTATTCTCTCCTCTGTTTTCGTATTAAGATGTGGTAAACCTTTATAACCCTATTATAGTAAGCGCTTACATTTATAACAATACATTTTTGTATGCAATATTGCATATTTATACGTTTAGACAAAACTTATACCTCTATTAGTCATTTTTTAATGGTACTATAGCGAGGTGAGAGTCTTTAAGGGTTCTCCCTAATAGGAGGAAATATGGAAAGAGTGCAAGTGATTTACAGTAATCCCAAAATTAAAAGTTGGGCTAAACAGGTATTAGCTGTAGGAGGAATATTAGGGTTCTGCTACTTGGTGCTATATGTTTTTAGTTTATTAGTTGTTATGTAAATATTATATAACTAAACTAGTAGAGTCTTGCCTAGATAGGTAAGGCTCTTTTGTTATCTGTAATGAGTAAACTACATACAAGACCTCTCAAGTTTGTCAGGTACTATGTATGGTGCCTTATTTCTCTATGTTTTAGACACTAACTCCTATCATTGAAAGTAAATAAACCTCTATTTAAAAGTTTCCATTTATATTGAAAACACAATTGTATTGATAAAAAATGTGTGTTTATTAGATACATCTTAAAAAGAGAAGCATAAGTTATATGACGTTTTGGTGGAATTTTTTTATCTTTGAAAAGGATTTAAATCTTACAAATAGATTTGATTCCTTTCTGTATACCGTAATTTCTATATTACCATATGAATATAATATACTGAAAATAATTTAAAAGCAAGAATATTAGTAGGGGTCCACCACATGCCCATCAACTTAAGACTTTAAAGTAGCCCCTAAACGAAGAATTTTTTTAAATTGATTGATAGTAAACAAGAAAGGTTGGCAAATACCTAACTAAAGAAATTTCTTCAGGTAAGCAAATCAATAATATATCAAAAGGTCCTTTACAAAATTTATTACTCTATGGACAATCATACGGATTGGGATTTTATCAGTTATTCCTAAATAAACATTGGATATTTCTTATATTTGTCCAGACTGAAAAGAGCTCATTAAAAACACCAGTATTCGTGCTTTTCTTTATATATTTGTACCACAATTATTTTTTGTATGTGGTTAAAACTAGTTTTTAAGAAGCATATGTTTTAGTAACTGAAGAAATTCTTTATCACTTTTATCATCTTTTATATAATCCTGTTCATAGTTAAAAATCATTCGCACTAACATAAAAGCTGTAAGCGGTAATGGTACCTTCTGAAAAGCCCCTTGCTGATAACCTTTTTCAAGCAAATTACTTATCATTTTAATTGCTTCTTCTTCAGATTTTTTTAAACAAGCTATAATTTCAGGTGAATGGTACTCTTTATATTCTTGAAAGAGTGTAGAAACAAATGGGTCTTGATGATATTCTAGGCTGATATAATGAAGGATTTTTTGTATTCGTAGCAAAACATCCTTTTCCTCTTTATATAAATCAAATAATTGTGAGCGTTTAAGTTGAATATGACGCATATAGCAGTCACATAATATTTGAGTTTTATCTGTATAGTAATAATAAATAGTTCCTTTACCAACTTTAGCTTTCTTTGCAATTTCATCAACCGTTGTGTTACGGACACCACGCGTAGAGAACAGTATTGTGGCAGATTGAATGATTTTCATTTTTTTATTTTCTTTTTCTAATTTTATCATCGTCTACACCCTATCCTTGAAATATTTAGCGAAGTTTTCTGTCATTACATTCTCTATCAGTCTATTTGTCATTTATTAACGCCTAATAAAAAGTCCTCTAGTTGCTTCTTATAGAATAACATACACCATTCTTATTTCTAGTATATAACTATAATAGAATGCAACTTTCTAATTTAGGGATAAAATGAAAGTGTGAGGTAATAATTTTTAATCGGACGATGAGAATTCAAATGAAAGGGGGATAGTTACTTTTTTCTCAATCGAATTGTTTGATTTTTTATTTAATTCATTTTATTATATAAACATGACTAAAAGATAGTTTTAGTCGGATTTTTTTACGGAAAACCGACTGATATTTGATTTTAGTCGGTTTCTATACTATTTGAGAGAAGGTAGACACTATGTGTGGAATTGCAGGGTGGATAGACTGGTCTAAAGACCTGTCTCATGAACAAGAAACGTTAAAAAAAATGACAGATGCTATCATTCACCGAGGACCTGATGCAGAGGGGCATTGGTTTTCAAAACGAGCGGCATTAGGTCATCGACGTCTCATCGTCATTGATCCTGAAGGTGGCCTTCAACCTATGCTGTATAAAGATGGAAATGATACGATTGGTCTTACGTTCAATGGAGAAATTTATAACTATCAAGAATTACGTAAAGAACTTGAGGAGAAAGGTCATGAATTTCAGACAAAGTCTGATACAGAGGTATTACTACATGCCTATTTAGAATGGCAAGAAGATTGTGTTCAACACTTAAATGGGATTTTTGCTTTTGGTATTTGGGATGAAAGATTTGGGAAATTGATGCTTGGTCGTGATCATCTAGGTGTGAAGCCTTTATTTTTCGCTCAAAGAGGGAGTGCAATTCTCTTTGGTTCAGAGTTAAAAGTTTTACTTTCGCACCCACTTGTAGATGCAGAAGTAGATAAAGAAGGACTTTCTGAGATATTTTGTCTTGGACCAACACGTACCCCAGGTCATGCGATTTTCAAGGATATACACGAGGTGCGTGCTGGCCATTATATGACGTTTACCTCTAATGGTTCGAATACGACACAGTATTGGAAACTTGAAAGTAAAAATCATATAGATGATATTGATATGACAGTGGAGACTATCCGCTCCATTTTACAAGATACGGTTAAACGTCAGTTAATTGCTGATAGACCAGTGGTATCTATGCTTTCCGGAGGTTTGGATTCAAGTGGTCTAACAGGTCTAGCTGGAAACGAATTTGGGAATAAAGGGGAACACCTTCATACATATTCCCTGAATTTCATCAATGATGAAAAAGACTTTGAGCAAGACTTCCTTCGTTTTGATCGTGATGAACCTTGGGTGAAACGTGTGGCTGAATATGTAGGAACAAAGCATCACTCTATAGAGTTAGGATCAGATAGTTTAATAGAGTATTTATTAACTCCAATGCGAGCGCGTGATCTACCAGGAGTTGGAGAACTAGAAACGTCTCTTTATTTGCTATTTAAGGAAATGAAAAAAGACGCAACAGTTGCACTTTCAGGCGAATCTGCAGACGAAGTGTTCTCAGGATATCCATGGTTCCACCAAGATAAGTTTTTAGATGCAGAAATATTCCCTTGGAGTGTTAATTTATGGTATAGCACAGGGATTTTATCAGAGGATTTTAAAGATAAGATTAGCCCTGAAAAATATCAAAAACAAAAATTTGAAGATGCGGTTGCTGAGGTTCCCTTTTTAGAAGGTGAAAGTGATCTGCAAAGGAAGCAACGTCAAATGTCTTACATGTTTATTACACGTTTCTTGCCATTTATGCTAGAACGAAAAGATCGTACAAGTATGATGAATGGCTTTGAAGTACGAGTTCCATTTTGCGATTACCGGCTTGTAGAATACTTATGGAATGTCCCATTCGAAATAAAGAGTATAGACAATATTGAAAAAGGTATTTTACGTCGAGCTTTTGAAAATGTACTTCCAGAGGATGTACGTTATCGCAAAAAAAGTGCATATCCAAGCACAAAGGATGCCTCTTATCTACAAGGTATTAGTGATTGGATGTTACATGTGTTGAACGATCCTCAATCACCTATTTTGCCATTAATTAATGTAGAAAGAGTCCGTGCTATTGCAGAAGGAAAAGACGAAGTAATTTCAGGTAATGATGCACGAGGTATAATAGATTATTTACTTCAAGTTAATAGTTGGCTTCAGGAATATAAGATTAAATTAGTATGGTAGATTTGACATTCCCACCCCTAAAGGGGCAAGCTGACTAACGTCAGTGGGATTCTTGCTACCAAAGGCAAAGTCCATTTCTGGTATCGCTGACGTGCAAGATTGCGGTGTGTCATCACCACTCCCACAACAGACCATATAGGTTCGTGGGCTACGTTACTGTGACCATACCGTACAGGTTGTTGGTTCTCAAATGTTTTAACGTCTTGTTCTTGACGACTTAACACATTTTACGGAGTAGAAGAATTGGCTACTCCAACCTCACATGTATTCTGCTTTCAGAGAACAGTTGTTTTAGAGTCTTTTGCATGACTATAAATGAAGTATATCATGTTTTGCTATGCAAAAACGATACTTTCATCCCATGCCTAAAGGCGGACTAAAGTCCTACATGGGCTTTCCCATAGCGCAAAAGCTGTAATTTTCAAATAAAGAGAATAGCTGAAACATCAATGACCTAAGTGAACCGCATCTCCAATGTATTAGATAGTTATCTAATAATTGGAGATGCGGTTTTATTATTTTGATTTGCAATAACGCTAATCAGTTAGTAAATTAGAATTGAATAAGGGACATGGAAAGAACTAGGGGGAATAATATGAATTGGAGGTCTCACGTAAAGGAGAATACGATGAACCTTTTAATTAGAGAATTAGAAGTAGATGATTTAGACAATTTACCGGAGATTGATGATAGTTTTATAGTAAACTCTCGGTTAATTTTTTCTCTTTCAACAGTAAATAAGCAAATAGAATATACAGTAGAAGACGTTCCAAGTTATGAGAAAAGTTATTTACAAGATCAATATGATGATGAACTAGCATACACTGAATATATAAATAAGACTGAACAAGTAATTTACATAGCAATTTTACATGACCAAATTATAGGAGTAATGGTATTGAAAAAGAATTGGAACCACTATGCTTACATAGAAGATATAAAGGTGGATAAAAAATATCGTTCACTTGGAGTTGGTAGGAGGTTAATTGAGCAAGCAACACAGTGGGCAAAAGAAAGCAATATGCGAGGTATAATGCTTGAAACACAAAATAATAATGTAGCAGCATGTAGGTTCTATGAAAAATGTGGGTTTGTAATAGGTGGATTGGATTTTTTAGTATATAAAGGGATACATGAAGAAAGCGATGAAGTTGCAATGTATTGGTATTTGCATTTTAAACGAAAGTAAACCATAACTCGAATATATAAATTCCTCGCTGTTATATTCGGGACAAGCAAATAATTAAAAGAAAAAGGAGTCTTCTTTCCGAGAGTAGGGGGGCATCTTTGATCTTGCTACCGATAATCAAATGATATGTTAATTAGATTTTGATATTGTATGCATCGTCTTTTCTTCAATTAAATAAAAAATACATCCTTATAGGGATGTATTTTTTATTTAATAATAATGTTATAAATTATTCTACATGAACCGATATACTTTTAGATAATACTTGCATTGAGAAAGGAACTCTAGCTTCAAAAGCTATAGTGTTTGTTGAATTTGGTGTGTTTGAGAAGATGTACGAATCTTTGATACGTAATCTAAATGTTTTTTCAAATCCGAATGGACCAGTATAAGAACTGACTTCGTCTAAAGAACTTCCTGCATATCTAACACCATTAATAGTTAAAGCTTCTGAATATGAATCCGGTGTACCTACTTCACTAACTTTCACATAAAGATAATCGCCTTTAAGAACAGGAATAGATAAGTAAGAACTTGCACTATACATTTTGTTATTATCGCCTACAGCACTAATGCTAACACTTCGTAATGGTGAAGAATCCGCCTTTGAAATAGTTGGTAAAAATGCTAGTGTAAGTGCAAAACACATAGCTAACATGCCCATAAATTTTTTCATATTAACAACTCCTTAGGTATTTATTTAACATCCTGTATTTTACAGGTTAAAATTGTAAATTTCAATATCGTTATATAAAGAATAATTATGTAATTATGCATATTTAATATAAAGTACACCAAAACTCGGATACATTAATCCCTTGCTGTAACATTGGGGATACGAAAATAACTTAAAGAAAAAGGCGTCTACAGAAAAAATTTCTATTCTTAAATTTGTAGGATAGTTTTAGATACAAAAATAAAGAGATTGGTAATATATATCCGTCTTAATGTAAAATATATATTGCATTTATGTAGTTAATAATTTAATATATGGAATATAAGATTTATAGTATGAAGTTATCATTTACTAATGAGACATATTTAAAGTCTATAAGTAAAGAGAAAATTATAAGAGTTAAAAAAGTCTAATTCAACTGGAGTTTACCGATATTGTAAACGCTACGCGAAAAACCAGTAGTCATATTGAAAGTAATAAGTTTAACCCTTCTTTAAAATTTTGTATTCGTATAGCTAAAACATTAGATATGAGTTTAGGTTAAAAGCCAAGTAGACTCCCACCTACTCACTTCGCGTTCCTTGAGGAAGGAGTCTACTTGGCTAAAATGTTAAATTATTTTAGGAGGTACTCTTAAATGGAAAAACTAAAAAAATGGTTTTCACTCAGTACACATTCAGATGAAAGAATTCAACAAATAGAAATGAAAATTTGGGCGCAATCTGGAATTATTGTCCTACTTTTAGCTTTTATAGATGTTGTAATAAGGGGAGCATATCTACACCGCCCATTCCTAGAATGGATTGCTTCATTAGCCATTATAATTTGTTATATGATATTCTTTTTTATTAAATCTATTCTGACTGGCGTTTATGAAACAGATATTAATAATAAAGAACAATTAAATGAAAAATTAAAAGAAAAAATGAGTAATACCTTTATTTTTTGTTTTGTCGCAATAGGTGCTACTACATACAAATATTACTTCCCTGAAGATTTCGGCGGATGGTTAGCAGCAATAGCAAAATTCATTATACTTTTCGTTTTCCTATTTGGTATTCAATATCTTATTACAGTAATAGCTTGGAAGAGATCAAATAAAATTTAATACATATAGACAAAAAAGCTTATCCTTTAGTAGTTAATGATAAGCTTTTTTATTATTTTTTTATCGTTTTTTTGTTTTTGGTGTATTTCCTTCTCTTAGGTTGATAACGATGCGGTGTTACTCCATCACTATCAATTTAAAAGAATGATTCCACGTTTTAAGAAGAAATTAATTTGTTTTGATTGAAAATAGATTATAAAGTTAATATTTAAATATAAAGAATTTGAATATTAATTAGTTATCATTTGAATGATTCAGATATGGGATACAAAGTTAATATTTGTATCTGTGGTCGTTTATACATATGAAAGAATTAAATTAGCAGGCTTAACAATTGCAGCAAGTTTATTATTAGCAGCGTGTGGTACTGAAGAAGAGACAATAGAGCAAGATGCGAAGAAAGAGGAACAAAAAGAAAAAGTTAAAGCATTTCAGGAAGAAAAGCAGCAAGAACATAAGGAAGTACCTGTGCAGCAATCGACGGATAAATCAAAACAGCATGAAAATGTAGTAAAGGAAACAGTTAAAGAAGAACCAAAAGCAGAGTCAACACCAGTTGAACAACCGAAAAGCAGTGGGTTAAATGAAGCGAAAGCACAAGAAAAAGCGGAACAATCGATGACAGAACAAGGCCAGGGAGCGTGAAATAAAGATGTGAAATCAAGTCAATTAGGAATCCAAACAGCAAAGGATGGAATAAAGGTGGCTGAACAGGCGCTAGATGTCCATATTGAAGAAAAAGACAGTCTAACTCGAATTGTTGTTATCGTTCCAGCGGGAACGCAACAAGTATGAGACATAGCAGCGCGCCAGGTGGCAAGTTTCGGGACAATGGGATTATATGTAGATTTGAAAACACCTTCAAAAGACTATTTAGGGGAATATTGGGAAAATTTCTCTGGTGATATCGGGATCTATGACAGCAACGAAAAACAATTAGTACGTGGATACATTTCCAAGTTAAATCCAACAAAAATTAAATGGTAAGAAAAACAAGATCCCTACACAATGTGTGGGGATTTTTCCATAAAGAAAAGACACCCAAAGGTGCCTTCTCCTACTTGATCTACATAAGACTTCTCTTACAGCACAAATATATCTAGGTTCCCACCCAATTATATTTTACTACAACTGTTTATATAGTTTTATTAATTTAATGTAAATTAATAAAGAAAAGACACCCAAAGATGCCTTCCTCCGACTTGAACTACTTTAATTTTATATAAATATACACGTATTACCCCTTTGTTATACGTGTAAACACATCCTATAAAACAGAATCGTCTATATACACCAGATTGTTAGTTCACTAAATATCAAGAGATTTAAGATCAATACGTTACGTCTTTCAAAAGAATCTGCTTTATAGAATGTATCCACAATTTATATTTTACTACATGTAATATTTATTTGGTGTATTTTTTGAGAATATGTATAATTGCATAAAGTTCACGAAAAAATGAGAGTATAATTTGGTATTGTGTAATAAAGATATGGCCCACCTACGGAAATAGGTGGGCTTTTTTGGGGCAATACTATCTCAATGCATAAAAGGGAATTTGTATTAAAATAATAGCATATTCTTAGAGTTCTTATATTGAGAAATAAAGAAAAGACACCCAATGGTGCCGCCAAAGTTTTTAAGCTAATTCTAGAGTATCTCCATGTAGAGTACAGATTAAGTTTGTATAATACATATGTATTATATAGAAAAAACAGATACATGTTGTTAACAACTTACATGAACTATTCAATGTTTATATTTTCTTTTACTTACAACTAGAACTATTGAGCAATGGGGGATTTTTAGTGTTAAATATGGTATGTATATGCTTAATTATAGCAGCTCCTATAGCTGGGATATGTATTGGGGTTACATCGATGATTTTTCCACAAATAGAGAAAAGGGTTCCTAAAGATTAGTTATAATTACTCTTGTAGTAGCAATAATCCATCTTAAAACAAGTGGATTGTTTTTGCCCATAAAGAAAAGACACCCTAAGGTGCCTTCCTCCGACTTGAACCATCTTAATTTTATTGTGTTGTTATTATATAAGAAAAGAAGACATCGATTAAGATGTCTTTTGTTCCTTGTACAATGGTGTTAAGAAGGTATTGTATTACTTAAAAACCATAAAAAAATATAACAATCATCGAGTAAGCTTATTATAGCATCAATAAATAGTTGTTTTAATATGCAACATTGCATATATATAGATTTATATATTTTTTATCTATATAGTTTAATTGTCTGTTATTTGTTTTAATTCATTTACTTATATTATTTTTTGAGTGCTCCAGCAATGGAGCCTTTTTTTATGCAATAAAACATTTTCTTTACATTATTTAGTCGATCTATATTAGCTTTTCCTTCTTAAAAGATACTTATATGTTACCAAACTATTGTATAGACGACCAGTTTTTTGACGAGAATTTAGTGAGTTAATAATATTAAATTTGAAAATAGTTTTTATATTGAAAGTAGTGGCTGGATTATTCTGTATGTCAATCGATATGCTAAATTGCATATCAAAAAAAGTACAAATTGTTAACGTTTTCAAAATAAGGAATATTCTAATAAAATCATGCTAATATCAAACTTGTACTTATTATAAAACAAGGGGATGTTTATATGTTTAAAAAAGTTACATTAGGGATATCATCATTAGCGGTGGCAGCGGTAGTTGGGTTAGGAATGGCATCGGAGGCATCAGCAGGACCAGCAGCACCTCTAACTTCTTTAAGTGTAGTAAAAGTGGAATCACAATTGGGTGGAGTTGAATACATTACTCCTAATAGTTTTAGTACAACTAAAGATCATGGGGGAAGTTACTTATATGTTTACACAAAAGAAATAGGATATGGCCAGTTTCCTTTTGCCAAAATGAATGGATTTGATGTAAAAAGTATTGGTTCACAAATAATTGGTGGTAATCCTATTGTAGGTTGGGAATATAAATGGGACGCATCAAAGCATCAAGAAGGGACTTTTGAATATCAAAAGACTTCAATAAATTATCCAAGAGATACGTGGCGCACGTCGTTATATATTAAGTAATCAGTTTTATATATTCGTAGCATGAAAATCCCTGCACTTTGTGTAGGGATTTTTCCATAAAGAAAAGACACCCAAAGATGCCTTCTCCAATAGTTTTTAGCAGAAACAACTGCATCCGATAATGATTAATAGTATAAAGAGTACAACGAGTAAAGCAAAGCCTCCAGCAAAACCACAGCCTTCGCCGCAACTACCACCATATCCCATAATTATAGTTCCTCCTTTAGATAAGAGAATAAAACTAGGGTTCATTCCATGGATTTTAATGGGTTCAATTTACCTTATGTTTTTACGTTTGAATTGAGCAGGTCTTTTTGAAAATAAGGGAAATATAATTTAATGTGTTTCCGCTGAATGTTGATAAATTACACATTTTTTTAAAAACGGACTATTTAATTATATCAATAATAAGATTATTTAATATAATATATTAATCCTAACAGAAGGGAGGATTAGCCATGCAATTAGTTTGTTTTAAAGTTGTAAATGGACAATACTTTTTAGTTGTAGAAGGTATCGAGATTCCTGCGCCAATTCCAGCTTTTGCTGCAGCTTTATTAATTGGTTTAGGAGTAATCCCGCTTTGTTCTTAATTTAAGGAATTCCAAACGGCACTACCTTTCAATCGATAAACCCTTAAGCATATGAATGCTTGGGGGTTTTCTTAAAATAAAAAAGAAAAGACGCCATAAGGCGTCCCCACAATTAGGTAGATAAGACTCTAGTTTTCCAATCTAAAGAAATTTTGTATTAGCTCTTTGAAAGTATATCATAATATCTGATTGATTTATTATGCATTATTACATACTTTTATCAAATCCTCTAGTTTCTAATTGATAAAATAGAATCGAAATATTTCTAAAAATCAAATAAATATTTCTAAAAATCCCAAATATTTAAAAGAATATCAAAAGTGATACATTTAAGGTGCAAATTATAAAAAAATATTAAAGGGGGGAAAAAGTAGTATTAAAAAAGCAATTATAAGCGGTGGGCAGTTATACAAGTTATATGAACCTGAATTTTGTTGAAAAAGGATACTCATTTAAGTGTACTTTTTCTGACTTGGACCAACTTAATTTTAATAATTTGAATGAAAAATCATCATTTGTTTATTCTGATTTTTAGAAAAGTTTTAATAGATACATGCTGAACAAATATACTTTTTAGGAAGAGGAGAGATTATTGATGGATAATCAATTACTATATCAACAGCAAAAAAGAGAAAAAGCTCTAGTAATTGGAGCTGGTATTGCAGGTTTGCTTACTGCACGTGTGCTTTCTAGTTATTTTGAGACAGTGATAGTTGTTGAAAAAGATGCGTTACCTCAAAAGCCATCTGAACGTCCAGGTACACCCCAAGACTTTCATCCTCATCGTGTATTACCACGCGGAGAAATAATTATGAACCGTTTCTTTCCTGGATATGTTGATAATTTATTAAATCTAGGGGCCCATAATGTCAAGAATGATAAAATGATTCGATTTTCTCCTTATGGGGCACTAGAACTAGTTATAGAACGAAAAGGTGCAGCGAGCAGTCGAGCATTGTTAGAATGGACAATCCGCCAACGTGTACAAGAAATTCCTAATGTATATTTTCATTCAAAGCAAGTGGTGACAGGACTTCTAACTTCGTCTGATCATAAGCGTGTTATTGGGATCAATATTCAAGAACGAGATGAATTAAAAACAAAGAGAACTGTTTTAACTGATTTGGTAATTGACACATGTGGTCGTCAATCTAAACTCAATAAATGGCTTACATCTATGGGATATGATGTTCCAGAACCAGAACGTTTAAAGGTGAATTTTGGATATAGCACGAGATATTATAAAGTACCCTCACATATCAAAGAGAAATTGAGTGCAATTTCTGAAGGGGATCCTGCTAAAAACATTGGAGCTGTAGGGCTATTATATATTGAAGAAAACATAGCTCAAGCGCTACTATTTGTTGCTGGAGGTACACACTATCCACCAACCAATTCAAAAGAATATGAAAAAGAACTGGATTCATTAGTTACCCCTATGATGAGGGAGTTAATCAAAGAGTTAGATCCAATTAGTGTCCCAAGAGGATTTAGAGCGCATGAATCAACTCGTCAACATTTTGAACAAATGGAAAATTGGCCATCTGGATTATTAGTGTTAGGTGATGCTTTTTGTAATTTTGATCCCATTTATGGACAAGGGATGACCGTAGCCGCCATTGAAGCTGAAATGTTAGATACTTGTTTAAAAGAACATTCTACTCATAAACCCGGATTCGAACGCAAAGTGCTGCAACGTATGCAACAGGCTATTGAGCCGGCATGGTGGCTGAGTTCAATTGCGGATTTACGTTGGGAAGGTGTTGAACATGTAGGGGTAGTTCCGCTAAAAGGTGTGAAATTTACACAGAAATATTTTGATTTATATCTTAAACAAGCTTTAAAGCAAGCAAGGGATGGTAATTCTACCATGCTCCAAAAATATATAATGATGAATGGACTAGTTTATTCGCCTCATGAAATCATTAACTCAGATATGTTAAGCATGTTAATCACTGAGGATGAGACTTTGGGAGGGAATGAACTTTTGAACGAACTTGGAGAAGTAGATAAGAGATCACTGCAAGAAAGAATACATGAACTAATCCCTTCCTTTACATTAGCTTTTGAGAATAGCATTCCAAATTTATTCTCTTCCATTTCAATTTCTAATGCCAAATGAGGAAAAGGTAGTACAAATCAATGAATATTTGTATTAGATATACTCTAATTTTGTATATTTTACAAACTATATCAAAAAAGAAACATAACCTCTTATTTTCTGCAGGTATATGTTTCTTTTTATCATTTTTGCCAAGAAGACTCCTTCCTGAAGGAGCGTGAAGGGTCACAGCCAAGTGAGTAGGTGGGAAAGGAGGTATCATCTAATATATGTTGGATGATACTTTTTTGATTTATGAACAAAAAGGCTATTGAAAGAGTCCTGATATGAATATCAAACCCTTTTCAATATGTATAATTATTTCACTGCCTCTTTTAATTCTTTTCCAGCCTTAAAAGCAGGTGCTTTTGAAGCCGCGATTTGCATTTCTTCACCTGTTTGTGGGTTACGTCCTGTACGTGCAGATCTTTCACGTACTTCAAATGTGCCAAAACCAAGAATCTGTACTTTTTCTCCATTTGCTAATGCATTTGTTATTGTATCTAATAACGCTTGTGTTGCTACAGCAGCATCTTTTTGTGTAAGTTCAGCTTTTTCTGCTACTACTTTTGTTAATTCTGTTTTATTCATTTTCTGCACCTCTTCATATGTAATTAGGTGACTATTATAACGTGTGATTACTCTTGATGCAATTATACATAGGAAAAGCCATAGCAAGAGATAGAAGACAATTTCTGTGTAAAAGGCATAAGAAGGATATGAATTATCGCTTTAAACTCTGTTCATATTTCTTTACATCTTCCATGGTTTTAAATATTAACACATCAAAAATTCCTTTTTCATTCCCACATACGACAACAAAACCATCTGTTGCTTCCAAAACCCTACCGACGCCACCATCTGTAAGTGTAATACTGGTGAGATGTTTTACGTTCAGTTTTTCTTCTTTTCGAATGTAAGTAGTTATGGGTGTTCCTACAGGAAATGCGTCTGTGATCTCTTTTGTTGTATATGTGCCATCATCTACTGATTGAGTTTTAGTTGTAATGGAATCAGTTTGAGTGGCACATCCCGTTGAACATATTAAAAGAATGCCAGTAATCATACTTACACATGCTGTTTTTACCATTCACAAAATCCTCCTATAACAGTTCGTATTGTCAACCCATTTAGGGTAACAAATTATATATACGAAGTTTGTTGGATTATATGAGTCGTAATTCAACAAAGATACAAGTATTTTGGCAGAATGTGTTTCAAACAAAAGAAAAGACACCCTAAGGTGCCTTCCTGCGACTGGAACCATCGTAATATGGTATTGGGTGCCAACCCAATTATTATTTTACCACATTAAGTAATTTTGATTGTTGAGAAATATAATTCAAATCTATATGTTGTTTACTTTTGCTTCGATAGTTTTTTTGTAGTGGATTCTTCAATCTGTTCAGATTTACTTTTACTAACATCAATAAATTACTATCTTGCTAGAATAACAGATAAAGACCTAAAACGATTAGAGAAGTACAACAAAGCGATTAAGTTTTTAAAGGGATAAAAAGCAGCAACTTCTTTAGTAATAATTTTCTAGATTATTAGTTGTACAAAGAGACTACTTCTTGCAAATATTCAATGTTTCTCGTATAGCATTTTTAACAAAATGTAAAAAATAGCACACAATATGTTAAAGATTATATGCAAAATGTAAAAAATAGGATAAAATATTTATAGGAGGTGGAGGTAGTTGTTAAACAACCGGATAGTTGTTTGTCGTGCCGAAAAAGGTTGGACACAGCAAGATTTAGGAGAGAGAGTAGGTGCTAGTAGACAGACTATAGCTTCTATGGAAAGGAATAAATATAATCCCTCTTTAATTCTTGCATTTAAAATAGCCCAAGCTTTTGGAAAACCATTAGAGGAAGTTTTCGAATATAAGGAGGAATAAACTAATGGAATTTATAAAGTATGCTGTAATTGTTATTATAGTTTTATCATGCTTAAGTGAATTATATATGTTTAAATTTCAAAAAAGCCAAGAGGCAAGAGATGAGAGAGGTTTAGAAATTCAGTATAAAACTACTAATTTTTTATATAATACTCTTTATCTGGGAATAGTTATATTATTTCTCCTTAACATACTTCAATATATTACAGCAGAGCAATTTATGAATATTCTCTTATATTTCTTTATTTCTTTAGGGATAATAAAAGTTACTTATTCATATTGGAGAAGGAGCTATTAAATATAAAAAGAAATACTAAAAATAAGGGGTCATATTTTTAATATACTTGTTCCTGAATTAATAATAGATTAATTTCTGCGGAGGTATTAGTACTTAATATTAAGAGAAATTAGCCGCAGCTTTTTAATATAATTATAGATACGCCTATGTACTTAAAGAATAAATACAGAGTTTTTATAAGCTTGGAAAAATTGCAGTTTCAATTGAAACTGCAATTTTTAATTCATCCTTGCCATTATAGGGGAGGGAATTTGAAGTGTGCTAAGATAAAGTCATTTTAGTAAATTTGATTCATTTTAAAATAAGTTTAAATGAAGGAGACAATTTGCTAAATACACTATGTTGTTCATTTCCTTCTTGATTCATACCTGCCTGATAAGATGAAAATCCCTTATACGTTTTTCTTTTCCATTGCCATAAGCCATTAGTTTGATCGAAATCACCATAGTAATGATTGTAATCCAGTTTGTTTCCAGTGTTTTTATTAAAATTATTGCTGATAAAAATACGGCTATTACTTGCATAGATTTGGTTATTGGTAATTACATTGTTTCGGGTATCGTAATTTAATTCGATTTGGCCACTCTCTTGATCTTTTGTATCATTTTTATAAATCACATTGTTCGTAATCGTGTTATTTTCAGCATATCCTTGTTGACTATCATATCCACCAATTGTAATGCCACTCATGAAATTATTGGATATTGTATTGTCTCTCACAGTAATTTGGCTTGCACTTTTTCCTGCATGTTCGCTAGCTACTTCAATACCGAGGTCATTTTCATAGCTTTGATTTTGCTCAATGATAATTTCCTTCCCACCATCCACGTAAATACCATCAGCTGAATATTCATTATAACTGGTATTATTGATAGATGAATTATGATGGACAATGTTATTACGAACAACTCCATTCCGTGCTTGATCTAAAGCAGCTACTGAAGATACACCCTCATGTCCAATCAGAACAATTCCAATATTGTTGTTATCATGTACTTTGTTATTGATAACTTCAAAGGAATCTACATTCCCATTCACAGCAATGGCTTCACTCAATCCTAATTTCAAATTTGTTACTTCGTTATTATCGATGACAATATGATTTAAATTATTTTGTGCACTAGATGAAGTACCTTATACGGCAATGCCGTGTGCGTTACCATTCTTTACATTTGCTTCAATGTGGTGAATATAATTATTTCTAATATCAATGTAACTTCCTGTTCCAGTGATATAAATACCAATAGGGGTTTCGTTAACTTTCGTTGACTTTAAGCTACGAAATTCTAATCCTTTTACTTGAATATAGTTTTTGTCTTCTATTGTAAATAACCCATCATCTTCTAACTTGACCTTAGAACCATCGAGAATGACTTTTTCATCCTGGTAATTTTGAAAAGTAATGGGTGCGCCTGAGGCACCAGAATGAGCGACACGAACCTTTTGGTTATAAACTCCGCCTCTTATGTAGATTGTGCTGCCTTCTTTGGCGACGTTAGCAGTTTCTTCCTGCAGCTCCTTTCTATTTCTAGATACTTTCCCCATAAAAGTAATTTTGTTTTTAAATGTTCATTTTCTAATCGTAGTTGTTTCAATTCACTTAGCTCTTCATTTTTGTGGAGTGTTTGACAGTGTTGTGTGATAATTTTGTGCATTATTGGTGATTTACATTTGTTTTTAGTTGTTTTTGCTGCTAATTAGTTTTTAGTGGATAGAGTGTTTGATAGATTTTTCTTCGTGTTTCAGGGGGGACCTGTATAATTATTTTAGTATGTTTGTTGTAGAGTAAATAACTAACTATTTGTAAATGTTTTTTCTTTCTGAAATTAAATCAGTTATAATAGGGATATCTCAATTGACGTCTCTTTTTGAGAATTTATATAGGAAGGATGAAGTGATTTGTCTGGTAAATACAATCTGTTTATAAGTCATTCATGGGCTTATAACAATGAATACGGAGGATTATTAGAATTATTAAATAAAGATGAGGGTTTTATATATAAGAACTATTCAGTTCCTAAAGATGATCCGATTCATAATGCGAATAATGATAAAGAATTACGTGAAGCAATTAAGAGACAAATGAGCTCATGTCATGTGGTTATTATCTTAGCGGGGGTATACGCTTCATATAGCAAATGGATTGATGAGGAAATTCAATTGGCTAAAACAGGGTTTCTTTTCCCTAAAAAAATTATAGCAGTGGAATGCTTTGGTTCTCAAAGAACTTCCAAAAAGGTGAAAGATAACGCGGATGTTATTGTAAAGTGGAATTCAAAGTCATTAATCAAGGCGATTAAGGGTGAACTGTAAAGGGAGAAGATAGATATGTATGGGATGAAAAAATCTCTTATTGTAGGGTTGAGTGATTATCCGACAGCACCTTTAAAAGGGGCGATAAATGACGCACATAGTGTACATACTGTGCTGAAAAGTAATAGCGATGGTTCTCCTAATTTTGATTGTAAACTTATTACAGATGAATGTAGTAAAGTTGAATTGAAAAGTGCGATAAGAGAATTATTTGAAGGTGAAAATGATGTTGCTCTTCTGTATTTCTCTGGTCATGGGGTTGTAACATCTACAGGTGGTTATTTGGCTACAACTGACTATCATACAGATAATGAAGGGGTATCTATGCATGATATTTTAAGCTTAGCAAATGATTCAAAAGCTAAAAATATCATTATTATATTAGATTGTTGTAATTCAGGGATTTTTGGTATACAAGATAGTAATAAAGTAACGGGATTAGCTTCTATTTGTGAAGGAATGACAGTTCTAACAGCTAGTAGGAAAAATGAACCAGCGTTGGAAGTGGATGGATCTAGCGTATTTACATCTTTGTTAGTAGAAGCGCTACACGGTGGGGCTTCAGATTTGATGGGGAATATTACACCAAGTAGTGTATATTCTTATATAGATAGAACGTTAGGAGCATGGGATCAAAGACCAATATTTAAAACAAACGTTTCTACATTTACATCACTAAGGACGGTTAATCCGCCTATTTCTGTAGAGCTTCTTAGAAAACTAAGTGAATATTTTGCTAGTCAAGAAGAATATTTTCCATTAGATCCATCGTTTGAACCGACGGAAGAACCACATAACTCTATAAACGAAGAGATTTTTGGGAATCTTCAGAAGCTAGCGCGTGTTGGATTAGTAGTACCTGTTGATACAGAACACATGTATTATGCTGCTATGAATTCAACAGCTTGTCGTTTGACAGCTATGGGGTATCATTATTGGAAGTTGGCCAAAGCACATAAGATATAGAAGTTAGTATTTAACTTGATATTAAAATAAAAAGAAGCTAGTATACTAGCTTCTTTTTATTTTAATTATTTTTGTTTTGCTTAGGAGGTTGTGCAGGTGGTGCGGGTGGTTTAGGTGTTAAAGGTCTATCATTTAATCCGCCTTTTTTTATGGAACTTTCTTGTAAACTTTTATTTTTTTCCATTTTAAATCCTCCTGTATAAAATAGTGTGCTTTTAAGGGAATTCAATTACTAAATTAGATTTATCTTTAGTGATGTAGACAGCTTGCATAGAGTATAGGAGCTGAGCGTCAGAATTTCTGTATACATCTACATCTCGAATGAATAGTTCATTATTATCGAATGTATCAGAAAAAGCTTCAACCCACCCTTGATACATTAAGTCATTATCTAAATCCCTAATAATTACCCATACGGCTTCTGGTGAATCAAATACATATGACCAAACGTCTAATTGGCCGAATTTTTTGCTAATACCCGTTTTTTTTGCTAATTTATGTAGGAACTTCCGATTAAGTATTGTAGAAATAGCAAATGCCAACAATATTGCTACAATCGTAGCAATTACAACTTCTTTGATATCTATAGATGCTTGTTTGTTGACTAGAGAATTTAGAAAGCTAACTTTCCATGTAGGGATTAGCCCTTTCATTATAACAAAAAAGTTATTGATAGAAATGAATACATATAATAAGAAATACGATGCTAAACCTAATATAAAGGAGTGCAGTAGAAACATTTTAAACTCTCTTACCCTATGAGGTGTTAGGGTGTCAATGATTAGTAATGAAATAATACCAGGGAAAAATATAAGTAGTAGTCTGATTGTTAATTCTGAAATGTCGTTCAATCCCCCTTTAGCATAACTTATAGTATGTTTATAGATATTTAATTATAACAAAGCTGTACAGTAAGTGATATATTTTGTTGTAAAGAAAATATATATGGGATAAATTTCGAATTAGCTGGAATACCTAGTAAATATACCAAAAAGGTAACGTGAGTTATATTTTTCAGAAAAATATAAACTATTATTCAGTTGTCCATTTATTAAATTTAAAAATAAGCTAGTAGTCTTACCAGTAATAAGTTATATTACAGATGCTTCTAGAGTAACTATACTAAATGTTAATCATCATGAGGAAATTGATTTAGGAGTGAGAGGACTACGTTTGTAAAATGCCATCTGGTGCTCTTTAAGAAAACATAACTTATACATAATGGGGGAAATGTGGATAAAACTTGAGAGTATGATGCTATTTTTAATATTGATGAAACGCTTTATCTGGTTGATTTCAAGCATTGGACAATATCAATTACTTATAAAGAATATGCTATTCATCTAGATAAGTTTAAAGAAGTCATTAAGCAGCATAAAGAAACAACAGAAATTTCCTTTAAAAAAGAGAATCTAGATAGAATATTAGGGGATTAGGGAGTCCAGAGTTAAGGAGAGTTAAAAAATAATTTTAACTCATGTTCCTTTGGGGAAATTAGTGGATTCTGATATATATGTAGTAGATGATACTATGCTTTTAAAGTATTTTGAAAGAAAATCAACGAAAATGGTAACGACAATTAATATAAATATAATGTCTATTTGTAATGCGTTATAGGAATGTGAAATTACAGATCAACAATTTAATAAGTTTATTGAAGAAACTCCTTTTTTTAATTATCAGAAGCAGAAGTTAGAGGGATTAAGTTTAGAATTATATTTGAATCCGAATATAAAACTGGGATATTTATACATTTACAAATATAATGAGGGAATAAAAAGGTTAGGGCATTCGTGAATAAGAATGTAATCATAATTGAAAGCAGAGTAATTAGGGTTTATTTTTGATGAAACCAACGCAAAACCACAAAGGCATATACCGTTACTTTACTAATAAATAGTCTGATAGAAATCTCATTGTTGTTACCTTCTATAAAGTTGATATCAGATAGATTGGGGCATAAGGATATAACAAACGTTAAATACGTATAGTCACGTGTTACCGAGAATACAAAAAGAAGTGGCAGATAAGTTTGATGTTTTTTGGGATAGTAATAGATTTCTAAATTAAATAAAAAGTCGGGTTATATAACCCGACTTTAGTCCTAATTAGTTTTTTTGTTGTTGTTTTCTTTTTCGGAAAAATATTCAGCTTTTACGCCGAATTTTGGTAATGCTTTTTCTAGCAGCATCTTAGATTTAAATACTGGAGTATCCTTTTGGGCATTAGATGGCGATGCTGTTTGATTGCCTTGGTCTTGAAGTTGTTTAATGATATCATTTAATTTTTCAGACATTTTTGTGCCTCCCTCCTCTATAAATTAAGGGCTATCCCATATAAAATTACTGATGTAAACAAGGAAATAATTAGCCAGTTAGCTCCTTTATGATAGAGGAGCATTTTATCGTTGTTTACATTTTGATTATGACGAAGAATTTTTTCATATTGTTCCATTAATGCTGTTGCAACTACATCAGGCACACTTCCTGCAGCTTGTCTATTTATATCCGTAGTATCAAGTCTATTATATTTTGCGATAAAGAGAACGCGTAGTAAATAGCAAAGAGATATTCCAATTGTTATAACAGCGGTAGCTCCAATTAAGAAATAAGATACGTAAAAAATTAATGATGAAAATTCATTGATTGGTGTTTTAATTTTAGGTAGTTTTATATTAGAGAAAGTAAAAGTAAGAATAGCAGCTGCTAAAGTGATAAGAACTCCAGTTCTTGTTTCTAGTACAGTTTTTCTTGTAGTTTCATAATCATATTCTTTTTGGACTATTGAAAGTAAAAGATCTCCAGATGGATACTTAATCTCTGTATTATTCTGTGCATCAGTGGAATTATGTATGATTTCGGTATGGTTATTATCAGGCATAATGTGATTTCTCCATAATTTTCTATAGTATATTTATATTATACCACAATAAATGATATTAAAAAGACGATTTATTAAGATTTTATGATAATATGATTTTCGTTTAACTTTATGGTGAATGAGAAATATTTGCCTCTTCCACGAAAAAAAATAGCGTGTCGTATTCCTAACATAATATCTAGTGTCCGAAGAATGAGCGATAAAAAAGGATTTATCTTAGAAAATCGTAAATTCAAAACGTTTAATCTGTAGTCGGTAAAATAATACCAGACTTTTTAAACCCCAGGTTATTCAAAATGAAAAAGGTTTGCCAGGCGCCTGCAAAGTTCGGCGGAATTTAAAACTTAGGGTCTAAAAGTGAGTATATTTTTACGTTTTTCAAACGATAGAAAGTATTAGTGCAAATTTGTATTACTTTGGAGATACGTACTGAATATCGCTGATTAGTTTATAAATAAAATCAATAGGATTATATAATAATTTTATATATTGTACATATTATAAAACAATTAGTTGAATTGATTGAAGTGTGAAAGATTGTATTCAAATTAATGAAGAAGTTTAGCAGTTAAATAAGGGGAAAAACCCTGCATATTAGTTAATATGTGGGGTTCTCTTAAAATTTCTTTACGCTAGAGTTATATGCCTAAATATAAAATTTGAAACTTCTTATTTCTTTTCTTCCTATTGGAGTATTCAATGTATTTCTAACAAGTTCTATATTTTGAACATCATTCGCTAATTCTTGAAGACGAAGAAAAGAGCTATCTGTAAATTTGCTTAACGGCCCTTTTTTCATTAGAACTTTCCCTATTTCAGCGACTTCATTAGCCGATAAACCTGCGTTAAGCAGTTTATCACGAATTTTACTAATAAAATCTATTAATGCTTCCTCATTAACAAGCTCTTTCCCATGATAGACTTCTATTACTTCACTTGCTGTGATAATTATTTTTTCGTACGCCTTTTTTTAATTGCTTTAATTTCTCTTTCAACTGTTAAACCTGTACCGATCTATATTGTTACCTCTTTTCGTTTTTACACATAAATTTTACCATGTATTAAAAGTGCGTACCACAAATAGGCAGATTTTTCTTTCATCACATAGCGTATAAGGAATTGTGTTTTTTTTTAATGTAGATGAGATTGTGAAGGATTCCACTTAAACTATATGGTGTTGTATTTGTACAATAACTGAAAAGCATTTGGAGTAAAACTCAAAGCCCTTTTCTTTTTCAATTACTAGGGAATTAACCTATTATTCCTTACATCTTTTATATTTTTAATTATTAAAGGTCCTATAAATTGGAAGTGAAGAAAATAATTTATATTGTGTCAACGATACTGAATACTTCCGGGGAGGTTCTGGTGTGGAAAATTTGAAGTATATGAAAATGGTCTATCAAACTCGGAAATACTGATAGTAATACTCTATAAAAAGTGTGTGATCAGTATGGAAAAGGGGAATATATTTAAGTGGAAACATTATTAACCAGACATCATCTGCTTAACTGTACGTTGGTACCTGCGGGATAACTTAAGCTTTTGTGATTTAGTGAAAATGATGGAGGAACGAGAGTTATTCCTGGTTCATGCAACTATTATGGGATGGGTGCATCAATATGGGCCGGAATTTGATAAATGAATTCGACCTTATTTCAAACAAACAAACGAATAACTTATGGAAAGTGGACGGAACATATATAAGTAAAGGACAATGAAAGTATTTATATAGTGAATTTAATTTAGAAGGTCCTACAATTGATCTTTATCTTAGTCAATCAAGGGATAAAAGGACAGAAAAGCGTATTTACATATGTTATTAAATCTCGTGTGATAAAAGTAGATAAGAATTCAGCGTATTCTGTAGTGATTCTAGAGTTAAAAGAGAGAAACCTATTATTGAAGGCATACAACTAGGCAGGTTAGGTATCTTTATAATATGGTAGAACAAGATCATTGTTTTATTCAGAAGCATGTGCATTCTGTGTTGAGACTTACATTTTTATATTGAGTGGCGTGGATAAAAAGAACACATTAATTTATGGAAGAAGTTTGTTCAAAATCTGAAAGATGTCATCCATTAATTGTTTAGACTTGTAGTAAAAGATACGATTTTATTAGGGATATATATGGTTTGTTATTTTTTATTTAATTTTATATTGCATCATGACCATTGAAAGTACATTAAAAATAATTATTACTTCTCATACTCAAAATAATTCTTTATTAGAGATACAATGGAGATGATATACTAATATTGATTGTATATAAATTAAGCTCTATAATTGAATAAATAGGAATGAAAATAACTTTGGAAAAAATACAGATGATGTTTTTGGGGGGAGACCTTTGGTACGTTCATTTTCAATTGGAATGACTGATTATTCACATCAATCGTTAGAAGATATGCAACAAGACCTAATAGAGTGGAAAGAGGCTCTTATTAAAACCATGTTTTGTGTAAAGGAGATTTTAGATAAGTTAGAAAAAACGGATTATTGGGAAAATTTTGACTTTGATTTCAAATTAATATTATATAGTTCAATGAAAATGTTTGAAACAGCTATTACAGAAATTAATGAAATAATTCAAGGTTTTAATATTGAAATTCTTGAATATCACGTAAGAATTTTGACGAAGATTGGTAGCAATGGAGAAGAATTTTATCGGAATTATGGGGTATTTTGGAATAGTGATAGTGTAGATAAAGAATATGGAACGGAGAGGTTCCAACTTGTTGAAAGACTCTATCAAGCAGGAAGAGGTATGGCCGGAGATTTGATAGATTTACTGAATTTAGCTGGGAGATTAAAAGATTTTATTGGTAGAAAAGGAGAGGGGTACAGTCAGATGAATAAGAAACACCAAATTATTTTCAATGCACCAATTGGGGCCGTGCAACAAAATTTTGAAGGTTCTACCGGTATTCAAAATATTGGTGATTCGAATAAAGAAGAAATCAATGAATTAAAAACAATAATTAGAGAAATTCAAGCTGTTTTAAATATGTTACCAGAGGAAGAACGTGAGGAAGTTCAGGATAACTTAAGTGAATTAAATGAAATTGCTAAAGAGTCTAATCCAAAACCAATTAGAGTAAAAGCTTTTGCAAATGGAATTGTAAGTTCATTAAAAAAAATTCTGACCATGAAAACGATAGATAACGCAACTCAGTTGACAGAAAAATTACCTAAGATTATAGAAGGATTTGAGAAAATCATTAAATCAATTTAGTAAGATTAAACTATTTATTGGGGATAACAAATACCACCTATTAATTATTAAAAGGTGGTATTTGTTTGTGAATTTAAGTATAGAGAGGAACTAGTCGGTGAATTCTTTAATAGGCGATGTAGATGATCATACTAAGTTACCAATTCATAAAGCTGAATTTATAAATTGGTATTTAGAGGCTTTAAAAAAAGAGATTGATTACCCTAAAAGCTCGAGATTTGAGATTGAGAGTAGTAGCTATGCCTATTATCGCAAGGGGGATTACTGGAAATTTAATTCTTATAATGTAATCAGGGGACTTTTAGCATGTGTGGATTTATCTGTACAATGGAATGAAGAGCAATTTCAATATTATAATTGTGAATTACTGTCTAAGAAACAAAATAATAGGCTCTATTTAACCCGATTTTCATTCAATTTTGTATCTTATCTTCGAGATTATACAAATTTATTAAAAGAGATTGATTTGTTTATTGCTGAGGAAATAAGAAAAAAAGGACAATTTAGCCAAGAAGAGACATTTGATAGTATATGCGAAGTGTTTTCTAAAGAATTAATTAGGGAATTTGAAGGGTTTTGTTATAGTAATCCCAACTATAAATATCAGCCATTATATGTATATGAAAATCATATCCATATTGTTTCATCCTATAGTATAGTAAATGTTTTTGTTAAAGTAATACATCAGTACAGATATGTTAATAATGAAAATATAATGGATTTTATTATTAAATATCCAGAGGTTAAAGCATCTTCGGTTTATTCGAGTAGTTTTAATGAATATTACCATGTATTTAATTTCTTTGGGAAACTTAAAGAGAGAAAAATTGGTCTACTTACTAAAATGGAAGTTGAAAAAGAAATAGAATATTATTGCTCTGAATTAAAAATGGAAAGTAAAAAAACTTTAAAAGGGACATTATTGAATAGTTATTTTGGAAAAAAATCATTACTTAAAGAAATAAGTAATTTATTTAGTAAGACAAAAGAAGTAAATTATTTAAGTTACGAAACATATCAAAAAGCATTTTGTCATTGTATTATTTTGTTTGAAGATGATGATGCTTTTCAAAAAACTTTTTTAGAAAATAAATTCGATAAATTAAATGGTATGACTTCCGATATTGTTAATATTTATTACTCTGAGAAAGATGTGAAGGGAAAACTTTCTGGTTATAACATAATTAATAGGTTTGAAGAAGAAAGTGGCATTTTTATAAATGAAGAGAACTTGCCTGCGATTATGGTATGGTTTGAGGACATAAAAAGCTTCCATTTTATACATCTCTCTGAATTGAATTTATCTAATTATTTTTACATAATTAGAAAGTTAAAAGCTGTTATTAAACAAGGGATTAAACAAAATAATAATCTTTTACTACAAGACAAAAAAGATATTTTTCATAAAGCGATTCAAATTACGAAAGAGGAGGTAGGTCGATTGCTTCAGAAGCAAAAAGAGGAAATGAAACAACATGGCGGTAATAAAATCATTGGAAATATCGGAATGTTACAACAAAATTTCGAAAATTCTAAAGCTACGCAAAATATAGTTAAAAAGGAACCGTTTAAGTAATCCTTATGGAGTAAATACCGCATCATTATAATTGTAATATCACAAAGATATTAATATTCCTTATGTTGCTCAAATATATTAATTTTTTGTTTTGGAAATATTGAGTGTGCATATAATTGTATAGAGGATTATGAAGATCTTTTTATTTTTTTAATGTGAATACTGTAACGTAGGATAACTGAAACTTATTGACCGAACATTAATTAGTTTCTTATTAATGTAATGTACGAGTTAGGAGTTTAATCAGATAGAGACTGAATATAACTCTTATAATGTTAATTTTTGATATAATGAATAATTAAGGTTTAAAAAGGGTAAAGAGAGATCATTTTGTAATTAGTCTTTTATTTTTAGTAATCAATCGTTATAAATTTGGTCATTAAAATTAATTAAAATTTTGAATTATAGTTTGAAAAATTCATATTATGAGAGTGCAGGGGAAATCTGTGCTCAATGTAATATCTATTTTTTAATAAAAGGTATTGCATATCTATGAGAAGCAAAAGTTTTTAAGAAGAAATAGAAGAAAACTATATAAAAATTCTAGGTGATTATTGGGGGAATTATTAATTGTTATAGAACAAATGTAATATCTTATCAAAATAAATCGAGAGGTTATAATTAAAAATGACAAAAAAAGAAATTTTGAATGATAAAAAGTGTTTTGTAATTATGCCGTTTTCAGACGGTGGATCGTATCCAAAAGGACACTTTAAACGAGTCTATGAGTATATAATAAAACCCGCCTGTGAAAAAGCTGGTTTTCAGGCTGTTCGTGGGGATGATGTTACAAAAACTAATTTTATAGCTCTTGATATACTAAAAAATATTCTTCAGGCGGACATAGCGATTTGTGATTTAAGTTCAAAAAGCCCTAATGTGTTCTATGAATTAGGGCTTAGACAAGCTTTTAATCTACCAGTTACTCTAATAAAAGATGAGTCCACTGAACGAATTTTTGACATACAAGGTTTTAGAGACATAGTATACGATGAAAATCTTAGAGTTGATACCGTCAATTTAGCGATAGATGATATATCTAAAGGCTTAATTAGCACATATAAATCTAGTCAGAGTACTAATCCTGATGTTAACTCACTTGTTCAACTTCTTGGAATTAAACCAGCAAAAATTGAAGATATACATTTGAGTAAAGAATCAAGTTTAATATTAAACTCAATAAGAACTATAGAGAAGAGATTAGCCTATATTGAATCGAAGACCGGTCCATCTAGATTTAGTGTATCCCAAAAATTAATGTCTGAGTTACTGGAAACGGTAGATTATAAATGTCAAAATTGTGGAAAAGAGCTGGATATGAACTTAGCACAAATTAGACATGTTATTCCTAAGGGAATAGGTGAAGAATTACTAAATCAAAACTTGGAAATTCTATGTCAAAGTTGCAATGTGAATATGAAAAATCTTTAAATAACTTCAGTGTTTAGGTTAAATGACAAAGTGTCTATGTGTAAAAAATATGGTGCAACATTGAAATCTCTAGGTGTAAAATAAACTTATATGAAATTGGTGTATATAAAATTTCATCTCTAATATGGATTTGAAAATTTAAAGAATAAAGGAATTACAAAATTACTAGTTCCTTTGAAGGAAATTTAGTCATAAAGAAACTACACCGCCAATTGTTAGGATGTGTCTAAGAATTGGCGTGCAGTTCATTGTTTACCACCTTTTCTATTTTCGTTATTTTGTGTTTCTCCATATGTAACTCTACAGTTAGTACCTCTTGTTACTGTGATAATAGTTGCTGGCTTTATATTTTCGCTATTATATTACTAGATTCTTCACGGCTTGAGTTAGAAGAGCTATTTGACATGGTGTTTCATCTTCTCAAGAAGAAAGTGAAGTGCGAAAACCATACAACTGCAAGTCATGATATATAATCCAATCTGTTGAAATTTTAATTTTTTTTCCAAGAGTATCACAGTTAAGTTTAATTGCCTCTCTATATGTGAAGGCAACTCCTAGTTTAGTAACTGCAGCTCCTTGCTTAGCAAACGGTTCTGTTGCTATTTCTTCTATGCCAACTTGTTTATATTTTCCCGTAGTAATAGATTTTTAAAAAATGTATTATACTAATTATGTAACAGATAAATATGGTGACTTTAAATATAACGGTATGAATCAAATCAGCTAATTCTTTCATGGGAGGTTTATATCCACTTATGTAAGTTAAATAAGCTCGAAATAATACGCCAATAAAAGCTAATGTCGTGTTTGTTTTTGCTTCAGCTTGTTAAATCAGTCTATTACCTCATAATAAACTGATTCCGCAGCATTTGGGATTACACCGTAACTTCTATTAATATAAGGCTCTTCATTTACTTCTTCCATTAATAAAATTTTATAAATTTTCCGCTTACCATTCGAAGCTTTAGTATTCTTTCGCAGGCATTGAAACCACGCATCATAATTTGTGAAATCATACCTTCTTAATGATTCCTATTTTTCAATTTTTTCCTGGAATAAAAATTTCAATAATAGCTGTAATGTTAATAGTCCTCCGTATTATGTTAGAATGAAACAGGTTAATATAGTGATACCTTATGGTTTTTACTAAATATAGTTTTTTTAAGAATGTTTTTTCAATTTTTTTTGAGAAAAAATCACAGAATGATAGTCTTAATAATAGGTAAATTAGCCGGGTTAAAAGGACTGATTAAAGGGGTAGAGGAAATGATAATCAAGAAAATTAATTACATGAAAGTACATAAAATAATATCAATCCAAACAGTCGATAACATTAATAAATTCAATCAGTGGGATTTATCCTATTAATAAAAAGCGAGTGTTTTAATAATGGAAAGGGAATACTTACTTTTAAATATGTTATAATTTTCTAGGAACTTATAAATAAAAATTTCAATTTTTTATATAGAAAACAACTTTGCATTGAAGAGGAATCAAATGTATAGACTTTTAAAAATCCATAATTAATTAATACAATTAGAAGGAAAAACAGTTAATGGCATAAGGTAATGATTTTTAGTTGAAGTTTATTTTCATCGAATAAATGAACTAATAAAAGGAATTCTAATAAAAAAGGATGATTTAACGATAGTCAAAATGACAATGAATAAAATTATAAAATGAAGTTTTGGCCTAATTATAAAAGTTATTAAAGGATTAGAATGAAGGAAGGGTTCTGAATTTTAAGTTTCTTATTAACGGTTATCAATCTATAGTGATATAAGTAAGTATATTAAATTTGTATTATTAATCTAGTTATATCTTCTTATTAAAAATACAGAAGTACGAGCTTAATTCATTTATTCTTAATATCCTCAATATATAAATTTAAATTGCAAAGTGTTGTATTTTACTATATGAGAGTTATAGAAGTTAGTAATCAAATTATTGTGTGGTGAAAGTAAATTGACAATGAAAAAAATAGATTGTGAGACCAAGAATACACTTGTAAATATCCATAATGATATTTATATTAAAATAAATCAGCTTACAGTAGATGTTTTTTTATGTGGAGGTACTAGTAATGCCAAACATATATCAACTCGTGATAAAGTAAGGAAGGGTATGAATGCCTTAAAAGATATTCGTATTCATTATCCGGAAGATTTATTCAAAGAGATTTTAAATAAAAATAAGGAACATGATTTATTAAGTTTAGAAAGATTTTTAGCAAAAAATTGTGACATTATCTGTATTGTATGTGAGAGTGATGGATCATTAGTAGAATTAGGAGCTTTTACGAATAACGAAGAAACGGTTAATAAAGTTATCGCGGTTATTGAAGAAAAAAGAAAAAAGGATAAAAGTTTTCTTATGCTTGGGCCAATAAAAAGATTAAAGAAAACAAATAAAAATCAAGTTTTCTTCTATAATCCTAATAAAGTAGAAGAACTGAATATGCAATTACGACAAGCTTTTAAAAAGAATAAGATAAAGAACATCAGGGATGAACAACAAAGCATTAATAAAACAATAAATACAATTACAGGTTTGCATTATTTTATTCCAATCATGTTATATTTTTTTAATAAATTAAGTATAGAGATAATAATTGATTTTTTAAAATTTTTGTTTCATGAAAATAACTACGAACTTGATGAATTTGATACCCTTTTCAGATCATCTTTAAAACTTTTGCATAAGGATAAATATATAAGTAAAAGCTTTAGCGAAGGGGAATTAGTTTATTTATTAACTGAAAAGGGTTTTAAAAATGTTAATAAAATACTAGGAAGTGTAGATATTAAAAATAAAACTATTTTGTATGATCGAATAAGATTTGGTATAATGAAGCGAAAATATTATAATTAATTCCGCTTCTCTTAGATGTTGCACTTAATTCATATAGTGTGCACATATTTATTATGTTTTAGGTGTTGGGAGATGATTCGTCTTCCAGAATGGTATATTATGCATGATTTTTCAAAAGTAAGTGTCTAAATCCACAAAGGTGAATTCATACACTTACTTTTAAAAAAAAGACTTAGGGTAAGGGAAGCGGTTTTTACAATGAATAAAAATTTTACTAATAGTTTTATACTAAATGCTTTAAATTTACCTATTATTAGGGATTTAGATACATTCTCTAATTCTATAGGGGTTAGTAAGCGTTTACTATATTTGTTATCTCAATCTTCCGAAGAATATTATAGAAGTTTTTTTATTTGCAAAAAAAATGGTGATCAAAGAGAAATACATACACCTACATACTCATTAAAATTAGTACAAAGATGGATTTTAGAAGAAATTCTTGAGAAGATAGACGTTTCGGAAGAGTCAATGGCTTTTAAAAAAGGACCTGGAAATGGCATAAAGAAGAATGCTGAGATTCATCTTTATAGTTTATATTTATTACAACTAGATTTAAAAGACTTTTTTACGAGTATTAAGAGAGAAAAGGTTTTTTATCTTTTTAAAGATTTGGGATATAACATAGTAGTTTCCAATATATTAGCAAGTTTATGTACTTATAATGGGTATTTGCCACAAGGCGGTGTTACATCTCCTTATATTTCAAATTTAGTTTGTTACAAATTAGACAAAAGATTAAAAGGTTTGTGTGCTAAAAGGGATATATTATACACAAGATATGCTGATGATTTAACTTTTTCATGTGATAATAGGGAAACCCTAAAAAAAGTTCAAAAGGTTATAGAGGATATAATTGAGGATGAGGGTTTTAATGTTAATTCATTAAAAACAAGGCTTCTTTCTCCCTCTTCTCATAAAAAGGTTACTGGTATAACTGTGAATGAAAAGACTGTTAAAGCCAGTAAAAAACTTAAGAGGGAAGTAAGGACTATGATTCATCATGCTTTTGTAACTACCGATTATAGTTCAAATGATCGTATTAGAGGATATATTGCATTTATTAGCTCTATTGAAGAGGGGTATAAAGACACAATTTATAAATATATAAATAAATTAGTTAACAATGAGAATTATAGAATGTTTAGAGATATCGTTGAAGCCTACAATAATAACAAAATATTTAAGAATATGGAAGACATGAAAGACATGAAAGACATGAAGTTTGAGAAATCTGGATATTTAGTTGAGGAATATTTAAATGATCTTGCACAAGAACGAGCGTCATTTTTAAGGAATCGGGATATCCAAACGGATCTATTCACTAATAGTTCGGCTGATGAAATTGCTTCCACAAGTATGGAAAGAAAAGATTTTAAGGATTTATTTTAATTATAAGAATATACGGGGTTCCTACTCCATGAAACTTAATTTTTTGTATCTATGATTAAAGTACTATGGAGAGGGTATAGTTTGTAAGATATTCAGTTTGAAGTTAATAATTATAGCAGAGCGACAAGCTGAACATCAGTTTTAAGAGAGAGGCAAATGTCTCTTTTTTTTTGTCAAAATGACTTATATTCTTTAATTAATTGGTATAGGAATAACCGAGATGATTTGATAAGGGAGGAACAGTAAAAGTTGGTAAAGAGATTAATATGACTGGGTACTAAAAAAGCAAGCAATGCAAATATGCTCCCTCTACTGGGAATGAAAAATAGTATAAGAATAAAAGGGTGGAAGGGTGTAGCAAAACTACAAGAATTTTTCCCGAGGTTCAAAAATCAAGAAGATGACGTTTTTAAACTTAAAAAATTGTGTTTTTTAAAAGGGAAATTTTAAAGTTGCCATATGTTCCAAGACTATTTATATATGTATATGGTAAAATTTGATATTATAAATATAAATTTGTCTGGAAAATTTACGGGGGTGACAATTTGTAATGAACAAAAACAAAATGACTGAACGGGATATTTGTACAAAATATATTACACCAGCTATTGTGAACGCTGGATGGGATTTACATAGACAAATGCGAGAAGAATATCAAATAACAGATGGTAGAATTATTGTAAGGGGAAGTCTTGTCGCAAGGGGAACTAAAAAAAGAGCCGATTATGTATTGTTTTATAAAGCAAATCTACCTATTGCAGTAATCGAAGCTAAGGATAATAAACATTCAATTGGACATGGAATTCAACAAGCAATTGGTTATGGTGAGACGTTAAAGGTACCTTTTGTATATTCTTCAAATGGTGATGGCTTTCTTGAACATGACCGATTAACAGGTAGGGAACGACAAATAGGTTTAGATGAATTTCCAAGTCCAGAGCAATTATGGAATCGTTATAAACAGCATAATAATATTGATAATCAAGAAGAAATGTTAATTACAGAGCCGTATTATTTTCAACTTGGTGAAAAAACACCTCGATATTATCAAATGAACGCAATTAATGAAACAATTAAGAGTGTGGCAAAAGGTCAAAATAGAATATTATTGGTCATGGCAACAGGGACAGGAAAGACATATACTGCTTTCCAAATTATTTATCGTTTGTGGAAAGCAAGGAAAGCTAAGCGCATTTTATTTTTAGCAGATCGGAATATTCTAGTTGACCAAACAATGAATCAAGATTTTAAGCCATTTAAGTCTGTAATGACAAAGATTAAAAATCGTAAAATAGATACAAGCTATGAAGTATATTTAGGATTGTATCAAGCAATAACAGGTCCTAATGAAGAGGATAAAATTTATAAGCAAGTTCCTCCTTCTTTCTTTGATTTGATTGTAATTGACGAGTGCCATCGTGGTTCTGCAAAAGAAGATTCGCAATGGAGAGAAATTATTGAATACTTTTCAGATGCTGTACAAGTTGGACTCACAGCAACACCAAAAGAAACGGAGGATGTTTCTAATAGTGGCTATTTTGGAGAGCCAGTATACACTTATTCACTCAAAGAAGGAATTGAGGACGGATTCCTTGCTCCCTACAAGGTATACCGCTACGGATTTGATAAAGATTTAATGGGTTTTAGACCTAAAAAGGGACAACTTGATAAAGATGGAAAAGTTATTGAAGACCGTATTTATAATACAATGGATTTTGATACAAATTTAGTATTAGAAAAACGAACAGAATTAGTTGCAAAAGTTATTTCAGATTTTCTTAAAAAGCAAGATAGATTTATGAAAACGATAGTTTTTTGTATTGATATTGAACATGCTGAACGTATGCGTGAAGCATTAGTAAATGAAAATAGTGATTTAGTAAAAGAAGATTCACGATATGTCATGAAAATTACAGGCGATGATAACGAAGGTAAAGCGCAATTAGACAATTTTATAGATCCGAATAGCAAGTACCCAACTATTGTAACAACATCAAAGCTGCTTACAACAGGTGTAGATGCAAAGACTTGTAAAGTTGTCGCCATTGATTCCCGAATTGAATCCATGATTGAATTTAAGCAGATTCTTGGTCGTGGTACTCGAATTAATGAGAAGCACGACAAGCTGTACTTTAACTTGCTGGACTTTAGAGATGTGTCTAATAAATTTGCTGACCCTGATTTCGATGGAGATCCTATTCCAGTTGATGGTGGTGAGGACGAAGGTGGCAAAGGGGGCACAGGAGGAAAAGGTGGAGGAACTGGCAACGGTGGTGGTGACACTGGAGATGACGGTGATGGTGGCGAACCAAGACGAAAGATTTATGTGAACGACGTTGAGGTAATGTTGTTACATGAACGAGTTCAATATTATGATAAAGACGGTAAGTTAGTGACGGAATCGCTTAGAGATTATTCTAAACGTAATATAAAGGAAGAGTTTGCTGACTTAAATGCGTTTCTAAGACGTTGGAATTCCGAGGAACGAAAAGAAGCAATTATTGAGGAGTTAAAGGAACATGGTGTTATTTTAGATGCTTTGCGTGAAGAAACAGGTTTAAATGAAATTGATGATTTTGACTTGATTTGTCATATAGCATACGATATGAAGCCATTGACTAGAAAAGAACGGGCTAATAATGTGAAAAAACGAAATTATTTCGGTAAGTATTCAGAAGTAGCACAAAAGGTGTTAGAAAATCTCTTAGAAAAGTACATGAATGAAGGGGTTTATAACTTAGACGATGCCAAAGTTTTAAGACTTGAACCATTTTGTGAAATTGGAAAACCAAAAGACTTGATACAAGCTTTTGGTGGGAAGAATGGTTGGCATACAGCTATAAAAGAGCTAGAAAGAGAGTTATTTGACATTAGTTAAATCGCTGATTGGAACACATGTTAATATAAAACGTGTGTTCTTTTTTTTTTGGTTTTGTGATATAGTCTTTGTGTTATAATTTACATATTGATAAGTGGAGGTTAGATGGAATGTCAATTACAAATTTCGTGAAATCTATACAAGATATAATGAGACAAGACCCTGGTGTCGATGGAGACGCTCAGCGAATTTCTCAATTAGTTTGGATGCTATTCCTAAAAATATATGATGCTAAGGAAGAAGAAGAATGGGAAGTATTTGAAGACGATTATGTTTCAATCATCCCCGAGGGTTTGAAATGGCGTGAATGGGCAAAAGCGGATGAAGAAACAGGACAAGCTATGACAGGTAATGAACTTGTTGAGTTCATCAATGAAAAGTTATTTCCTACTTTAAAAGAGTTAGTAATTGATGAACAAACTGAAGAACGTGCTGCTATTGTTAAATATGTCTTTGAAGATGCGTACAATTATATGAAGAATGGTACGTTAACTCGTCAAGTTATTGATGTTATTGATAATATTGATTTTGGTTCTTATGAAGAACGTCATGCTTTTAATGATATTTATGAAACAATTTTAAAGGATTTACAAAGTGCAGGGAACAGTGGAGAGTATTACACACCACGAGCAGTTACGGAATTTATTGTTGAAATGTTAGATCCGAAGGTAGGAGAAAAATTTGCTGACTTTGCATGTGGTACAGGTGGGTTTTTAACTTGTGCTTTAGAGCACATGAAAAAACAATCAGAATATAAACTGACAGGTGGAGAAGAAGCAGTATTTAGTGGGCTAATTGGAATAGAAAAGAAACCAATGCCACATTTATTAGCAGTAACCAACCTAATTCTTCATGGTGTAGATGCTCCTAAAATTAAACGTGATAACTCATTAGAAATTGATACTCGTGATATCTTGGATGAACAAAAAGTTGATAAAATTGGCATGAATCCTCCTTTTGGTGGAGTAGAAGAAAAATCTGTTCAAAATAATTTTAAAAAGGAATTCCAAACTTCCGAAACAGCAGATTTATTCATGGTGATGATTATGGAACGCCTAAAGGAAAATGGTAAGGCAGGAGTTGTATTACCTGATGGATTTTTGTTTGGAACAGAAGGTGTAAAAGGAAATATTAAAGAGAAGTTGTTGAGGGAATTCAATCTTCATACGATTGTTCGATTGCCGAATGGTGTATTTTCACCATATACAGGAATTACAACAAACTTACTTTTTTTTGATAAAACAGTTCCAACAAAAGAAATTTGGTTTTATGAGCACCCACTTCCTGAAGGGTATAAAACGTATACAAAAACAAAACCAATCCGTTACGAAGAATTTGAAGTTGAAAAGCAATGGTGGATTAATCGTGAGGAAAACCGGTATGCTTGGAAAATAACTATAGATGAGGTGATAGAAAGAAAATACAACTTGGACTTTAAAAATCCGTACAGCGAAGAACAAGAATTACTTTCTCTGGAAGATACATTGGAGAAATATGAGAGAGCTGTGGAACAAGTGCGAGAGGTGAAGGGTTTATTAAAACAGGAGTTAGCAACTATTTTGGAGGGAATAAAATGATTACGTTATTAGAACAATTTGATACTATTTTCGACACTCCAGAATCTGTACAAAAGTTGCAAGAGTTTATCCTAGATATGGCTGTGAAAGGGAAACTTGTACCACAAAACTCAAGTAATGAACCTGCAAGTGCTTTATTAGAGAGGGTTAAAGTAGAAAGAGAGAAACTAATTAAAGAAAAGAGAATTAGAAAAGGAAATGAATTTCCAAAAATCACTGAGGAAGAAAAGCCATATATACTTCCAAAAGGATGGAAGTGGGTAAGGTTAGGTGAATTAGGAAATATATTTAATGGAAATAGTATTAATGCAAAAATTAAGGAAGCAAGATATTCTAAAGTAACACAAGGGTATGGTTTTATAGCCACTAAAGATATAGACTCACAAACAAGAGAGATCAAATATGAAAATGGGGTCAAAATACCATTTCATGAAGAAAAATTTAAAGTAGCTCATGAAGGTTCAGTTTTAATTTGTGCTGAAGGTGGAAGTGCCGGTAAAAAGATAGGTATATTAGATAGGGATGTATGTTTTGGGAATAAGTTATTTGCTATTCAAACATACGCAGAAATGAATAGTGAATATATATATTTTCTATACCAAAGTCCTCTTTTTTATAGGAGTTTTTGTTCAAGAATGACTGGAATTATAGGTGGTATATCAATAGGTAAATTTAAAGAAATACCTGTACCAGTACCTCCGGTACTTGAACAAAAACATATCGTAGAGAAAATATATCAACTTATGAGTTTTTGTAGAAAATTAAAGGAACAGTTAGAAAAGAAACAGAGGAGAGAAGATAGGTTAAATATATCTGCTTTTCTTTTGTTGGAACAATCGGAAACAGAAAAAGAGTTAAAGGAGAATTTCCAATTTGTTTTATCTCATTTGCATTCTCTTTGTACAGATACGAAACATGTACAGAAATTACGGAATGCTATTTTGTCACTTGCTGTGAAAGGAAAGCTTGTACCACAAGATGATAATGATGAACCAGCAAGTATTTTTCTAGAAAAAGTAAAACAAGAAAAAGAAGAATTAATTAAACAAAAGAAAATAAAAAAAGAAAAGCCATTCCCTCAAATTACAGATGAAGAGAAACCGTTTAACTTACCCAATAGGTGGGAATGGGGGAGATTGGGAGAGATTTGTAACGTAATTACAGATGGAGATCATCAGCCTCCACCGCAAACAACAGATGGTATCAACTTTTTGGTTATCTCTAATGTATCCAAAGGAACGCTTTCTTTTGAAAATACTCGTTTTGTACCAAAAGAGTATTATGATAGACTGTCTGAACTTAGAAAGCCCAAAAAAGGTGATATTTTATTCACAGTTACAGGTTCGTATGGAATACCGATAATTGTAGATACAGATAGAGAGTTTTGCTTTCAAAGACATATTGCTTTGCTGAAACCAAGTTTAAATATAATGATGAAATATTTATATTGGGTGCTTACTTCTGATTTAGTAAAGAAACAATGCGATGAAGGGGCTACAGGCACAGCACAAAAAACTGTGTCGTTAACAACTTTACGTAATTTAAAATTTCCTATACCGCCCCTTAACGAACAAAAACGCATAGTTGAAAAGTTAAATCAGCTAATGTCTCTATGTAATGAATTAGAGAAAAATATCGAACAATCAAAGCAAGAAAGTGAAAGGTTAATGAAAGCTGTATTACAAGAAGCTTTTACGGTAAAAGAAGAAGTATTAAACTAATTTTAGATCCGTTCATTTATTATGATAACGACTATAGTTATCATGAAAAATTGAATGGATTTTTTTGTTTAGAAATTATGATGATACCCATAGGTTTATAAAGCCTCCTAGTAGAAATAATGAATTGAAAATTGTATTTGGGAGGCGATAATTATGTTATAAGTCCGTGAGAGAATCTTCTTACCATTGTTAGAATTAATTATTGATTATAAGCAAGTTGACAGTGTGAAAATTGCCACAAAACTACTAGTCAAGAGCAAGAGGTTAGATTTAACTCAGCTGAACATGAATGTAGATGAAGAATCTGTTCTTTATGAACAAGTTAATTCTGCTAAAGCATTATTTATTAAAGCAGGCCTCATATTTGATGGTATAGATTCATTTATAGCGACAATTAAAGCAAGAAAACTAATAGAGCAGGCTCCTGCTGAAATTACAGAACACTTTTTAAACCAACTAGCTAAAGGAAGAATGGAAAAGGAGGCAGGAGAAATAAAGAAAGAATTGCTTATCAAACGTAACGCTAAATATCTGCAAAAGTTAAGGAAGATAGATAAGAAATATTTTGCACATGTAGCAGGTATGGTTTTATCTAAAGTTAATAATACAGACTTTTCAAGAAATTTACAGATAATAGATGGGAGAAATGATGGAGGGATTGATGGTATCATTCACTCAAGAGAAGGCGGAAGATCTAAATTCTATTTTCAGGCTAAATGCTACGATAAAAATGATAAATCTGTAGCTCCCAAATTGCTACGAGAGTTTGCAGGTGCATTATTAGGGGTAGGAGGACAGAAAGGGTATTTTGTCACTACCATTGGTTATAATAAAAATGTTATCAGGTATGTAGAAAAAGTAAGAAAGCATGTGGATATAACCCTAATAGATGGGAATGAGTTAGTTACATTAATTTTTAAATACGGACTTGAAAACAAAATAGCGTTGAGCTAGAACGATGACTACATAAAACTTGTACGATGTTATTAATTATCTATATTAAAATAGAAATTTTACTGTATAACGCTCATTGTATTTATTGATTAATGGGCGTTATTTTTTCATCCCCTTATATCCAAATATCTTTTAAAACTACAGTTTCTATAATTAAATTGCCCATTATAACCATGTATCGTTCATTCGTTACGTGGGAATTTTTATTTAGCCTCACAATTTAGTTGAGTCAAATCACGGACAGCAAACGGCAATTATTTATAAAACTATTAATAAAAATTCAAGATCTATACCGTTTCGTGTCCGTCATCATTTAACCAGTCATAAAACAGTTGATTCCGTGGACTATCGTATGTACGTGTTCCATTACGAAATGAAATATGGTTTATTACGTTTTTGATTGCTCCACGAATATATGCTCTTAAATCATTAATTCCACGTTTATTTGTTATTCTATTGATTATTTTGAAAAACAATTTCTTACAGATTCCGTTTTTACGTGCGAACACATATTCTTCATGGATAATATCGTTTTGTATAATGTTATTGTTAACAATACTATTATTTAAATCTTTATTAGGATTAGAAATATACACTAAAGGATTAGTAGAAAAACTTCTAGAAGAAGATTCAGCAATATCATCAGCAACGTTGGTATCATTGACTTGCTCCGTTTGTTCACCGTTTGACATTCATTTTTTAGTTGTGAATTTTCTTCACGAGTATTCTGTGAAATGAATGTAAACACCAGTGAAGCAAATTGTTCTGACACATTGCGATTTTGTGTAATCTGTATTAAATCAGCGCATTTATCTTTGATTTTCTTCAAGTTCCTACTGATTGTAGAAGCGGTCACATTACATTTAGTTGCTAGTGTAGAATTTTTCTGTGACACTACAAACGAGCATTTTGCGTATGCTTGTTGAGAGAGTGCCTCGATAATAGTAAATAGAGTCGATCCATTTTTAACGTTCAGTCGTTTAAGCAAACGTTTCTGAATGCAATTAATTTCGCTTTTAATACACATGGGTATTCTCCTTTTCATGGAGAAGAAACATTGCTATAATAAAACATAGCAAGTCCTTCACGGATTTGTCGTGAACCGTTTATTCCCAAACTTTGGTCGGTGGGGGAGTAGACGGTTTTATTTTTATTTTCTTTTATTACTTCGTTTACGATTGATTACATTTTCGCTTCCAAAGAATCCGTAATTTGCATGTTTCTCTTGTACAGTACTGTCTGCCATATGACTGTATATGAGAACTGTTCGTAAATCGGCGTGTCCGAGGATTTTCCGCAATGATTCAACATCACCAGAAGATGATAAGTAATGAGTAGCCACTGAATGACGTATTAAATGTAAATAAAATCGTTTTTTAATTTTTGCTTCAATGGCGTATTTGCGAAAGTCACGAAGCACATTGTTTTTGCTTAACATAAGCCCACTTAGCGACAAGAAAATTAAATCATCAACATCACTTTCAAACGCTTCATTTTCTTCTAGCAATTGCATAAGCAAACGATATGTTTTATTTGATAATGGTACAGTGCGAGATTTTCGTGATTTAGCGTTATTGGATTGTATAATTACCGCTCGATTCGTATGGTCAATATCTGATGGGCTTAACAACAATGTTTCGGTTATACGAAACATTCCATCAATAAGAAGGTGTAATAATACATAATCACGAAAGTGCTTGAAACTCTTATTGGAATATGATTTTGCTACTTTCAATAACTTGTTCAATTCATCAATCGAGAGAATATCAATTTGTGTGTTGTCTTTACGGAATCCTTCGAACTTATTAAATGGATTCTTAGTGATGATTTCTTGCCGTAAGCACCAATTAATGAATGTTTTCAAACGTTTAATTCTACTAGCGATAGTTTCATCTGCTAATCCAACAGTTTGAGCACTTTCTGGCATATAAGCATGACCTTCATAACGCACATATTCATTTTTCAACCAGTAGACCCAATCGGAAATAAAGTTTGTTGTAATGTCAGTCATATAAAATGTTTGAGCATTTTGTGTTTCATGAAATGCTTTTATACTATTATACATAAGTAGGAATTGATTTAAAGATTTGGGACGTAAATTTTGTTTCATTTTGGTATCAATGAACCTTTCAAATATACGCTCAACAGAATTTTCTTTTGAAATTTTGCTAGTTTTTCGTTTGTGAGGTTGTCGTTTTTTTACTGTTTCTTTTTCAGTGAAGTAAGTTAAGGACATAAAAGAACCTCCTTCATTCCTATTTAGAATTAAAGGAGGAGTTTCAATCAAAACTTGAGCGTTGCTCACCGATAGTTTTGGTCAAAATATGAAATTATCAACAGTTGGTACAAAAGGATATGACCCCGGAGAGGCTCGAACTCAAGACCTCCATCCTGTCAAGGTGAAGGTTTTTTTAATAATCTAGTCTTCTCTTTGTATTATAAACTCCCAAAACTTCTTTAATTCTCCACGCTTTTGAGGAGTCGCATTTTTTATATCTTTAAACCATTGATAGAGCTCAGGATCTTGTATGTCTGTAACTTGTCTTATTTCAGTTGTACCGAGGAGGTAATCAATTGATACTTCAAAGAAAGTGGCTAATTTTATCAATGTATTATAATCAGGTTCTCGATTCCCTTGTTCATACATTGCATATGTAGTTCGGGCAATACCTAGTTGTTTTGCCATGTCTTCTTGACGCATCTTGCGTTCTTTTCGAAGAGTGTGTAGTCTTGTGCCAAACATATGCTACCTCCTTTTAGATGTTTTCTATATCAATTATAGCGTCACAATATGTAACATTTAATGAATTACACAAAATGTGTAAAAAACGTTGAATTTATAATTGTTTTCATGTAATGTGATTATTAGATACACATTTTGTGACAATGTAAGGAGGGGAACAATGAGGTTATGGTTATTGGAAAAACGCAAATATAGAGAGAAAACACAGGATTATATTGCATATAAGGCAAGAATATCTAGAAGTATGTATGCAATGATTGAAAGTGGTGAAAGAAATCCAAGTGTTCCTGTCGCAAAGAATATAGCTAGGGTACTAAATTTTGATTGGACTCTTTTTTTTGAAGAGTAATGTCACGATACGTGTAATTGTTAGGGCGAGAATTTCATTTCTATATTGTTTTCCTAAAACGAAATAATTTATTAATTATTTTTAAGAAAATATTAGATAAGGGAAGTGTTTAAATATGAATATGAAAACATTTGAAATGCGTGAAAAACGATTAGCAGAACTACTTGGTGCAAAAGTACTATGGGAGTTTATAAGTGCCGTCACAGAGGAAATTGAGAAACAAGAATTAGAGTCTACACCAGGTTTATTAGAAGATCTATTCGTACATGTGAAAGAAACCATTCAAATTCAAAATATGAATCAACGCATAACAAAAGCCCCTGTAAAAACAGAGGCTGATGGTATCAATAAAGATACATTATTTATGGAAGCATATGTAGAATTAATCAATCATAAGTTTATTATTTCTGAATTAGCTGTAGAGCTTTCATCTGTTCTAAAAGAATTAAATTGTTTTGTTCAATCATCTTTGCCACAGCTTCAAAGTGAGCTTGATTCTCAAGAACCTCAATCTGCTTCTCTTTAGGAAGTGATTGAAGTATTTCTTTTATTTCTTTACATTCGTATAAATTATTCTCCGAGTCTTCGATTAATTTATTACGACGGTTGGTGTATTCAAGTGCACCTAAAGTCGCTAATGCGCGAGGGTCTAATCCTAGAATTTCCATGTATTCCTCTCCTTTCCTCTACAATAATTCGATAGGGGAAAGGAGATTCCTTTAGTAATTTAGTAAAGTCTTTATACAGTTATAGAAATTGTTAAGGATTAGTGAGCATGTTATTAAGCAGGAATACAATTGAATTAGACTTAAAAAAGCTTCTTAAAAGGAAGAGAAGAAAGGGGAATCCAGTAATTTTCACTCTTTTTTCTTAAATGCTAAATCTGACACGTTTGTTTCCTTTTATCATGAATTTTAAATGGGATTCTTTAAGGAAGATTAGATAGTTATAGGGTATGTAATATGAATAGATAAACGAAATGAAAGATAATGGTAACCGTCAGCATTATAGGTAATATTAAGGGGTTATCAGGTAGTATGTTTTAAAGTGTTTAAGAGTGGGAGTCTATGTATCACTCGTTACTTAAAAAATAAAAGATTAGACATTAAAATAGGGAAAAGTATTTAAGTTACTTGTATAGATGAAATAATGGAGCGTAACAAATTAAAACACGATGAAACATGTTGAAATAAATAGAAGGGGATCTTGAGGTAGGCTAAGGAGAGAAATAAGGCATGCTGAGAAAGTGGCTATTGAATTCGAAGAAGTTAAAGTGTAAAAGGTGTCACTTATGTAAGAATATCTATTTCTATTTTACTCTATATAAAAAAGAAGCTGTACAAAAGTACAGCTAGACTTCTACACAAATTTATATAGCCTTAATGACGAATTGGGATTGAGGTATATATAGTAATTGAGCTGCTAAGGAAGTTGTCGTGTTAGCAAATGGGTATGTTTCCTTATAAGGAAAACTACTATACACTATTTCATTCATTTCCAAGGTCGTGAACAGTTTTTTTAGGATTTTTTGAGAAATTTTATTTGTACAAGCAGCAATAAAATCAAAATCTTTTTTACTTATTTCTTGAATTGCATGTGAAAGAAGGCTGGTGACTATACCACTTCCCATCCAATCTGGATGACTAGCACCCATATCTAGATAGACCAATTTTTCTTTATCTAAATGAGAAAACCCAATAGATTCCATCTCTAATGTATCTAAAAGTTGAAAAATAGGGTCCATTTGTGGGCATAGTTCATTTGCCTTATCTTTATCTATTAGTGGTTGGGTTACTTTTCTTGTTAAAAGAACACCGACAATTTGAAAATTATCTATTGCTACAAATGACATAGCTTGAGATACAGCTTGCTTTATCATTTCTTCGCACATTTTGTGAAAAGGAGCAAAGGGAATTTGTAAACTGCTTACAAGAGGTTCGTTATTCACAAAAGAATGTGCAAGTAAATGTGCTGCATCTTCCACGTGGTGTGTATCTAGTAGCTCTATATTCATATGTTTTTCCTCTTTTCCTGATATAGTTAATAGTAATTAAAAGAATAAAGAATTTTATTTAATCTAGTTAAATTTAACTATTAAAGCGCTAACAAATGTGGTTATTAAACATATGAATAAATCTGTTTAGTAGCAATCGAAATATGTTCATAAAGAAATAATACGATATCATCTAAACATTCAACAGTTGTATATGGAGAGATAGAAAAGAATTTTAATGTGGAAATCGGATTTCTATCACTACTGTTTATTACATCTACTACACAAGAACGAGTTGTATCACCAAAAAATACTTGATCGCGATTTTTTCCTAGATAATTAAATAGTTCTATATTTAATCGGTTTGTATCCTCAATCTCTTCTTTTGTTGCAAGACCCATTCGTTCTTTTTCCCAATTTTCTTGGCCATCTCCATTCATATAGAAACGGAAGGTTGTAATTGGTCCATATGTAAAATCATTTGTGATTGCGACCTGAGGTAGAGCCTCACGCAACTTCTCTCTAAATAATAGATTTACACGAATATAATTTGCTAGTAATTTTTGATATCCTTCAACACCAAAGGCTAATATATTGATATACATGGGAATAGCGCTACCAGCTCGTGAACATTCTAAGGTATAGCCTGTATGATAACTCCCATATGATCTATTACCAAGATAAGGTGTATCATCTTGTTCAATGTCCATCAGTTGTAAATCAGTATGATTTTTTACGATTAAAATACTTGAAGCATAAGGTGTTTGTCCTAATTTATGAAAATCAAAACATACACTGTCTGCAAGGGACATATATTGCATTTTATCTTGTACGTATTGTAAGGCATTTTTCACATTAGGTTCAAATGAGAGTGAATTTTCTTCAAAACTATAATTATTAAAGAAACTATAGAATCCGCCCATTGCAGAATCCGCATGGATATAAATAGGTTTTAATTTATATTTTTTTTGTATTGCTTCAGCGCTCTCTTTAATTTTTTTTATATCATCAATGGTAAATGTATCTGTTGACCCCATAGTAGCTAGAATATAAAGGGGGATACCGCCATTTTTAATAACTTGTATCATTTTAGCCTCTAAATCTTCTATATCCATAGAATTTGTATAAGGATCAGTCTTCACTTTTATTAAGTGATTTGACCCTATGCCAGTTGCTTCAGCTGACTTTAATAAACTATAATGTGCATTTTCAGAAGCAAAGCAATAAACATTTTGTGGAGCACCATGTTCTTTTGCTAATGGGAATTGTTTAGAAATTGCTAAACGTAAGCTCGAAAATACACAACCTTGTCCACCCCATGTTGTATAACCACCGCTATTATGTGGATTATAACCAATCAGTTTTGAAAGCATGGATACAACTTTTACCTCTGCTTCAGCTGCCCCTGGGCCATAGACATCCCAAACGCCATTACCATTTAAAAGTGCCATGGTTAGTATACCCAATAGTGATGGAATACTTGGTAGTGGTACAGCATTAGACAAGTAGTATTTATTGGGATAAGGATGGCCATTCATAAATTGGTTTAGCTCTTCAATAACCTCAGACATAGTGATTCCAGCTAGTGGTATATGACTTTGGTGAATTAAGCTATTATAGTATCCTTCTGATTTTTCCTCACATTTACCTAAAGTAGCTCGCTCTTCATTTTTTAATTGGTCAAGATTTTTAATTATTTTCTGCATAGATTCTAATAAAAGTTGTTGTTTTTCTTCATTTCCGTCAACGCTCGGAAATAGTTTTAAAATATCTTGCATGCAGTCGCTTCTCGTTGTGAAAAACTGGATTTTTATTTTACTTGGTTAAACATAAGGGTATAATAGTTTGTAATTGCCCTTTTGAATCCTTAGAAATGAGGAGCTATTTAGAAAAAAATGTAATTCCATAGAAAATTATATGAACTATGGAATTTAAAGTAAAGAAAAATTTTTTGATTTATTTTTAAAAAAGTAATTGTGAGATAATGAAGTTTCTAAAAATATATCTGAATTAATTGTTTATTTAATTTATATGTTGTCCTAACATGTATTGAACTAGTGTAGTAGATATTTTAATATAATGTAGAACGTATTATAAAGTAGTTGAATAAAAGTGTTCAACTACCTTATAAACTGTAGAAATTGTCGGAAAAAGAGAAAAAATAGGGTGGAAGTGTTAAAGATATGTTCTAGTGGAGAAGAAGTAGTAGTATGGATTTGGTAGTAAAATCAGCATAATTTTTTATAGAAGAATAATTATTCGATCAAAGTTTTTTAATGAATTCAATTTCATTATTTAATAATAATGGACGAGTTAAGTGTGAAGAATTTTCTTCAACCTGAGTAGAGTTTTTTGCACCAGGAATCGCAACTGAAACGGCTGGGTGGCCTAAAACATAACGTAAGGCGATTTGCGCTAGACTTCGATTTGATCGTACAAGTGAACCTAATTTCTCTACTTTGTTTAAGCTATCTTTAAACCACTTTTCTTTGGGCCAATCTTTTCTTAAATCATCGTCTGGAAATTGAGTTTCATGATTAAATTTCCCAGTTAAAACTCCCATCTTAAGTGGACCTCTTATCACAGCACCTAAATTATGTTTTTCAATATAAGGAAGGATGTCTTTTTCAGGTTCTTTATTTAAAATACTATAATCAAATTGTACAACATCTAAATCATCATTCTGATTAAAATGTTTAATATAATCTAAATCATTAGTAGAAACGCCAACTGCTCTCACTTTGCCAGATTTTTTTAAGGTTTGGAAAGCTTGTAGAAAAGCTTCTGTTTCTTCAGGTTTATCCCACCAAATATGACAAAAGTATACATCTATATAATCGGTTTTAAGCCGCAGTAAACTAGCATCAAACGAATCAATGATCTTTCGAGGATTCCCATAAACGGCTGGTTGATTGGGGTCATAATGATGACCAATTAATCCACCTTTTGTAGAAAGAATGATATCCTGCCTACGTTTATGTATAGCCTTTGCAACGAGTGTTTCACTATGACCTAATCCATAAACGTCAGCAGTGTCAATAAAATTAACCCCTAGGTCAATTGCTTTATTGATTGCATCAATGGATTCATTATCTTTTACTACTCCCCATTCATCGCCACCAATCGCCCAAGAACCAAATCCTATCTCTGAAACTATTAATCCCGTGTTACCTAATAATCTATATTCCATTTTGTACGGACTCCTCCTTTTCAGTGTATATTATTAGAAATATACATAGTGACCAGTTGGAATATTCTTGAATTCGGTTTCGGGGTATAAATTAGAGTATATATTTTAATAAATATAATTGAAGGAGATTTATTCTTGATAAATCTAGGTCTGGATTCAAAGAAAGTGGGTATTTAAAGAGTAATATAGAGTCACTAATACATTGTGGTGGAGAAGTTAGACACTATGGAGAACGTGAGCATTTTCAAAAAGTAAATGTTCAGTCTACAAAATACGTATTAGAGTTAGCTAAGAATGTAAATGCTAAATACATTAGGATTAATTTATAAATACTGACTAGAACATATGTAATTTTCATTCCGTTGTAATTAAACAGCCTGTGTAGGCCCTATGTATCTATTAAATGAATTTTGCATCAGAACCGTAAAAATCTTAGAAAAGAAACGAAAGTGTGCAATTAAGTTAACGTATACTAATGGAGGGTTCATTAATTAACCATATACCATCTTTTTCACTCATTTCAAAATATTTATTATTAAAAAAAGATGGTAGTTTTATACGAGCATAATATTTTCTAGTTTCTATAGGGTTATTTGCAAATTTAAAAGCAAATAAAATTTCTTTTTGAGAAGTAGCACTTTTTAAAAACATTTTCTTATCTTCTTCATCATGAAGAGTTGTATAAAAGTGATAGGTGGTTTCGTAATGCTCTTGCTGAATAGAATATAAAAACAATCTAACGATAGTTTCTGGGTTTTGATCTTTTAATACGTATATATTGTTGTTTTTGTGAAATTGATTATATAATTTTTGTTCTTGTTGATTTAACTCTTCTAAGTATGGTGAAGGGTACATAAACCAAAAAAAACAACTAATACAAAGTAATCCTATAACTCCTGTTAAAATACTTTTTTTAATCATTTCTATATACTCCTTTTTTTTAGAAACGTTTCCATTTAAGGAAATAAAAAAGCTATTTCTTTGAAATAGCTTTTTTATCCATGATATTTTTTAGTAAGTGAAATATTGTAACTTTTCATTTTGAAATTTATTTTTTAATTCATTATAGGGGAGCAATTTAATAAATTGCAAATCACTTTTTTTAGATGCGTTTGGATTATCACATATAATAGTAACATCCCTGTTTTCTGACATGCGTACTTTAAATATATTAGATATTTCTAATTTTGTTTTTTTATACTCATTATTATTTATATGATACGCAAAAATCTTTTGATCTGTTGTTTGAAAAATCATATAATCTTTAGATGCGCTTACTAATCCAATACTATTTGATTGTTCTCCAGTAATATCGTCTTGTAAAAACTGCACTACATTTTTTGACTCCATATCTAAAATATAATATGACTCCGGGAATTGTTTTTCTGGAGAAGAAAAACTAGTATAGAAAATTTTATTTTCAACAATCCTAGGCTTCATTATATATTTTTGTGGAATTTCATAAGTATTAACTTGCTCATTTTTAAGATTATAAGTGTATACAGTTGTTTGTTCTCCATTAGAATTTGAATAAACTAATTGGTTGTTATTCATATGAATAGTTGTACTATAAGTATTATAGGATTCTAATGTAGCTATTTGTTTTTTTGTATTAGTTTCTAAATCATAAAGTACTATAGTGCCGATACCATTCTCATCATCAATATCCATCCAAGATACATAATGATCATAAAGAAATGGATCCAGTATTTTTTTTGTTGTATAGATGTTAGATTGTTGATTATTAATTAAATTTTTCACATAGAGAACAGAATTTGTCCCAAAAGAGTCTGTATCAATCCATAATAACCATTTTTCATTAGCCTGAACACCTTGAACATTTGCATCTTTTATTTCAGAATAAAAGACAGTTTCTTCTTTTTTATTAGAAAGGTTATAAGAAAGAAGCTTATTAGGCATTCCTGACATACTCTTATCATCAACAGGTAAATATAATTTATTGTTAGAGCTAGATGGCATATAAAATGTCTCGTAGTTTATTTTTAATTCAGAATAGGTATTACTTTTATCTTGTTTATTTGCTGTCGATTGATTAGAGGAAGGGGAAGTTTGATTGCAGGAAATTAAGACTCCCCAACATAATAAGAGAACTAGAATTGTTTTAATACTTCTTACCATACTAATGTTGGGTTAGCACCAGCAGCACTTTGTACTGCTTTTCCTACACCATATCCAGTCATATTGTAATCGCCAATCTTTTCCCAATATTCCCCTCCTAAATTATGACCATTTTTATCTTTTTTATGATTAGGATCTATCACGTGCATTGTTCCATCTGCTCCATCATATCCATTTATCGCAACATAATGTCTGTAATTTTTCTCAGCATCCTTATAGCGCCACATATATTGCGTATTCGTTAAGACAATCGGCATGTTAGTACGTTGTGATAGCTTAGATTTAATAAATACTTCTAATTCTTTGATACTGCTTGGAGTTGAAGCTCCATAGGGACTATCGGCAAAGTCATAATCTTGCTTATATAAATTTAATCCCCATGCTAAGTTAGCAGAATTAGTACCCGCTGAGGTTGTGCCCATCACAGAAGCGAGATGATCTTGCGTTGGCAAAGTGAAATTGGATCCACTATCTCTTTTATGAAAACTTAAGACTTCCTGTCCTGATGCTGGTCCACAATAATACCAATCTCTTTGTTCAAAATGTGTAGCATTTAAATAATATTTTTCATTTGGTTGTCGTAGTCTATTCATTTTTTGCTTTTTCTTTTCTTGTTCCCAGGCTTTTTCTGCTTTTTCTTTTCCAATTTCAATTATTTCTTTTCCTTCATCTGTCTCTAAAAATGTTGCATCTAGCGAAGCACCTGTATTTTCTGTTTGTTTTGGTTGAATATTTTCATCTGCAAAGCTAACGTTGGAAGGAAGTAAAAAGCTTATTGCTAAAACACTCATACTTAATCCTTTAATAATTGGTTTCATATCGCATCTCCTTAATTCATAATCTTATAATATTCTAGAATAAATGGTATATTATAGCAATTTATATTCCTTAAATATGTATAATTGCATATTTAAGGAATATAAAAAACTGACCCCTATTTATGAGGTCAGTTTACATTATCAAAATCGTATATGTTTACTTTGATAATTCTTTAGAGATACGTTGTATATCTGCTTTAATTTTAGTTTTTTCTTGAACAGTTAAAGCATTAAATTTTTGTTTCTCTGCATTAGGATCAAAAGGCTTCACCGGTGGAGGGGGTGGATCTTGGGGATTCGGAAGCAATTTGTTATCCCATAAAATAACCCCATATGCTCTACCGGCTTCATCATTTTCTTGATCAAAATAATTATCAGCCCATCCTTTTAATTCCTCGCTATACCAAATTTGGTAAGCTCCTTCAATATCAGCTAATAGTTCAATTGGTATTGTTCCAGCTCTTGCTACATAACCAAAGTGAATATTTCCTAAGTCTTCACCTTTCATCAAGTAGCCATTGTAAATGAACTGTTTTTTTCTTCCGAATTTTGTTTTATAATCCCATTCACCACCCGGCTTTACTTTTTCGGCAAATGCCAATCCAACACTCCAAGGATAAGTGCCTTCTTCTTTAGCCTCTTCAGCAGCATAAGCCATAATTAAGGCATTTCTCTTTAAAATATAAGAGAAGCTTGAAGTCATTTCATTTGATGGTATTGTTTGAGCGGATGCAAAGCCACCATCGGATAAAGAAATAGAAAATAATAAACAAAAAATAAGTAATGTTTTCTTCCACATATTCATGGACCTCCCTTTTTAGTAGTCTATATATTTATAATTCAATTTTAAATATATGTAAATTTTTATATAGGAAAATAATTTACTTTTTTCTAAAAATTGTTATATCATATGTGAGAATTCAAAATCTTATAGAAAAGGAGTTTTTGTATGTTCAAAGTATTTCAAACTAGTTATACCGTTTTAACCTTTTTATTTTTACTCTTCGTTACTGCAACCAGTGTCAATGCCGAAGAAAAGGGAGATTTAAGGAGTGTCCCTATTGAGAAAGCAACACAACAAGCAGTGAATTATTTTAATATTATTCAAAATAATTCCAACACTGATTGGAAAGATAGTAAGCTGGTATTTGACAGGAAATTATATGACGAAAATAAAAAAATAACTGCATATCTTTTTGTTGTACAAAAAGCAGACCAGGAAAATGGATTTATTATTGTGAGCGGTAACGAAAAGATTCCGGGTGTAATAGAATCTACGAGGAAAGGTGCTAGTCCATTCAAAACAATCAAGAAAGAGAATAGCATTTATGTGGCCCCTATTTCATATTTACAAAAATCAGATATAGAAGGTTCTTTCATAGATTTGAACACTAAAAAATCAGTATCAAAGGAAAAATTAGAAGAAATAAATATATTTAAGAATGCAAAGAACACTATCTCAAATAGCGAGAATATAAAAAAATTTAATGGGTTAACTCGCTCAGCGAATGCTCCATACTATAATCATAAGTACATACCGAATGTACCTGACTACGACTGGACTCATGGGTGTTTACCTACAGCATATGCAAATGTTTCTGTATATTGGGCAAATAATGGATTTCCACGTCTGAAAAATAATCAGGCAGATTATGAAACTTATATTATCGATACCCTACCGAAATTAATGAAAACAGATGCTCAAGGTAATACATTTGGCAATAATGGTATTGCAGGTGCGAAAGAATATTGGGAAAAGACAGCGAAATATTCTGTGTCTATTAAAGAATATAAGAACAAGCCTGTGAATCCTGCTGTTTTTGAGGAATATAAGAAAGAGATAGATAAAAATAGACCGGCTATTATCACAACTCAAACACATCCAATTTATAAAAATCATGCTGTGACAGGTGTAGGATATGAGGAAATCTTTGATCCTGCTGAAAGAGTTTGGCACCGTTCAGCAATTGTACATGATGAATGGATTTCTACTCCTCAAGATCATTATCTTGTTTGGACTCCTGATATTGATAATTTTTATGCTGTTATTCCAGGTGCTGATATTTCATCTAGTAATAATGTTTACAAAGAAAAAACCAGCCAAGTTCATTATAATTGGGGATTAGGCGCACCAGAAGGACAAAAAATTGATGAGTTTTCAGCTAAATTTGATCAATCACAAAGGTTAGAAGCAGGGGATTACTTTATGCAAACTCTTGCCGACGATTATGTCAAAGTAAATTTTGATGGTAAGAATATTATTGATGGATGGAATAACGCTTCAATTGGACAACTCAAACGTGCGCTACTACCAAAGTTAACAGCTGGAGAGCATAAAATAGAGACAGATTTTCATGAATTAACAGGAAATGCAGGCATCTTCTCTGATGTAGTTCCATTTGATCATTGGTTGGCTTATTATTATCCAAATAAAAACTTACAAGGGCTTCCTGTAGATGCTAAAATAATTGCGCCATTTGGGCAGCAGCAAAAACTCGCAGAAGATAATGGTGAAGGTGCTCCAACTTTGAAGGTACCAAAGGATAATTTCTCAGCGCGCTATACTACGGTAAAACGTTTACCTAAAGGTGAATATATTATTCGTGGAAAAGCTGATGATGGTTTACGAGTATATATTGATGGCAAACTTGTTATAGATCGTTGGCATGGAAGTGGTGGATTTGTAGAAGATGCTCGAAAGGTAGTTATTGACGACAACACAGGCGCAACTGTTCTTGGAAAGTCTGCAGAGAAAGATGTTCACCTTATTGAAGTACAATACTTAGAAGAAGGTGGCGGAAGTAAGGTGGAATTTGGTATGGAGCCATATGCTAGTGCAGTGCCATTTCCACATTGGACAGCTGAGTATTATGCCAATAAGGATTTAAATGGTGATGCAATTGTAAAAGGGGGAAAATGGTCACTAGATAGATTTATTAATATTGATTTTAACTGGGGGAGCGCTTCTCCATATCCAAGTATTCCTAATGATAATTTCTCTGCTAGATTTACAAAATTAGGTTTATTTGAGAATGGAAATTATGAATTTGAAGCTAAGGCAGATGATGGAGTAAGGGTATATATTGACGATAAGCGGATAATTGATTCTTGGATTCCGAATGGAGGAGATATCCGTAAAGTAAAAATACCGATGACTGCTGGTGTACACAAAATTACAGTAGAATACCTGGAATTAGCGGGTAATGCTAACTTAAAGATGGATTATAGAAAAGTAAATTAGATTATTAAAATTGAAAGTAAATGTACAAAAAGCTAGTTCTTAATTTTGGAACTAGCTTTTTTATATTGTTTTTGGTATTAAATTTCAACCTAGGAAAAAATATGTAATTTTGCATATTTCGATTAATTCATTGTAATAATATACCATTTAAATTAATATGAGAAAGAAAGCTGCGCAGCTTCCATTATTTGTTAAGTCTGATTATTAAATCTGATTTTTAAATTATTTTATTTTACAGATTAATATATGAGATGGTTTTCAAATTATTTATAGTACCAATAATAAGGGAAGTGGGGATAATTATGAAGAAGAAGGTAATTACTGTGGCTTTATCATCTATGTTAGCTGTAGGTGCTTTGGCTCCTATTACGTCATCTGCTGGTGAAAGTTGGAAATATGGTTATAACAAGGAGGAAATGGTACATTATTCTGTATATGGACATTCCGTATTTAACCATTCTTCAGGGATTACACGTGCAAATGTGAATTATAGAAGTGAGATTAAGCCACCTGGAAAAGCTGCTGTGAAATACTTACCATATAATGGTCCGTATAACGTAACTTATCAGAAATATATTAATTAAATTGAGCTATTTGGAAGACTAAGGGGATTTATATTATATAAATCCCCTTAAAAACATTACTTAAGGGGTAATTCAATGATTAAGATACATAATTTGAAGAAAACATTTCTTGATAAAACTATCTTTAATGACTTTAACCTAGAAGTAAAATCAGGTGAATTCATTGGAGTTTATGGAAAAAGTGGTCAGGGAAAAACTACATTACTAAATATAATTGGTACATTAGAAAAACCAGATTCCGGAGAAATTTTAATAATGGATAAGAGTCTGGAAAATAGAAGAACAAAAAGATATTTATTACGCGATGAAATTGGATTTATATTCCAAAATTATGCTTTGATAGATAATGAAACTGTTAATAATAATTTAGAGATTGCTTTGAAACATAAAAAAATGAGCAAACCACACAAAAAAGAAGCTATGTATTCTGCACTAAATGAGGTTGGACTAATAGGATATGGTGAAAAGAAAGTACATACTTTAAGTGGTGGAGAGCAACAACGTATTGCAATTGCTAGATTGTTACTTAAGGATCCAAGCATAATTTTGGCGGATGAACCCACTGGTTCATTAGATAATGAAAATCGAGATTTAATTATTTCCTTATTTAAGAAATTGCATCAAAAAGGAAAAACGATTATTGTTGTCACTCATGATACATCTTTATCTTATTTATTTTCTAGAATCATTCAATTATAAGGGAAGGTTATATTATGAAAAAGTTAATATTTCTTCTATGTACTATTACATTTACAGTCATAAGTTTTTTATCAATTAAGCAATTTGAATATTTAGAGTTTCAATCTTTTAATTATGACATGAATCATTCTCATGAGAATTGGGATGTTGAAATTAAATCAGGGAACCCTTCTAAAAGTAAATTTGAAAATTTTCAAATGCTTACTGAAATCGTTAAAAAGTCTAAGGTAAATCTACAAAGAATGTCTCAGGAGATTGGAGCAGATAAAAAAGAGAAGCTTGTATATTATGTAGCGCTTTCAAATGTGGATACATACTTTCAAAATATGAATTTAAAGACAGGAAATTTTCTAGATGAAAATAGTAATCCGAATTTATTCCTTTCGACAATATCAAGTAAAGATAAAAATCAAATTGGCCAATTGGAAATTTTTCATAATTTTGATCCTATAGAAATTCGTCCTATGGTTGCAGCAGAAAAAGTAAGAGATATTAAAGGGATTTACAGTTTAAGTAATACAAAGGATGTTAAAATATTTGAGAAAATTGCTGCAGATTATGGGTTTGTAATAAAAATAGCCCCAAAAGATTCACCTACTTCGGCCAGTGAGTATCCTTATCAAAGTATGATTTACACTACATGTTTTGTTTTATGTTTGCTATTATTACTTTCAATAACTTACGATGTTATGAATAACTATAAAGCCATTGCAATTCAATTTATGCATGGAGATAGTTTTTTTAACATTGGAATGTACTTACTCAAAAGATATGGAAAAATAATCGTAAGTTCTTGGACTTTAGTATTGATGGGCTTAATAGTATATTTATACCCTTATAATGGGTATCAAAAATTGATTCCATTTTTAAATTTTTGGATGAAAAAGATGATGTTCCTATTTTTAATTATTGGATTAATATTAATTATTACTTGGATTGGTACTAAAGCGATAAATATTTCTCAAATGATTAAAAATAAGAAACCTATAAAACTATTTTTTTATACTAATCTAGTCGTACGTTTTATATTAGCTATATTTTTAATTTTAGGCTTACAACAAGGTATTAGTACATTTATAGAATTGAAAAAAACGAGTGACCAACAAAATAAATGGAAGATACTAAAAAATTATTCCTTCTTAGGAATTGAAGCTGGTACTGATAACACAATAGATTCTAAAGATAAAGATAGCTTGACCCGTTTTAAAAAGTTATATGAAGAGTTAGAGGAACAAGGGGCTATATATATATCGCCATCTTACTACTATGCAAACAAAAAAACGTTAGGGTTGGATGCTAACCCTTGGGGATCCGAAGGGAAACAAATTGTTATTAATACTAATTATTTATCCTTAAATCCTATATATGATATTCATAATAAAAAATTAAAATTACCTACATCAAACAAATTTGAAATCACAGTATTAGTACCTGAAAAATATAAAGCACAGGAAGAAGCGATAAAAGAAACAACAAAGCAAGATTATGCAATGATGTTAAATAAAGAGAACCCGGATGCAGTTCAAGTCAATATAAATTATGTCAAAAATAATCAATCATATTTTACATTTACATCTCAAATGGCGGTACAAACAAATTATGAGATTGAAGATCCAATTGCTGTAATTTTAACAAGTAATTTTGAAGAGAACTATTTGGCTAGTACAATCGCAATGGGGTATGGATATTACACTAAAAACAGTACAAGTGATAAGCCATTTGATAAAATAAAACAGACAATTAGAAAATATGAATTTGATAGTATTTGGAGCCCTGTATCTGTTGCGTACTCTGACGTAGAGATGAAAATACAAAAAGATACTGAGAAGTTACAGTTAACAATAATTAATTGTGGTTTATTTTTAGTTTTAACAGCTGTACTCCTCTTTTTCTCTGCTATATACTATTTGGAGATAAATAAGCAGACATTGGCATTGCAATGGATTTTTGGATATAGCTTCTTTGAAAAACATAATCTTGTGTATCTTGCGTTATTAGTATTTTGGCAACTATCTTTTACTACATGTTTTTTTATTTCTAAAAATAGTTGGTTACTATTTAAAATTAGTTTAATACTTGCGATTTGTGATATGGCATTAATGAGTATTCTGGTGATTTTAAACGAGTACAAAATTACAAAGCAAATACTAATGGAAAAGTAAATTAAATTTAGTAAAGTGGGGATAATTTTGTTACGGAAAAAGCAAATAATATTAATTGGGATTCTATGTAGTATAAGTTTTTTATTTTTTGGGGGCTATCTCTTCTTTAATAACAAAAGCAATCAGGAAAATAGTTCAGGAGTAGTTAACACAAAAGAAGGTAGATTAAAATCATCTACTGAAGGTGAAAATCAATCAGATGTACAAAGGAAATCACCAGAATTATTTAGTAAAGATTTAAATGCAAATTCGGATAAAAATAAATACTATTTTGTTTACTTAAGACAAGGGAATGGGAATTCGGATACTTCATTTGTTCCAGAAACATTAAACCCAGGGTATGATAAAACTGAGAGTATGAATATAAGTGTATCATTTGATGATTATGGAATACCTGCGAAAGACGAGAAAATGATTCTGATATATGATCACAAAATTTCAGAAAGTAATAAACAAAAGATAAAAGAAATAGCAGGAGAAGAAAATTATGAAAAAGCTTTAAAAGAAATTGAGGAAAGAATTGGTGAAGATAGAGCTAGTAAATAGAAATTAAATTATAAACTTATTAAAAAGTTTATATAGGTATGTCATCCATATTTTTACATAAAGCAGGCCGTATTTCCTAATATAAGGAATATTCGGCCTGTATATATTGTAGGTCGTAATTTGTTATCTTCATATTCTTTTAATATCTTATAAAAAGTATTTTTCTTAAGTTCTAATAGTTCCATAAATCTAACTCTTATTATTTCTCTTTTTTTCCATTTTGCATAAGTTTCTTCTATTTTAATTTTAGGAGAACGTGAAAATATGCCATCATGGTATCCAGCAGAATTATGTGAAATATCCGATGCGTTACAACCTATAGAATGGTATTGTGCAGAACACAGAAATGTCACAGATACAATTATAGATTATATATGGGGATATAAAGAATTAGCCTTGGATGATACACATGTTCTTGGTTTAATAGAAAGAGAGAATAAGGATATGGAACTATTTCTAAAGCGTAAAGCTGAAATTGATGAATTTGAGGAATTATAATAGTAAGTGAATGAATTGATTAGCCTATAAAAAACGTAGAAATTAAAAATTTCTACGTTTTTTGTACATAACATTTAAATAAACAGCTTATTTTTGGAAAAGTTGAAAGATGTCATTTATGTTGGCGCGAATATCTATTACAATGTATTCTATATAAAAAAAGTAGCTGCAAGTGCAACCACTTTTTTCACAAAAACATTATTATTTAAATAACACCTCTAGCGTAAACTTGCGCTTAATGGTACTTGAGAATAAACTGTGAAATTGTTACCATAAGTACCGTGCCTTGAAAATGAGGAAGAAATTGAACTGTTCCAACTTTTGTAGGTAGCCCCAGATGTATCTGTTCTTAGAAGTACATTTGAAAAGCTAGCTTGGCTAAAGGAATTACGTCCAGTATCTTCAACCCCCTGAACCATTTTTACTGGTTCATATTGAGAAAATGAGCCATATACAGGCTGATTTGCATATCTAGGGCTTCCATTTACATACATAGTTACCGTACCATTTCCGTTATTAACGAGTTTAAGGTTTACTCGGTCACCATCTTTAATTGATGCATCATACTGCGTGTTCCAATACTTACTGTTTTGACCTGATTCATTATATCCTGAATTTAGAAATACTTTATATCCATTTGATGTTTTGGAAATACCACCCTCAACTTTAGATGCTCCAATACCTAAATACCAATCCACATATCCATCTTTAACAACAACTGATTTTGGTAGATTTATATCAGCTGCAATCCCAGTATAGGTACTATTTGTAACACTTTTTACAGCACCTTCTGTAGCTGCAAAACTAGTAGTTGAAAACATTGATAGAGAAATTAGAAGTGAACCAACTAGATACATCATTTTTTTCTTACTTTTCCTTAATGCTTGATTCATGTTAGATCCCCCATATTTTAAATTATTAAATTGTATGGAAAGTTGGCCAACTAACTACAACTTACAAATTAAAGATACATCAGGTTTCATTTAATGTATATATTTTCCTGTTATAAGTCATTGAAATGTCAAATAAATTTGTTTTTTCATATTTATCAATATAGATGGAGTTGACAGAATAAAGTAGTATGTCTATTTAAATGTAAGAAGATTTTGTTAAAAAATATAAAAACTTATAAGTGTGTTGGGGATAGTATGTACTACTATTCATTTAGGAGAGAGAAATATGGAATGAATTTAGTTTTTTTTAATGGGTAGATCTGAAATATTTAGAAATAGATTAAAAACAAAGGAAATAAATGAATCGTTTTTCTAAAGGAATTCATTGAAATAGTTCGTAGATGAAAGGAAATATATGATTTATAAGACATGGATTTCCTATATAAAAGAAGAAAGGGGATCCAGCTATGGGAATTACAAATACAAGGTCGAAGTTAGATAATGCAGCTATTGAAGAGGATATAGAGGCTTTAAAAGATGAAAATGAATGTTTATGTATGGAAATCGATTACTTAAAAAAGTTAAAGGCCTTCCTTCAAAAAGAGATGGAATTACAGAACAAAACAAAGCAAGAGTAATTTATCTTACAAAATTTGAAAGTATATAACATATTAAGATAGTACTAGATAATTATAGAGGTCATTACAATCGCAAAAAAATCAAAGTACACTAAAAAGGAATGAGTCCAGTACAATACCGGACTCACATTCAAACAGCCGCTTAATTTTTTGTTTAATTCTTCAGGTCCAGTTCATCATAGGCGATCGATTGTTATTATTTAACTCATCTCATATTACGTTAGCTTAAGTATTGAGAGTAAAAGAATAGGAATAGAAAAATTAATGTTTTGCTAAATAATCTATTAAAGAAACTTAAAGGAATAACAAGTTCTCCTATTGTAAGGATTTTAAGTTTATCCTTATTTAGTCCTTTTATTAATTCTTTTAATGTTTGGAAGTTTATTTTATTAACGAAAGACCAACTTGGCACAGCTTTTGTATCTGAACCTATTTTGAAAATGATATGAATACTATGTGCATGAAAACCGCTTATTATTAAAATAAGCATAAATCCTAAAATAATGAACCAAGTCATTTTTCAACATCTCCTTTCAGTATTTAATATTAAGATATTAAAACTGTTGAGAAAGTGTGCTGTTGTCCATGAAAAATATTGTGAAATTGTTGAGGAAACGTTGAGAATGTTGAGATGCTATTGATTGTAGCGGAGTTAATAATGCTTGTCATATTATATGTGTGAAAAAGGAAATAGGAAAGAGAACAGTTGCGTAGACTGTTCTCTTAAGGAGCTGAAGTGCTGAACATTTTCAATGACAATGATTCAAGCATTCCGCTAATAGTATGTGTAAATATTTATAATTAATTCAAGCAAGGCAGCTATAAAAAATAGCCGCCTTGCCACAGGAAGAATTCAAAAAAAGAGAGATTTATTATGGATACTGATTGGCTGGTACCAATTTATTTATATTATTAGTAAGGATTAAATAAAATATTCAAAAGTTAAAATCTCAATTCATCGTAGGATTGTTCACAGTTAATAAAGTTTTTCTAAAAAGTGGTATTAATTGGAATTTAAACTCTTTATCCTGTATGATGAAAATATAGATATTCTAATATCCTTATAGTTAATAAAGGGAGAATACAGGAGGAGTTGTCATGAAAAATATAAAAACGGCTATGACATTGGTACAATCACATCTTAATGAAAATGAGATTATTGAAAATAGCCTATATGGAATGTTTCAATATCAAGTATTTGGTATGGGTAGTCAAAGAAAAGGGATATTGGTCGCTACAAATGAACGTATGTGTTTTTATACAAAATATTTAGGGAGTGAAACGTTTAAAGTATTTAATTATGCCAAAATTAATTCAATAGATGTAGAAAAAGGATTATTAACAGGAAAGAAAATCATTTTTTTTCATGATGGCGAACGTGAAGTGATGAATTTAATTGAGGAAGGTGACCTGGAGAGGTTTGCGGTATTTGTAAAAGAAAAAATTATGATCTTGAAATAAAGAAGTTTGTTTTTAAAATTTGCTTCTCAAATTAAACAATAGTATGATTTGCTAAAATTGAAAACATTAAAACAAAAAACAAATTTTAAATGACTTTAATAACCTTCTATCATCCTGTTTGATGGGAGGTTATTGCCTTTCTAAAGATAAAATTAAAGAGTTTTATTATCCTTATACATGGATGGATGACATGCAAAGTAAAAATAGCACTTTTTAAAAGTGCTATTTTTAAGGTGTGCATTAGGACTTGAAAGAGGCTTGAACTACCCCCACTTTCACTTCGTTTAGAAGTGGAGGATTCCTAAGTAAAGAGTTCTATCGAACTCTAATTGATTAGGCTAACCCCGCAGTCCTTGCGGTTAGAAGC
>NZ_JADAXF010000011.1:0-58192 GCF_019837435.1 Bacillus sp. 16GRE42
TTTCGATGTCAACTAAGTTTTTCAATTTCTTTTTTGTCGTTTTCTGCGTTTCTGCATCAGCGACGGTTATTAATTTATCATATAATAACCATTAACGTCAACACTTTTTAATAAAAAGTTCTTTTCCTTACATAACGCATACATTCTTCTGCATTAGCGACTCTTCGAAACAAACAAAAAATGATTTTATATCTTTCTTCCATCGCCTTTTTTACAACGTCATGAATACGTTCATCTTCAAAATCAAATAAAAGTTCTTCTAACTCTCTCTTCAATATGTATTCCATTTCTTTTTTCTCTTCTTTCGTTAACATAAACCCAAGCAAATCATCACCTCAATCATTTCTTACAAAGCAATAAACGTTCCGCTCATTTTCCCTTATCAAAATCCTATCATTCATTATATCCACTGCTTACGATATTAATCCTTTGTTCTCTTTTTAATATATAAAGCATATATGTAACTGAAAAGGATTGGACAAAGGGGCGTAATATTATGTTTTTCTTTTTTATTACGAGTAAACGAGCTTTTAAACACATTAGCTTAATAGTGATACTTTCCTTATTTACAGCATGGCTTCTCTTTTTGAAAACATATTCACATGAATCTGCTTTTTCAACTGCGACAGGACCTAAAGTTATTTACAAAGGAGACACCTCTAAAAAACAAGTTGCATTCACGTTTGATATTAGTTGGGGAGACAAAAAAGCAATTCCAATCCTTGATACACTTAAAGAAAGAGACATTAAGAATGCAACCTTCTTCCTTTCTGCTGCATGGGCAGAAAGACACCCTGATGTTATTGAACGCATCATAAAAGATGGACATGAAATCGGTAGTATGGGTTATAATTACACGTCCTACACTTCTCTAGAGACAAATGAAATACGAAGAGATCTTTTACGAGCACAAGATGTTTTTACAAAACTCGGTGTGAAACAAGTCAAACTATTACGTCCACCTAGTGGAGACTTTAACAAAGCAACACTTAAAATAGCAGAATCACTCGGATACACCATCGTCCATTGGAGTAATAACTCAAACGACTGGAAAAACCCAGGTGTAAACAATATCGTTTCCAATGTCTCTACTAATTTAAAAGGTGGAGATATCGTCTTATTACATGCATCTGATTCTGCCCTCCAAACAAATAAAGCTTTACCACTGCTTCTGCAAAAATTAAAGAGTGACGGATATGAGCAAATATCGGTATCACAACTTATTTCTAACACAAGTACAAAAAGTGAAGATGTAAGGTAATTCTTTTCCCTCGTGCCTTCACACATAAAAAGCTCTACTACCTATCATTAAGGTAATAGAGCTTTTTTCATCCCGATATTTGCATTCGTACAACTACCCTCTGTATAAAAACCCAAAACCTCTCTTACTTAAGCCGACTTACTCGTCTTTCCAATTAAACGATGTAATATAAGTAACTGATATGCATTACATAATAAAAGTGGTATCACCATTAAATACAACCAATCTGTATCATTAATACGAAGCGCTGGTACCCACTCAAGAATTGTTACAACAACCATAAAGAACAAAGCGGGCACAAATGCCTTTCTATTTGTTTCTTTACTTTTTATGTAAGCAACAATCGCCCCAAACACAAATAACACACCAGCAACAAGTATGTTATTCCCTAACGAAACTTCCCCATTTGCAATCAATACGGATCTTAAGTACACGAAATCAAATAAAACGAATGCAATAAAGAAGAGCTGGACTGCATTCCATAAAGAAGGTGACCTGAACATCCCCAGTCCAAAACGATGGATTGTTAAATAGGCAAAGAACCCCATTTGACTTATAACACTAAAAATAAATCCTACACCCATCAACCAGAAGGAAACTGCTAAAATCTCCTTTCCGTCTAAATTTTGAAAAAATTTAGCGTACTTGTCCCACTCCAAAACAAACCCAATAATGACCGTGCTAATCCCACCAAGAAACAACGTCGTAAAAAATAGTTGTACCCACTTGCGGCTATTCACAACACATCCCCCATTATCCTTATATTTCTAATTAAATTGTATCAATGACAATTTCAAAAAGCTAGCCATGTTCATGTATAAATTCCTTAAAGATATTTATATTAAAAAGAGAGAACTGTGCTGAAAGGAGTTCCAACTTATGAAACGGATGCTGCTCGTTTTGACTTCTTCTTTTCTATTTCTTGTACTTGTAGCATGTGCACAAGAAAAAGAAGCAAAGTCCGAACTTGATTACGATCAAACAAAGAAAATGATTGTTGATATTTTAAAAACCGATCAAGGTAAGAAGGCTATTCAAGATGTATTAACTGATGAAAAAATGAAACAAGCACTCATACTAGATGAAACAGTAGTAAAGAAAACGATTGAAGATGCAATGGTATCCGACAAAGGGCAACAATTTTGGGAGAAGCTCTTTAAAGACCCTGAGTTCTCATCAAAGTTCGCTAAAAGTATGGGGAAAGAACAAACAACCTTAATGAAAACATTACTAAAAGACCCTGAATACCAAGCTGGCGTTATAGAAATTATGAAAAACCCAGAAGTAGAAAAAATGATTTTACAAACGATGAAGAGCAAAGAATACCGTCAATATTTACAACAAGTATTAACAGAAACTGCTGAAAGCCCACTCTTCCAAGCTAAGATGATTGACATTATTAGTAAAGGTGTAGAAAAAGCCGAAAAAAGTGGATCTGATAAAAAGGAAGCTGGCGGTGAAGGTGGTTCCCAAGACGGTAAAAAGGAACAGCAGTAAAAATAATGATTATAATAATGAGTGGACAATATATGTATTGTCCACTCGTTATTATTTTATTTTTGCGCAACAGCTATTTTATCAATCACTGTCTCAGCTATCGTGCGATAAATAAGGCCTGTCGTATGTGTATCTTCGTATACTGACGGCGCAAAGTCTTCTTTATTCCAATCAGGTTGTTGAAGCGGGATTCGGCCAAGTACTTCTGTTTGAAGTTCTGCAGCCAATTTATCTCCTCCACCTCTTCCAAACACATATTCTTTTTCACCAGTTGTTTTACTTTCAAAATACGCCATATTTTCAACAACGCCAAGAATGCTATGTTCTGTACGTAAAGCCATAGCTCCAGCACGCGCTGCTACAAATGCCGCTGTTGGATGTGGCGTTGTTACAATAATCTCTTTACAAGCCGGCAACATCGAATGCAAGTCTAGCGCAACATCACCTGTGCCCGGTGGTAAATCTAAAACTAAATAGTCTAAATCGCCCCATTCTACTTCTGTGAAGAAGTGATTTAACATTTTCCCAAGCATAGGTCCTCTCCAAATAACCGGTGCGTTATCCTCTACAAAGAATCCCATTGAGATTACCTTTACACCTAGACGCTCCACTGGAATAATTTTATCCCCTCTTACAACAGGACGTTTTTCTATCCCCATCATATCCGGTACGCTAAAACCATAAATATCGGCATCAATGATACCGACCTTTTTACCTAGACGAGCTAGAGCAATAGCAAGGTTAACAGAAACTGTTGATTTTCCGACTCCACCTTTTCCACTCGCTACTGCTAAAAATGTCGTTTTTGAATTTGGCGACAATAAAGATTCAGTTTGCTCTTCTTCCTGTTCCGGTGCAAACTGAGCTAATTCCTCTTCTGTAAATTCCGCAAAGCGAAGCCCTACTGTTGCTGCCCCTAGTTCTTTTACTAACTTTACAATTCCAGATTGCAATTGCATTTGTTCCGCTGTACCGGTTTTTACAATTGCAATTTTAACACTTACATGTTCCTTCTCAGGCTTGACTGTTACCTCTTTAATTGCCCCTGTTTCTTTTAACGTTTTATGTAAAAACGGATCTACAATCCCTTCTAACGCTTCCACTACTTGCTCTTTCGTTACCATAGTTAGCCCAGCCCCCTGTATGAAAAATAACGTAATGTTAATTAAATTTATCTCTCTTTATTTTTGAAATAAATGCGTTTACATTTCCAGTATAACATATTTTCGGAAAACTTCGTTAACGAGAGAAACTCAAAAAATCCTCCTTATTCTGGAGGATTTCCTTTTTCCGTGAAATAACGTAATATACCACGATATACTGCAGCCGCTACCTTTTGCTGATATTTCTCCGAATTTAACATATACCTTTCGTTTACATTCGATAAAAAGCCAGCTTCAATTAGAGCACCTGGTGTTTTCGCATACTTTAATAAATACACATGAGAAATTGTTTTAGCAGAACGATTCGTATTCTCTAAACTCGTTCTCAATTCAGCTTGTATAAATTTCGCAGCACGTTCATTTTCAACCGAAGAACGGTAGTAGAACGTTTGTGCGCCTTTCGATCCACTGCTAGTTAAAGCATTTAAATGAATGCTCGCAAAAAAGTCTACATCAGGTTTATTAATAATCTCTACACGCTTTTTTAAATCCTCTGCTTTACGTCTACTATATGATTTTGTATCTTTCTGAGCTAAATCATAATCTCCCTCACGTGTTAAAATAACTAGTGCACCTTGTTCTTGTAAATAATCTTGTACCTTCTTTGTAATCTCAAGCGTAATATCTTTTTCTATAATATCTTTTCCACCAACAGCCCCTCCGTCTGGCCCACCATGCCCAGCATCTAATACAATCACTTTCCCTGATAAGGGTAAATTCCAAGCTCGCCACGATTTTGTAATTTGAAATTCTTGTTTGACTAAAAAAAACAAAACAACCGCAGCGAGTGCAAAAGAGATAATTCGAATTCTCTTCATACCTTTCCTCCTCCAGCTAGTCCCTCTAATTACTTATATGGGACAAGAGGAAAGTTTATGCTTGTCTTAATGAAGCTTTAATCGATATCTTCTTTCACCTTTTTCATATCCTTCTTGCCACCATAAGCCAATAAACTGCTGACAAGATTCAAAAAGTAATTCCTCATCTTGTAACTTAATTTCCCGCATAGTCATGCTCGTTAAAAATTGGAATAATGTTTCCGTTAATTGTTGCTCTTCTTCTAAGGCTCTATATTTCACATCAAAGAATGATTCACCATAATAACCAAACTTACTGTATCTCGCTCCTAATAAATACGACTCTATCCCTAATTCAATACAGTAATCTTCATACTGACGATGAAGTTCCTGCATCTGAAAGGCATCCCTAATATTTGAACGTAATGTTTTTAATGATAATTCTCGCAGCATCTTCCGTTCATATTTCAACTGCTTTTCTTTTTGTTTTTCTTGTAAGCTGACAATGACATTCATAGTACTTATAAACCTCCCTAATACGTATTAGTCTAAACTTCTAAAGAAGAAGCATACGCGAGAGAATAGCACTAAAATATTCCAAACTACAAAATTACAAAAGAGGAATAAAACATAAAAAAACCCCAACCAAAATGGTTGGGGTTTGTAGTTCGCAAAAATTAACGTTTTGAGAACTGAGGTGCACGACGTGCGCCTTTAAGACCGTATTTTTTACGCTCTTTCATACGTGCGTCACGAGTTAATAGACCTGCACGTTTTAGTGTTAGACGGTATTCTGGATCAGCTTTTAATAAAGCGCGAGAAATACCGTGACGAATAGCACCAGCTTGACCAGTGTATCCACCACCATTTACGTTTACAAGTACATCGTAGTTACCTAAAGTTTCTGTTGCAACTAGAGGTTGTTTCACTACTTCACGTAATGCAGCAAATGGGATATAGTTTTCAAAATCACGACCGTTAATGATAACGCGTCCTTCGCCTGGAACTAGGCGTACGCGCGCTACTGAACTCTTACGACGTCCAGTGCCATAGTATTGAACCTGTGCCAAAGTAAGCCCTCCTTTAATTGATTATCCGCGAAGTTCGTAAACTTCTGGTTTTTGTGCTTGGTGTGGATGCTCTGCTCCAGCATACACGTTTAATTTCTTAGATACTTGACGTCCTAAACGTCCTTTTGGAAGCATCCCTTTAATTGCAAGCTCTAACATTTGTACAGGGTAGTTTGTACGCATTTCTAGAGCTGTTCTTTGCTTAAGTCCACCTGGGTGGTTAGTGTGACGGTAGTAAATTTTATCGTTTAATTTATTACCTGTTAAATGAATTTTCTCAGCGTTAATAATAATTACATGATCACCCGTGTCAACGTGTGGTGTAAATGTAGGTTTGTTTTTACCGCGTAAAATAGATGCTACTTCAGTAGATAGGCGACCTAAAGTTTGACCTTCAGCATCAACCACATACCATTTACGCTCAACTTCGTTAGCTTTTGCCATAAAAGTCGTACGCATGTGTTTCCCTCCTCGTTATCTTTTCCATAGAAAAAATCTATTGTTTATCTTAAACACGATTTCCTTCCGGGGCTAATCGTGGTTTTAGAAACAATACCATATGTTATGATATACTTTTGAGTTTCTAATGTCAAGCAAATGTTACACCAGGATTAGTTGTTATAGTTTACCTGCCATAAGTAAAGTCCATGACCTGGAGCCATCTTTCCAGCAAACTGACGATTTTGTTTCGCTAAAATCTCTGGAATGCTATCAGGATCAAGCTTTCCTTGCCCTACGCTCAGTAACGTACCAACAATAATTCTGACCATATTATATAAAAATCCATTACCTACAAAACGAAAAATTAATTCATCGCCTTGCTCAATTAACTCAATTTCATAAATCGTTCGCACTTTATCTTTTTTGTCAGTTTTTGCCGAACAAAAAGAAGTGAAATCATGCGTTCCAATAAAATAAGGAATCGCTTTTCTTATAGAGCTTATTTCGAGCGGATATGGATATTGATATACGTAATTTCTACGGAATACATCCGCAGTCTTTGATAATAATACACGATAACGATATTCTTTTCTCTCGACACCGTAACGCGCATGAAATTCTTCTGTTTTTTTCTCTACCTGTCTGATAACAATATCATCTGGCAACATTGTGTTTAATGCATTACTCCATTGCCACTCTTCAAGAGACAACGGTGTATCAAAGTGTATGACTTGTCCTTTGGCGTGAACGGTAGAATCCGTTCTGCCCGATGCCTGAACACGAACAAGTTCTCCTTTATGCAATTTCTGCAAAGCTTTCTCAATCTCTTGTTGAACAGTACGATGCTGCGGCTGAATTTGATAACCACAAAAATGCATGCCATCATATGCAACCGTACATTTTATTCTATCCATTTCTCTATTCTCCATTACGATCGCACCCATGCCAAAATACAAGCTAAACAAAGTAAGCTTATAATCGTTACTGTATCGCTTGTTTTCCAGCGTAGTTGCCTAAATTTAGTACGTCCTTCGCCATTTTGATACCCACGTGCTTCCATAGCAATCGCTAAGTCCTCAGCACGCTTAAAAGCACTGATAAATAGAGGAACGAGTAGTGAGATAATAGCTTTCATCCTATCTTTTATCGGTCCTCCTGCGAAATCAATACCACGTGAAGCTTGTGCCTTCATTATTTTACTCGTTTCATCCATTAATGTCGGAATAAAACGAAGAGAAATTGACATCATTAATGCGATTTCATGAACAGGAACTTTTATACGTTTCAACGGCTTTAATAACGTCTCCAAACCATCTGTAATCTCAATAGGTGTCGTCGTTAACGTTAATAATGTCGTCATTAAAATAATAACGAAGAATCGTATAGAAATGTATATCCCTTGCTCTAATCCTTTTTCATGTATCGAAAACCAACCAAGCTGGAATAGTACTTCCCCTTCTTTATTTGTAAAAATATGCAGGAAAAATGTAAAAAGAAAAATCCATAGAATTGGTTTTAAGCCCGAAAGTACATAACGAATCGGCACTTTTGCAAAAAATAAAGCAATGAGTGCATATAAAAATAAAAATCCATATGAAATCGCATTATTTGCTAAGAAAACAACAAATACATATAAAAAGACAATCAGCAGCTTCGTACGTGGGTCGAGTTGATGAATAAGAGACTTCCCTGGAATATATCTTCCAATAATCAACTGCTGCATGATTCATGACCACCTTTTCGTAACACCTGCACAACTTCATGAGTAAGATCCTCTAAAGATAAGGTAGCCTTTGGGATTGAAATGCCAAACTTCTCTTCAATTGCACGTTTATACTTTAAAGACATAGGAAGATCCACGCCAATTTTCTCTAGTTCATCAGCATGTGAAAATACTTCCTCTGCACTTCCTTGCAAAAAGACCGTTCCTTTATGCATGACTACAATCTGCTCCGCATACTTAGCAGCATCCTCCATATTATGTGTTACTAGGATAACTGTAAGACCTTTTTCCTTATGCAGCTTATAAAACATCTCCATAAGTTCATTCTGCCCTTTTGGATCTAGTCCTGCTGTAGGTTCATCTAATACAAGCACTTCGGGTTCCATCGCTAATACACCCGCTATCGCAACACGCCTCATTTGCCCACCACTTAACTCAAACGGTGAACGTGTTAACAGTTCCGGCTCTAACCCTACAAGTTCAATTGCCTCTCTTGCCTTTTGCTTCGCTTCTTCTACAGATACCCCAAAATTAGTAGGGCCGAAACAAATATCTTTCTCCACAGTCTCTTCAAACAACTGATGTTCTGGGAATTGAAAGACAACCCCTACCTTTTTACGTAGTGGCTTTAGCTTTTTTTCTTTCTTTCCTGCCGAAATGAAATGTTCACCAATTTGAACTGTGCCATTCGTCGGCTGCAATAAACCATTTAAATGTTGAATCATCGTCGACTTACCTGAACCAGTATGACCGATAATGGCATAATAGCCCCCACTTGGAAACGACACGTCTACATCATAAAGTGCGCGTCTTTCAAATGGAGTTTTATATTGATAACGATGTTCTACTTTTTGGAATGTAATCTCCAAAGTTCGTTCACCAAGCTTTCCATTGTAAGATGCGTATTTTGCAAGAGAATTTCATTTCTTTTTAATAATTCTGCTATTTTCACTGAAAAGGGTACATCTAATCCAATTTCTTGGAGCATATGAGAGGACTTGAAGATTTGCTTTGGAGTCCCTTCCTCTAATATTTCTCCCTTATTTAAAATAATGACACGGTCTGATTGTGCCGCTTCTTCTAAATCGTGCGTAATTGATAACACGGTAATACCTTTTTGATTAACAAGTTGTCTAACCGTTTCTACTACTTCACGTCTCCCTTGAGGATCTAGCATTGACGTTGCTTCATCTAATATCAAAATAGATGGCTGAAGTGCTAAAACGCCTGCTATTGCCACTCGCTGCTTTTGCCCACCAGATAACGAATGAGGTTCATCATTAAGAAAATCTTCCATACGGACAAGTTTGAGGGCCTGATCTAATCTTTCTACCATTTTCTCTCTTGGCATTCCGATATTCTCTAAGCCAAAGACAACGTCGTCTTGCACTGTCGTTCCAACAAATTGATTATCTGGATTTTGAAATACCATACCAATTTGTTTTCGAACATCCCATACCGTTTCCTCAGATAAAACCATTGTATCATTTACTGTAATAGTCCCTGTTTCCGGCAAAAACAAACCATTCAATAATTTTGCAAGTGTAGACTTCCCTGAACCGTTTTGTCCAATAACAGATACCCATTCTCCCTCATACAAGGAAAATGAAACATCTTTTAATGCATAAGTGGCTGCCCCAGGATATTGAAATGATATATTTTCTGTCCGAAGTTTCTCTTTTTTCAATACAAGGCACCCTTTCCTTCGCCAAGTTAGCCTATTTTTATATTTAAAAAAAAGGGCCATGACCAGTTTCTTGAAAAGAACTGTCCTGCCCTTTTAATTATCATTATACTAACTCGATAATTACCATTGGTGCTGCGTCTCCGCGACGTGGACCAATTTTTGCAATACGAGTGTATCCGCCTTGGCGCTCAGCATAGCGTGGAGCTACATCAGCGAATAATTTTTGAAGTGCATCTTGACCAGTCTCAGCGTTAGCTACTTCATTGCGAATGAAAGCTGCTGCTTGACGACGAGCGTGAAGATCTCCGCGTTTACCTAAAGTGATCATTTTTTCCACTACAGAACGAAGTTCTTTTGCACGAGTTTCTGTCGTTTGGATGCGCTCGTTGATAATTAAATCAGTAGCTAAATCACGTAACATAGCTTTACGTTGCGCACTTGTACGGCCTAATTTTCTGTATGCCATTCGTAGTTCCCTCCTTTGTTGATGGGTTTAAATCCTCAGTCGTCTTTACGTAAACCTAAACCTAATTCCTCAAGTTTATGTTTAACTTCTTCTAAGGATTTACGTCCTAAGTTACGAACTTTCATCATATCTTCTTCTGTTTTGTTCGCAAGCTCTTGTACAGTATTAATTCCTGCACGTTTTAGGCAATTATAAGAACGAACAGAAAGATCTAGTTCTTCGATAGTCATCTCAAGAACTTTCTCTTTTTGATCTTCTTCCTTCTCGACCATAATCTCAGCATTTTGTGCTTCATCAGTTAAACCAACAAAGATATTTAAATGCTCAGTTAAGATTTTGGCACCTAAAGAGATAGCTTCTTTTGGCCCGATGCTTCCATCCGTCCATACATCAAGCGTAAGCTTATCATAATTAGCCACTTGTCCGACACGTGTCTTTTCCACTTGGTAAGTCACACGTGATACTGGAGTATAAATAGAATCAATAGGAATTACTCCTATTGGTTGATCTTCGCTTTTATTTGCATCAGCTGGCGTATACCCACGGCCACGCTTTGCAGTTAAACGCATGCGGAAATGCGCATTTTTTGCTAACGTTGCAATGTGTAAATCTGGATTTAAGATTTCTACATCACTATCATGAGTAATATCAGCAGCTGTGACAATACCTTCGCCCTGCACATCAATTTCCAACGTCTTCTCTTCTTCAGAGTAGATTTTAAGAGCTAACTTTTTCAAGTTTAAGATGATCGTCGTAACGTCTTCTACTACGCCCTCAACTGTTGAAAATTCATGTAATACGCCATCGATTTGGATAGCAGTAACAGCGGCACCAGGGAGTGAGGATAAAAGAATACGACGTAAGGAGTTACCCAAAGTAGTACCATATCCACGCTCAAGCGGTTCAATTACGAATTTACCATATTTAGCATCTTCGTTAAGTTCAACCGTTTCGATTTTCGGCTTTTCGATTTCAATCATTAACTAAACCCTCCTTCAAAACGTCGAAACCCCGGTTAAACAAAGGGATACCCCCTGTCTAACCGAAAGTCCCCCTTAGGCAGTTCCCGATTGTGCACAACAAGCGATGTTTCTGTACGAAATTTCTCGATAATGCATCATATCCATTATAGACAAAAGGGAAAATTCTATACAGAAAAATTACACACGACGACGTTTTGGTGGACGACATCCATTATGAGGAACTGGAGTAACATCTCTAATTGCTGTTACTTCTAGACCTGCAGCTTGAAGAGCACGAATTGCAGCTTCACGACCAGCACCAGGACCTTTAACAGTAACCTCTAAAGTTTTTAAACCGTGCTCCATTGCAACTTTAGCAGCAGCTTCAGCAGCCATTTGCGCAGCGAATGGAGTAGACTTACGAGATCCACGGAAACCAAGTGCACCAGCACTAGACCAAGAAAGTGCGTTACCATGAGTATCTGTAAGTGTTACGATTGTGTTGTTGAAAGTAGAACGAATATGAGCTATACCAGCTTCAATATTCTTTTTCACACGTTTTTTACGAGTGTTTGTTTTACGTGCCATTGTTAGTTCAACCTCCTTTACTTATTATTTCTTTTTATTTGCTACTGTACGACGTGGACCTTTACGTGTACGAGCATTGTTTTTAGAGTTTTGACCACGAACTGGTAAACCACGACGGTGACGAAGACCACGGTAAGAACCGATCTCCATTAGACGTTTAATGTTAAGAGATACTTCACGACGAAGGTCTCCCTCAACTTTAATACGATCGATGATATCACGGATACGTCCTAGTTCGTCTTCCGTTAAATCACGAACTCGTGTTTCTGAAGAAATACCAGCTTCAGTTAGAATTTTTTCAGCAGTTGTGCGACCAATGCCGAATACGTAAGTTAAAGAAATAACAACGCGTTTGTCTCGAGGAATATCTACACCTGCGATACGTGCCATTCTGAATGCACCTCCTTCTGATTAACCTTGTTTTTGTTTATGTTTAGGGTTTTCACAAATAACCATTACTTTTCCACGTCTACGAATAACTTTACATTTTTCGCAGATTGGTTTAACTGACGGTCTTACTTTCATGTCTCGAACCTCCTTAAAGATTACGGAGTGCTATATTATTTAAAACGGTACGTAATACGACCACGATTTAAATCGTACGGAGATAATTCTACCGTAACTTTGTCTCCTGGTAAAATACGAATGAAGTTCATACGGATTTTACCAGAAACGTGAGCCAATACGACATGCCCATTCTCTAATTCTACTTTGAACATAGCATTTGGCAACGTTTCAAGAACGGTACCTTCGACTTCAATTACATCATCTTTAGCCATTCAATAGTTCTCCCTTCTTCAAATCAGTAACATTTTACACTGCTCTGAAATCCCGGAGAGCCAGCTACTTATAAAGTGGTAAGGATTTCGTATCCTGCTTCTGTAAGAGCAATCGTGTGCTCAAAGTGTGCACACCATTTACCATCTACCGTTACCACTGTCCAGTCATCAGATAGTGTTTTTACATATCGTCTTCCTTGATTCACCATCGGCTCAACACAGATGACCATTCCCGGCTTTAATCTAGGGCCTCTATTTGGTGGACCATAGTGCGGGATTTGAGGGTCCTCATGTAAGTCTTGCCCGATTCCGTGACCAACATACTCCCTAACGATCGAGAACCCATTCTCTTCAGCATGGGTTTGAACCGCATGTGAGATATTTGATAATCTTTCGCCTGGTTTTACTTGTTCTAGACCAAGATACAACGATTTTTCTGTGACATCAAGTAGCTTTTGAACAGATTCAGAAATGTTTCCAACTGGATACGTCCATGCAGAATCTCCATGGTACCCATTGTATTTCGCACCAATATCGATACTGATGATATCGCCCTCTTCGAGCTTGCGCTTCCCTGGAATTCCGTGTACAAGCTCTTCATTTACAGAAGCACATATGCTCCCCGGAAATCCGTTGTATCCTTTAAAAGATGGCGTAGCACCATATTTTCGAATCGTCTTTTCCGCTATTTGATCGAGCTCTTTCGTTGTAATTCCTGGAGTAATATGCTGTTTCAACTCTTGATGAGTTAAAGCAACGATCCTGCCAGCTTCTCGCATGATTTCTATCTCGCGAGGAGTTTTGCAGATGATCATTACGCTAAGCCTCCGATGAGAACATCGATATCAGCAAATACTTTATTGATATCTTGCTCACCATTAATGCTTTGTAAGTAACCAAGCTCTTCGTAGAAATCAAGCAAAGGTTTTGTTTGCTTAATATTTACCTCTAAACGATTTGCCACAGTTTCTTCATTGTCATCAGAGCGTTGATATAATTCGCCACCACATTTATCGCACACATCAGCTTTTGCTGGCGGATTGAATTCTAAGTGGTAAGTCGCACCGCACTCTTTACAAATGCGACGGCCTGTAAGGCGTGTTAATAACAACCCTGAATCCACATTAATGTTTAAAACATAGTCGATTTTTTTACCAAGATCTTTCATAATCTCTTCAAGAGCTGATGCTTGTGCAACAGTTCGTGGGAAACCGTCTAGTAAGAAACCTCTTACGCAGTCTTCCTGACTTAAACGTTCACGAACGATTCCGATTGTAACTTCATCTGGAACAAGTGCACCTTTATCAATAAAAGATTTTGCTTGTAGACCCATTTCAGTTTCAGCCTTCATAGCTGCACGGAACATATCTCCTGTTGAAATGTGAGGGATGTTATACTTGGCAACAATCTGTTCGGCTTGTGTACCTTTACCAGCACCAGGAAGCCCCATTAAAATTAAGTTCATCCTTGTTCCCCCTCAGAGTACATGAGCATGTAGGGAAGACGATTCTTCCCACTTACTCATTGCTTGATAAACCCTTTGTAATGGCGTTTTACCAGTTGGCTTTCTAGCTGCTTCATTGTTTCTAAAGCAACGCCGACAACGATTAACATACTCGTTCCACCAATCTGTGCAGATGGAGGAAGATTTCCCAATTTCGTAAAGATAACTGGTAAGATTGCAATCGCTGCTAGGAAAATTGATCCTACAAAGGTCAAACGATACAAGATTTTTGTTAGATATTGTTCCGTATTCTTACCCGGACGAATACCTGGAACATATCCACCTTGTTTGTTTAGATTCTCTGACATTTGCTCTGGATTAACCTGAACAAACGCATAGAAATATGTGAAGGCTACAATGAGCGCAACATATATGATCATTCCCACTGGGTGAGAATAGTTAAAGTTTGCAATGATCCACTGCGATACATCATGATTCGGGAAGAACTGTGCAATAGTTGGAGGCGTAATTAAGAATGAAACAGCAAAAATGACTGGAATAACACCCGCACTATTTACCTTAAGCGGTAAATGTGTGTTTTGTGCTCCAGCATGATTCCCATTCCCTCCTGTTACACGCTTCGCATATTGAATTGGGATCTTTCTAACAGCCTGTTGAATGAAAATAACACCAACAATAACCGCTAGCACAGCTAGTAAGATCAATGCAACTTTAACGATACTCATGAACAATTGATCTCCGATATTTTGAAACTGTTGTTGATACACTTGAGATATAACACTTGGGATCGCTGCGGCAATACCGCCAAAGATAAGGATGGAAATACCATTACCTACACCTTTAGCTGTAATCTGTTCACCTAACCACATTAAAAATGCAGTACCAGCAGTCAGTACCGTAGCAATGTATAAATAAGTGCTCCAACCAGGATTCAAAATTAATTGCCCACCTACCATACCGTTAAAACCGATTGACATACCAAACCCCTGAATAAACGCAAGAACAATTGTAAAATAACGCGTGAATTGCGTTAGTTTACGACGGCCCATTTCACCTTGCTTCGACCATTCCGAAAATTTAGGAACAACATCCATCTGCAATAATTGCACGATGATGGATGCTGTAATATACGGCATGATTCCCATCGCAAAGATGGAGAAGTTTTTCAAGGCGCCACCGCCAAATGTATTTAGGATACCTAAGGCATTTAATTGATCTTGTGCTTTCAGTACGTCTCCATTTGTAAATGGCACTGGGATAAACGTGCCAATCCTGAATACGATTAACATCGCTAAAGTGAATAATATTTTACGTCTTATCTCAGCAACGCGCATAAAGTTGGAGATTGTACGAAACATTAGATCACCTCAACTGATCCGCCAGCTGCTTCAATTGCTTCTTTAGCACTTGAAGAGAACTTGTGCGCTTTAACAGTTAATTTTTTCTCTACTGCGCCGCTTGCAAGAATTTTAACACCGTCGTTTAACTTGCTGATAACGCCAGTTTCCAGCAATAATTCAGGTGTTACTTCTGTACCATCTTCAAAACGATTTAACGTTGATAAGTTTACAATAGTAAACTCTTTACGGTTAATGTTTGTGAAGCCGCGTTTTGGTAAACGACGGAATAATGGAGTTTGACCACCTTCGAAGCCAAGACGAACACCGCCACCAGAACGTGCGTTTTGTCCTTTATGACCTTTACCAGCAGTTTTACCGTTACCAGAACCGATACCACGACCGACACGGTTACGTACTTTACGAGAACCTTCTGCAGGTTTTAATTCATGAAGTTTCATTCCCAGGCACCTCCTTATATTAATGAGTTATCCTTAAGCTTCTTTTACAGTTATAAGGTGAGAAACTTTGTTGATCATACCAAGAATAGCAGGAGTTTCTTCCTTAACTACAGTTGAATTCAACTTTTTAAGACCTAAAGCTTCTACCGTCGCACGTTGATCTTGTGGACGACCAATTACACTACGAGTGAGGGTAATTTCTAACTTTTTCGCCATTTGTTTTCCCTCCTTAACCTAGTAGCTCTTCTACAGATTTACCGCGTAATTTTGCAACATCTTCAGCGCGCTTAAGTTCGCTTAATCCGTTCACAGTAGCGCGAATCATGTTGATTGGTGTGTTAGAACCAAGAGATTTCGAAAGAATATCTTGTACACCAGCTAATTCAAGTACCGCACGAACAGGTCCACCAGCAATAACACCAGTACCTTCAGCAGCAGGTTTTAAGAATACTTCACCAGCTCCAAAATGACCGTTGATTGTGTGTGGAATTGTTGTACCAACTAATGGTACAGCGATTAAGTTTTTCTTAGCGTCTTCGATAGCTTTGCGGATTGCGTCTGGTACCTCTTGTGCTTTACCAGTACCGAATCCAACATGACCGTTTTTATCGCCAACTACAACTAGTGCAGCAAAGCGGAAACGACGACCACCCTTAACAACTTTCGCGACACGATTTATCGTAACTACACGTTCTTCAAGTTCTAATTTACTTGGGTCAATGCGATGCATCAATTTTCCCTCCTTTGACCATTAAAATTGTAATCCAGCCTCACGAGCAGCCTCAGCTAGAGCTTTAACACGGCCATGGTATAAGTAACCACCGCGATCGAATACTACTTCTTTAACGCCTTTCTCTACAGCACGCTTAGCAACTGATTCTCCTACTTTCGTAGCAGCTTCAGTATTGCTAGTACCGTTAAGAGCAAGGTCTTTATCAAGAGTAGATGCACTTACTAACGTTACACCATTTACATCATCAATAACTTGAGCGTAAATATGTTGGTTAGAACGGAACACGTTTAAACGTGGACGTTCTGCAGTACCAGTAAGTTTAGCACGTACACGTGCATGTCTTTTCTTACGAGTCGCATTTTTATCAGCTTTAGTGATCATTCTTGTCACTCCTTTCTCTCACCTAACGGGTTTACTTAGCAGTTTTACCTTCTTTACGACGAACAACTTCGCCTTCGTAACGAATACCTTTACCTTTATAAGGCTCAGGAGCACGTACAGCACGGATGTTAGCAGCAAATTCGCCAACACGTTGCTTGTCGATACCTTTGATTACGATTTTAGTTGGTACAGGTACTTCAACTTCAAGACCTGCTTCCGGAGTCATTTCTACTGGATGAGAATAACCTACGCTTAAAACAAGTTTATCTCCTTGTTTTTGAGCACGGTAACCAACACCGACTAATTCAAGTCCGCGTGCGAAACCTGCAGTTACACCTTCAACCATGTTTCCGATTAAAGCACGAGTTGTACCGTGTAATGCACGGTGTTCCTTCTGTTCAGATGGACGCTCAACTGTTAGTGTATTTTCTTCAATTTTGATAGACATATCAGCATTGAATTTACGAGTTAATTCACCTTTAGGGCCTTTTACTGTTACAGTATTGTCTTCTGCAATTGTAATAGTAACACCTGCAGGGATTTCAAGAATCTTTTTACCAATACGAGACATGTGGTCACACCTCCGTTCGTTTTAAATATATATTACCAAACGTATGCTACTACTTCTCCACCAGTTTGTAATTGACGAGCGTCTTTGTCTGTCATTACTCCCTTAGATGTAGAAACAAGAGCGATACCTAATCCGTTAAGTACACGTGGTACTTCATCAGCTTTAGCGTAAACGCGTAAGCCAGGTTTACTGATACGTTTTAATCCAGTGATTACACGTTCATTGTTTGCACCATATTTCAGGAAAATACGAAGGATACCTTGTTTGTTATCCTCGATGTATTCTACATCACGAATGAAACCTTCACGTTTTAAAAGTTCAGCGATCTCTTTTTTGATTTTAGAAGCAGGAACCTCTAATTTCTCATGACGTACCATGTTCGCATTACGGATGCGAGTAAGCATGTCTGCAATTGGATCTGTCATCACCATGTGTTTTACCTCCTTCCCATTTGTGGGTTTTACCAACTAGCTTTTTTAACACCAGGAATTTGACCTTTATATGCAAGTTCACGGAAACAAATACGGCAAAGCTTAAATTTGCGGTATACAGAATGCGGACGACCGCAGCGTTCGCAACGTGTATACTCTTGTACTTTAAACTTAGGAGTACGCTTTTGTTTCGCTATCATAGATTTTTTAGCCACGTTTTCGCCTCCTCTACTTAGCGTTGGCTTCCATTATTTTTGGAATGGCATACCGAATTGTGTTAAAAGTTCACGAGCTTCTTCATCAGTTTTCGCTGTAGTAACGATTACGATGTCCATACCGCGGACTTTGCTTACTTTATCATAATCGATCTCAGGGAAGATAAGTTGCTCTTTAACACCTAATGTGTAGTTCCCACGACCATCGAATGATTTCTTAGAAACACCACGGAAATCACGTACACGTGGTAAAGAAACTGATACTAATTTGTCGAAGAACTCATACATTTGCTCGCCGCGTAAAGTTACTTTCGCACCGATTGGCATACCTTCACGAAGACGGAAACCAGCGATTGATTTTTTAGCACGAGTTACAACAGGTTTTTGACCTGCGATTTGTGTTAATTCTTCTACTGCATTGTCTAAAGCTTTTGAGTTAGATACCGCGTCACCAACACCAGTGTTGATTACGATCTTTTCGATTTTCGGTACTTCCATCACAGATTTATAGTTAAACTTGCTCACTAGAGCAGGAGTAATTTCCTTTTGGAACTTCTCTTTAAGGCGATTCAATGAAGTGACCTCCTTTCTTAAGAAAATTATTTATCTAATAATTCACCAGATTTTTTTGCAATACGAACTTTTTTACCATCTTCTACTTTGAAGCCTACACGAGTAGGTTCACCTGTTTTCGGATCTAAAACCATAACGTTAGAAACGTGAATAGGTGCTTCTTTAGTAATAATTCCACCTTGTGGATTTAATTGAGATGGCTTAGAGTGTTTTTTAACGATGTTAACACCCTCAACGATAACACGGTTTTGCTTTGGGAAAGCCACAAGGATAACGCCTTGTTTTCCTTTGTCTTTTCCAGTGATTACCTGTACTTTATCACCTTTTTTTACATGCATCTTAATTCTGCACCTCCTTAGCAAGGCAATACCTTAAATTATAGAACTTCTGGAGCTAAAGAAACGATCTTCATGAAGTTGCTATCACGTAATTCACGAGCTACTGGTCCGAAGATACGAGTACCACGTGGGCTCTTATCGTCTTTGATGATAACCGCTGCGTTTTCATCAAATTTGATATAAGAACCGTCCGGACGACGAGCTCCGCTCTTCGTACGTACCACTACTGCTTTAACAACGTCACCTTTTTTAACAACGCCACCTGGTGTTGCTTGTTTTACCGTAGCAACGATAATGTCACCAATGTTAGCATATTTACGACCAGAGCCGCCTAATACTTTAATTGTTAAAAGTTCACGTGCACCAGAGTTGTCAGCAACTTTCAAACGAGATTCTTGTTGGATCATGTTATGAAACCTCCCTTCGGACTAAAAATTCCGATTCGTCTATTTAGATAATAACCGCTTCTTCAACGATTTCAACTAAACGGAAACGCTTAGTAGCAGAAAGCGGGCGAGTTTCCATGATTTTAACGATATCGCCAAGTTTCGCTTGGTTTTGCTCATCATGGGCTTTGTACTTCTTAGAATACTTAACACGTTTTCCGTACAAGGAATGAGTTTTGTAAGTTTCAACTAAAACTGTAATCGTTTTGTCCATTTTGTCAGACACAACACGACCAGTATAAACTTTGCGTTGGTTACGTTCGCTCACTATGCAAACCTCCCCTCAATTTATCGATTAATTCCGATCTCTCTTTCACGAACTACAGTTTTCATACGAGCAATTGCTTTACGCACTTCACGAATGCGAGTTGGATTCTCTAATTGTCCTGTAGCAAGTTGGAAGCGAAGATTGAACAATTCTTCCTTTAAAGCTTTAACTTTTGTTTCGATTTCGGCAGTGGTTAATTCACGAATATCATTAGTTTTCATTAGATTCACCACCATTTTCTTCACGTTTTACGAATTTACATTTCACAGGTAACTTGTGAGCTGCAAGACGTAATGCTTCGCGTGCTACCTCTTCAGATACACCCGCGATTTCGAACATAATTTTCCCAGGTTTTACTACTGCTACCCAGCCTTCTGGTGCCCCTTTACCGGAACCCATACGTACTTCTAGAGGTTTTGCAGTGTAAGGTTTAGAAGGGAAAATTTTAATCCATACTTTACCGCCACGTTTCATGTAACGAGTCATTGCACGACGAGCAGCTTCGATTTGACGGTTTGTAATCCATGAAGCAGCTTGTGCTTGTAAACCGAATTCACCGAAAGCAATTTCAGTTCCACCTTTTGCACGACCACGCATTTTACCACGATGCTCTCTACGATATTTTACGCGTTTTGGCATTAACATATTATTTTCCTCCTTCCTCAGAAGCTTTCTTTTTTGTAGGAAGGACTTCTCCACGGTAGATCCATACTTTTACGCCTAATTTACCGTATGTTGTATCAGCTTCAACTGCTGCATAGTCAATATCAGCGCGAAGTGTATGAAGTGGAACAGTTCCTTCACTGTAAGATTCTGCACGAGCGATATCAGCTCCGCCAAGACGACCAGAAACCTGTGTTTTAATACCTTTAGCACCTGCACGCATAGCACGTTGAATAACTTGCTTTTGTGCACGACGGAATGATACACGGTTTTCTAATTGACGAGCGATGTTTTCGCCTACTAATTTAGCGTTAAGATCAGCTCTCTTAACTTCTAAAATGTTGATGTGTACACGCTTGCCTGTTAATTGGTTAAGTGCTTTACGAAGTGCTTCAACTTCAGTACCACCTTTACCAATTACCATACCAGGTTTTGCAGTGTGAATTGTAACATTTACACGATTTGCTGCACGTTCGATTTCTACTTTAGCAACAGCAGAATCTTTTAAGCGTACAGTAATGTACTCACGGATTTTGATGTCTTCATGTAATAATGTAGCATAATCTTTCTCTGCGAACCAACGAGATTCCCAGTCACGGATAACGCCGACACGAAGACCAATTGGATTAACCTTTTGACCCATCGATTATCCCTCCTTCTTTTCTGATACCACAACTGTAATGTGGCTTGTGCGTTTGTTAATTTGGCTTGCACGACCCATTGCACGTGGACGGAAACGTTTCAACGTTGGACCTTCGTCAACGAAAACTTTTTCAACAACTAGGTTGTTAATATCCATCTCATAATTGTGCTCTGCATTTGCGATTGCAGATTTTAAAACTTTCTCTACAACTGGAGAAGCAGTTTTTGGTGTGTGGTTAAGGATAGCAATCGCTTCACCCACTTGCTTACCTCGGATTAAGTCTACTACTAAACGAACTTTACGAGGAGCAATACGAACTGTTCTCGCTACTGCTTTAGCTTGCATTGAAGTGCCTCCTCTCATTATCTTCTAGTTTTCTTATCGTCAGCAAGGTGACCTTTATACGTACGAGTTGGTGCGAATTCACCTAACTTATGGCCAACCATATCCTCAGTGATGTATACAGGTACGTGTTTACGACCATCATATACAGCGATTGTGTGTCCGATGAACTGAGGGAAGATTGTTGAACGGCGAGACCAAGTTTTAACAACTTGTTTTTGCTCAGATGCAACTAATTTTTCCATTTTGCTCATTAAGTGATCATCGACAAATGGTCCTTTTTTTAAGCTACGAGCCATTTTGGTGCCTCCCTTCGTGATTGGCGTACGGTTCTAGAAATGAACCGTACTACAATCCCATTATTTTTTACGACGACGAACGATGAATTTGTCAGACGCTTTGTTTTTCTTACGAGTCTTGAATCCAAGAGTTGGTTTACCCCATGGAGACATTGGAGACTTACGTCCGATTGGAGAACGTCCTTCACCACCACCGTGTGGGTGATCAACCGGGTTCATTACAGAACCGCGAACTGTTGGGCGTTTACCTAACCAGCGAGAGCGACCTGCTTTACCGATTTTGATAAGTTCGTGTTGTTCGTTACCTACTTGACCGATTGAAGCGCGACAAGCAGATAATACAAGACGTACTTCACCAGAAGTTAAACGTACAAGTACGTATTTACCTTCTTTACCAAGTACTTGAGCAGATGTACCAGCAGAACGAACTAATTGTCCGCCACGACCAGGCTTAAGCTCGATATTATGAACAACAGTACCTACTGGAATGTTGATTAATGGTAATGCGTTACCGATTTTGATGTCAGCTTCTGGGCCAGACATAACTTCCATACCTACTTCTAAAGATTTAGGAGCAAGAATGTAACGTTTTTCACCGTCAACGTAGTTAATTAATGCGATATTCGCAGAGCGGTTTGGATCGTATTCGATCGTAGCAACGCGTCCTGGAATTCCATCTTTGTTACGCTTAAAGTCGATGATACGGTATTGACGCTTATGTCCGCCACCTTGATGACGTACAGTAATTTTACCTTGGTTATTACGACCAGCCTTCTTGCTTAAAGGAGCAAGTAATGACTTTTCTGGTCTGTCAGTCGTGATTTCAGCGAAATCATTCGTAGTCATATTACGACGACCGTTAGTAGTTGGATTATACTTTTTAATTCCCATCTCAATTTCCCTCCTTCTTTAGTAAGAATTAAACGCCTTGGAAGATTTCGATTTCTTTGCTGTCAGCAGTTAGCTTAACGATTGCTTTACGACGACGGCTAGTAAAACCAGCGTGACGACCAACGCGTTTTGCTTTCGGCTTGTAGTTCATGATGTTCACTTTTTCTACTTTAACACCAAAGATCGCTTCAAGAGCATCTTTAACTTCTGTTTTATTAGATTTAACGTCCACATCGAACGTGTATTTTTTTTCAGCCATCATTTCCATAGAACGTTCAGTGATAACTGGGCGCTTAATGATATCACGAGGATCTCTCATTATGCAAGCACCTCCTCTACTTTTTCCACTGCCGCTTTTGTCATGATTAGCTTATCATGATGAAGCACGTCTAAAACGTTTACGCCATCAGCAGTGATTACTGTTACTCCAGGGATATTGCGAGCAGATAACTCTACAGATTCGTTTGCATCAGCAGTTACGATAAGAGCTTTCTTCTCAACAGTTAATCCTTTAAGTACTGCTAGCATGTCTTTTGTTTTTGGTGCATTTAACACTAGGTCTTCAAGAACTACAATGTTGTTCTCAACTACTTTAGTAGCTAATGCAGATTTGATTGCTAAACGACGAACCTTCTTAGGAAGTTTGTACGCATAGCTTCTTGGTGTAGGTCCGAATACCGTACCACCACCACGCCATTGAGGAGAGCGGATAGACCCTTGACGAGCACGTCCAGTTCCTTTTTGACGCCATGGTTTACGACCACCACCACGAACTTCAGAACGAGTTTTTACTTTGTGTGTACCTTGACGTAAAGATGCACGTTGCATCATTACAGCTTCGAAAAGTACAGCTTCATTTGGTTCGATACCGAAAATAGCTTCAGCTAATTCGATTTCACCAACCTGTGAACCAGTTTGGTTATATACAGTAACTTTTGGCATTGGAATTCCTCCTTCCTATTGTGAATTATTTGCTAACCTTCACAGCGCCTTGAACAACTACAAGAGATTTCTTAGCACCTGGAACGTTACCTTTTACTAGTAATAAGTTGCGCTCAGTGTCAACTTGAACGATTTCTAAGTTTTGGATAGTAACTTGGTCTCCACCCATACGTCCAGCAAGTTTTTTGCCTTTGAATACACGGTTCGGAGCAACTGGGCCCATTGAACCTGGACGACGGTGATAGCGAGAACCATGAGACATAGGTCCGCGAGATTGTCCGTGGCGTTTGATAACACCTTGGAAACCTTTACCTTTAGAAATTCCTGTTACGTCAACGATTTCACCTGCAGCGAAAACTTCAACTTTTACCTCTTGACCAACCTCTAATCCGTCCACGTCTGCATCGCGGATTTCGCGAATGAAGCGCTTAGGAGTTGTAGATGCTTTAGCAGTGTGGCCTTGTTCAGGTTTGTTAGTTAACTTTTCACGTTTATCTTCAAATCCTAACTGGATTGCATTGTAGCCATCAGTTTCAGTTGTTTTCTTTTGAAGAACAACGTTTGGATTAGCAGCGATAACTGTTACTGGGATTAACTCACCGTTCTCAGCAAATACTTGAGTCATACCGATCTTTCTTCCTAAGATTCCTTTGGTCATGAGTTACACCTCCTACATTTTTAAGTTATATGAATTATAGTTTGATTTCGATATCTACACCAGACGGTAAGTCTAAACGCATTAATGAATCTACTGTTTGTGGAGTAGGACTCACGATATCGATTAAACGTTTGTGTGTGCGCATTTCGAATTGCTCACGAGAATCTTTGTACTTATGAACAGCACGAAGAATTGTGTAAATAGTCTTCTCAGTTGGTAATGGGATCGGACCAGAAACTGTTGCCCCAGAACGCTTAGCTGTTTCTACAATTTTCTCAGCTGATTGATCAAGAATACGGTGATCATAAGCTTTTAAACGGATACGAATTTTTTCTTTTGCCATTATTTTCCCTCCTTCGTTCGCCTATTTCTAAAATAGACCTTCTCCATGGAAATTTCCCCACACCATGCCATGGCAAAGCGGCCGGGTGTGTCAGCAACCTTCCACTTCATCGCAGTCAAAGACCAACATTGTTTATTATACAATGTTATTCGTCTAGATGCAAGCATCTTTTTGTTTGCATCTGCTTTTCTCTACTTTTGCTATTATACATGGCACTTTAAAGAATTTCAAGTTTTCATCTGCTCTTATTCAACTTACAGTTTATGGATGTTACTTCTTGTTTTATATACTATAGAAGAAACTCATTCAAAGATAGAAAACACACCTCTTCCTTCTATATTAATAAACAATAAAAAAACTCAAGGGAGAATCCCTTGAGTTTTTTAATAATCTATTTAAAGATTACTCAGCAACGATTGTAGCAACTACACCGTAACCTACTGTACGTCCACCTTCACGAATAGAGAATTTAGTTCCCTCTTCGATAGCGATTGGAGCGATAAGTTCGATAGTCATTTCGATGTTGTCACCAGGCATTACCATTTCAGTACCTTCTGGTAATTGGATGATACCAGTTACGTCAGTTGTACGGAAGTAGAACTGAGGACGGTAGTTAGCGAAGAATGGAGTGTGACGTCCACCTTCTTCTTTAGATAATACGAAAACTTCAGCTTTGAATTTAGCGTGAGCTTTTACAGAGCCAGTTTTAGCAAGAACTTGTCCACGTTGGATGTCTTCACGAGCAACCCCACGAAGTAAAGCACCGATGTTGTCTCCAGCTTGAGCTTGGTCAAGAAGTTTACGGAACATCTCTACACCAGTTACAGTTGTAGAAGCATTTTCTTCAGCAAGACCGATGATTTCTACTACGTCACCAACTTTAACGATTCCGCGCTCTACACGACCAGTTGCAACTGTACCACGACCTGTGATAGAGAATACATCCTCGATAGGCATTAAGAATGGTTTGTCAGTTTCACGTTCTGGAGTTGGGATGTAAGCATCAACTTCAGTCATTAATTCAATGATTTTTGCTTCCCAATCAGCTTCTCCTTGAAGAGCTTTAAGAGCAGAACCTTTGATTACAGGAATGTCGTCGCCTGGGAATCCGTATTCAGATAATAGGTCGCGAACTTCCATTTCTACTAATTCTAATAATTCTTCGTCGTCTACCATGTCGCATTTGTTTAAGAATACAACGATGTAAGGAACACCTACTTGACGAGAAAGAAGGATGTGCTCACGTGTTTGAGGCATTGGGCCATCAGCAGCAGATACTACTAAGATACCGCCGTCCATTTGAGCAGCACCAGTGATCATGTTTTTAACATAGTCAGCGTGACCTGGGCAGTCAACGTGTGCATAGTGACGAGTTTCAGTTTCGTACTCAACGTGTGCAGTTGAGATTGTGATTCCGCGCTCTCTTTCTTCTGGAGCAGCGTCGATTTGATCGTATCCGCGTGCTTCAGCACCACCAGCTTTTGCAAGAACTGTAGTGATCGCAGCAGTTAATGTAGTTTTACCATGGTCAACGTGGCCGATTGTACCGATGTTAACATGGGGTTTAGAACGTTCGAATTTAGCTTTAGCCATTCTAAATTCCTCCTTAGTTTATATAGGTTATTTTATATTTAGACTAGAAAGTGAAACTTACGTCCCACTTTCTAAGCTTACATAAGTAGTTATACTTGAACAATCGATAAAAATCAATTATTCACCTTTATTTTTTTTAATAATTTCTTCAGAAACAGACTTCGGTACTTCTTCATAATGATCAAATGTCATTGAGAATGTTCCGCGTCCTTGAGTGTTAGAACGTAATGCCGTTGCATAACCGAACATTTCAGAAAGTGGAACCATAGCGCGAACAACTTGTGCGTTACCGCGAGCTTCCATACCTTCTACACGTCCACGGCGAGATGTTACGTCGCCCATAATGTCACCCATGTACTCTTCAGGAATTACAACTTCAACTTTCATCATTGGCTCAAGAATTACTGGGCTACATTTAGAAACCGCAGCTTTAAGTGCCATAGATGCAGCGATTTTGAACGCCATCTCAGATGAATCGACATCATGGTAAGATCCGTCAACTAACGCAGCTTTGATGTCAACTAGTGGATAACCAGCTAGTACACCATTTTTAAGTGAGTCTTCAAGACCCGCTCCAACAGCTGGGATGTATTCACGTGGAACTACACCACCGACGATTTTGTTTTGGAATTCAAAACCTTTACCTTCTTCATTAGGTTCAAACTCAATCCAAACGTGACCGAATTGTCCACGACCACCAGATTGACGAGCGAACTTACCTTCAACTTTCGCAGCAGCGCGGAAAGTCTCACGGTATGCTACCTGAGGAGCACCAACGTTTGCTTCCACTTTGAATTCACGGCGCATACGGTCAACGATGATATCAAGGTGAAGTTCACCCATACCAGCGATGATTGTTTGGCCAGTTTCTTGGTCAGTGTGAGCACGGAATGTTGGATCTTCTTCAGAAAGCTTAGATAATGCTGTACCCATTTTATCTTGGTCAGCTTTAGATTTTGGTTCGATAGCTACAGAGATAACTGGCTCTGGGAATTCCATAGACTCAAGGATAACAAGACTCTTCTCATCACAAAGAGTATCACCAGTAGTAGTATCTTTTAAACCTACAGCAGCAGCGATATCACCAGCGTAAACTGTTGAAATCTCTTCACGGCTGTTAGCGTGCATTTGTAGGATACGACCTACACGCTCACGCTTACCTTTAGTTGAGTTTTTCACGTATGATCCAGAGTTTAACACACCAGAATACACACGGAAGAACGTTAACTTACCAACATAAGGATCAGTCATGATTTTGAATGCTAAAGCTGCGAATGGTTCTTCATCGCTAGACTTACGTTCGATTTCTTCATCTGTATCCGGAAGAGTACCTTTAATAGCTGGTACATCTAATGGAGATGGTAGGTAGTCGATAACTGCGTCTAACAGAATTTGAACACCTTTATTTTTGAATGCAGAACCACAGATTACTGGGAAGAATTCTACAGAAGTTGTAGCCTTACGGATACCAGCTTTAAGCTCTTCTACAGTGATTTCTTCACCTTCTAGGTACTTCATCATCATTTCTTCATCAAGCTCAGCTACCGCTTCAATAAGCTTTCCACGGTATTCTGCAGCTAATTCTTTGTGCTCTTCAGGAATTTCAACACGCTCGATGTCTGTTCCTAAATCGTTACCGTACATGTAAGCACATTCTTCAACAAGGTCAATGATACCATTGAACTCATCTTCAGCACCGATTGGTAACTGAATTGGGTGTGCGTTTGCTTGTAAACGATCGTGGATTGTTCCTACAGAGTATAAGAAATCCGCACCAATCTTATCCATTTTGTTAACGAATACGATACGAGGTACACCGTAAGTAGTAGCCTGACGCCAAACCGTTTCTGTTTGTGGTTCTACACCAGATTGTGCATCAAGTACTGCTACCGCACCATCAAGTACGCGTAAAGAACGTTCTACTTCTACTGTGAAGTCTACGTGTCCTGGAGTGTCAATGATGTTTACACGGTGACCTTTCCATTGAGCTGTAGTTGCAGCAGAAGTAATTGTGATACCACGCTCTTGCTCTTGCTCCATCCAGTCCATCTGAGATGCACCTTCATGAGTTTCACCGATTTTATGAATACGTCCTGTATAATACAGAATACGCTCAGTTGCTGTTGTTTTACCAGCATCGATGTGAGCCATGATACCAATATTACGAGTGTTTTCTAAAGAGAACTCTCTTGTCATTTGGTGTCTTGCTCCTTCCATATATGGATTGGATTTTTTTATTTTAAGTAGCAAAAAAGCCACTTTATATTGTTACACATGTCAGTATGTCCAGTACCCTCATTATGTAAAACGAGCGCCCAACGAAAGGGAGAGGCATTCTCCCTCTCCACACTTCCATAAGCGACAAATAAAGCGGTTTATGCTTACATTTATTTTACGTTGAATCCTACCAACGGTAATGAGCAAATGCTTTGTTAGCTTCTGCCATTTTATGAGTGTCTTCACGTTTCTTAACAGATGCACCAGCGTTGTTAGCTGCATCTAAGATTTCGTAAGCTAGACGCTCTTCCATAGTTTTTTCACCACGAAGACGAGCATAGTTTACTAACCAGCGAAGACCTAAAGTTGTACGGCGTTCTGGACGAACCTCAACTGGAACTTGGTAGTTAGCACCACCAACACGACGAGCACGTACTTCAAGAACAGGCATGATGTTCTTAAGAGCTTGCTCGAATACTTCCATAGGGTCTTTATCTGAACGTTCACGAACGATATCGAAAGCGTTATAAAGAATTGTTTGAGATTTACCTTTTTTACCGTCAACCATCATTTTGTTGATAAGGCGTGTTACTAGCTTAGACTTGTACATTGGATCTGGTAACACGTCACGTTTCGCAACAGGTCCTTTACGAGGCATATTGAGTTCCTCCTTTCATTATAAGTTTATTATTTTTTAGCAGGTTTTGGTCGCTTAGTACCATATTTAGAACGTCCTTGCATACGTTTGTCAACACCAGCTGTATCAAGCGCACCACGAACGATGTGGTAACGTACCCCTGGTAAATCCTTTACTCGACCACCGCGAATTAATACTACGCTATGCTCTTGTAGGTTATGACCGATACCTGGGATGTAAGCTGTAACCTCGATACCGTTTGTTAAACGTACACGAGCGTATTTACGTAACGCTGAGTTAGGTTTCTTTGGAGTCATTGTACCAACACGAGTACATACACCACGTTTTTGAGGTGCAGAGATATCAGTTGATTTTTTCTTTAAAGAGTTGAACCCTTTGTTTAACGCAGGTGATTTAGATTTCCATACTTTATCAGTACGACCATTTCTCACTAATTGGTTAATAGTAGGCATTTGATTATCCTCCCTTCGCATGTTTGTATGACCACATATCCAGGTGGTTCATTATTAGTTGAAAACAAAGTTTTTGCAAGGGAGAGCAAATGCTCTCTCCTCACAAAAACAGTTTTAACTTATTATTCCTATTGCTGAAGCTCCCACTTGAATCCCCGAAACTTTTCCAAGCTTACGAACTGATTCAACTTTGGTTATGGGCATGTTATGTTGCAAGGCGGTACTAATAATCATATGGGTTAACCGCATATCAGCATCTTCCGCAATAACAACTTCTTTAACTATACCATTTTTGATTGCCTCCAATGTGCGTTTATGACCAACGACTACATTTTCAGCATTTGACACTTTTTGATAAGACATATAAATATCCTCCAAAGCATCGTTCAGGAGCAACCTTGATTATAGTAACATTTTGACTCATACAATGTCAACTAGGATTAACTGTTTTTATACAAAATTTACGACGGAAAATTTTACTGTTCCACATAAACTTCATCGTTTTCTACATTCATGTCACCTTGTGTTGTTTTTACAAGATCCACTTTGCGATAACGATTCATACCTGTTCCAGCAGGAACAAGTTTACCGATAATAACATTTTCTTTCAATCCTAGAAGCTCATCGCGTTTACCCTTAATCGCTGCATCAGTTAAGACACGTGTCGTTTCTTGGAACGATGCTGCAGATAAGAATGAATCAGTTTCAAGTGAAGCTTTTGTAATACCAAGTAGAACAGGTCTAGCCGTTGCTGGTTGTTTACCTTTCAGTAACACCTTCGCATTTGCATCAGTAAACTGATGGATATCTAGTAGTGTTCCTGGTAATACATCTGTTTCACCCGCATCACTTACACGAACTTTACGTAACATTTGACGTACCATTACTTCTACGTGTTTGTCACCAATTTCTACCCCTTGCATACGGTATACTTTTTGAACTTCACGTAGTAAGTATTCTTGAACCGCCGTAATGTCCGTTACTTTTAGTAATTCTTTCGGATCAATAGAACCTTCTGTTAACTCTTTACCGTGGCTAATTGGCTGTCCTAGAGTTACTTTCAGACGCGCACCGTAAGGAATAGCATACGTACGAGCTTCAACTTCACCCTGTACAACTACTTCTTGGCGATCTTTAACATCGTTAATCGCTGCGATAACACCATCGATTTCACTGATAACTGCCTGACCTTTCGGGTTACGAGCTTCGAAGATCTCTTGGATACGAGGTAAACCTTGAGTGATATCATCTCCGGCAACCCCACCTGTATGGAACGTACGCATCGTTAACTGTGTACCTGGCTCACCGATAGATTGAGCTGCGATAATACCTACCGCTTCTCCTACTTCTACGTCTGTACCAGTTGCTAAGTTACGACCGTAACACTTCTTACATACACCGTGGCGAGTGTTACACGTGAACGCTGAACGAATGTTTACAGTTTCAACACCCGAATTTTCAACGATATGAGCAATATCTTCAGTAATTAGTTGGTTTTCACTAACTAATACTTCACCTGTTTCAGGATGTTTTACAGTTTTTCTTGCAAAACGTCCAACAAGACGATCATATAATGACTCAATTACTTCATTACCCTCTTTAATCGCACCAATTAATAGACCACGATCTGTTCCACAATCATCTTCACGGACAATTACATCTTGTGCAACGTCTACAAGACGACGTGTTAAGTAACCAGAATCGGCAGTTTTAAGTGCTGTATCGGCAAGACCTTTACGCGCACCATGCGTAGAGATGAAGTACTCAAGTACTGTTAAACCTTCACGGAAACTTGATTTAATTGGAAGTTCGATAATACGACCAGATGGATTGGCCATCAGACCACGCATACCAGCAAGCTGAGTAAAGTTCGATGCGTTACCACGGGCACCGGAATCACTCATCATGAAGATTGGGTTGCGTTTATTCAAGGATTTCATCAGTTTTCCTTGGATAACATCTTTTGCATTACTCCAAATAGAGATAACGCGATCGTAACGTTCTTCTTCCGTGATTAAACCGCGACGGAATTGTTTAATTACATTATCTACTTTTGCTTGTGCTTCATGGAGAATTTCATCTTTTTCGCCTAATACAAGAATGTCAGATACCCCAACTGTAATACCAGCTTTTGTAGAGTACTTAAATCCTAAGTTTTTCATGCGGTCAAGCATGCGAGATGTTTCCGTAATTTGGAAACGTTTGAATACTTCCGCAATGATGTTACCAAGGATCTTCTTGCTAAATGGCGCCACTTCTTCGCGACTAGCAATAATTTCTTTAATGTTCGCACCTTTTTCAACGAAATACTCCGCTGGTGTTTCTTTTTCAAGGTTTGAGTTTGTCGGTTCATTAATATAAGGGAACGACTCTGGTAAGATTTCGTTAAATATTAATTTACCAACTGTTGTTAATAGAAGCTTACCTTTTTGCTCTTCAGTAAATGTTACATTATTTACTGAACTTGCAGCAACTGCAACACGTGTGTGCAGATGTACATATCCATTTTGGTATGCAAGTATTGCTTCGTTTGCATCTTTGAAGACCATACCTTCACCGATTGCGCCTTCACGCTCAAGTGTTAAGTAGTAGTTACCTAATACCATATCCTGAGATGGAGTAACAACTGGTTTTCCGTCTTTTGGATTCAAGATGTTTTGTGCCGCTAACATAAGAATACGAGCTTCTGCTTGTGCCTCTGATGATAACGGTACGTGAACTGCCATTTGGTCACCGTCAAAGTCCGCGTTGTATGCAGTACATACAAGTGGGTGAAGACGAATTGCGCGACCTTCTACTAATGTAGGTTCAAACGCCTGGATACCAAGACGGTGAAGTGTTGGTGCGCGGTTTAGAAGTACTGGATGCTCTTTGATCACAGATTCTAAAACGTCCCAAACTTCAGGTTGTACACGCTCGATTTTACGTTTAGCACTCTTAATGTTGTGTGCTAAACCTTTTCCAACTAACTCTTTCATAACGAAAGGCTTAAACAATTCAAGCGCCATTTCTTTTGGTAATCCACATTGGTACATCTTTAAGTTCGGTCCTACAACGATTACAGAACGGCCAGAGTAGTCAACACGTTTACCTAATAAGTTTTGACGGAAACGTCCTTGTTTACCTTTAAGCATGTGAGATAGTGATTTTAATGGACGGTTACCTGGTCCAGTAACTGGACGGCCACGGCGACCATTATCGATTAATGCGTCTACAGCTTCTTGTAACATACGTTTTTCGTTTTGAACGATGATGCTTGGTGCACCTAAGTCCAATAGACGTTTTAAACGATTATTACGGTTAATTACACGACGGTATAAGTCGTTTAAGTCAGAAGTAGCAAAACGTCCACCATCCAACTGTACCATTGGGCGTAGTTCTGGTGGGATAACTGGAAGAACATCTAGGATCATCCAAGATGGGTGATTTCCAGAGTTACGGAATGCTTCTAATACTTCTAGACGTTTAATAGCACGAGTACGGCGTTGTCCTTGCGCTGTTTTTAATTCTTCTTTTAAGAAGTCTACTTCTTTATCTAAATCGATGTCTTGTAGTAGCTTTTTAATCGCTTCCGCACCCATAGCAGCTTGGAATGTGCTACCATATCGATCACGATATGCACGGTATTCTTTTTCAGAAAGTAATTGCTTCTTATCAAGTGGTGTATCTCCACTTTCTGTTACAACATAAGAAGCGAAATAAATTACTTCTTCAAGCGCGCGAGGGGACATGTCTAAGACAAGTCCCATGCGGCTCGGGATACCTTTGAAATACCAAATATGAGATACAGGAGCAGCTAATTCGATATGACCCATACGTTCACGACGAACTTTTGCACGCGTTACTTCAACGCCACATCGATCACAAACTACACCTTTATAACGTACACGTTTGTATTTTCCGCAATGACATTCCCAGTCCTTTTGTGGTCCGAAAATACGCTCACAGAACAAGCCATCTTTTTCAGGCTTTAACGTACGATAGTTAATTGTTTCTGGTTTCTTAACTTCACCGTATGACCAAGAACGAATCTTGTCAGGTGAAGCAAGTCCAATCTTCATATATTCAAAGTTATTTACATCTATCAAGGGGCCTACCTCCCTTTTAGTCTACAGGTTATCCCAATTATTCTTTAGTTGCCTCAACTTCGACATTCAATTTATCTGCTGATTGATGATCATCGTCATCTTCTGTATCACGCATTTCGATTTCTTTATCGTCGCTAGACATCATTTTAACGTCCATACCTAAACTTTGCAGCTCTTTAATCAATACTTTGAATGATTCAGGAACGCCTGGTTCTGGAACATTTTCGCCTTTAACAATTGCTTCATACGTCTTAACACGTCCAACAACATCATCAGACTTCACTGTTAAGATTTCTTGAAGAGTATAAGCAGCACCGTAAGCTTCAAGTGCCCAAACCTCCATCTCACCGAAACGCTGTCCACCGAACTGAGCTTTACCTCCAAGAGGCTGCTGCGTTACAAGTGAGTATGGTCCAGTAGAACGAGCATGAAGTTTATCGTCAACCATGTGCGCAAGTTTGATCATATACATGACACCAACAGATACGCGGTTATCGAATGGTTCACCAGTACGTCCGTCATACAGGATTGTTTTCGCGTCATTTGCCATACCAGCTTCTTCAATCGTGCCCCAAACATCTTCCTCACGAGCACCATCGAATACTGGTGTTGCAATGTGAATACCAAGGTATCTTGCTGCCATACCAAGATGAAGCTCTAATACCTGACCGATATTCATACGAGATGGTACCCCTAATGGGTTTAACATGATATCGATTGGCGTACCGTCTGGTAAGTAAGGCATATCTTCTTCTGGTAAAATACGAGAGATAACACCTTTGTTACCGTGACGTCCGGCCATCTTGTCACCTTCAGAGATTTTACGTTTTTGAACGATATATGCACGTACAAGTTGATTCACGCCTGGTGGCAATTCATCGCCATCTTCACGGTTGAATACTTTTACGTCTAAGATAATACCGCCACCACCGTGTGGTACACGTAGTGATGTATCACGTACTTCACGTGCTTTTTCTCCAAAGATAGCATGTAATAGACGTTCTTCAGCTGTTAATTCTGTTACACCTTTAGGTGTTACTTTACCAACAAGTAAATCTCCATCTTTTACTTCCGCACCAACGCGAATGATACCGCGCTCGTCAAGGTTGCGTAATGCATCTTCCCCAACGTTTGGAATGTCACGTGTAATTTCTTCTGGTCCAAGCTTCGTATCACGAGCTTCTGACTCATATTCTTCAATATGAATAGAAGTGTACACATCATCTTTTACAAGGCGCTCACTCATAATGATCGCATCCTCGTAGTTATAACCGTCCCAAGTCATGAAGCCAACAAGCACGTTACGTCCAAGTGCTAGTTCACCTAATTCCATAGAAGGACCATCCGCAAGAATCTCACCTTTTACAACTTCATTTCCAACACTTACGATTGGACGTTGGTTGTAGCAAGTTCCTTGGTTAGAACGAATGAATTTTTGCATTTTGTAGCGATCTAAGTCGCCTTTTACTGTTTGACCGTCAACTTCTACATAGCGACGTACCCAAACTTCACGTGCTTCTACGCGTTCAACAACACCAGGATGTTTACAGATTACTGCAGCACCTGAGTCTTTTGCTGATACGTACTCCATACCTGTACCTACAATCGGAGATTCCGGATTCATTAACGGAACCGCCTGACGTTGCATGTTCGCTCCCATAAGTGCGCGGTTAGAGTCATCGTTTTCTAAGAACGGAATACAAGCTGTCGCTGCCGACACTACTTGTTTTGGAGATACATCCATGTAGTCGATGCGTTCTTTATTTGTGACAATGTTTTCACCACGGAAACGAGCTACGATATCTTCGCTAAGGAATTCTCCTTCTTCAGATAATTTCATATTCGCTTGGGCTACAACATAATTATCTTCTTCATCTGCTGTTAAGTAATCAACCTGCCCTGTTACAAGACCAGATTCTGGATCAACACGACGGTATGGTGTTTCAATGAAACCAAACTCATTTACTTTCGCGAACGATGATAATGAGTTAATCAAACCGATGTTTGGTCCCTCTGGTGTTTCAATCGGACACATACGACCATAGTGAGAGTAGTGAACGTCACGCACTTCAAAGCCTGCGCGCTCACGCGTTAAACCACCGGGTCCTAATGCAGATAGTCTTCGTTTGTGAGTTAACTCTGCTAATGGGTTTGTTTGATCCATGAACTGAGATAACTGAGAACTTCCGAAGAACTCTTTAATAGATGCAATAACCGGGCGAATGTTAATTAACGCTTGTGGTGTAATTGCATTTGTATCTTGAATCGACATTCTCTCACGAACAACACGTTCCATACGAGAAAGACCGATACGGAATTGATTTTGTAATAGTTCTCCAACAGAACGCAGACGACGGTTTCCTAAATGGTCGATATCATCTGTATCCCCCACTTTGTATAGTAGGTTGAAGAAGTAACTGATAGAAGCAAGGATATCACCTGGTGTGATGTGTTTTACATCGCGAGTAATATTTGCATTACCAATTACATTAATTACGCGTTCGCCTTCTGACTCAGGAGCATAAATCTTAATAGATTGCAGCTCAACATCGCCTTCTACCACTCCACCCATTGGTTTCGCTGTTTTGAATCCAATGTTTTTCTCTAAGTAAGGTAAAATGCGATCAAGTGTACGACGATCTAAGATTGTTCCTTCTGCCGCTAAAATTTCACCAGTTTCTGGATCCACTAATGTTTCAGCTAAACGTTGATTAAACAATCTGTTTTTAATGTGTAGCTTTTTGTTGATCTTATAGCGACCTACATTTGCTAAATCATAGCGCTTCGGATCAAAGAAACGAGACACAAGTAAGCTCTTTGCATTTTCTACTGTTGGTGGTTCACCAGGGCGTAGACGCTCATAAATTTCAAGCAATGCTTTCTCTGTGCTATCTGTGTTGTCTTTTTCTAATGTGTTGCTTAAGTATTCGTTATCACCTAAAAGCTCGGTGATTTCTTGATCAGAGCCAAACCCTAATGCGCGTAACAAAACAGTTACAGGAAGTTTACGCGTACGGTCAATACGCACATATACAACATCCTTAGCATCTGTTTCATACTCTAACCAAGCTCCGCGGTTTGGAATTACAGTAGCAGTAAAACCACGTTTTCCGTTTTTATCCACTTTGCCACTATAGTATACGCTTGGAGAGCGAACTAACTGGGAAACGATAACACGTTCTGCACCGTTAATTACGAATGTTCCAGTCTCTGTCATGAGTGGGAAATCTCCCATGAACACATCTTGTTCTTTTACTTCACCAGTTTCCTTGTTGATTAGACGCACTTTTACACGAAGTGGTGCTGCATACGTCACATCACGCTCTTTGCATTCGTCTACAGAGTATTTAGGTTCACCTAAGCTGTAGTCGATAAATTCAAGCGATAGATTTCCCGTAAAGTCTTCGATCGGAGAAATGTCCTGGAACATTTCTCGCAAACCCTCATCAAGAAACCACTGATAAGAAGAGGTTTGAATTTCGATAAGATTTGGTAACTCTAATACTTCACTAATACGGGCATAACTTCTTCGTTGGCGGTGGCGTCCGTATTGAACTAGTTGACCTGTCAACTGCTTCACCCCTCAAATCATGAGTATTATAAATGCACAAAAAAATTTGTGCAAAATCACAAATAAATACAACTACTGCTATTAGCGTAGTTTTTTTCTCTTAAAGATAAATACGTTGAGTCTTTCTACCTGCTCAAAAAAGAAAAATGGCTTCTATAAGAAAACCATCATTCTGTTTCATAATCTGCTGATTTTACTATCTTTTCCAAGAGAAACAAAAATATACATCTTTCTCAACGCAGAAAATCATATATTGGCATTGTATAATGTTAACATAGCCAAAAATAACCGTCAACGTTTTTTTGATTTTATGATATAATATCCTTTTTTCTTTTCTACAACTTCGACTTCAGAAAATACTTCTTCTAGTTTCTTCAGTGCAGATGGTGCACCTTGCTTCTTTTGAATAACAATCCACAACTCTCCACCTGGAACTAAATACTCTACAGCCTTTTCTAAAATCTCATGCACGATATCTTTACCTGCACGAATTGGAGGATTAGATAGAATAGCAGCATACATACCATCTACATTTTCATAGACGCTACTTTGAAAAATGTGTACATTTCCAATTCTATTGTTAGCGGCATTTTCTTTCGCAAGCTCAAGCGCCCTTTCATTCACATCCACCATGTGAACTTTACGGTCTTGAAACTCTTTCGCCAACGATAAACCAATTGGTCCATATCCACAACCTACGTCTAATATATCACCTTTAATATCTGGCACTTGAAACGCTTCAATTAAAAGACGAGAACCAAAGTCCACTTCGTTTTTCGAGAACACCCCACGGTCAGATAAGAAAGTAAATCGAGATCCACGAAGCGGAAATTCCCATCGCTTACGATCACTTTTACTAGAAGGGTCGTTAGAAAAATAATGGTCTGCCATATGGCCACCTCTTTTCTTTACAGTTAAAAAAAAAGCTCGCATGAGAGCGAGCTTTTTTAAAGCATCAAAAGTTAATTACTTAACTTCTACAGCAGCGCCAACTTCTTCAAGTTTAGCTTTCATTTCTTCAGCTTCCTCTTTAGAAACGCCTTCTTTGATTGCTTTTGGAGTGTTGTCAACTAATTCTTTAGCTTCTTTTAAGCCAAGACCAGTGATTTCACGTACAGCTTTGATAACTTTGATTTTTTGAGCGCCAGCACTTGCAAGTACTACGTCAAATTCAGTTTTCTCAGCAGCAGCTTCACCAGCGCCACCAGCTACAGCTACAGGAGCAGCAGCAGTTACGCCGAATTCTTCCTCGATAGCTTTTACTAAGTCGTTAAGTTCTAATACAGTCATAGATTTAACTGCTTCAATGATTTGTTCTTTAGTCATTGTAAATATCCTCCCTTAAATAGGTTTGTATTGTTTTATAGATAACAAGTAATTATCTTTTAAAAAATTAAGCGCCTTGCTCTTCCTTTTGTTCTGCAACTGCTTTAGTAGCAAGTGCAAGGTTACGGATTGGAGCTTGAAGAACGCTAAGAAGCATAGAAAGTAAGCCTTCACGTGATGGAAGAGTAGCGATAGCTTTAACCTCATCAAGTGTTACAAGTTTACCTTCGATTACACCAGCTTTAATTTCTAAAGCTTCATGTTTTGTAGCGAAGTCGTTTAATACTTTCGCAGGAGCAACTACATCCTCGTTACTGAACGCGATTGCGTTTGGTCCTGTTAAGAATTCGTTTAACTCAGCCATTTCAGCAGACTCTGCAGCACGACGAGTTAAAGAGTTTTTGTAAACTTTAAACTCAACGCCAGCTTCACGTAAGTTTTTACGTAATTCTGTTACTTCAGAAACTGTTAAACCACGGTAGTCAACAACGATTGTAGATTTACTTTCGCGAAGTTTGTCCGCGATTTCAGTTACAACTTGTTGTTTAGTTTCGATTACTTTGCTCATGTTATTACACCTCCTGTAGATTATATAGAAGATGTACCGAAAGTGCACTAAAAACCTCCATGCCCAACTTGTAGACATGGAGGCATATAGTCACAGAAAAAATTTCCGTTTCGTATATTAACACCTAGGTAGGAAATTAAGTCTATTGACACCTACTGTCTACGGTACACTAATTAAATTCACAACATAAATGATTATATAAAAACTTCTTTATGAAGTCAACTTCCAAAATTTACGCTAATGTAGAAACGTCTACACGTACGCCAGGTCCCATTGTAGAAGCAACTGTTACGTTCTTCATGTAAGTACCTTTTGCAGCAGCTGGCTTAACTTTTTGTAAAGTGTCAGCAATTGTTCCGAAGTTTTCTACTAATTTAGCATCTTCGAAAGATACTTTACCGATTGGAACGTGGATGTTACCAGCTTTATCAACGCGGTATTCAACTTTACCAGCTTTGATTTCATTAACAGCTTTAGTTACATCGAAAGTAACTGTTCCAGTTTTAGGGTTTGGCATTAAACCTTTAGGTCCTAATACGCGACCAAGTTTACCAACTTCACCCATCATGTCAGGAGTTGCTACTACTACATCGAAATCGAACCAACCTTGTTGGATTTTACCGATGTAATCAGCATCGCCTACGAAGTCAGCTCCAGCAGCTTCAGCTTCTTTAGCCTTTTCACCTTTAGCGAATACTAATACACGTTGTACTTTACCAGTACCGTGTGGAAGAACAACTGCACCACGGATTTGTTGGTCAGCTTTCTTAGGGTCAACACCTAAACGGAATGCAACTTCTACAGTCGCATCAAATTTAGCTGTGTTTGTTTTCTTTACTAATTCTACTGCTTCTGTTGCAGAGTAAGCAGTTGCACGATCAACAAGCTTTGCAGCTTCTACGTACTTTTTACCTCTTTTAGCCATTTTTATTTCCTCCTCGAATGTGGTTTTAGCGGAATAACCTCCCACGTTTACGCTTATTTTCAGGTATAACCTGAGGATGCGCGCCATCCATTTATTTAAAAACGATAATCATTTACGATAATAAAGGTTGCGAATTGGAATTCCAGACCCGCAACCTTTTTTAAAAACAAATCGAATTAGTCTTCGATAACGATGCCCATACTGCGTGCAGTACCTTCAACCATACGCATTGCAGCTTCTACACTAGCAGCGTTTAGGTCAGGCATTTTAGTTTCAGCGATTTCGCGTACTTTATCACGCTTAACAGTTGCCACTTTATTACGGTTTGGTTCACCAGAACCAGACTCAATACCAGCTACTTTCTTAAGAAGAACAGCAGCAGGAGGAGTTTTAGTAATGAAAGTGAATGAACGGTCCTCAAATACCGTAATTTCAACAGGGATGATAAGACCAGCTTGATCAGCTGTACGAGCGTTAAACTCTTTACAGAAGCCCATGATGTTAACACCTGCTTGTCCTAATGCTGGACCAACTGGTGGAGCTGGGTTAGCTTTACCTGCAGGAATTTGAAGCTTTACCATTTTAATTACCTTTTTAGCCACGAGACACACCTCCTTAAGTCCGTGATGTGGTCAATTGGACAGTGATTTGCCCTCCCACGTCATATTTTATCTGTAAGGATAAAATCTTTCAAAAAACGTCTCCGGTAACGAAGACGTACTGACTTAAAAGATATTATCACTTTTTACAATTCATTTCAAGTTTCATTTTATAATTTTTCAATTTGATGGAAGTCAAGCTCAACTGGAGTCTCGCGACCAAACATGTCCACAAGCACGCTAACCTTTTTCTTCTCCACATCAATTTCTTCAATAGCACCTGTATAATCTGCGAATGGCCCCTCATTTACACGCACTGTCTCATGAAGTTCAAAGTCGAAATCAACCACTTCGTTATCCATTCCCATATGCTTCATAATGGTAACAACTTCCTCTTCTAATAGAGGTGATGGTTTAGATCCAGAACCAGAAGAACCAACGAACCCAGTTACACCTGGTGTGTTACGTACAACATACCAAGAGTCATCAGTCATGATTAATTCTACTAATACATAACCTGGGAACACTTTTCTTTTCATTAATTTTTCTTTGCCGTTTTTCATTTCTACTTCTACTTCTTCCGGGACAACAACACGGAAAATTTTATCTTGCATACCCATTGATTCTACACGCTTCTCTAGGTTTGCTTTTACTTTATTTTCATATCCAGAATAAGTATGGACAACATACCAACTTTTTTCCATTCATTTAGGACGAGCGTCCTTCCCTCCCTGACGTACATTTTTTTGCGCAAATGAAAAAACCCGTTCACCGGGCTTTTACACAGTTCTTATAAATAACATTATATCATGGATAAGTGCTTCTTATTCAAGAATTAACCAAGAATTAACCGAATTAAAGAAGAAATGCCCATATCAACCACTGCGAAGAAAATCGCAAAGAAGACAACTGTAGCGATAACAGTCGCTGTTGAACGGAGTAATTCATCTTTTTTAGGCCAACTTACTTTTTTCATTTCGCGACCTACATCGCCGAAAAAGTTCGTTAAACGCATCTACGGAACCTCCAGTGTATTATTTCAATTATTTATTTTGTTTCCTTGTGAACTGTATGCTGATTGCATGTTTTACAAAACTTCTTTATTTCAAGTCGCTCTACTGAGCTCGTATCTTTCATCGTAGAGTAGTTTCGATTTTTACACTCTTCACATGAGAGTACAACTTTTTTCCTCATTAGTTACACCAACCTTGTAACATTATGTCCCTAAAAATGTATCATACAACAAAAGACAATGTCAATGACATGCCTTTTGTACTCTCTACAAAAAGAAAACAGGTGATTTTTTACACCTGTAGCATTTGTTATGAATTTAAAGTGGTACTCTCTCTCATTTCCATATATCGTTCCAATTTCCGCTTCACCCTCTGTAAAGCGTTATCAATAGATTTCACATGTCGATTTAACTGTTCCGAAATCTCTTGATAAGAACGACCATCTAGATATAAAGAAAGCACTTTTCTTTCTAAATCGCTTAATAATTCAGATATTTTAGATTCTATGTCTGTATATTCTTCCTGGCTTATAATCATTTCTTCAGGATCCGTTACCTTCGCTTCCGAAATAACATCTAATAATGTCCGATCAGATTCCTCATCATAAATCGGTTTATCTAGAGACACATACGAATTTAACGGAATATGTTTTTGCCTTGTTGCTGTTTTAATAGCGGTAATAATTTGCCGAGTGATACACAGTTCAGCAAATGCTTTGAATGAAGACAGCTTGTCCTCTTTATAATCACGAATCGCTTTAAACAATCCAATCATACCTTCTTGAACAATATCTTCTCGATCGGCACCCACTAAGAAATAAGATCTTGATTTCGCGCGAACAAAGTTCTTATATTTGTGAATCAAATATTCTAGAGCGTCAGTATTACCTTTTCGAACTAACTCAACGATTGCCTCATCCTCTAAATCACGAAATGTAACGTCGCCTACACTTACGAAGCCTGCTTCCACCTTGATCCCTCCGACCGCTATTTATTTAGCAATATTATACAGTAAAAAGATAAAGAGCGTCAATGCTTCAACGCTCTCCTCTTCTTAATTTTTCTAATTTTTCTGTAATATCTTTACTAAATATCTTTCGCATGGCGGGTTGCTTTTCTTTTGTGTCTTGTGTACGCCTTCTTACTTGTTGCTCCATCGCTTGTACTTCCAACTCTAATTCACGTGCAGATTTCCGAAGAGCACCTTGCGCAAATATAACCCATTGTTCCGTATAATCAGAAGTCGCAACATATATTTGCGTATTTATATTTCTAAGCTCAATCGCTAGTTGCTCTATCTTTTCATCTGCAGTTTGATTCTTTCTCGTGAATATGACTTCCACACGCGATTGTTTCATCTTTTTTTCAATACCTTGGACCGTATAAGCATCAAAAACTATCATTACCTTTATACCTGTGTAACCTTGGTAATCCGCCATCTTATCAATCAGTGCATCCCTTGATGATTGCAAATCTACATCCCGTAGTTTCTTCAAGTCTCCCCAAGCTCCGATAATGTTGTAACCGTCAACGATTAAAATATCGTTCATTTTTTATTTACCAATTTCGTGACGCTTACGATATACCTCATACATTAACAAACTTGCGGCTACTGAAGCATTTAAGGATGTAACTTTACCGACCATCGGTAAAGTAATTAGGAAATCACATTTTTCACCAATAATACGACTCATACCTTTTCCTTCACTTCCAATTACTAATCCAATTGGCATTTTACCATCTAAATTGCGGTAATCCGTTTTCCCTTTTGCATCTGTACCAGCAATCCAAAGTCCACGTTCTTTTAATTCATCGATTGTACGAGATAAATTCGTTACACGTGCAACAGGAATATATTCAATCGCTCCAGTCGATGCTTTCGCAACTGATGCAGTAAGTCCCACAGCTCTTCTTTTCGGAATAATAATTCCATGAGCCCCCGTTGCATCCGCAGTACGCATAATAGAACCTAGGTTATGCGGGTCTTCAATTTCATCTAAAATTAAGAAGAACGGATCTTCGTTACGCTTCTCTGCTACTTTAAATAGATCTTCTAGCTCAGCGTATTGATATGCAGCCACTTGAGCAATTACACCTTGATGGTTCCCCTCAACTAATTGATCTAACTTCTTCTTTGGTGCATGTTGTAAAATAATCTTATTTTCTTTCGCTAGTGCTAGTACAATTTGTATTTGTCCTTTGGCAGCACCTTCCGCGATCCAAATTTTATTAATATCTCTTCCTGATCGTAACGCTTCAATTACAGGGTTACGTCCGATAATATATTCACTACTCATGATGATGCGCCCCCTTCCTTTTCTTCTAAAACATCAATTGCCTTATATACAATTTCGTCTAATCTTTCACGATTATTTAATAAGTGATGATAGCCAATTAGCGCTTCAAAGGCTGTACTATATCGATATGTTTGTACATCAGTATTCTTCGGAACAGTACCTGAATTTGCATTACGCCCTCTTCTTAGTACCGCCTCTTCTTCCTCTGTTAAAAATGCCGTCTCTAATAAATGATAAACAACTTTCGCCTGTGCTTTTGCCGAAACAAAGCTTGTCCCTAATCGATGCAATTGATTAGGACGAACTTTCCCTTTTTGAAGTAGGTGATAGCGGATATATTGTTCATATACCGCATCACCCATATATGCTAACGCTAAGCTGTTTAATTGCTTTGCATCAATCATTCTTATCCTCTTTTCCATCTTGTACCTTGAGCGGTATCTTCTAAAATAATATTACGGTCTTTTAAATTATCGCGAATTTGATCCGATAATGCAAAATCACGATTTTTACGAGCTTCAATGCGCTTTTGAATAAGTACCTCAATTTCTTCATCAAGCAACTCTTCTTGCGTTAATTCTAACCCTAAAATATCAAATAATGTTTCAAGTTGTTTTACGTATGCTTCAATTACAACTGTAGACGTATGTTCTTCCAGTAAATATTGATTTGCATGATTTGCTAAATTATATAACTCAGTGATTGCATTAGCAGTGTTGAAGTCATCATTCATTGCTTCTTCAAATGCAGTCTGGAATTTTTCCAGTTCCGCTAACCATTTCTCATTATGATCTGTTAAATCAGTACTACTTTCCATACGGTGTTTTAAATTACCGTAAGCCGTTTTAATTCTTTCCAGTCCGTTATTTGTACTTTGTAGTAAATCTTCACTGAAATTAATTGGGTGACGGTAATGTACCGATAGCATAAAGAATCTAATTAGCTGTGGATCATATTGCTTAATGATATCGTGAACTAAAATGAAGTTCCCCAGTGACTTAGACATCTTCTCATTATTAATATTAATATATCCATTGTGCATCCAATAACGTGCAAATGTTTTTCCTGTTAATGCCTCAGACTGCGCAATTTCATTCTCATGATGAGGAAATGCCAAGTCTTGACCACCAGCATGAATATCGATTGTATCTCCTAAGTATTTACGCGCCATTGCCGAGCATTCAATATGCCAGCCTGGACGACCTTTACCCCAAGGGCTTTCCCAGAAGATTTCCCCTTCTTTCGCAGCTTTCCATAAAGCAAAATCAAGAGGGTCTTGTTTCTTTTCTCCTACTTCAATGCGTGCACCGTGACGTAAGTCGGCGATTGGTTGATGCGATAATTTACCGTATCCTTCAAATTCCTTCGTTCTAAAGTACACATCACCTTCTGATTCATATGCATATCCTTTATTCACAAGTTCTTGAATAAATTCAATAATGATATCCATATTTTCCGTTACACGCGGATGAACTGTTGCATGTTTGCAACCTAGTGCCGTTACATCTTCAAAATACGCTTCAACGAAACGGTCAGCAATTGTCGGCACATCTTCACCTAATTCATTTGCTGCTTTAATTAATTTATCATCTACGTCAGTAAAGTTAGATACATACTGCACATCATACCCTTTATATTCTAAATAACGGCGTACCGTATCAAATACCATAGGTGGTCTTGCATTCCCAATGTGAATATAGTTATAAACTGTAGGTCCACACACATACATCTTTACCTTATTTTCTTCTAATGGAGTAAACTCTTCTTTTTGACGCGTTAACGTATTATAAATGTGAATAGTCATTTTTATCCTTCCTTTCTACCTTTACTTCAAGTTGTTTTTTCAATTTATCAAGTTCTACTTCCATAATCTTTAACTTATCAAAAATTGGGTCTGGAAGGTCAGAATGATTTAATTCTTGACCGATCTTTACTCCATTTTGAACAACGACTCGGCCAGGTATACCTACAACTGTAGAATGTGCAGGCACTTCTTTTAATACGACAGACCCTGCTCCAATTTTAGAATTCTCTCCGACTGTAATAGAACCTAGTACTTTAGCACCTGTTGCAATTAATACATTATCCTGAATTGTAGGGTGCCTCTTCCCCTTTTCTTTACCCGTACCACCTAATGTAACACCTTGATAGATCGTTACATTATCACCAATTTCGCACGTTTCTCCAATTACAACCCCCATTCCATGGTCTATGAAAAAACGACGACCAATTGTTGCTCCTGGATGAATCTCAATACCAGTAAAGAAACGACTAACTTGCGAGATCCAACGTGCAATAAAGAAGAAATTCTTTTTATAAAAAGCATGTGCAATTCGATGGGCCCAAACTGCATGTAATCCAGAGTAAGTCAAAATGACTTCGAAATAACTTCTTGCCGCTGGATCCTGTTCAAAAACGACTTCAATATCTTCCCGAAGCCTCTTAAACATCGATGTTCCCTCCCCTTTATGGGCTGCTTTTTCGAGTGAACTAACTCCCTTTACTCCCTACTTATCCCCCTAAATCTTTATACACAGGGATAAAACTTATACTCATATCCACTTTTACGGTATAAAAAAAGACGCCTCTGTCATATTGACAGAGACGCCTTTTAAGCGCGGTTCCACTCTGTTTAGGCTAAAAAAAGCCTCAAACTCATCTCTGATAACGGTGTACACCGCTTCTGCTTACTTTACGCCCTAAAACGTTTCGCAAAACAATTCGCTGTTCAGCAGAAGACTCGAAGGGGCATTTCAAAAATCCACTTATAAACCACTTCCAGCCTAAAGGTGGTTCTCTCTGTAAAAAGCCTGATTTTCTACTTCTCCTTCTCATCGCTTTTCCTTATTAGGTTTTAAGTATACTTATTATATTTCTAAACCTAGAAAATGTTAACCAATTACTTTTTGAAGACGATTTAAAACTTTTTCTTTTCCAAGAAGTGCAATAGCATTAGGAAGTTCTGGACCATGTGTTTGACCAGTAGTTGCAACACGGATTGGCATAAATAAGTTTTTACCTTTATGACCTGTTTCCTTTTGCACCGCTTTAATAGCCGCCTTAATTGCTGCTGGTTCCATCGCTTCTAGCGCTTCTACTTGACCCGCAAATGCACGAAGTACTTCTGGTACTTGTTCACCTTTTAATACTTCTTGTCCTTCTTCTTCATGATCAACATGATCTTTGAAGAACATTTCAGAAAGCTCTACAATTTCAGCTCCAAAACTCATTTGTTCATGATATAACGCAATTACATCACGAATCCAAGCTTGCTCTTGTTCACTTAAAGTTTCACCTATACGTCCAGCTTTCACTAGATGCGGTAAGCTTAATTCTACCACCGTATCTAAATCTTGCTTTTTCATATATTGGTTGTTCATCCATTTTAATTTTTGAGAATCAAATAATGCAGGTGATTTTGATAAACGAGCTGCATCGAACATTTTGATAAACTCTTCTTGAGAGAAGATTTCTTCTTCTCCTACTGGCGACCAACCTAGTAGTGCAATAAAGTTAAAGATTGCTTCTGGAAGATATCCAAGCTCTTTATATTGCTCAATAAATTGAATAATAGATTCATCACGCTTACTTAATTTTTTACGGCTTTCGTTTACAATTAAAGTCATATGACCAAATTGCGGAATATCCCAACCGAAAGCTTCGTAAATCATCATTTGTTTTGGCGTATTTGAAATATGATCATCACCACGAAGTACATGTGTAATCTCCATTAAGTGATCATCTACTGCTACCGCAAAGTTATAAGTTGGTATTCCATCTTTTTTCACGATAACGAAATCACCGAAATCATTTGAATGGAATGCAACCTCATCTTTTACGATATCTTTAAACGTGTAGTCGCGATCAACTGGTACACGGAAACGAATACTTGGAATACGTCCCTCAGCTTCAAATTCTTTCACTTGTACTTCAGTTAAATCACGGTGGTTACCTGCATAACGAGGTGTTTCACCACGAGAGATTTGTCCTTCACGTTCTGCTTCTAGCTCTTCTTCTGTCATATAACATTTGTAAGCTAAACCACGCTCTAGTAAATCTTCATATAATTTTTTATAAATATCTAAACGCTCTGTTTGACGATATGGTCCAAATTCACCACCAACATCAACACCTTCATCCCAGTCCATACCGAGCCATTTCAAGTATTTTAATTGGCTTTCTTCTCCACCAGCAACATTACGTTTCACATCAGTATCTTCAATACGAATAATAAACTTACCATCTTGATGACGAGCAAATAAATAATTAAATAATGCCGTACGCGCATTTCCGATATGTAAGTGTCCTGTTGGACTTGGCGCATAGCGCACTCTCACTTGCTTTTCCATAATTGGTACACCTTCCATTCTTAATGTCAACACATTCTATAATTGTACACCAAAAAAATGTGATTATCCATCTTACGAATTAAAAACCATTATTTTTTCTGTAATAAAACAACTGCTTGAGAAGCAATTCCTTCTTCTCTACCTGTAAATCCTAATTTTTCTGTTGTTGTTGCCTTTACATTGATATTGTCAATAGACGTTTCTAATAGTTCACTAATACGTTTACGCATACTTTCAATATGTGGTGCCATCTTTGGCTTTTGAGCAATAATTGTACAATCTAGATTCCCTAACTCGTAACCTTGTTCACGTACAAATTCCCAAACCTTTTGCAGCAATACAGCTGAATCAGCATCTTTAAAGGCAGGATCTGTATCAGGGAAATGCTTTCCAATATCTCCAGCTGCAATCGCACCTAAACATGCATCCGCAATCGTATGTAACAATACGTCTGCATCTGAATGACCAATTAATCCTTTCTCATGAGGAATTGTAATTCCACCAATAATTAACGGTCTACCTTCCGCAAACTCATGCACATCAAAACCTTGTCCAATTCGAAACATTTTTTACATCCTCCTCAAGCTAAACTACAGAGCTTTATGATTCTATATTATATCGCTATCCTTATAAAGAAAAGCCCGGCTGTTGCCGAGCTTTTTTTCGCTATAATCATCACTGTCATTTCTTTTGAACATGAAGGAAACTTTCAGCAATTACTAAATCCTCTGGAGTCGTCACTTTAATATTATAGTAACTCCCCTCTACTACACCTACTTGCTTCCCGATACGTTCTACGAGGCTTGCATCATCTGTACCAAGGAAACAACCCTGTTTTGCACTTCTATGAGCTTCTAACAAAAGAGAAACAGCGAACCCTTGTGGTGTTTGTACAGCTTTAAGCTGAGATCTTTCTACCGTTTCGACAACGATACCCAGCTCTACTTTCTTAACTGTATCTTTCACTGGTACCGCACAAATGGACGCTCCATATTTTTCCGCTGCAGTTAATACATCTTGAATCACTTTATTCGTTACAAATGGACGCGCGCCGTCATGTACAAGAACATACTCAACATCACTAGTATGCTGAATAGCGTTATATACACTATCTTGTCTTTCGGCTCCGCCCTGAATAAATTGTACTGGCTTTTCAATTGGATACTTCTGCATTAATTCTTCAAAATACGGACGTTCTTCTTCGTTAATTGCCATAATAATACTTTTGCATGCTTTATCTTTTTCAAAAGCACGTAACGTATGCACAATAATCGGTACTTCATTAATAAGTAAGAACAACTTGTTTTTACCAGCACCCATCCGCTTACCTTGACCAGCTGCTGGAATAATTAATGTATACATATTAATAATCCTCTACTTATAATGCTTTTTCTAATAATTTACGTTTGGCGAAAATCATGCGCCCAGCCGATGTTTGTAACACACTAGTAACAAGCACATTGAGTTGTGAACCTACATATTCTCTACCATCTTCTACTACAATCATCGTACCATCATCTAAATATGCAACACCTTGATTTTGTTCTTTTCCATCTTTGACAACATAAACACTCAGTTCTTCACCTGGGAGTACAACAGGTTTAATTGCATTAGCTAAATCGTTAATATTTAACACCGTTACCCCTTGTAATTCAGAAACTTTGTTTAAGTTGAAATCATTCGTTACTACCGTTCCACCAGTGATTTTCGCCAACTTTACAAGTTTGCTATCCACTTCTTGAATATCATCGAAATCGCCTTCATAAATTTCTACCGGAATCGGCATCTCTTTTTGAATACGATTTAAAATATCTAATCCTCTGCGACCACGATTACGCTTTAAAGCATCAGAAGAATCGGCAATGTGCTGAAGTTCTTCTAACACGAATTGTGGAATCACAATTGTTCCTTCTAAAAACTTTGTTTGGCAAATATCAGCAATACGCCCATCGATAATTACACTCGTATCGAGAATTTTCCAATGAGTTGTAGATTCTTCTACCTCAGTTTCTTCATTCTCACTATTATTATTTTTCTTCTTCCCACGTTGTGGTAATGTAAATAATCCTAGCAATTCATTCCTCTTTTTAAACCCTACTTGGAATCCTAAATATCCAAGTAAAAGAGTAAAGAACACTTGCAACACTGTACTAATAACTGGAATTGTAAATTCACGAATTGGTATTAAAATTAAATATGCAACAATAAGACCAGAGATTAATCCTAATGTACCAAATAAAACATCCGCTACAGGCGCCTTTACAAGAGCCTCTTCAATATGCTTAATAAGTTGAACAATATAATCTACAAGCCAAAATGTTGTTAAAAATAAAATAATTGCACCAATAATTGCACGAACATACGATCCTTCCAATAAAGGAACAGCACCCATGTCTAATACATTAATAACTTTTGGGATTAAGTAAATCCCTAACGCTCCGCCAATTACTAGAAAGAAGAGCTGTACAATTCGTTTTAACATCCAACCACCTCCTACTCATTATTAACCATTGTTTCGCTAATCAAAACGCCGAATGCAAAAGCGGACGTGTTTTTTTATAAATAGTTTTATTTACCAATATACCATATCATATACCAAAAATGTTCTAGTGTCGTTATATTATAGAATCAATGTAATATTCTTAATTGTGTCTACTCATATAGAGATGCTCTTGGATTCTTTTTAGGCCTTCTCGTATTTTCTTCGCCCTGACTTCTCCAATTCCTTCCACATCATCCAATTCATTAATAGTTGCTCGACAAACACCTTGCAAGGTCTTAAATCGATTAATTAAATTTTCAATGATAAGTGGCGGAACGCGCGAAATTTTGCTTGTGATTCGGTATCCTCTCGGCGTCACACTTTCTTCTAAACTCATTTGTCCTGGGTAGCCAAGCAATTTAACTAAATCGCTATCCTCTAGAAGTTGTGTATTCGCAAGATCTTGTAACTTTTTCAAAATTTGATGATGGTCTTGTGTTTTTTCTTGATAATAATCTTTAATTAATAACGCTGCCTCTGCCTCTAAATCAGCTAGTAGTTCTGTAAGTTGTAAACGAATTAACCTACCTTCTGTTCCTAGCTCATGAATATAGCTCAATATTTCATTTTTAATCCGCAGTACCATTTCAACACTATGTAACACATGAACCACCTCGGACATTGTAACGACTTCTTCAAATTCTAGAATGCCCAAATTCGTAATACCATCATTCCATACAGCCTTATATTTTTCTAACGTTTGAATAGCTTGGTTTGCCTTTGTTAAAATAACACCTATATCCTTTAGTGTATAACGTAAATTCCCTTGATATAGTGTAATTACGTTACGTCTTTGTGAAATAGCCACAACGAGACTACCTGTCTGCTTTGCTACACGCTCTGCCGTCCGGTGGCGCATACCTGTTTCAATAGAATCAATAGATGCCTCTGGAACTAACTGTGCATTTGCAATTAAAATTTTACTTCCAGTTTCATTTAAAATAAGTGCCCCATCCATTTTTGCTAATTCGTATAAACTAGCAGGAGAGAATGCACAATTAATGTGAAATCCCCCATCGACAATACTTTTAATTTGTTCATTATATCCAAGAACAATTAGTCCCCCTGTTTGTGCGCGAAGCACATTATCTATCCCTTCGCGCAGTGGTGTTCCTGGGGCCACGAGCTGTAAAATATTAATCATACTTTTGACACGTTGCTTGTTTTCTTCCATAGCCTAGCCTCCTAATGTCAAACGAAGCGCTTCCCCTAAATTAGATACACCTACTACCTCAATCCCATCCGGAATTGTCCATCCCCCCAAATTTTTTCTAGGAATAATGGCACGTTGAAATCCTAATTTAGCTGCTTCTTGTACACGTTGTTCAATTCTTGATACTCTTCTTATTTCTCCAGTTAATCCCACTTCTCCTATTACTGCATCAGTTGGTGTCGTGGGTTTATCTCTAAAACTTGAAGCAATACTTAAAGCCACAGCTAAATCAATTGCTGGTTCATCTAATTTCAAACCACCTGCTACTTTTAAATATGCGTCTTGGTTTTGCAATAATAAACCTGTTCTTTTTTCTAGCACTGCCATAATAAGCGATACACGGTTATGATCAATTCCCGTCGCCATTCTTCGAGGGTTTCCAAAACTAGTAGGGGAGATTAATGCTTGTATTTCTACTAAAACCGGTCTTGTTCCTTCCATTGAGGCAACTACTGTTGATCCTGCGACTCCAACGGGTCTTTCCTCAAGAAAAATTTCAGAAGGGTTTAAGACTTCCGCAAGACCAAGCTCTTTCATTTCAAAAATACCCATTTCATTCGTGGAACCAAAACGATTCTTCACAGCTCGCAAGATACGATATGTATGATGACGATCTCCTTCAAAGTAAAGAACTGCATCGACCATATGTTCTAACATACGAGGTCCTGCAATTGCCCCCTCTTTTGTTACATGTCCGACGATAAAAATAGGAATTCCTTTCGTTTTTGCAAGTTTCATTAATTCCGCTGTACATTCACGTACTTGCGCTACACTTCCTGGGGCTGACGTCACTTCAGGTAAATGTATCGTTTGAATAGAGTCAATAACAACAAAAGCTGGATTCATCTCTTCAATGTGCGCTGCAATTCGCTGTAGATCCGTTTCTGCTACAACAAATAGATTACTACCCTTTACATGCAAACGATCTGCACGAAGTTTAATCTGCTTTGCTGACTCCTCACCTGATATGTATAGTACATCATATGAAGAATCTGCTAATTGCGATGAAATTTGTAATAACAATGTTGATTTCCCAATCCCAGGGTCTCCACCAATAAGTACTAAGGATCCATCTACAATCCCACCGCCAAGTACACGGTTAAACTCTTGGAATTTCGTTTCAATACGTGCCTCAGATTTTGTTTCTACTTCTGTTAGACGTCTTGGTTTTGTTACTTCCGATTGAATTGCATTGGCATAATTAAGGCGTCTTGATGATACAACCGGTTCCATCTCTTCAACAAGCGTATTCCATTGACCACAACCAGGGCATTTCCCCATATATTTTGGTGACTGATAACCACACTCTTGACATGTGAATTTTGTTTTCTTTTTAGCCATATCGTTTTATATTTCACTTCACTTTCATCTATAAACAATTTATCCTTCTCGTACAAGAAAGAGGGCTATCTCGTAGCCCTCTTAGTTTGTCTATACTTATTTTACCTTTTCAGCACTATGAATGACAAATGATTCCCCTTCAACATCAAAGATAACTTTTTGTCCTTTCTCAATAGCACCTTTTAAAAGTTCTTCCGATAGTCTATCTTCTACATGTTTCTGAATTGCTCTACGAAGCGGACGAGCACCGTATTCTCGGTCAAATCCTTTATCAGCAATGGCTGAAATCGCTCCTTCTGTTAAATGCAATTCAATCTCTTGCTCTTTTAAGCGCTTCACTAACTGATTCACCATAAGTGTTACAATCTCTTGAATATGTTTTTTCTCAAGCATATGGAACACGATAATTTCATCAATACGGTTTAAGAATTCTGGACGAAATGCCTTTTTCAGTTCATCCATTACTTTACCTTTCATATCTGAATAATCGCGGCTCTCATCTTGTACGTTAAATCCAAGATGTTTATTACGTTTTAACGCATCTGCACCAACGTTAGATGTCATAATAACAATTGTATTACGGAAATCAACTGTACGCCCTTTAGAATCCGTTAAGCGACCATCTTCTAATACTTGTAGTAAAATGTTAAACACATCAGGATGAGCTTTCTCTACTTCATCTAATAGAACAACTGAATATGGCTTACGGCGAACCTTTTCTGTTAATTGTCCACCTTCTTCATATCCAACATATCCTGGAGGAGATCCAACTAAACGAGAAGTCGAATGCTTCTCCATGTACTCAGACATATCGATGCGAATCATTGCATCCTCATCACCGAACATAGATTCTGCTAATGCTCTTGCTAGTTCCGTTTTACCTACACCTGTTGGTCCCAAGAAAATAAATGAACCAATCGGACGTTTCGGATCTTTCAATCCTGCTCTAGCACGACGAACAGCTTTTGCTACAGCTACTACCGCTTCATCTTGACCAATAACACGGTTGTGAAGAATGGATTCTAAGTTTAATAATTTATCAGTCTCTGTTTGTGCAAGTTTAGAAACAGGTATACGAGTCCACGTAGAAACGACATTTGCAATATCTTCTACTGTCACTTCTGAGTTTTCTTTTCCTTGTTGCTCTTTCCATTGACGCTTCGTATCTTCTAACTTCTCACGTAAACGTTGTTCCATATCACGTAAGGAAGCAGCTTTTTCAAATTCTTGACTTTGCACAGCTGCATCTTTTTCTTTTCTAATTTCCTCAAGCTTTACTTCAAGCTCTTTTAGATTTGGTGGTGTTGTATAAGAGCGTAAGCGAACCTTTGAAGCAGCTTCATCAATTAAATCAATTGCTTTATCTGGTAAGAAACGATCTGTAATATAGCGGTCTGAAAGCTTTACAGCTGCATCAATTGCATCATCTGTAATAGATACACGGTGATGCGCTTCGTAACGATCACGTAAACCTTTCAAGATTTGAGTTGATTCGTCTAAACTTGGCTCATCAACGTGAATTGGTTGGAAACGTCTTTCTAAAGCCGCGTCTTTTTCAATATATTTACGATATTCATCTAAGGTTGTCGCCCCGATACATTGTAACTCTCCGCGTGCTAAAGATGGTTTTAAAATGTTTGATGCATCAATTGCACCTTCTGCTCCACCTGCACCAATTAATGTATGAAGTTCATCAATAAATAGAATAATGTTTCCAGCTTGACGGATTTCATCCATAACTTTCTTTAAACGATCTTCAAATTCACCACGATATTTCGTTCCAGCTACAACTGTACCCATATCTAGTGTCATAACACGCTTATCTCTTAATGTTTCAGGAACTTCATTATTTACAATTTGTTGTGCTAATCCTTCTGCAATTGCCGTTTTACCTACACCAGGTTCTCCAATTAATACAGGATTGTTTTTTGTTCTACGGCTTAAAACTTCAATTACACGTTGAATTTCTTTACCACGACCGATAACAGGATCTAGACGATTTTCACGTGCAACAACTGTTAAATCACGTGCTAAGCTATCCAGTGTCGGTGTATTGGCATTCGTTGAAGAACCACCTTGGTGACCTGAACTTGCTTCATTACTTCCAAGAAGTTGCAATACTTGTTGTCTTGCCTTATTTAGGCTAACACCTAAGTTATTTAAAACACGTGCTGCTACACCTTCACCTTCACGGATTAAACCAAGTAAGATATGTTCTGTTCCAACGTAAGAATGACCTAATTTACGAGCTTCATCCATAGACAACTCAATAACCTTTTTAGCACGCGGTGTATAATGTACAGTTTGAGAAACTTCTGTTCCGCGTCCAATTAACGCTTCTACCTCTTTTTGAACCTTCTCTGGACTTAATCCAAGAGCAATTAACGCTTTTGCTGCAATTCCTTCCCCTTCGCGTACAAGCCCAAGTAAAATGTGTTCTGTTCCAATATTATTATGCCCAATACGAATTGCTTCCTCTTGAGATAAAGCTAATACTTTCTGTGCTCTTTCTGTAAATCTTCCAAACATCATAGAAATCCCTCCTACTTGCGCTTAGTTTTTTTCAATACGTAATCGCTCACGGATTAAGGTTGCTCTTCGATAATCTCTTTCTTCTGGTCCTAAAGGTCCACCTGCATATTGTTGTAAAATGCCTGGTTGTGTAAGAACCATTAGCTCAGTCAAAATATTTCTCGATACACCTTTTATATATCCTAAATCAATACCAAGTCGTACATCTGATAAGCAAGTGGCCGCTTCTGCAGATTGAATTAACCGACTGTTTGCTAGTATGCCATAAGAGCGATAAACTTTATCTTCAAGCTCAATACTTGAATTTTGTACAATTAATTCTCTAGCCATTTTTTCTTGCTGTATGATTTGTTGAATGACACTCTTTAAATCTGCAATAATATCTTCTTCAGATTTTCCTAGCGTCATTTGATTTGACACTTGAAATATATTACCTAACGCTTCGCTACCTTCACCGTATATTCCTCTTACTACTAACCCTAATTTTTGAATTACTTGTATAATGCGGCTAATTCTTTTCGTTAAAACGAGTCCCGGTAAGTGAAGCATTACGGAAGCCCTCAATCCTGTACCAACGTTAGTAGGGCAGCTCGTTATATATCCAAGTGATTCATCAAAAGCATACTCAACCTCTTCCTCTATCCAATTATCTATTTGATTGGCACTTTGAAGGGCCTCTGATAACTGCAACCCTGAAAATAAGCACTGTATCCTAATGTGGTCTTCTTCATTAAGCATAACACTAATATGTTCGCTTTCTGATAATAGACATGCTCCATATTCTGTGCCTGCAAGGTTAGGACTAATTAAATGCTTTTCAACTAATACTCTCCTTTGAAGAGGCGTTAATTCATTCATTTTTAATAGTTCAAACTCTCCAAAAGGTTCTACGGTTTTATTTATAAATTCCTTTTTAAATAATTCATGAATCTGTTTAGCTTCTTCTTCGTTTTGCATAGTAGAGAATTGATATTTTTTAAAATTACGAGCCAAACGAATTCGACTACTTAAAACAATATCCGAATCAGGGCCATCCCCCTTCATCCATGGACTAATCGCTTCATTCATAATTTTGTCCAGTGACATAGAACTATTCCCCCTCTCTATGCTCACTAAGCTGATTTTCAAGACCTCGAATTTTATCCCTTACTTCAGCAGCTTTCTCAAACTCCTCTTTCTGTACGTATTGTTTCAGAATGAGTTTTAGTTCATCTAATTCTTTCTTTAAGTGAAGATTTCCTTCTATACGTTCCGGAATTTTTCCACAATGATCTGTATGTCCGCCATGCAGACGTTTTAATAATGGCTTTAAATGTTCCTTAAATGTATCGTAACAAGAAGCACATCCAAAGCGTCCCACCTTTGTAAATTGCTCAGATGTCATCTTACAATCTGGACACCTTAATATACTTGTATTCGAAAGCCCATTTTGTCCTTCTTCAAACATTGTTGATTCACCGTGTAATAACCCAGCAAATAAATCATGGAATGAAAAGTTAGACTGCGGTGATTGAAAGAAAGACGTATAGCCACTTTGTTCTGCACATTGCTCACAAAGATGAACTTCCGTCTTCTGTTCGTTGATTACTTTTGTATAATGTAAAGTTGCTGGTCTTATATTACAGTTTTGACAAGTCATCACTATCCCCACCTTTACAATAGGAACGATCTATCTGATAGTACTTTTCATACATTACTAGATTGTTCACTTTCCTTTATTTAAATAAAAGTGCGTGTTCTTTTTTCAAAACCTCTACAATATTTAACTGCCTTATCTCTTAGTTATTATTCTTTTACAAAAGCTATATTTATTTATATTTCAGTGTTCTTAACATTGCGCATAATATTCGAGCCCTAAGTTCATCTCGAGAAGGAACATCCATTGATAATACAGAACGATCTAGTACACTTAACATAAGTTTAGCTTCACGATTTGTTATGATGCCCTCTTCTATTAAACGTATAATCATACTCTCTGCATTCCCTTGCGCAACGCTATGATCAATCATATGAAGCATTTGATCGATCATGTCTATATCGTCATGCAGTTTGACTTTTATAATGCGAATGTAACCTCCTCCACCACGTTTACTTTCTACAACAAATCCTCTTTCTATCGTAAAACGGGTATTGATTACATAATTGATTTGAGATGGTACGCACTCGAATCGATCCGCAATCTCATTTCTTTTGATTTCAATCACATTATTATTACTTAAGTCAATAACTTGCTTTAGATATTGCTCAATGATATCAGATATATTTCTCATTTATCCGCCACCCTTATTGACTTTGACTATCTTTGACTTTAATTATATACGTATTAATAAAATTTGCAACTCTTTTGCTTATTCACTATCCTAGCCACATTCCCCTGTATTTAATCAAAATAATAATTATTTAAACACATTTTTTAATTACTATGGATTATAAAAGAAAACACGAAAAAACACGAGTCATTTGACTCGTGTTTAA
>NZ_JADAXF010000012.1:0-48239 GCF_019837435.1 Bacillus sp. 16GRE42
TTCGTTCAGTTTTCAAAGAACTCGTCTGCCGCTCAGAAGCGACTTTATTAATATAACATTTCGTTATATTTTCGTCAACAACTTTTTTCAATAAGTTGTTTTTCGTTTGTTTTGCTTGTTACCTTTCGTGGCAACGAATATAAATATACCAGTTTGATTATTAAAATGCAATAGTTTTTCTAATAAAATTTTCAACTTAGTAAAAAAGTATAAAAACAGCACATTTCTTCTATATAAATATAATTTCTCGCACCATCAAGAACTACTATCCCCACGTAGCTCATACTCAAATAAAAAAAGCTTTGGAGAAATCTCCAAAGCTTAGTCTTGTTTATGACGCATAGCAGGGAATAATAATACATCACGAATAGATGGTGCATTCGTTAACAACATAACAAGACGATCAATACCAATTCCTAGTCCACCTGTAGGAGGCATACCGTACTCAAGAGCTTCAATATAATCATCATCCATCATGTGAGCTTCATCATTACCTTGTTCGCGTTCTTTTAATTGCGCTTCAAAACGTTCTTTTTGATCAATCGGATCATTTAGCTCAGTAAATGCATTTGCATGTTCACGTGCAACGATAAATAATTCGAAACGATCTGTGAATCGTGGATCTTCGTCATTCTTTTTCGCAAGTGGCGAAATTTCTACCGGATGACCGTAAATAAATGTTGGTTGGATTAATTTATCTTCTACTTTTTGTTCGAAGAATTCGTTTATAATATGACCAACTTCCATCGTATCCTTAATACCTACATTATGTTCTTTTGCAAGTTCACGCGCTTCTTCTACACTCATTGGATTCCAGAAATCTGCTCCTGAATGTTCCTTGATTGCATCTACCATATGAAGACGTGTCCATTCTGGTTCTAGATTAATTTCATAATCACCATATTGGATTGTTGTTGTACCTAGTACTTGCTTCGCAATATGAGCAACCATATTTTCTGTTAGTTTCATAATATCTTTATAATCAGCATACGCTTCATATAATTCAATCATTGTAAACTCTGGATTATGACGAGTTGATACACCCTCATTACGGAATACACGACCGATTTCATAAACTTTTTCTAATCCACCCACAATAAGGCGTTTTAAATGAAGTTCAATTGCGATACGCATGTATAATTCCATATCTAACGCATTATGGTGCGTAATGAAAGGACGCGCAGAAGCTCCACCTGCAATTGCATGCATCATAGGTGTTTCCACTTCAAGATAACCATTGTCATCTAAGTATCTTCTCATTTCACGAATGATTTTACTGCGAGTAACGAATGTTTCACGGCTTTCCATACTTGTGATTAAGTCTAAGTAACGTTGACGGTAGCGTTGTTCAACATCTTTTAATCCATGATATTTATCCGGTAATGGACGAAGAGATTTCGTTAATAGTGTAAAGCCCGTTGCTTTCACCGAAAGTTCTCCAACGTTCGTTTTGAACACTTTACCTTCAATACCTACTAAATCACCTAAATCTGCTGTTTTAAATAATTCGTACTCTTCATCTCCAACAGCATCTTTACGAACATAAATTTGAACTTGTCCATGTAAATCTTGAATATGTGCAAATCCAGCTTTTCCTTTACCGCGTTTTGTCATAATACGACCAGCGATAGAAACAGAGATTTCTTTCTCTTCTAATTCTTCTTTAGAGAACTCTCCATATAAGCTTAATAAGTCATTTGTTGCATTTGTACGTTCAAATCGTTTACCGAACGGATCGATTCCTTGCTCACGTAAGTTATGTAACTTTTCACGACGAACAAGCAATTGGTCGTTTAATTCTTCGTGGTTCATGTTATCCATGGTATTGATATCACTCCAGCTCTATTAATTTTTACAATATATACAGTATAGCATTTTCTACTCAACTAGAAAAACTGCCAGCAACTAGCTGGCAGTTCTTCTTTCTTTCACGTAATTATAGGAAGTGTATAGAAGAATGTCAATCTTCCCTATCTATTATTAACCAACGTGAATTGTTTGTTGTTTCGCTTCTACTTCTTCTACAAATGCACCTAATACATTCGCAAGGTCCTCACGCGTATTACAAGCATTGATACCATTACGTACAGTTGCATTACCACGAACACCCTTTAAATACCAAGCTGCATGCTTTCTCATCTCTCTTACAGCGACAATTTCGTTCTTTAAATCGATAAGACGATCTAGATGCAACATACATACGTCAATTTTCTCACGCACTGTCGGTTCCGGCATTAATTCACCTGTTTCCAAATACTTTACCGTACGATAAATCATCCACGGGTCCCCAAGGGCAGCACGACCAATCATAACACCGTCTACACCAATTTCATCAAGCATACGCTTTGCATCTTGTGGCGTTTCGACATCACCATTTCCGATAACCGGGATATTTACAGCTTGCTTTACTTGTTTAATAATATCCCAATCCGCTTTCCCTTCATACATTTGTACTCGTGTACGTCCATGAACTGCTACTGCTTGTCCGCCAGCACGCTCAACAGCTTTTGCATTCTCAATTGCAAAAATATGATCTGCATCCCAACCAATACGCATCTTAACTGTAACCGGCTTTTCAACAGCATCTACAACTGCCGCTACCATTTCATATATTTTATTTGGGTCTAAAAGCCACTTTGCTCCCGCATCACACTTAATGATTTTTGGTACTGGGCAGCCCATATTAATATCAATAATGTCTGCTGTCGTATATTTATCTACGTATTTCGCAGCATCTACAAGAGTTTCTTTCTCTCCACCAAAAATTTGTAAACTTAATGGCTTTTCTCTTTCATCAATATATAACATATCTAATGTTCTTTTGTTATTAAGTAATATCGCTTTATCACTTACCATTTCAGCACAAACTAAACCTGCACCAAATTCTTTTACTGTCAAACGGAATGCAGAGTTACACACTCCCGCCATCGGTGCTAATACAACCGGGTTTTTCATCTCAATGTTTGCAATCTTTAACACTCGACTTACTCCTTCCTTCATAGTCACTTCGGCATTAATTCCTCCACTGAAACCTTTAATGCCTTAGCAACTTCCACTACAAAATCTTGGGAAGGCGATCGATTCCCTCTCTCAACTTCACCTAAAACAGATACAGATACCCCTAACTCTTTCGCAAAACCTTCTTGTGTATAACCTTTCAGCTTTCGAAAAGCACGAATGCGTCTTCCCCATTTTTCTGCTTCCATACCGTTACTCCCTCTCGCCTTTTCATTTCTTCTACTTGTGAACGTGAAATGTTTTGTTTTATATCTTGATTAATCTCTAACAACGGAACGATAACAAAAGCTCTTTCGAACATCCGCGGATGCGGAACAATAAGATTCTCTGCTTCAATATTCTCTTGATTATATAGTAAAATGTCAAGGTCGATGGTCCTCGGACCCCATCTAATTTCCCTTTTTCTTCCTAAATCATTCTCTACTCTTTGTGTAATTTTCAATAATTCTTGCGGTGATAAATTGGTAGAAATTTTTATAACTAAATTTAAAAAGCAACTTTGGTCAGTATAGCCAACTGGCTCTGTTTCATATATAGATGAAATATCGTTAACTTGGATATACGGGTTTTTGTTTAAAAACTGAATCGCTTCAGTTAAATACGTATAACGTTCTCCGATATTTGAACCTAATGCAATGTAAGCTATATTATTCATGGACGTTCTCTCGTAATTTCCACTGCTACAGCACGATAATGTCCAGGTATCGGCGGATCTGGTTTAATTACTTTAATTGTACAACGGAAAATACTCTCATATCGTTTCAATATATCTGCAGCAATATTTTCAGCGATACTCTCTACAAGCTTATACGTTCTATCTTCAACAACTTTTCTACATAACTCGAAAAGCTCTCCATAATTGACAGAATGCTCTAAGTCATCACTTTCTCCTGCCTGTTTCAAATCCAACTCCACCGTTAAGTCCACTTTAAATCTCTGACCCAATTTATTTTCCTCTGGGAATACACCATGATAACCGTAAAACTCCATATCATGAACATAAATTTTATCCAATTACTTTACCCCCTTACCAATCATCGCATCCATCATCTTAGCCATACGTGTCATTTCCTTCACATCATGAACACGAACAAACTCACAGCCCTTTTCAATGCCGAGACAAACGGTAGCTCCCGTTCCCTCAAGACGTTCCTCTACCGGTAAATCTAACACATGTCCAATAAAGGACTTTCTTGAAGTACCTAAGAGAACCGGATAACCCAGTACGTTTAACTGTTCTAAATTACGCATCGCTTCTAAATTTTGTTCAGGTGTTTTAGCAAAACCAATGCCTGGGTCTAAAATGATATTCTCATCTCGCACACCAGCACCTTTAGCAATTTTAATACTGTCATATAAATCAGCAATCATATCAGCCATTAAATTGCGGTAATTCATGTTATCGCGATTGTGCATCAAGATAATAGGTACATCGTAATGAGCTGCAACTTCAGCGATTTTTGGTTCCGCCTTCGCTCCCCAAACGTCATTAATAATATGAGCGCCAGCTTCGATTGCTTGTTTTGCAACTTCAGCTTTATACGTGTCGATAGAAATAGGCAATTTCACTTCTTTTGCAACCGCCTGAATCATCGGAACAACTCGCTTGATTTCTTCTTCCACTGATACTTTAGCAAAACCTGGGCGAGTAGATTCACCGCCGATATCAATAATATGAGCACCTTCATCTCGCATTTCTTTCGCATGGCGCACCGCAGCCTCTACCTCGTTGTAACTCCCACCATCGGAAAACGAATCTGGTGTTACATTTAAAATCCCCATAATTAAAGTTTTTTCATTTAAGTTCAATGTATATTCGCCGCAGCGCAAATCATAATCCCACTTCAAACTACACATCTCCTCTTCACAATTCATTTCTGCTCCACAATTTCTCTCTCTGCATTTCGTAAAGATTCATAAACCTTTTTGTAACCACACCTACTTTACCCGGGAAATCTCGCCCCTCTATATGATAAAGTGGAACAATTTCTTGAATCGAGTTTGTTACGAAAACTTCATCAGCGGAAAGTAATTCATCTTTTGTAAAGAAACCTTCCTTTACTTCGATGCCCAACCCTTCAGCAACCTTTATAATAAACGCACGAGTGATACCATTTAAAATCCCCGTTTTTAACGAAGGTGTATACAAAATATCACCTTTCACGAAAAAGAGATTCGAAACAATACCCTCTGCAACATAACCTGTTTCAGTAAGAAAAATACCTTCCTTATTCACAACATTTCCAATTTCACGTTTTCCTAAAATGTTATTTAAATAATGATGAGACTTTAAGCGAGACGCACCCTCTGGTGTATTTCGCACTTGCTTTAAAACAACCCCTTCTTTTTCTACTACATCTTCAGGGGCTGCTAAAGGTTTTATAAAAACAATAACAGACGGCTCTTCATACATTTTCGTTTGCAATCCAATTTCATCTATGCCCGCTGATACATTAAAACGTACATATGCATGCTCTAATTCATTCTTAACGAGTAAATTCTTCAAAATAAGCAGTACTTCATCTTTCGTCATTGTCCATTTAATTTGCAATGTATCCAGCGCATCTATTAAACGGTCATAATGATCATCCAATAAGAAAGGATGACCATTATAAATACGAAACGTCTCAAAAACTCCAAGACCATATAAATAACCATGATCATAAGGAGAAATTCTCGCTTCACTTGCTTCTACATACTCACCATTTAAGTAAATTAACATGATGTCACACTTGGACTGTATTTACGAATGAAATTCTGCAACAACTCTTTTCCGTGGGAAGTCATAATTGATTCCGGATGGAACTGTACACCTTCAATCGGTAATGTCGTATGACGGAGCGCCATAATTTCCCCTTCTTCTGTCCAAGATGTTACCTCTAAGCAATCAGGTAACGTCTCTTTCTTAACGATAAGGGAATGATAACGTGTCGCAGTAAACGGATTAGGGATATCCGAAAAAATCGTCTTTCCGTCATGATGCATAAGCGACGTTTTCCCATGCATTAAGCGCTCCGCACGTATAACCTCTCCACCAAACACTTGTGCAATGGATTGATGTCCAAGACAAACCCCAAAAATCGGAATCTTTCCAGCAAAGTATTGAATAACCTCCATACTAATACCCGCTTCATTAGGACTACACGGACCTGGCGAAATCATTAAAAAGTCTGGTTTCATATTCTCAACATCTGAAATAGTCACTTCATCGTTACGTTTAACAACAAGCTCTTGTCCAAGTTCTCCAAGAAACTGCACTAAATTAAATGTAAAAGAATCATAATTATCAATCATTAATATCATTTCTCTCACCTAACCGTTTCTTCGCTACGTTCTTTTGCACGCCATAAAGCAATCGCCTTTTTTAACGACTCTTTATATTCATTTTCCGGATTCGAATCAATTACAATTCCTGCTCCTGCTTGTACATGTGCTTTTCCATCTTTAGCAAGCAGTGTTCTAATTACAATATTCAATTCTGTATCTCCAGAATAACCGATCCACCCGATTGAACCTGTATAAATCCCTCGGCGAACAGGTTCTAATTCTTCAATAATTTCCATCGTACGTATTTTCGGGGCACCAGTAATTGTTCCCCCAGGGAATACAGCCTTCACTAAATCAAAAGCATCTTTATCTTCTTCCACCTCACCACGCACATTAGAAACAATATGCATAACATGTGAGTATTTCTCAATTACCATAAATTCATCTACTTCTACAGTGCCATATTTACAAACACGCCCTAAATCATTTCGTTCTAAATCCACAAGCATGACGTGCTCTGCTCTTTCTTTTTCGTTCTCAATTAATTCTTTTGCTAATTCTTCATCCTCTTGCTCATTCGCCCCTCTAGATCTCGTTCCAGCAATCGGTCTTGTACTTACTTCGGTTCCCTCTTTCTTAATTAGCAACTCTGGCGATCCACTAACAATTTGAAAATCCCCGAGCTCCAAGTAACCCATATATGGAGATGGATTAATTTCACGAAGACTTGTATAAATTTCGAGTGGGTGTGTTTGTAACGTTCTTTCTTGCCTTGTCGACAAGTTTACTTGGAACACATCACCAGCTCCAATATATTCTTGAATACATTCAACCGCCTTCATAAAGCTTTCTTCTGTAAAAGCAACTGTTTCACTTTTCTCTTCAGGGCACGCAAAAGGTATATTCACTTCTGGCGCTTCTGTCGCCCAAAGAATCTTCCATTCATTTAATCGCTCTTTTGCCTCTTCATGCTTATCTACATAATGTGTAATAATCCATAATACTTTTTCTTTTTGATCATAAACAAACACATCATCAAATAATAAAAAGAATATATCAGGTATATTAATGTCATCTTCCGCAAGGGAAGGGAGTTTTTCAATATAACGGATGCAATCATAACTAAAGTAACCAATTGCACCACCTTGAAATGGAGGGTATTCCGGATTATAGTCCGTTTTCCATCGCTCCATATATTCCTGCATTAAATCTAATGGATTTCCTTGTTTTATTGTTTCCTTATCACTTTCGCTTATATGTAACGTTTCACCCTTCCCTCGGATTACCGCTACTGGGTTCAACCCCACAATGTTATAACGACCGCCACGTCCACTCTCTAACAAAATATGTTGCGGTTTATCCTTAGAAAGAAATTTATACTGCTTAAAGAAATCTAACTGATATGGAATAGAAAGCGCTAAAGATTTTCTTCGTTGCATATCAACACCCCGTCTTCTTTTATCCCACCCTCTTAGATTAACCACTTCAAACTACATTCGTTATGTATATAAAGTGGTTATACTCGAAGGCTAGTGAAAATAAATTAATTATACTACCTCTTATTTTACATGAAGTTTTCTAGTCATTCACTCTTTTCCTATTTCCAATCCAAAAAGAAAAAGCATCCTTTTCAAGGATGCTTTTTCAATCACATATAATTAAGACTCAAATTGATAAAGCGGTGTACTTAAATAACGTTCACCGTTACTTGGGATAATAACAAGTACCTTTTTCCCTTTACCTAACTTTTTCGCAATTTCTGTTGCTGCATAAATAACTGCTCCAGAAGAGATACCCACTAAAATACCTTCCTCTTTAGCCACTCTTCTTGCATATTCAAATGCTTGCTCTGCTTTTACTTGAACAATTTCATCATATACCTCTACATCCAATGTCTCTGGGATGAATCCCGCCCCAATTCCTTGGATTTTATGTGGACCCGGTTTCCCACCAGATAGTACTGGTGAATCCGCAGGTTCTACTGCATAAATTTTAATATCTTTATACGCTTCCTTCAGTACTTCACCAGCACCAGTAATCGTTCCACCTGTACCAATACCTGCAATAAACGCATCTAATTGTTCACCCATTTGTTCAACAATTTCTGGCCCTGTTGTTAAACGATGAATTTCTGGATTTGATTGATTTTTGAACTGTTGTGGTATAAAGTAGCCATGCTCTTTTGCTAATTCAGTCGCTTGACGAATCGCTCCACCCATTCCTTCAGGTCCTGGAGTCAATACTAATTCTGCACCGTAAGCACGTAATAAATTACGACGCTCAATACTCATTGTTTCTGGCATTACTAAAATTGCCTTATATCCTTTAGCGGCCGCTACCATCGCTAAACCAATTCCTGTGTTACCACTTGTTGGCTCAATGATTGTATCGCCTTCTTTTAATAATCCTTTTTTTTCAGCATCTTCAATCATAGCTAATGCAATACGATCTTTAACACTGCTCCCTGGATTCATAAATTCTAATTTTAAGTATATATCTGCGCTGTTTGATTCTACGATGCGGTTCAACTTAACGATCGGCGTTTTCCCGATTAATTCTGAAACTGATTGTGCCACTCGCATTCCTGTCACTCCTAACACCGAGTATTTTTATTGGTTTTATCTATATTTCGATTTTGTCAGAAAATTCCCTGTTTGTCAATCTATTTAGAGGATGGATTCCCTCACTTCCCTTATGACAAACTCTCAATTAAATTTGTAATATCTTCTTTAGAAAACTTGTATCGCTCATTACAGAAATGACAATGAACTTCTGTCTCTTCTTCTTCTTCGCGAATTTGCTCTAACTCTGTTTTACCCAAACTAATTAACACACTCTCAATACGTTCGCGTGAGCATGTGCAATTAAATTGAACATCCATCACTTCTAATACTTTTACTTTATCTTCTCCAAGAACTGCATACAGTAACTCTTCTGGAGAAAGCCCTTGTTCGATTAACGTTGATACAGGAGGAATTTTTTGCAAACGATCTTCGATGAATGAAATTGTTTCTTCCTGTGCACCTGGCATAATTTGAAGGATAAATCCACCTGCCGCTAATACGCTGTCATCTCCATTTACAAGAACGCCAACTCCTACAGAAGAAGGTGTTTGCTCAGAAACTGCAAAATAATACGTGAAGTCTTCCCCTAATTCTCCTGAAACAATTGGAGATTGACCAATAAACGGCTCACGCATACCAATATCTTTAATTACTGTTACAAATCCCTCAGTACCTACCGCTTGATATACACGTAATTTTCCTTGTTCCGTTCCTTCAAAATCAACATGTGGATTCGTTACATAACCACGTACATCCCCATTTGCATGAGCATCTACTAAGATGGGACCAATCGGACCATTACCTTCTACCTTAATCGTTAACTTTTGGTCACCTTTTAACATCGCGCCCATCATTGTACCTGCAGTTAAAGAACGACCAAGTGCCGCTGAAGCTGTTCTCCATGTATCATGACGTCTTTGCGCCTCACTTACTGTGTTTGTAGTACGTACACTATATGCACGCACTTCCCCATCAAACGCTAACGCTTTTACTAAATAATCTTTCATACTCATTTATTCACCTTTCTCATGCTGTAAATTTGCATTACGCTCGTATAACATATACAAACCCTTTAATGTTAAAAATGGATCTACAACGTCAATTACATTCGATTCTTCTGAAATTAATTTCGCTAATCCACCTGTTGCAATAACTTTCGGTTCTTGTTTAGCTTCCTCTTTCATACGCTTAACAATACCTTCCACTTGTCCAACATAACCATAAAGAATACCAGATTGCATTGCACTTACCGTATTCTTTCCAACAACACTGCTTGGTTTTGTAATTTCAATACGAGGAAGTTTTGCCGCTCTACTATATAAAGCCTCTGCTGAAATCATAATTCCCGGCGTAATAACTCCACCCATATAATGCTTTTCTTCGTTAATATAACAATATGTAGTAGCCGTACCGAAATCGACAATAATAAGCGGACTTCCATACAAGTGGATTCCTGCTACCGCATTTACAATTCGGTCCGCGCCTACTTCACGTGGATTTTCATATTTAATATTTAGCCCTGTTTTTATTCCAGGACCTACTACAAGCGGTTTAATTTTAAAATACTTTTCACACATGCGCTCTAAAGCAAACATAATTGGTGGTACGACTGAAGACACGATAATACCTTTCACATCTTCAAACGAAAGACCTTCATGCTCAAGCAACTGCTTGACAAGCATTCCATATTCATCTTCTGTCTTATGACGATCTGTTTCCATGCGCCAGTGTTGACGAAGTTCCCCCTCTTCAAACACGCCTAGTACAGCATTTGTGTTCCCTACATCCAATACAAAAATCATATTCTCACCACTTATCTTATTTAATCTATATTTGTGCAGTATGTATAAAACTTATAAAAACATCATATCACACATACTTATATAATCAGCTTTTCTATCCTCATCATTTTACAAAAAGATTACGCTCTATTTCAATTTTTAATACCCAATTTATTTAAATTCTTTTTCTACTTCATTTCGTTCCACAAATAAAAAAAGGAGTGACCATCGTCACTCCTTCATCTCTTACTTATCTTCTGATTCTTCATCGTCCTTCTTCATATTGATGTTTACTTTCACATCATCTGAAGATGTTGGACGCTCTGGCAATCTGCCGTAATCATATAAATGATTGATTTGCTCTGCATCTAACGTTTCTACTTCAAGTAACGTTTTCGCAATAATATCTAGCTTATCACGTTTTTCAGTAAGAATTTGGTGCGCGCGAGCATAACATTCTTTTATAATAGTTTGCATTTCCACATCGATTTCATGTGCAATTGCATCACTGTAGTTTTGTTCTGAATGGAAGTCTCTTCCTAAGAACACTTGACCACCTTGTGAGCTACCGAATTGCATTGGTCCAAGCTTATCACTCATACCGAATTCCGTAACCATACGTCTTGCAATACCAGTCGCACGTTGGAAGTCGTTGTGAGCACCTGTGCTTGCTTCACCAAACACAATCTCTTCAGCTACTCGACCACCAAGTAAACCAGTGATTTTATCAAGTAACTCTGGTTTTGTCATGAAGTAACGATCTTCTTTCGGAAGCATCACTGCATATCCACCAGCTTGACCACGAGGGACAATTGTTACTTTATGAACGATATCTGCTTCATCAAGGACAACACCAATTACAGTATGGCCAGCTTCATGGAATGCAACGATATTACGTTCTTTTTCAGAGATAACACGACTTTTCTTAGCAGGACCTGCAATAACACGATCCGTTGCTTCATCAATGTCACTCATATCAATTTTCTTCTTATCTTGACGCGCAGCTACTAAAGCAGCTTCGTTTAATAAGTTTTCAAGATCAGCACCAGAGAACCCTGGTGTACGAGTTGCAATTGCTCTTAAGTTGATATGATCATCAAGCGGTTTATTACGAGCATGTACTTTCAGTACAGCTTCACGGCCATTTACATCTGGACGATCTACTGTAATTTGACGGTCAAAACGACCTGGACGTAATAACGCTGGATCAAGAATATCGGGACGGTTTGTTGCAGCAATGATAATAATACCTTCGTTTGCACCGAATCCATCCATTTCAACAAGTAATTGGTTCAACGTTTGCTCACGCTCATCATGGCCACCACCAAGACCTGCGCCACGTTGACGTCCTACTGCATCAATTTCATCAATGAAAATGATACAAGGAGCATTTTTCTTTGCATTTTCGAATAAATCACGTACACGTGATGCACCGACACCAACGAACATCTCTACGAAATCAGAACCACTGATAGAGAAGAATGGAACGCCAGCCTCACCTGCAACGGCACGTGCTAGTAAAGTTTTACCTGTACCTGGAGGTCCTACTAATAGAACACCCTTCGGAATACGAGCACCAACTTCAGCGAACTTACGAGGATCTTTCAAGAATTCAACTACCTCAACAAGCTCTTGTTTCTCTTCATCCGCTCCAGCAACATCTCTGAAACGAACTTTTTTCTTTTCGTCATTATATAACTTCGCCTTACTTTTCCCGAAGTTCATAACACGGCTACCGCCGCCCTGAGCCTGGTTTAATAAGAAGAAGAATAAAATGAAGATAATGACAAACGGAATGATAGAAGTAAAGAACGTTACCCAAGCACTTGTTTCTTCTGCTGGTTGATACTTAACTTCAGCACCTTGCGCTTTGTCATTAATTTTCTTTTGTAATTCCTCAGTATTTGGTGCATAAGTAACAAATTGTTCTCCTTGGCTAGAGTTGTTAAATTGTCCTTTTACCTCAAATACACCATTTTTCGGTTGAAGTTGCACATTACGCACTTCACCTTTTTCTAGTTTAGTAATGAATTTATCGTAGCTAACTGATGTCGTTTTTTGCGTCGAACCATTAAAATAGCTCACGATTCCAATTACTACTAGGAATATCAGTAAATAAAAGATGGTATTACGGAAGATACGATTCATTCCTAACCTCCTCTCACGGCATAAACACTATTGTAAATCGTAACATAGAAAAACTTTCCTATACAATTGTAACGCCTGTATTTAATTAATTTGAGTAAACGCTTGGTTTTAATACTCCTACATAAGGAAGATTACGGTACTGCTCTTTATAATCTAATCCATATCCTACAACAAATTCATGCGGAACAGTAAATCCAACATAATCCGCTTTCAAATCTACCTTGCGGCCTGTCGGCTTATCTAATAACGTAACAATTTTTACAGACTTCGCTTTACGATATTTAAATAGGTCTACTAAGTAACTTAGCGTAAGACCGCTATCAATAATATCTTCAACGATTAAAATATCGCGACCTTCTACAGAAGTATCAAGGTCTTTTAAAATTTTCACTTCGCCTGTTGAAACGGTAGAGTGACCATAACTAGATACAGCCATAAAGTCCATTTCAAGATATGTATCTGTTCTCTTTAATAAATCTGCCATGAATGGCATCGCGCCCTTTAATACGCCAATCGCAAGAGGTACTGTGTTTTTATAATCCTCTGCAATAATTGCGCCTAATTCGAGCACCTTTTCTTGTATTTGTTCTTCAGAAATTAATACTTTTTCGATATCTTGATTCATCATTTCATTATCCTCCCGGAAGACTCCTTGCTTTTGTAGTGAATAATCATATATTTATCCTTCTTTGCCGTCTCTTTCGAGATAGCAAATGCAGATCGCTTCAACAAGGGTACCCAAATAATATTCCCACTTGCATCACAAACGACCGGCCATTCTTCTCTTTTTTCTCTTGGTACTTTCGCTTCGATAAAGATAGCTTTTATCTTTTTTGTGCCATTCATACCTTGTATTGACATGCGATCTCCATTTTCTCTAGAACGAATACGAAGTGGATATGATATATCATTATACTTAGCAACAAGTACTGTTTCATTCATGTTACTTGGTATGTCTTCGCTCACCTCTGTTACAAGCTTATCCCCGTTCGATAGCGTAATTGTCCCGGGCACTGATAAATCTTGTAAAAAAGGAGAAACAATTCCTTGTTTAAATCCAAAGCTGCACTCTTCGTATGCGCGAACAATTTTTAAATCACCTGGAAAATCAAGTGAACCCGAAGGTTGTGTCCGCTTAAAAAACTCAATCACTTTGTCAATATGTATAGAGGAAAGAGAAGATGGAATCTTATATTCATAAAGATAGTTTAATATTAGTTGAATCCCTCTTCTTTGTAAAGACATAGACATGGATTCAAAGGCAGGAATTGATAAGCTAATTTGTTTATCACTTTTTTTTGTAATTACTTTATTCATTTTCTCAAAAGCTAATTCCTGCAAATACGCCTCATCCTCTTGCATTTGCATGCTAAATTTTTGGAATTTCTCATGCACTTGTGAATTTTCTTCTTTCAAATGAGGAAGAACATATTTACGTAATCGATTCCTTGTATATACTTCCTTTTTATTACTTGGATCTATACGGGGAATTATTTTTAGCTTATTACAGTAATCAACAATCTCTTCCTTCGTTACTCCAAGTAACGGCCTAATTAAATATCCATTATGAAAAGGACGCTTCACTGCAATTCCTGCATATCCTTTCGGAGTACTCCCTCGTACAAGGCGCATTAAAATCGTCTCTACTTGATCATCACCATGATGTCCAAGAGCTACATATCTCGCATCATATTTCTTCATTATTCTTTCCAAAAATGCATATCTGCATTCTCTAGCAGCAACCTGTGCATTCATTCCGTGTTGCTGTTGATATTGCGACACATTAATCCTTATCGTTTCGCAAATAACTCCCAGCCCTTTACAAAGGTCCTGAACAAACTGTAGGTCCTCATGAGATTCATCACCTCTAAACATATGATCCACATGTGCCACTACAATTTCAAACTGTTTTGCTGCTCTTTTTTCTAACAAATAATATAGAAGAGCCAAAGAGTCAGGACCACCAGAAACCCCTACAACAATTGTTGAACGTTCCTTTAATACATCATGCTGCTTTACAAAGTCATCTACCTTTTCAACAAATGTATCTTTCAACTTCGTAATCACCTTTCATTAAACAAGAACAGCAACGTTAGTTACCTTGTTTATAATGGTACAACTTTTACAAACATTGTGCAAAAAAAAGATATACAAAAATTACATTTTTATCTTACATCATCCGTACATATTCAAAAAAATAATAACATTATCTTTTAAAGTAAAAAAACCTAGGCATCCACCTAGGTTTTTAGAAAGAAACAGTGATAAAGAAACATCACACTTAAAATTTATTGTGCCTGCATTCCTACAATTGGAATCGTAGCCCACTTCGGCATATTTTTCTTCACTTTCGCCACAACGATAGTCATATCGTCATTTATATAACCATCACAAGAGCGAATCACCTCTTCCATAATGATATCAGCAATTTCTTGCGGATCTTCGGTTTGTAATTCTTTAATTTTTCGTTTCATCCATAGCTCGTGATTCTCTACATGTTGCGCTCCTTCGAAAATCCCATCGCTCATCATAATAAGGATATCGCCCGTTTTTAATTGTTCACCTACTACATCAACTTCAACATCCTCAATAATCCCCATCGGTAAATTACTCGCCTCAATTTTCAAAATATTATTCGCGCGTTTAACAAAACTCGGCGTCGATCCAATCTTTAAAAATTTCGCACTCGCATCCCGTAAATCCACCATAGCTAAATCTAACGTCGTAAACATCTCTTCTGTTGTTCTTAAAGAAAGAATAGAATTGATAGATTTAATCGCTATTTCCTCATCAATGCCTGATTGAAGTATTTTTTGTAATAATTTCACCGTTTCTTTACTCTCCATATGAGCTCTTTGCCCATTTCCCATACCATCACTAATTGCAAGCGCATATTTACCAACACTCAAATCCATCATCGCATAAGAGTCACCAGAAACAAACCCACCGCCTTTTGCAGCTGTGGCCAACCCAGTATCAAGAGAATACGTTTTTGCTGAACCAAATGATATTAAGCTGTGGCCGTTCGGATAAGAAGATTTTTCTTCATGTTTAACAACAATATTTTCCTTTAGAATATCAGAAAGCATCGGCGCAACTAACTTTTCACATTCTCCATGTTCATTAGATGCAACCGGAATCAACATTTCAATATCAATACTTCCTCTATCTAAACAATATATATCAACATGCTCTACTTCTACGCCAAAATCACGAAACGCTTGCATAATCTGTTCTTCCTGCACTTGATGATTTTCTCGTTCTCTTTGGATCTCCTTAGCAAAATCCTCCATAACTTTTGATACACCTAATAGTTGCTCCGCTACTATTCTACGGTTTTCTTTCATTTGTTTTCGTAATTTTTGTCCTTCATAGAAGTGATCTAATTCACCCGCTACTAAATCCGTCACTTTCTTCCCTCTCACACAATGCTTGTCCCATTCACGAACTAACTTCCGATTATGCTGCAACGTCCCCTCTTCCGTTTCACTCATTATTTGTTTCATATAATCGTACGTTTTGTCGAAATTAACTACCCAGCATTGGTCCTTTTTAAAGCATGTTTGACATGTTTTTGCAGTAATTGTACTTAAGAACAAATCCGCTTCTGTCTCTTTATCTTCCTCCTCCACATATCCATATACAGAAAAGCTATTAGATAAAGCAGCAAATACATTGGCAAATTGATTAATTTTATTCGCTGTAACATCACGCATCCTTCTTAAATACTGTTGTTGATCTTGTGAATGTTCCTGTGTGCCTGGCATGAATTTAGCAATACGATCCATAACAAGTTTCGGTGTTAATAAGAAGAACACAATCGCCACACCAGATTCAATTAAAGTTGTCACAATGTTTGTTTGCTTGTCTACATATAGCGTAATCAAGCTCGTCCCAATTAATAAACCTAAACTAACACCTAAACGCTTCCCTTCTTTTAACAAACCACCAAGCAACCCAGAAAAAGCAAGTAGACTAAGTTGAGACAAACTGGAGACATTGGCTAAACTTAATATTAATCCAGTGACCACCCCCACTGTAGATCCTGTAGCAGCCCCCGCGATAAATGCAAACACAAGCACTAAATACCTAGTAAAAATATGTTGAATAGAAGCGTCATATACAAACCAATCTGTTGTACCTGTTAAAACAGATGCTAGTAATATAATTAAACAAACAATTTCTTCTGTCTCTAGCGCTTGTTGTTTACCTTTTCGTTCTACTAAAAGCGGAACACTTTGTAAAAATATCATAGTTAATACGAAGCTAAGCCCTGCCTCAATCGTACTAACGAGTAAATCGTACATGGTGACAGTTTGTTGCGCGAAATATACGACAACTAAATGTGCGGTTAATGCGGAGATAAATACTTGGAATGGAACAAGTCCAACAGTTTTACGTGTAAACCGACTAAAGAAGATATTATAAATGAAGAAAGTAAAAATAGATGCAAAGGTAAAGAATAAATTATCTATCGAAACTGAAAGTGCGCCCCCCATAAGAGCCAAGAACGCGAGCGGCATTTTATCCCGCTTCATAACATAAACAGCAGCAAAAAACGGCAGTGCAAACGGTAAAATGTTTGTTAATATATACGCTCGTCCCAAAAGAAAACCAATAACAACAATAATAAATCCCCATCTAAAGAAAACCTGCTCAAACTTCATTCGCAACTTACTCGTCCACTTTACTGCTCCAAGCTGACTCTCATTCATTGCCAATGCACTTGTATTCATAGTATTCCTTCCTGCTTTAGGCATATTTTTAACACCACCTGCATAGTTTAATTACTGTCATTATAAAAGATGATTATTGGGATTTTTGTCAAAACAACAGTTTTCACTTTTATAATCGTTCGACTTTTTATTCGAAATAACTCTACATATATACACGGTATGTAATTTATTCTCACTATTTTAATTGAACATTCAGAAAATATAGGGTGATTTTGTAGAAGTGTTGTATGTCTTAATTTATTTAACAAAAAAAGATCATGCAAATTTGCATGATCTTTTTAGGATGACCCGTACGGGATTCGAACCCGTGTTACCGCCGTGAAAGGGCGGTGTCTTAACCACTTGACCAACGGGCCGTTAAATTAAATATAGCGGCGGAGGGGATCGAACCCCCGACCTCACGGGTATGAACCGTACGCTCTAGCCAGCTGAGCTACACCGCCATGTCGTCTTATTTAACGGACAATTAGTATCTTACCTCAGATATATTTTAAAGTCAACACATCTTGAAAACTTTTTTAAAAATATATTTTCACATATAAAAAAGCACCCCGAGCAATCGCCCTGGGTACTTCTCTATATGCTAAGAATTAAACGTTCTTATTATCCGCGACGTGCGCCACGGCCACCGCGTTTAGATTCTGTGTTACGCTTTAAAGAAGTTAAACGATCTTCACTGTCCTTTAAGAAACGTGCCATCTTTTGCTCGAATGTTTCTTTTGGAGCTCGTTCGTTACCGCCACCACGGTTATCTCTGTTGAAAGAACGATTACGTTGTGGACGTCCAGAACGTTGTTGATCGCCACCGCCACCGCGTTGGTATTCACCACGTGGACGATCTCCTTCTGTTTTTTCACGCTCTTTCGCTTTTTTAATAGATAGACCGATCTTGCCATCTTTTTCAACGTTAATAACTTTTACTTCTACTTGGTCGCCCACTTTTAAGTGATCGTTAATATCTTTCACATAATTATCAGCAACTTCACTAATATGAACAAGACCCGTTAAGCCTTCTGGCAGCTCCACAAAAGCCCCAAAATTTGTAATACCTGTTACTTTACCCTGTAACTTGCTGCCTACCTCGATTGACATAAAAAAAATGCTCCTCCTTAGTGGTTAAAAAGTCAAATTTTACTTTATTATATATAATCCTAAAATATAGTGTCAATAAGACATACTCTACTTAGAAACAGGAAAAATTATCTCCCCTTTTCCAGAGAAGAAATAATCCCTTCTAGCAATCTTTAATACGTACTCTTCATCATTTAACTTTTGAACTTCGTCTTTTAGACTCTTTTCTTTATTCGTTAATGAATCCAGTTCTTTTTTCATGTCCTTAACTTTTGCTTCTTTTGCTCTAATGGAACTGTTTTGTTGATAAAACGTTACACTAATACTCGCAATAATTGTAAAAGCAAAGACAAGAAAAACCGCTAAACGGCGATAAAGTCGCTTCCTGTTCTCATCCGTTTGTATTATATGCTCTTTAACAGGATTTGGACTCTGTTTTTCGATTGTTCTTTGTCTCAGTTCCCTCATTTCCGAGGTCCCCCTAACTTCTTTTTTATACGCTCCCATAATTGGAAGATGTGTCCCTTCAATTTTGCTATATATTGCAGGAACCCTACATGTTTCATTATAAAAAGTTTAACACGATTAGGGAGAAGTTTCCATATGAGCGAAGCAATAAATCGAACAGGCCAGAAAAAAACTTTCCATATGAAAAGTAATATCCAAATCACCATTTTCCATAACACATGTCCAATTGAAAGCAGTATACGAAATAAGAATAATATAAATGCAATAAATAGCTGCGCTATAATAATAACAGGTTTTATCATGAGTAGCTTTATAATTTGAACAAAAAAATGTGTTGTTTGCATAAAAATATAGATGAGAAAATTTAACAGTTTCATGTATAGTGCTTTCAATAAGCTTTGATACGCCGCAAAACCACATAATAATGCCAAAAATACATATATACGTAGTTCAGCTTCATTTACAAGAAGCAATACATAAAAAACGAATAATGCTTGGACAATCCAAAATAGTATATCATGTATAAATACAAGCCAACGTTTACGTTCTTGCCGCTTTAAAAATCGTTGGTATGTATCTAAAGACGCTCCAATCCAAGCACCCATTCCGATCATTGAGAGCATCGTATACAACTGAATTGTTAGGCTCATTTAAACAACTTACTAAAGAATCCTTTAGTTTTCTCCCCTTGATTCTCATCAATATACAGCATCTCATGAACTTTCCCTTTAATCGATACAACACCTTTTTCTACATCTAAATTTTTCATTTGCAAATTTTGACCACGAATTGTTAAAAAACCCATTACGGTCTCAAGTAAAAACTCCTCGCTATCAAAACTCTCTACCTGCTTTACACCGGTAATATCAATTACACGCCTGCCACGCATAATAATATCATGCTCTACCGAAACATTTTGTTGATTAGAAGACATAGGTGAGTAACCATTATTCACGTAAATCCCCCCATAGATTTATACTAGCTAATAGTAATGTATGAAGGGATAATTGATTTTAGAACAAGCCTTCTTCAGCCTTTACTTTTTCTTCGCGAACTAAACTATACATATTTGCTGCATCTTCTTTTTTAGTCGTTTCTTTCAATTCGTTTATTTTTACAGTTACTATTTTTTGACCAAAACGAATTGTTAATTCATCAGCTACTTTCACATCTGAACTCGCTTTTGCCACTTGACCATTAATTGATATTCTTCCTTGATCAGCTACTTCTTTCGCTAATGTTCTTCTTTTAATTAAACGTGATACTTTTAAAAACTTATCTAGACGCATATCAAATCCCCCTATTAACGCTCTGTTTGTTTTGCCTCTTCCCATAAAACATCTAACTGCTCTAATGATAAATCTTGCATCTCTTTATTCATTTCAGCTACCCTTGCTTCCATGTATAAGAAACGACCGACGAATTTCTCATTCGTTGAACGTAACGCCTCTTCGGGATCTATTTTATAATGACGAGCTATATTCACAAACGCAAATAGTAAATCGCCAAATTCACCTAACATTTTCGCCTCATCCATATTTGTAACTTCTTGTTGGAACTCTTGCCATTCTTCTAAGGCTTTCTCTATCATCGGTTGTACATCAACCCAATCGAAACCAACTTTGCCAGCTTTTTTCTGGATTTCATAGGCGCGTAGTAACTGGGGCAAACTTTTTGGAACCCCATTTAAAACAGATTCTTTCACGAATCCTTTTTCTTGTTTTTTAATTTCTTCCCAATTGGCAATTACTTCATCGGCATTATTTACATCCATATTCCCAAATACATGCGGGTGGCGGCGAACCATTTTCTCAGATAAAGTTCGAATAATATCATCTATAGAGAACCAACCTTCATCCTCCCCGATTTGAGCATGCAACATAACTTGTAATAATATATCACCCAGTTCTTCTACTAAGTGATCATCATCCTCTTCATCAATTGCTTCCAACACTTCATAAGCTTCCTCAATTAAATACTTCTTTAAAGATTGATGTGTTTGCTTTTTATCCCACGGACAACCATTCGGTCCACGAAGGTCTGCAATAATTTCTCTAAGCACATCAAACTGTTGATACAAGGACGCACGTTCTTTAACTGGTGGTACATATACACTCGTTAAATTATTCAACTCTGTTTCATGATCTAACATGTACAACGGTACCTTTTTAACTTGTTCAAACGAAGTCCCTGCAGCTGTTACGATATACACTTCATAATCATCTGATAGCATCTCCATTAATGTTAATTTCACATCAGACGCAACGAATGCATCATATACTTGGCAAAAGATTAAATGTTGACGTAATTCTAATTGTCCTCTTTCAAATGATGTGGCGTCAATTAATTGGAATCCTTCAATCGGATCAATCTTTAGACTCGCAAACATAGGATCAAGGAAACTTTGTCCACCTTCAATGCGCACTTCAACATTCGCTACTTCGCCTTTTTCCAACAGTAGCTGAACCGTTCTTTCCGCTACAAGCGGATGCCCTGGCACGGCATAGATGATTTCTGTGCCTTCAGCTTGTTCTAGCAATGTATTCGCGATTGTTTCATATACAATTTCAAATGTATCATGCGCTTCATATACACTGTCAAAGGCTGTATATTGTATACCTTCTTTCTCCAACTCTTCTATAACGGGATGTTCCTTCGTTCTAACAAACATGTGATCTGCTTCTTTTATTTTTCGATATACACCCATCGTTAACTGATCTAACTCACCAGCACCTAACCCTAAAATAGTAATGATTCCACTCACAACCTGCCACCTCTATCCACTCTTCTTCAATAAACCTTCTTTTTTCTCTTTTTTCATAACGGTTCCTATTTCCGCTTTTGTAAATACACGTAATTTTAAAATTAAAAACACATATGTTAATCCACCGATAGCTACACCTAACAATGCCTCAAGTGTTGCAATTCCTCTATGCGTTGTATCAATTACTAATCCAGACATTTGCATCACACGTATAAATATTATTAATACAAACCCCATACCGATACCACTAATAACTACACCTAACATATTACGCTTATCGATAAGCGATTCAGATACAGCTTGCATAAGTAATGCACTATTTAGCACAGAAATTACAATTAACGCAACTAGTGTTGCAATTGCAGCTCCCTTCACACCAAAATACGGCATTAATGTATAATTTAAAGCTAACTTTAAACAACCCCCAAATATAACGAATATTGCTGGTTTTAATGTTTGTCCTAACCCTTGCAAAATAGAAGCAGTTGTAATCGACAATGAACTAAATAAAATAGATAAAGATAAAATGGATAAAACATCTGACCCATCACTATTTTCAAACAACATAATATTCGTAGGCTGAATAATACAAGTTAATCCAATGGCAGCTGCAAATCCAATAACAAATGTTATTTTCATTGCTAACTTTACCTTTTCTCGAATAAAGGAAAGATCTCCTCTTTCCTTCGCCGCTGTAATAATTGGAATAAGTGACAATGAGAAAGAAGTTGTCACGACAGTACCTAATTGCATAAGCGGGATACTTCTGTCGTAAACACCTTTTAATACCTTTGCACTTTCAGCTTGTTCTCCTGCCCCAATAAGTAAGGAATAGAAGGAAATGGAATCAGCCATTTGTATAAAAATAAGTACTAAATTACTAACACAAATCGCCAATCCCTGCCAAAACAGAATTTTAATGATCCTCTTTTTCCCCTTAATTCTCTTTACACTCTTGAAAAATATAGAACGAAAGTCATGACGCATATAAAGTACAAGTACGATAATCCCAATCAGTCCGCCTGCGATTGAACCTAACATAGCACCTGCACCGACTGTATATAAATCAAATCCGTGAGCAATTAGGAATAGAGATAAAAATACAATAATAGAAACACGAATCGTTTGTTCTATCACTTGCGAAACAGCTGTTGGCATCATATTATTGAATCCCTGAAAATATCCTCTTGCTACAGATAAAAACGGCATCAATATGAATGAAAATGAAATAACACGTAATAACTTATCTAAGTGTATATCACCCATGGCTGCTGCAATTGTTTCGGCACCAAAAAACAATGTAAAAAAGCCTACGAAACCAATTCCCAATAAAGACCAAAAAGATACACAGATAATTTCTTCTGCTTCTTGTTGTTTCCCTCGCTCTAATCGTTCCGCAACCATTTTTGAAATTATAATGGGGAACCCATAAGTAGCTAAAATTAAACAAAATCCATAAAACGGATAAATTTGTTGGTAAATATAAAAACCAATATCACCCGCTATATTTTGATATGGAATACGGTAAAAAGCGCTTAATACCTTTGTAACAAAACTTGCGATTGTTAATATAATAGCCCCACGCCAAAAGGCTTGATACTTCTTTGATTCCATACAAGAAAACTCCTTTTTCTATTCTCACCCCTCGTATTATATCATAAAGAAAAGGACAAGCTTCCTTGCCTACACGAGTAATAATACGTTCGCGCAACGATAGAAATGTTCAACGAAAAAAGGTAGCAAAGCGCTACCTTCATTCAATATACATATATCTCCAAATATTTGATTTCTCAAGAAGAAATATCATAATTAGGAAAGATTGCTACTTCTAAAATTCCATATAGCCTTACTGCTCCATTTGTTTCGCTAAAAAGCTTGCAGCTGTATTTACTGACTTATGCTCTACTTCACTTATAATAGCCTCTTTAGAGAAGATAACAACAGCTCCAATTGGATCCCCATTCGCAACAATCGGGCCAATTGTATAGGAACTCACTTTTTCTGTTACTCCATCAATAATTGAAATTTCGCTTTCATCTGTCATAATTACAGACTTACGCTCTTCCATTGTCTTCTCAATTAAATCGCCAACACTTTTATTTAAGTATTCTTTTTTAGATACGCCTGCTACTGCGATAATAGAATCACGATCGCATACAAGCACATTATGTCCTAAGCTATCGTATAAAGCTTCCGTATATTCCTTTGCAAAATTACCTAGTTCACTAATTGGAGAATATTTTTTCAAAATCACTTCTCCATCGCGATCAACAAATATTTCTAGTGGGTCTCCTTCTCGAATACGTAAAGTTCTACGAATTTCCTTCGGAATTACTACCCTACCTAAATCATCAATTCGACGTACGATTCCAGTTGCTTTCATTCTAATGCTGCCTCACTTTCTACTGATGATCAAAGTGGTGAATTTACCTGTTCATGTAAAAATCACCAACTGTTAGACATAGTATTTTACACATTAGTTCTTCTATGCACGCCGAATTGTATTTTTTTATCTTATATTAGGCATTTATGACTTCTTTTTTTACATCTGGCAGGCCTTTTAATAAATTTTCAGCAATTGTTAACCACTTCGATGTCTCTAAACCATTTGTTTTCATAACGATTTTCAATTGCGATCCTTCCATTCCTAGACCAATCATACGTCCAAAACTATTTCCAAGCATGAATAATTTTCCGCCATCAATATTTTGACTTGCTTGTTCTGAGAACAGAATTGTCACTTCAAATTTATTTTGCTTAATTAACTCAATTTGTTCTTTCATTGCCAATACTTTAATATTTGCAATTTGCAATAAGTAACCAACTTCTTGCGGATAATCACCAAATCTATCTATCATCTCTTCCTGCAACTCTTCAATATCCTCAATTGCAGAAACACCTCTAAACTGTTTATACATCATAATCTTTTGTTTACTATCTGAAATATAAGCATCTGGTAAATATGCATCTACTTCTAAATCAATTTCAACATTAACTGTATTTTCAACCCCATCTGTTCCTCTACGCTGTTCAATTGCATCTTTTAACATTTGAGAATATAGATCAAATCCGACAGAATCAATAAATCCATGCTGTTCGGCTCCTAACAAGTTACCTGCACCACGAATGGATAAGTCTCTCATTGCAATTTTGAAACCTGACCCAAGCTCTGTGAACTCTTTAATGGCTTGCAGACGCCTCTCTGCAACTTCTGATAACACTTTATCTCGTTTGTATGCAAAGTATGCATATGCAACACGATTAGAACGTCCAACACGACCACGAAGCTGATACAGCTGCGATAGTCCCATACGATCTGCATCAAATACAATTAACGTATTTACATTCGGAATATCTACACCCGTCTCAATAATTGTTGTACTTACAAGAACATCATGCTGCCCTTCTAAAAACGATAGCATAACAGACTCTAATTCACCTTCGTTCATTTTCCCATGCGCATAAGTTACACGCGCGTCTGGAACTAACATCGAAATTTCATCCGCTTTTCTTTCGATATCCTCCACACGATTATATAGGAAGTAAATTTGCCCACCTCTTGCAAGCTCTCGTTCTATCGCTTCTCGCATTAACGCTGGGTTATACTCTACTACATACGTTTGGACTGGGAAACGATTTTCTGGTGGTGTCTCAATAACAGATAAGTCACGCACACCAAGCATAGACATATGGAGTGTACGCGGAATCGGAGTTGCCGTTAATGTTAACACGTCAACATTTGCTTTTAATTGTTTAATTTTTTCTTTATGCGTTACACCAAACCTTTGTTCTTCATCAATAATAAGAAGACCTAAATCTTTATAAGTAACATCTTTAGATAAAATACGATGCGTTCCGATTACGATATCTACCGTACCATCTTTTAAGCCTTTAATTGTTTCATTTTGCTGTTTTCTCGTACGGAATCTACTTAATAATCCTATATTGATTGGATAATCTTGAAAACGCTCTCGAATTGTTTCATAGTGTTGTTGTGCAAGGATCGTTGTCGGCACTAAAATTGCAACTTGTTTTTCATCCATAATTGCCTTAAATGCCGCACGGATAGCTACTTCCGTCTTTCCATATCCTACATCACCACAAAGAAGCCTATCCATCGGACGTCCACGTTCCATATCTTTCTTAATCTCTTCAATAGAACGTAATTGATCCTCTGTCTCTTGATATGGGAAAGAAGATTCAAATTCTTGTTGTTCTGCCGTATCTGGTGTATATGCATAACCCTTTGAAGCTTCGCGCTCAGCATATAGTTTAATTAGGTCATCCGCAATGTCTTGTACAGATTTTTCAACTTTCGTTTTGACCTTTTTCCAATCATTTCCGCCCAATTTATAAACTTTTGGATCCTTACCTTCAGATCCTACATATTTCTGCACTTGGTCAATTTGTTCAATTGGAACGTATAACTTATCATTACCTTGATATTTAATATTCAAGTAATCTTTATGAACACCATTAATCTCTAATGTCTCGATACCTAAGAATTTACCTATACCATGATTTACATGAACTACATAATCTCCAACTTTTAATTCCGAATAACTTTTAATACGTTCAGCATTAGATAACTTCTGCTTACGTTGTGATTTTTTAACTTTCTTATGAAAAAGCTCTTTTTCAGTAATAACAACAAGCTTTTGCATCGGCATTTCAAATCCTGCATGTAAATCACCTACAGCAATTTGTAACCTTCCAGGCAATAATATGTCTGTGCCCTCTACGATATCTGCCTCAATATCATAATCACTTAAAATATGTTGTAGTTTTTTTACACGTTCATCATCTGTGCCGAGCACAACAGTCGTAAAATGCCCTTCGTTCCATCTATCAATTTCAGTTTTCAACAACTGCATCTGCCCATGGAAATCTTGCATTGTTTTACATGTCACATTCACAATGTTTTGCGGATGTGTATGTGCTATATGACGTAAGAATAACGTTAAATATACAAAACTTCTTTTTTTATGATGAAGAAATTCCTCAAACGAGTGTGAGAAAGATAAATCTTGAATAATTATTCCCTCACCAAGAAGTGATATATACCATTCCGCCTCTTCTGTTTCAAGATGTGATGCTGTTTCTTGAATACGGGAAATCTCATCTAAAACCACAATACCATCTTCTGGTAAATAATCTATAAGACTAGCAGGTTCTTTATAGAAAATAGATAAATATTTAAACATCTGTTCTATACTTTGCCCGTTTTTTAACATCTCAATTTCATGACTTACCGTTTCAAGCACTGTAGTCTTCAATTTATCATCGGAAAGTTTTTGCATCGTCTTAGTCAAGCCTTCCTCAAGATGCTCAATTCCCGACTTCAATTCTTCCTGTGAAAATAAAAACTCTGTTGCTGGACCAAATCTAACACTTTCTTTTTTATCTTGAGAGCGCTGTTCATCCACATCAAATAATCGAATAGAATCAACTTCTGTATCGAAAAATTCAATACGAAATGGTAACTCTTCAGTTAATGGGTAAATATCTAATATTCCCCCACGCAAACTGAATTCCCCAGGAGCTTCTACCATCGACTTACGCTCATAACCAATATGATGTAAAGTATGCAAGAATGTATCTAAATCAATCTCTTGCCCTAGATTGATTTCGATTTGCCTTTGCTTCCACAACTCTTTCATTGGTAAAAATCTGCGTAGTCCTGCAACTGGCGCTACAATAATCCCGTTCTCTCCTGCCGCTAAACGATTCAATACTTCAATACGTTGCGCCTTCAATTCTGGGCTTGCAACACCAATTTCTGATGCTATCAATTCATTTACTGGGTATAACCACACATCTTTTTCACCAAGTAACGCCACTAAATCTTCATGCACTTTTTGTGCTTGATATAAATTATGCGTCACAATAAGTTGTGATTTTTTTGTTTTTTTATATAAGGCCGCCATTAATAACGAACGAGAAGAGGTTGCCATACCTGATACAAGTTGTTCTTTTAAACCATCTTCTAGTCCATTAATAACCGATTGGATCTCTTCATTTTTATAAAATTGCTCTAATAAACCTATCATTTTCAAAACCCCTCTCAACATAAAGAGCAAGCCACTATATTTTATGCAAATATTTTGGAAAAAGAAAACAGAAAAATGCTTTGGACATGCCAAAGCGACAACATTTTATTGCAGAAATTTTTCATATTCATAATACTCAGGATAAGATGCGAGCGTTTCTTGACACGATTCACAAATCGTTTTTATATATATATTTCCATTCTCATGAAAATGAATCATCTCTACTACTTCTTGCTCTGTTAGTTGAAATAAAACGTCGCTATACACTTTTTCTGCAGTAACGGAGCCTACATTAATCCCGCAATGTCTGCAATAATAATAACCTTCCATACTAGCCTCCTAAAAATCCAATTACTACTAGTATGGGTAAAAATAAGACAAAATATTCCCAATCATACCCTTAACTATTGAAGGTATTCATGATTTGAAGAAAAGGTTTATTTAACCATTCTTCACATGCATCCGCTGCTTTTTCAATAGAATGACTCACATCAGGAATTTCTTCCGATGTAAAACGTCCTAATACGTAATCTACTACCTTCATGCCATTTTTCGGACGATCAATTCCCATGCGGATACGTTGAAACTCTTGTGTTCCTAAATGTGAAATTGTTGATTTCACACCATTATGTCCACCAGCACTACCTTTCATACGAAGGCGTAATTTACCTACAGGGATGTCTAAATCATCGTACAGAACAACGAAGTCTTCAACATCAATTTTATAGTAATCCATGAGTGGTCGAATACTTTCCCCAGATAAATTCATATATGTAAGTGGCTTTAATAAGATTACTTTTTCTCCATTAACAAATCCTGCACCAAATATTCCTTTAAATTTTTGTTCATTCAAAGAAATATTCCAACGCTTTGCAAGTTCATCAATCGCCATAAATCCAATATTATGCCTTGTTAATTCATATTCTCTACCCGGGTTCCCAAGTCCTACTATCAATTTCATTCTTGTACCACTACTTTCTTTTTTCGATACGAAAAGACGTAACCAATCTTGGTTACGTCTCATTCTATCCAATTAATTGAATAATACACTTACAGATTCTTCTTCGTATACACGAATGATTGCTTCTCCGATTAGTGGAGCAACTGAAAGTTCATGTACTTTGTCGATTTTCTTCTCTTCTGGTAATACGATAGAGTTGGTTACAACTAACTCTTTAATATTTGAATTTTGGATACGCTCAATTGCTGGACCAGATAATACTGGGTGTGTACAGCAAGCATATACTTCAGAAGCACCGTTCTCAACAAGAGCGTTTGCTGCTAATGTAATTGTACCAGCTGTATCAATGATGTCATCAATTAAAATTGCTGTTTTACCTTCAATATTACCGATAATGTTCATTACCTCTGATACGTTCGGACGAGGGCGACGCTTATCAATAATAGCGATTGGTGCTTTTAGACGATCTGCCATTTTTCTAGCACGAGTTACCCCACCGTGGTCAGGTGACACGATTACGATATCTTTAAGACCTTTTGTTTCAAAGTAATCTGAAAGGATCGGTACACCCATTAGGTGGTCGATTGGGATATCAAAGAATCCTTGAATTTGTGGAGCATGTAAATCTAGAGTGATTACACGAGTTGCACCTGCTGTTTCAAGCAAGTTTGCTACAAGTTTCGATGTAATTGGTTCACGAGAACGCGCTTTACGGTCTTGACGCGCATAACCATAGTAAGGAATAACAATATTAATTGTTTTTGCAGATGCACGCTTTAATGCATCGATCATAATAAGTAATTCCATGATATGTTCGTTTACTGGGAAGCTTGTAGATTGAATAATGAATACATCGCAACCACGGATACTTTCTTCAATGTTAATTTGAACTTCTCCATCACTAAAACGATCAACAGAACATTTTCCTAGTCCTACTCCAATGTGCTTTGCAATTTGCTCAGCAAGTTCCTTATTAGAGTTTAAAGAGAATACTTTCAAATTAGAATTTAGATATTGAGTCGACATCTAGATTAACCCTCCACATTATGATTTTTTCTTATTCAGCAATTGATCAACATAGTCTTCTTTGTTAACTTGACGTGCACGTGCTACAGATAATGCTTTTGATGGAACATTCTCTGTAATTGTAGAGCCTGCTGCCACATAAGCACCATCTTCAACTGTTACAGGAGCAACAAGGTTTGAATTACATCCAATAAATACCCCATTACCAATCACAGTTTTGAATTTATTCTTACCGTCATAGTTCACCGTAATTGAACCACAACCAAGATTCACGTCTTCTCCAACTTGTGCATCCCCGATATAACTTAAGTGTGAAGCTTTACTTCTATTACCAAAAACAGTTTTTTTGATTTCCACGAAGTTTCCAACGCGTACTTCATCTCCAATAACTGAATCTGGGCGAATATGTGCAAATGGACCAACCGATACTTCTGTACCAAGTTTACTATCATGTACAGTAGATTGACGAATTGTTGTACGATCTCCAATTTCACTATCGCGAATTACTGTATGCGGTCCAATTTCACAATCAGAACCAATTACAGTATTCCCCTCAATAATTGTTCCTGGATGAAGAACTGTATCACTACCGATAATCGCATCAGCAGAAATATACGTGTTACTTGGATCAATAATTGTAACACCATTTACCATGTTCTTTCGGTTGATACGGTTTTTCATAATAATTTCCGCTTGCGATAGAGCGACTCTGTCGTTAACACCTAACGTTTCATCGAAGTGCTCTGTTTGATAAGCTGATACGATATGACCTTCATTTTTTAAAATCTCAATAACATCTGGCAGGTAATATTCACCTTGTACGTTATCATTTGAAACTTTAGAAAGTGAGGCGAATAAAGCTTTATTATCAAAACAATACGTACCTGTATTGATTTCTTTAATAGCTAATTCTTTCTCATTTGCATCCTTATGCTCAACAATCTTTTCAACATGACCATTCTCATTACGAACGATACGACCATATCCAGCAGGTTCTTCTATGTAAGCTGTTAGCACCGTTGCCATTGCCCCTGCCTCTTTATGTTGCTGAAGCAATGATTCCATCGTTTCAGCAGTTATTAGCGGCGTATCACCACAAATAACTAAAGTTGTTCCTTCTTCGTTTGCAAGTACACTTGCAGCTTGATCTACAGCATGTGCTGTACCAAGTTGTTCTGCTTGTAATGCAAACTCACTTACGTTTCCTAGCTGTTCTTGTACCATTTCAGCACCATGTCCTACGACTGTTACAAGTTTCTGCAATCCTAATTGCGTTACTTGATCGACAACATGTTGTACCATAGGTTTTCCACATACAGGATGAAGCACTTTGTATAGCTTAGACTTCATACGTGTGCCTTTGCCTGCAGCTAGAATCACTGCAAATCTGTTTGACATATAGACCCTCCATCGCAACCTATTTATCCATTAACGATATTATCCTAAATCATCATATATTTCAAGAAACACATTTTAACTATTAAATTTTACCATAATTCTTATACGATGTTTTACTCTTTAGTATCTTTTTTAAGAAATAAGCTATACTATTTAAAATGATTTTGAAAAAATTAGAAGTTTTCCTCTTCACTTTGAAGAATTCAGAATTTTCCGTGCGAAAAATAGATAAAACCACAAAAAAACAAACCCCTGTAAATGCTTACAGGAGTTTGTTGCAAAATTATAGGGATTTCTTTAAAAAGCCCTTTTCATTCGAATTTTACGAAGCACCCGCTTCTTCAAACTCAACCTCTTCTAACTCGCCTAAACGATGATACTCTGTTAAAACCGCATCTTGAATTTTAGAGCGTGTATTAGAATTAATTGGATGTGCAATGTCACGGAATTCTCCATCTGGAGTACGTTTACTTGGCATTGCTACAAATAATCCATTATTACCATCAATTACACGAATATCATGAACAACAAATTCATGGTCTAGAGTAATAGAGGCAATTGCTCTCATGCGGCCTTCTGTGTTTACGCGGCGTAATCTTACGTCAGTCACTTCCATCTTGTGTTCACCACCCTTTTCTAAATAAGCGATATATTTGTATAAATTCCACAAATTTTCTATTTTCCCTTTAATTTTTTAAAAATTTTTAAGATAAAAATTTTTAATGTAATTGAATATAGAGATTAGTGGAGGTTATCGCTTACAAAAGATTACTTAACTAGGGCAATTACTTCGATTTCAATCGAAACATCTTTCGGTAATTTTGCTACTTGCACACAAGAACGCGCTGGCTTATGAGTAGAGAAATAAGAGCCGTATACTTCATTAACAGCATTAAAATCATCCATATCTTTTAAGAATACTGTTGTTTTTACTACTGTATCAAATGAAGCACCTGCTTCTTCTAATACCGCTTGTAAATTTTGAAATACTTGCTCTGTTTGTACTGTCACGTCTCCTGCTACAAGCTCTCCACTTGCAGTTAACGGAATTTGTCCTGAACTGTAAAACATATTATTTACAATAATCCCTTGTGAATATGGTCCAATTGCTTGTGGTGCATTGCTTGTTTGAACAACTTTCATATTTTTTCACCCTTTTATTATTTATTTTTACTCTTTAAAAATAGTGCACGAAAAGCAGTTTGTCCATCTATTTTATAATTTATAAATAGAATAAAAAAAAGATAAAGCGATCTGCTTTACCTTTTTACTCAGCCTCTACAAGCCCTTCATCAAATGGTGCCAGTGAATAATTTCCCTTTTCCACTTGAATCGCTTTTTCTTTCACATCAACTTCTGATAGACGAATTAATGATACAAAATTATTAATTAGTCGTTCTTCAATATCCGTGGATTCTACTAATACACCAATACCAACAACATTAGCCTTAAACTCTTCTAACATACTCATCATACCTTGAATTGTCCCGCCAGCTTTCATGAAGTCATCAATAATTAAAACATTTGATCCCTCTGGAAGGCTACGCTTTGCTAACGTCATTGTTTGAATTCGCTTAGAAGAACCTGATACATAGTTAATACTAACAGTTGGACCTTCTGTTACCTTATTATCTTTCCTTGCAATTACTACCGGTACATCTAAGTAATTTGCCACCGCATAAGCAAGTGGAATCCCCTTCGTTGCCACCGTCATAACCGCATCAATTGGTTGCCTAGCAAAAACAGAAGCAAACAAACGACCTGCGCCATTAATATGGCGAGGATTACTTAAAAGATCTGTCATATATAAGTAACCACCAGGCAAAATACGACCTGGATTTTCAAATAAGCTACAAAGCTCACTAATAATTAGATCTGCCTCTTCCTCACTTATATATGGTATATATTTCACTCCTCCTGCTGCTCCTGGTACCGTTTGCAATGTGCCGACCCCTTGTTGTTCAAACGTTTGCTTAATAATAACTAAATCTTCACTAATGGAAGACTTAGCTGATTGATACCTTTCAGCAAAAAAAGTGAGAGAAACTAGCTGACGAGGGTTTTGTAACAAGTAATACGTCATATCGACTAATCTTGTACTTCGTCTAATTTTCATACTCTCACCTCAAATCACGAATATTCTAAACAAATCATAACGTATTATACGTCTTTATTCAAGCGTTTCTCGCTCTCCTAATAAACGTACTGCGTATACTTGTTCACAAAATCCTTTTAATCCATTATATATACGATGCATTCGCGAATCATGGTGCACAAGACCAAATACAGTTGGGCCACTTCCACTCATTAATACGGCATCCGCCCCAAATCGCTTCATCTGTGCCTTAATACGTGCAACTTCAGGATGCATCGCAAACGTTACATCTTCTAAAACATTACCAACAGTATCACAAATCCCTTTGTAGTCCCCAGCATTTATGACGTTAACCATTTTATCTACATTTGGATGTGTAACTCGATTTAACTTTAAATTTCCATACACATCAGCAGTAGATACACCAATATGGGGTTTCGCCAAAATAACCCAACAAGAAGGCGGAGTTTTTATGTGCTCAATTTGCTCTCCTCTTCCAGTGGCAATTGCTGTCCCACCATATACACAAAACGATACATCTGATCCAATTTTTGCGCCAAGCTCTGCTAACTGATCAATTGTAAGCCCTAAATTCCATAATTTATTAAGGCCACGTAATGTCGCTGCTGCATCACTACTTCCACCTGCTAATCCAGCTGCTACTGGAATCGTTTTTTCAATAGTAATAGATACGCCTTTTTTCACATTAAACTTCTCTTTTAATAATTTCGCTGCTTGATAAGCTAAATTTCTTTGGTCGTCTGGGACATACCGATTATGGGATAAAATTTCAATACGGTCTTCTGCTAATTCCATTAGTTCTAAACGATCCGCTAAATCAATTGTTGTCATAATCATTTTCACTTCATGATATCCGTCTTGTCTTTTTCCCAGTACATCTAACGACAGATTAATCTTTGCTGGTGCTTTCACTAGTAGCTTCAATCTATTCACCCACTCTATGTACTCAATCTTTTATCGTTTATTTTACCATAAATTTATAGTAAGACGATGACACTTCCCTAATTATAACGAAAAGCATTCAGAATGAAACTACTTATGTAAAATGATGGCACCTTTTCGAGTACAAAAAGCCGAGGAATCACTCCTCGGCTACCGTAGCATAGAAAGTATCTTACAACTACTGGTTTTGTTTCATTAATTGCTGTTCTGCAATTTCTATAGCACGTTTCACCATGTTACCAGCATCTTTCGCACGAATTCCGCCCCAGCCTTCTTTCTGAACAACATCATAAAAGCCTAGCTCTTTTGCAAGCTCTTCTTTAAATTGATTTGACATGACACCTCTTCGTCTACTCAATGCAGAGTCCCTCCTTATTTTGCTACGGTATAATTAGTATGCAAAATAATATAGCTTTTCATTTGTGGGAATATATGTAACGATACATGAATTATAAAATTACTTCATTATGAGGTTCACCATAAAACGTTAACTCTACTGTCTCTGTTAAAACATCCGCATAGCTATATGATACACGTTGCAACGCATCTTCTTGCTGATCCAATTGTACAACAAAAACAGAACGGTACGTTTCTGCAAGTACACCTGATTGTTCTACTGTTTTTCTTCTCCCACTATTTGCCTTTAACATCAGTCTCTGTCCAAGATGGTGATCTAATTCGCTTTTAATTTCATCTAAACGTTTTGACATATACTTCGTTACACCTCGCTGTAATTTAGATTGCACACTTAAAACACGATATATCTATCCCAATTATTAACCGCAACTCACAGACAATATCGTTATAAAAGCATCATGCGTTCAAATAGATAGAAGAAATACTATATTGTAAAAGTATCATTATGTAGTCTGCGCGTTCTTGTCTCTTTTTATCCAAGCTGATTTAAATCCTTTCCATACAAAAAAGCAAGATACATATGTACCTTGCTTATTCTTCATAATGTTGAAAGGGTAATCCAGTTCGTAAAATCCCCTTCGTCTCAATCCCGCCAAGTCCCTTTTCGCCGGTAATCGTATTACGTACAACATCCCATACATTTACTCTTTCCATAAACGACGTAAAACTAATTTTACCAACCACATATACAGGATCTAGTGCGTGAATATTAATTCTAGATGGTGAACTAGCAAAATTAGCACCCGCTCGAATTAATGCTTCAAAGTGTGATTGGCATGCCCCGGCAAAAATAACGAGTTGATCCAATGATGGATATTTTTTTCTCACTTCTCGAACAGCCTGTACAAAATGCCTTGAATGTCTATATGCTGCTAAATCTCCCTTTACCCCTTTTGATTTTGTATATGCATCGTGCCCCGTAATAACTAAAATGTCCGGACGAAAATGATCTATTAAATCTACTACCTTTTCATGCATCTCTGTTTCTTTACAATGAATACCTTGTACAGGAACACCAATTTTATTATATAAGTCTAAGCACTTGCGCAAATATAACGGGTCCCCATCTATATGCAATACACGTCCTGGCATTTGAAAATAATTCACCTCACTTGTATATCCACCCGTTGAAGTGTGTTCATGCCTTTGTTTCATTAATACATAATCTTGTTGAAACAAACGATACGTACGCTCCATCGTTTCTTTCTCACGCTTCGCTCTTTTTTTATGCTCTCGTTGATCTATACTAATTAAATCTTCAAGTGGTGCATCTGCCACCAGTCTAATTTCCTCTCCAAATAATATAGCTATCTCGCCTTTTATTTCTATAATACGAAAAAGGATATCCCTATTATGAGAATATCGTTCCACTAATTCTCCAACATGTAAAGCCATTCTCCTACCTCCAAACTCGTTAGGCCATCTTACCTGTTTTTAAAGTATGAATGTAGGAGCGGAAAGGTGACAAAAGGGACAGTTCAAGTTGAACTGTCCCTTTTCTATTCTTATGACAATTTATGAAGAACTAATGCATTACTTAATGTTGCAAACTCCTCGATAGATAGCGTTTCGCCTCTTCGTTTTGGATCAATTCCTACTTCTGTTAAAATTCGATCCAACAACTCTTTATCTTTCGGGAAACCGTTTAAATTATTTGATAAATTATTCATTAAAGTTTTACGACGCTGTGCAAAACTTGCTCGTACTACTTCAAAGAAGAATGTCTCATCTGTTACTTCTACAACTGGTTTCGGGCGCTTTAGGAGACGAATAATCGCAGAATCAACATTTGGTTGTGGCACAAACACTGTACGTGGTACAGTCATAACTGTTTCTACCTCTGTATAATACTGAATAGCAATGGATAAAGAACCATACTCTTTCGTTCCAGGTTTAGCAGCTAAACGATCTCCAACTTCTTTTTGCATCATAACAACAAATCCACGAACCGGTAATTTCTCTTCCAGCAATTTAAATAAAATTGGCGTTGTAATATAGTACGGTAAGTTCGCTACTACCATTACATCTTGCCCTTCCTCAAATTGCTCACTAAACACCTCATGTACATCTGCCTTTAGTACGTCTTTATTTATAACTGTAACGTTGTTATATGGAGCTAACGTCTCATCTAAAATCGGTAATAATCTCTGATCAATTTCAAAAGCCACTACTTTTTTAGCACGCTTCGCTAATTGTTCTGTTAACGCACCGATACCTGGTCCAATTTCAATTGCACCACTTTCTGAACCAATTTCAGCGTGATCGACAATACGATTTAATACGTTCGTATCAATTAAAAAATTTTGTCCTAAACTTTTTTTGAATGAAAATCCATACTTTTCAACAATGTCTTTCGTACGATTTGGCGTTGCGATATCCTTCATTTTCTTTCCTCCTGTATGACTTGCTTATAAGCTTCTGCAAACGATTCTTTTGAAACTTGAAACATTTGTAAACGTTTATGTAACTGTTTTGCGTTTGTATAACCAATCTTTAATAGCTTACCCATTCTTTCTCTGCGACTCTTTGCCATTTCTCCGCCCACTAAGCCTGCATCGACTAAATCGCTCCAACTAATTTCACTTGTGTAAGCTTCCATTTCTTCATGTATATTCTCTAAAGCACGGCGAATTGATTCATTAGAAGCATGTTCAATCCCGACACCCTTTTTCCTTTTGGCAAGTGCTTCTTCCTTCGGTAAAAAGGCATGTTTACATCCAGGCACCTTATCAGAAATAATTTTTCGAATACGCTCTCCAGGATAATCCGGATCTGTGAAAATAATAACGCCCCGTTTTTGCAGCGCTAATTTAACTTGCTCAATAACATGATCACCGATTGCTGAACCGTTCGTTTCAATTGTATCCGCATCAACAGCACGCTTAATCGCAACTGTATCATCTTTACCTTCTACAACGATAATCTCTTTAATTTTCATGCTTGCCTCCACACTCGTTTCGTCTCTACTTAGTAAAACAAAAAAATGACGACTTTTCCATTATTATTTTCCCCATTCTTACATTTTAAAAAATAGAATGTCCAAAACTTTGTTCTCTCTTCTTATTGTAACACTTCCTCATTCGCCCTTATTTTTTCACAAAAATAAAAAAGAATGGGTTCTCCCACTCCTTTTTATTCAACACCAAATAAAGCTTTTGCATTTTTTGTTGTTATTTCTGCTACTTCCTCATAAGAAATTCCTTTTAAATTCGCAATTTCTTCTGCTACGAGTTTTACATAACTTGGTTCATTTCGTTTTCCTCGAAATGGATGTGGTGTTAAATATGGACAATCCGTCTCTATTAACAATTTCTCTAATGGAATCTCCATAGCAACTTCTTTCGGTTTCTTAGCATTTTTAAATGTAACTGGTCCGCCTAACGAAATTAAAAAGTTCATATCAACACATCGCTCTGCTACTTCTACGCTGCCACTAAAACAATGCATAATGCCTCCCACTTCAGCTGCATTCTCTTCTTCTAGAATATCAACAATATCTTGAGTTGCATCGCGGTTATGTATAATAATCGGCAATTTCACCTTTTTGGCTAATGCAATTTGTTTACGGAATACTTCCTTCTGTATTTCTTTTGGAGACTTATCCCAATGATAATCTAATCCCATCTCTCCAAGTGCAACGACTTTAGGATGAGAAGCAAGTTCTTCTAACCAAGCTAAATGTTCTTCTGTCATGTCAATTGCATCAACTGGATGCCATCCTACCGCAGCGTAAATAAAATCATAAGTTTCAGCTAATTCAATCGCCTTTTTTATCGTTACTTCATCAAAACCAACAACAACTGTATAGGTAACTCCCACTTCTTTCATTCGTACAATAACCTCTTGCAAATCTTCTTCAAATTGCTCTGCATTCAAATGTGAATGTGTATCAAACAACATAATACATAACTCCTTTTATATTGAAATCCAGTTTATTCTAAAAAATAAGCTCTTTACTAACTTAACGATAACAATACTATAATTTTAATGCAAAAGTAGAGAATGTAAAAAGAAAAAAGACGCTTCACACATGTTACACGTGAAACATCTCTTTTCTTGTCTTAATTACTTGATTTTCGTACCGTTTGGTAGATTTTGGTCGATTGATGCTAATGACAACACGCCATTCTCTTCACCCGCTAAAATCATACCTTGTGATAATTCACCGCGTAATTTTACAGGTTTTAAGTTTGTTACACAAATAACCTTTTTACCTTTTAGGTCTTCCGGCGAATAGAATTTTGCAATTCCTGAAACAACTTGACGCTTTTCTGTACCTAAATCCAGCTGAATTTTTAACAACTTATCTGCTTTTTTCACAGGTTCAGCTGATAGTACTTCAGCTACGCGTAATTCTACTTTAAAGAAATCATCAATTGTAATTTCTTCTGCTTTCGGTTCTTCTTCTTTTTTCTCTTCTACTTTAGGAGCAGAGCTTTTCATTTGTTCTTTAATGTAGCCTACTTCTACTTCCATTTCTAAACGAGGGAAAATCGGGTTTCCTTTTTCTACTTTTGTTCCAGCTGGAATACAGCCAATTGTAGATAGGCTTCCCCAAGATTTATGTGCCTCTTCAGTAAGTCCAAGTTGAGCAAACATCTTACTTGGTGCTACCGTTAAGAACGGCATAAGCATAATACCTGTTTGACGAAGTACTTCTGCTAAGTGAGCCATTACAGAAGCTAATTTTTCACGATCATTCTCATCTTTCGCTAATACCCACGGTTGTGTTTCATCAATATATTTATTTGCACGGCTAACCAATTGCCAAATTGAGCTTAGCGCTACAGAGAATTCCATATTCTCCATTGCCTCTTCTACTTTTTTCAATGTATCTTTTGCAAACGTTACTAACGTTTCATCGAATTCCGTTACATCTGCTTTAAATGCAGGGATTTCTCCGTTAAAGTACTTATCAATCATAGCTACTGTACGATTTAATAAGTTACCTAAGTCATTTGCTAAATCGAAATTAATGCGCTCCACAAATCCTTCTGGTGTGAATACACCATCAGATCCGAATGGAACTTCACGAAGTAAGTAATAACGTAATGCATCTAATCCGTAACGATCGATTAAAGTAACTGGATCTACTACGTTTCCTTTTGACTTACTCATCTTTCCATCCTTCATTAAAATCCAACCATGAGCAAAGATTTTTTTCGGAAGAGGTAAATCTAATGCCATTAAAATGATTGGCCAATAAATTGTATGGAAACGAACGATTTCTTTTCCAACTAAATGCACATCAGCTGGCCAGAATTTCTTATACATCTCTTCATTTTCTGTTCCATAACCTAATGCTGTAATGTAGTTAGATAATGCGTCAACCCATACGTAAATAACGTGTTTCGGGTTACCTGGAACACGAACTCCCCAGTCAAATGAAGTACGAGAAACAGCTAAATCTTCTAAGCCCGGTTTAATGAAGTTATTAATCATCTCATTCTTACGAGACTCTGGCTGAATGAAATGTGGATTATCTTCATAGAATTTTAATAGTCTATCGACATATTTACCCATTCTAAAGAAATACGATTCTTCACGAACAAGTTCTACATCATGACCACTATCTGGGCTTTTTCCTCCAACTACTTTTTCACCTTCCATAATTGGATCTACTAATTGATGTTCTGTATAGAATGTTTCATCTTGTACAGAATACCAACCTTCATATTCATCAAGATAAATATCACCTTGATCTACTAGTTGCTTGAAGATTTTTTCAACAACATCTTTATGACGATCTTCAGTTGTACGAATAAAATCATCATAAGAGATATCCATCTTCTCCCAAAGCTCTTTGATTCCTGCAACAATGTTATCCACATATGCTTGTGGTGTAACATTTAATTCTTCTGCTTTCTTTTGGATCTTCTGTCCATGCTCATCAGTTCCTGTTAAATAATGAACATTATATCCTTGCATACGCTTATATCGTGCCATCGCATCTCCTGCTACTGTTGTATAAGCATGTCCAATGTGTAATTTTCCACTTGGATAATAAATTGGGGTAGTAATATAAAAGGATTTGTTTTCCTCTGTCATTGTTTTGGACCTCCCGGATAACCTCATATGTATTTATAAATAGTATATCAAAAACTTATATATAAAGTGAAACTTTAATCTGTGGGGGTTTTGTTCACTCCCGCGGATTATTAACCCGCACCAATCCGACTCCAACTTAACTTCTTTGCTCCAGCCAAATTTTAAATTTAGAATCTTACTGCTTGCTAATGCTTGATAAAAACGAGTTAATACTTAGTATCTTTATCATCTATTGCTCATATTTCAAGAAAATATACAGTCCTTACTTACAATCTATAAATTTTTCTGAAAATAAAGTGAAATAATAGTAGAAATTACTCTCATTCTATTATATATAAGAAGTAAGAAATCTATAAATCTTTTTAAAAAATATAGAATTAAAGAATTGACGGAAATGTAAATGATTGGTATCATATGTCCATAGGGTATTTTGTCGAAAAATGACGAATCTAGAAAATAGACTCGAAACTTATAAACTATTTCTTTAGGAGGAAAAGAATTATGAAATCTACTGGTATCGTTCGTAAAGTTGATGAATTAGGTCGTGTAGTAATTCCAATCGAATTACGCCGTACTTTAGGTATTGCAGAAAAGGATGCTCTTGAAATCTACGTTGATGACGAGAAAATCATCTTAAAAAAATATAAGCCAAACATGACTTGCCAAGTAACTGGTGAAGTATCTGATGGTAACCTATCTTTAGCTGAAGGTAAAATTATCTTAAGCAAAGAAGGCGCTGAGCAAGTCTTAAACGAACTTCAAGATTATATCGAAACAGCAAAATAAGCTTCTCAATTATGAGAAGCTTATTTTTTATCGACATGATAGATTTGATATACATCGCGTTTCGACAAATCTCGATCTTTAGCGACTGTTTTTATTGCCTCTTTTGAATTCATACCTTTTTCGTTTATATAATGTTCAATATGATCATATATCGAAATAGATTCCCACCATTGTTCTTCTGGGGCAGGTTCTTCCGTTGAACCAGCTACTAAAATACAAAACTCGCCACGAACTTCATTTTGTTTCGTCCACTCAATTGCTTCCTCAACTGTTCCACGAATAAATTCCTCGAATTTTTTCGTTAACTCTCGACATAATACAATTTCTCTATTTCCCAACACTTCTTGCATCGAGATTAAAGTATCATCTAAACGATGGGGCGCTTCATAAAACATCATTGTAGTTTGTACATAACGAAGCTTCTCTAACTCCATTTTTCTTTCTTTTTTATTTCTTTGTAAAAATCCATAGAAATAAAATTGTTTTGTTTCAAGACCTGATGCAATTAATGCTGTAAGGGCTGCATTTGCCCCAGGAAGCGGGATAACATGATACTGTTCTGCTACAGCCTCTACAACAATATCGTAACCTGGATCGGAAATACACGGCATACCAGCATCACTAACAAGTGCTACAGTCTTTCCTTCGTCTAACTTCCCTAATATTTTCTTCCCACTTACTTCCTTATTGTGCTCATGGTAACTCATAACAGGGGTTTCAATTTCGAAATAATTACAAAGTTTTTTCGTTTGTCTCGTATCTTCAGCAGCAATTAAATCAGCTTCTTTTAAAATTCGGATTGCACGAAATGTCATATCTTCTAAATTTCCAATAGGAGTTGGTACTAAATATAAAACTCCCTTTTCATTTTGTTGAAAGCTTTTTTGTTGCCACATAGCGTTCTCCTTTTTGCATATATTCTTCTTTTTGTTTTCTATTTAACTGCTTAAAATAATACTCTGCTTGCATAGCTGTACGCTTATCTTCATGAAATTCTATGTATTTTAAAACAACAGGAAGTCTAGCACGCGTATACCTAGCCCCTTTTCCACTATTATGGGTCTGAATCCGCTTCTCTATATGATTTGTATATCCAGCATAATAACTTCCGTCAGAGCACTCTACTACATAAAAACAATGCTTATTCTTCTCCATATAAAATTGAACGAATCTCCTTTGTATATTCATTATTTTCTTCATATACAAAAAGAGGGGGCAATATTTTCAAATCTGCGTTTCCATCCTTAATTCCTTCAATTAACAATGTATTCGCTTCTTTCCCTGCCTTAGGATAAACAAATCTTACACGCTTTGGTTCAATTTTGTATTTACGCATTAATGTAACAATATCTAGTAAACGACCTGGACGATGTACAAATGCTACTTTCCCACCTTGCTTTACTAATTGACTACTTGCAGATACAACATCCTCTAATGTACACATAATTTCATGACGAGCTATCGCTAAATGTTCATTCATATTTTTCTCAGAAGTTGCAGGTGTTTGAAAATAAGGGGGATTACATGTGACTACATCATATTGATGACGTCCAAGTTTCTCCGGCATATCTTTCAAATCCCCATGTATTAAGTGAATTCTTTCTTCTAACTTATTGTATTGAACGCTTCTGATTCCCATATCATATAAACGTTCTTGAATTTCTACACCTGTAATGTTTCCCTTTGTTCTTGTACTTAATAAAAGGGGGACAACTGCGTTACCTGTACACAAATCAAGTACATTACCTTTTTGAATCGGTACCCAAGCAAAGTCTGCAAGTAAAACAGCATCTAACGAGAAATTGAATACTGATGGGCTTTGTACAATCTTCATATCTTGCGCTAATAAGTAATCTAAACGTTCATCTTCATATAAATTCATATGTTACTCCTTTTCTTACACTTAACCTACCCTATTTCATCTTCTACTAATAAAAAACATATTTCATTCTACTCTCATGTATAAAAAATTACCTTTCCAATTATCATTGGAAAGGTAATTTCACTTTTTATTTAAAAATGACAGGCAGAATAAACAATCTCCCTCTTTACGTACACTTCCATAATGCAGATTACAAATATGAAAACCTTCTTGATATAGCCTTGCTAAATTATCGTAGCCTTCGCCAATATCAGTTGTCTTCGGCTTCACTTCTTTACGTTTTTGAGTTTTTTGTTTTTCTTTAATCTGCACTTCTTCAAAGCGGTGTCGCAAATTTTCATTTTCCATTTTTATATGTTGGTTCTCTTCCAACAACTCTGCAAGATGTTGTTTTAATTCTCCCAACTGTTTGTATAAATGTCCAATTTGCTCTTCCATACTAGAAACCGATGCAAAAATATCTTTTTTCTCCACAAGCACCCACCTCATTAATCTGTGGTTTGACTCGAAACGACCCCTTTATTCACTAACTCATCTAACGTATATTCTACTATCCGTTCCTTGTCTACTAGTTCCACTTGAATTAATCTTTCTAAAATATTTAATCCGATAACACGGCCAGTACCATGCGGGGTTTGTATACGTTGATCTAAATCAGGAAGTTGTTCCTTTGCTGCCTCATATTCATCATTCTCATATTTTAAGCAACACATTAAGCGACCACATAAACCAGAGATTTTTGCAGGATTTAATGATAAATTTTGATCCTTTGCCATCTTAATGGATACAGGTTCAAAATCTCCTAAAAAAGTAGAACAACAAAGCATACGACCACATGGACCAATACCACCAAGCATCTTCGCTTCATCACGAACACCAATTTGTCTTAGTTCAATTCTTGTCCTAAAAATTGCCGCTAAGTCCTTCACTAGTTCGCGGAAATCAATCCGACCATCCGCAGTAAAGTAGAAAATAATCTTATTGCGATCGAACGTATACTCTACATCTACAAGTTTCATATCAAGATTATGCTCTACTACCTTTTGCTGACAAACTTGATATGCTTCTTTCGCAGCATGTTTGTTCTCTTCAACAATGGTACGATCATTTTCATTTGCAATACGAATAACCTTTTTTAGCGGTAATACAACGTCGTTTTCATCAACTTGCTTTTTGGTAATAACTACTTTTCCGTACTCAATACCTCTTACTGTTTCTACAATTACAAACTCATTTTCAGAGATATCGAACTGATTCGGATCGAAGTAATACACCTTTCCGGCCTTCTTAAAGCGAACACCTACTACATCATACAAAACGGTCATCCCTCCTGCAACCGCAACACTAACTGTTCGAACACAAGCTGCGCATTTACATTAGCGTTGATTCTATTTTTTGCCTCTAATATATTAAAGAGAGCTGATACAATGCGCTTCTGAGCATAGGAGAAAGATTCAAACAACTCTTTCTGCTCATGAAAAACAAGACGATCTTCTTCTCCAAGTTGAACATATAATAAATCCTTATAAATAAGGAGCAACATATCTAAACCTTGCTGTAATTGTTCTTTCTCTCCAAAGTGTTTTCCCCATTTTTCTTGTACAAAAAAAATAGAGGCTTTATCCTTTTCGAGCGCTTCACATAATTTTATCACTAAAGCTCGTGCTTGTGCAAACCATTCATCACTACATAAAGCTAAAGCTTCATCAAAACTATTCGTGAGTTGCGCAGCAAGTGTCGATAAAGATGCCGTAATACCTTCATCCTGTAATCTTCTAATTAAAGATTCCGTAGGTAACGGTCTAAATGTAACAACTTGACAGCGAGATAAAATCGTATTTAAAATTTGATGACTTTGTTCAGTAAGTAAAATAGCTGTTGTATCACTACTTGGTTCTTCTAAAAATTTTAAAAGTGTATTCGCTGCATTTGCTGTCATACGATCTGCGTGCTCAATAATATATACTTTTTTATTTGCTTCTAATCCTGTTTTTGAAAACTCTTCTTGTAAATCATGAATTTGCTGCTTCTTAATAGATAATCCGTCTGGTTTTACAATATGTAAGTTAGGGTGGTTACCTGAATCAATTCGCTTACAATTTGTACATACATGACAAGGCTCTACCCCATTCCGCCCAGAACATAGGAAACTCTTTGCCATTTGAATTGCCGTTGCAAACTTTCCAGTCCCTTTCCCTCCCTCTAACAAGTAAGCGTGGGATATACGCTCTTTTGCAATGCTATTCATCAACATTTTTACACCGATGGGTTGTATAGCAGAAAGCTGCTCCCACGTCTTCGTCATAATACATACCTCACTTATTTCATTCTTTCCTTCTATTATAACAATTTATCTTCTATAATCTGAACAACTTCTTCTATAAGTTTTTCCATTGGTTGATCAGCATTTACCAATACAATACGATCTGAGAAACGTTCTACAACTTGTAAATACCCTTCACGGACACGTTTATGGAAAGAGATATCTTCCATATCTAATCGATTCACTTCACGTCCTGCATCTTTTTCAATGCGAGCTAAACCAATCTCTGGTTCAATGTCTAGGTAAATCGTTAAACTAGGCATACAGTCCTCTGTTGCGAAACGATTTATTTCAAATACTTTATCCATACCTAACCCTCTTGCATATCCTTGATACGCTAAAGAGCTGTCTATAAAACGATCACATAATACAAGGTAGTCCTCGTTAAGTGCCGGCATAACCTTTTCCACCAAATGTTGTCTACGTGCAGCAGCATACAGAAGCGCCTCTGTACGTGCTTCCATCATCGTATATTCTTGTTTATGTAAAATTGTTCTAATATCCTCTGAAATTGCAATACCACCTGGTTCTCTCGTCGCCATTACCTTTTGTTCTTTTTGTTCAAAGTACGGCAATAAACTTTTAATTAACGTTGTTTTACCCGAACCTTCTGGACCTTCAATTGTTACAAATAATCCCTTCATTCTAAAACCTACTTTCTATATCATACACTTTCATATATTTCGTGCTACCTTGAAAACGAGCGCCTGATTGCTCTAAATACATAATTTGCTCTTTATGTTCTGAAGTAATTCTTTCCCCATACATAATTAATGGAATTCCAGGTGGGTACGGAATTACCATTTCTGCCGCTATCATCCCAACTGCTTCTTCTACAGATACTACTTTTGTTTCATATCCTTCCAGTTGTTTATATGTATACGGTAAAGGAGAAAATTCTCCTTTATAAGTATAACGAATAGATTCCTTCTTGTCTTTCACCTCATAATATTGCAATGCCCCTCGGATCATCTCTATAGCCTTCATATATTCCTTATTTACTTGCAAGGGCAAAATAAATAGGACATTATATGGATCCGCCATTTCTGTATATATACCGACCTTTTCAAATACAGACTGTAATTCGTATCCTGATAACTGACAACGTGTCTGTACAGTAACCTTTAACTCATCTTGTAATGGATACTGTAAAATAGCTATTTGTGGAATAGAACACAATTCGTCTTTAAATCCCCGTAAAAACTCGACAATTTCATCATGTCCCTTTTCTTTTATACGTGCTATTGTAAAACGTGCAATATCAAGAGAAGTCATAATTGGATACGATGGACTACTAGATTGTAGCATACTTAAATAGGTAGAAACTTTTTCTTCTTTCACTAAGCGACTATTTATATGTAAATAGGATCCCATTGTCATCGCGGGTAATGTTTTATGTGCAGAATGAACTACAATATCTGCACCATATGCTAATGCTGACTTTGGAAATGCCCCTCCTAAACAAAAATGGGCTCCATGTGCTTCATCTACTAAAACGGGGATTTTATGTGCATGTGCATAAGCGATGCTTGCCTCTAGATCCATCCCCATTCCATAATAATTAGGATGCGTTAAAATGAGTGCTTTAGCATTTGGATATTTTTCAATTGCTTCCTTAATAATTTCATCATGAATTCCCACTGGTACATTATAAGCTTCATCAATCCATGGATCTAAAAAAATTGGATTTGCGCCCGCTAATTTTAAACCATTAATAATTGATTTATGACAATTTCTTTGTACAAGAACAATATCATGTTCCCCACAACAAGACAAAATCATTGCTAGATTCCCTACTGTTGAACCATTAATTAAAAAATAACTTTTTTTCACTCCATATACATCAGCTAATAACTGTTGTGCCTCATCTATACATTCAAACGGACTATGTAAATCATCTAATCCTGACAACTCAGTTACATCGATAGATAGTATATCTTTAAACTCCCCTACAGCTTCCTGAGGGAAGTTTAAACCATTTTTATGACCTGGAACATGAAAGGATAACGGCCCTCTTTCTTTAAACTCTGTTAATGCCTCATATAAAGGTATGCGATTTTGATTCATCTATATCTCTTCCTTATTATTTCATTCTCCCTCTATTATACAGAACAAAAAAAATAATAGGCATATGCCTATTTAAAAATATGATACTTCTAATTTCCGAAGCTGCTTTAAATAATATATATACTTCGGATCATTTGTCTCCGTATTCACCATATCCTTTTCACATTCATAACATATTAAATTATTATAAACATATATCCCTTCTTTTCTTTCTGTCTCACAAACAATACAAACTTCATTTTGTACTTTCATAACCTTCCCTCCCTATTCAAATGGACATATTTTATACTTCTATTCCTTAACAATTTTCAGAAAAATATACATCCATCTCTTATATAATATGATTAACCCTTGGGCAACGTGTTTGTATTACCATTACTTCTTTTTTCGTACTGTTTGAAAACAG
>NZ_JADAXF010000013.1:0-15486 GCF_019837435.1 Bacillus sp. 16GRE42
TATATAAAGAAAAGAACGAAACATGTTGTTTCGTATTTTTTTATTTGTTTTAACAAAAAACTAATAAAGACAGTCAAACTATCCTTAGGAAAACTCCTAAGGACTTTTTTATATATTCAAAACCTGTATAATAAAGAGCAGAGAACATTGTGAGTAAAGTAGGTGAAGTCTGTGAGTAAATATGAAATAACAACAAACTCTTCTGAGGAAACACAAAGATTATCAGAAAAACTAGGTGGACTTGTCGGGTCACAAGATGTAATTATTTTAGAAGGAGATCTAGGGGCTGGTAAGACAACTTTTACAAAAGGACTAGCAAAAGGTCTTGAAGTGAAAAGAGTTGTAAATAGTCCTACCTTTAATATTATTAAAGAATATAAAGGGAGATTGCCACTATATCATATGGACGTGTATCGCTTAGCAGAAAGTGAAGAGGACTTAGGTTTTGATGAGTATTTCTACGGTGAAGGAATTACCGTAGTAGAATGGGCTCATTTAATAGAAGCATTTTTACCAAATGAGAAGTTACAAATTAGTTTATTCCATGCTGGAGATGATACAAGGAAAATTGTACTCGAGCCAATTGGAGATCGATATATTAGATTATGTGAGGAGCTATTACAAGATGAAAGTACTAGCAATTGATACTTCAAATTACGTAATGGGTGTATCCCTTATTGAGGAAGGAAACGTAATTGGGGAAATCATTACAAACTTAACAAAAAACCATTCTGTACGTCTTATGCCAGCTGTAGAGAAATTGTTAAAAGAATGTGGTGTAAAACCGAAAGAATTAACTAAAATCGTTGTAGCTGCTGGACCTGGATCATATACAGGTGTTCGTATAGGTGTGACAGCTGCAAAAACATTAGCTTGGTCACTTCAAATACCAATTGTAGGTGTATCAAGTTTAGAAGTAGTGGCTGCAAACGGTGCTAATTTTGATGGATTAATCTGTCCTTTATTTGATGGAAGACGCGGACAAATTTATACTGGGTTATATACATATGAAGGAGAGCATTTAACTTCTATAGAAGAAGACCGAATCATCCTTATTGTAGACTGGTTGCAAATGTTAAAAGATAAAGGAAAGCCGGTTTTATTTATTGGTAACGATGTTAAATTGCACAAAGAAACAATAATAGAACATTTAGGCAATCAAGCTGTATTTGCTCCTTTTACTAAAAATAACCCAAGACCAAGTGAGTTGGCGTTCTTAGGATTACAAAAAGAGGAACAAGACGTACATTCATTTGTTCCTAGTTATCTTCGTTTAGCTGAAGCCGAAACAAAGTGGTTAGAAAGTCAAAACAAGTAGGAGCTTGCAGAAGATGGATATGGTATTTAGAAAGATGGAACTCGGTGATATCGCTCAAATTGTAGCTATTGAAGAAGCGTCTTTTTCAACTCCTTGGACTGCAGATGCCTTTCACCGTGAGTTAACGACGAATGAACATGCACATTATGTTGTGCTAGAAAAAGATGGTCGTGTAATTGGGTATTGTGGATTGTGGATAATTATTGATGAATCACATATAACAAATGTAGCTATTTTGCCAGAATACAGAGGTCAAAAGCTAGGGGATGCTTTATTGAAAGAAGTTATTTCCGAAGCGAAAGATTTAGGAGTAAAAACGATGACACTTGAAGTACGTGTATCAAATGAAGTAGCAAAACAGTTATACAGAAAATACGGATTTCAAAATGGTGGAATTCGTAAACGATACTATGCAGACAATCAGGAAGATGGTCTCGTAATGTGGGTGAATATATAATGGAAAAAAATACGATTATACTTGGTATTGAAACAAGTTGTGATGAAACAGCAGTAGCAGTTGTTAAAAATGGAACGGAAATTATTGCGAATGTCGTTGCATCACAAATTGAAAGTCATAAACGTTTTGGCGGAGTTGTACCAGAGATTGCATCTCGTCATCATGTAGAAGAAATTACAGTTGTGTTAGAAGAAGCTTTAAAAGAAGCAAATATCACATTTGATGATATTGATGCAATTGCTGTAACAGAAGGACCTGGTTTAGTAGGAGCGCTTTTAATAGGGGTAAATGCAGCGAAAGCAGTGGCTTTTGCACATGATATTCCTTTAGTGGGTGTTCATCATATCGCTGGGCACATTTATGCGAACCGTTTAGTGAAAGAAGTTCAATTCCCACTACTATCACTTGTTGTATCTGGTGGACATACGGAGCTTGTTTATATGAAAGAACATGGTTCATTCGAAGTGATTGGTGAAACAAGAGATGATGCAGCTGGAGAGGCATATGATAAAGTAGCTCGAACGTTATCCATGCCATATCCAGGTGGTCCTCATATTGATCGCCTTGCACATGAAGGGGAACCGACAATCGATTTGCCTCGTGCATGGCTAGAACCTGATTCGTATGATTTCAGTTTTAGTGGATTGAAATCAGCAGTTATCAACACTGTGCATAACGCAAAACAACGCGGGATAGAAATTGCACCGGAAGATTTAGCGGCAAGTTTCCAAGAAAGTGTAATAGATGTGCTTGTAACGAAAGCATCTCGTGCAGCAGAAGCATATAACGTAAAGCAACTTCTTCTTGCTGGTGGAGTAGCTGCGAATAAAGGACTTCGCGCACGTTTGGAAGCGGAATTTGCGACAAAAGAAAATATTGAGCTAATTATTCCTCCACTATCTTTATGTACCGATAATGCAGCGATGATTGCAGCCGCAGGTACAATTGCATATGAACAAGGAAAACGTGCTACATTAGCTTTAAATGCAAATCCAGGATTAGATATTGAAGCATAGTTATGCACAAAATTAACCACAGCTTGTGGATAAAACCCATATTATCTGTTGATAATATGGGTTTTATTGTGTATATAAAATGTTGATAACTTTTTTGGGTATTGTGGATAATGTGGAAAAGTTATTTTGGAGTTTATTTTATAAAGGTGGATATGTGTATAAACCTGTGGATAAAGTAGGTGAAGTCTGACCTTTGAATGTATTCTTTTTTGGGAAATAAATCGCAAGAAGATATCTCTAAAAAACATTTTGAAATGTGCCCTTATTATAGGGGCGAGCCAACGTTGTCAAACTTTGTCGGTAAATCGGTATGTCTTGTCGAATCGTTTATACCCCAGCTAGAAGATAAAAAGGATGTCGCATAGTCAAAAATCCCGACTTATGAGACATCCTTCTTATTCATACTCTTATAAATGTAATTCTTCCCATTCTGCCATACAAGCATCAAGTTGCTCTTGTAGTGTTTGCTTTTTCGTTGTAATTTCACTAGCCTTTTCATAATCTGCGTATATTTCTGGTAAGCAAAGTTGATCTTCTAACGTAGCAATTTCTTCTTCAAATTCTACAATATTTTGTTCTAGTTCCTCAATTTTTCGAGTGCGTTGACGTTCTAATTGTTTACGCTCTTTTTCTTCGAGATAATTTAATTTTTCTTGAGCTACAGTTTTTTGAACAGGTGCTTGGTTTTCTTGCTGCTCTTGTTGTTCAAATGCTGCGCGTTCAATCATTTCATTTTTCTTCTCCACATAGTAATCGTAATCGCCTAAATACTCTTGTGCACCTTCTGTTGACAACTCAACAACGGTCGTCGTTACACGATTAATAAAGTAGCGGTCATGTGAAACAAATAGAAGGGTGCCTGGATAATCAATTAAAGCATTCTCCAAAATTTCTTTACTATTTAAATCAAGATGGTTCGTAGGTTCATCGAGAATTAATAAATTCGATTTTTGCATCATAAGTTTTGCAAGAGCTAATCGAGCTTTTTGTCCACCACTAAGAGAAGATACTGGTTTTAGTACATCATCCCCTGTGAATAAGAAGTTACCTAATATCGTGCGAATTTCTTTTTCGGGCTGCAATGGATATTCATCCCATAACTCATTTAAAACTCGCTTAGAAGATGTTAAATTTGCTTGTTCTTGATCATAATAACCAACAGATACATTGGATCCGAAAGAAACATGACCATTTAATAGTGGTAACTTATTCACAAGTGATTTTAATAATGTGGATTTCCCAATTCCGTTTGGACCAACTAAAGCAACGCTATCCTCACGAGTTAAGCGCATAGTTACATGTTCAATAATCGGATCATCATCATAGCCGATAGTTGCATCCTTTACTTGTAAAACATCATTTCCACTTTGTTTTTCGATATCGAAGTGGAAGGATGCTGACTTAGAATCACCTAATGGTCTAGTCAATAATTCCATTTTATCTAATTGTTTACGACGGCTTTGCGCACGTTTTGTCGTAGATGCGCGAGCTATATTTTTTTGAACGAAATCCTCAAGCTTAGCGATTTCATCTTGTTGTTTTTCATAACGTTTCATGTCTTGCTCGTATAATGCTGATTTTAAGTCTAAATATTTACTGTAGTTACCAACAAATCGTCTGCTTTCTTTATTCGAAATTTCATATACTTGTGTAACGAGTTTATCTAAGAAATAACGGTCATGGGAAACGATTAGTATTGCGCCAGGATAGCCTTGTAAATATTGTTCAAGCCATGTTAATGTTTCGATGTCTAAATGGTTTGTAGGCTCGTCCAAAATAAGTAGGTCTGGTTTCGTTAATAATAATTTACCGAGAGCTAATCGTGTTTTTTGTCCACCACTTAATGTAGAAATCGTCGTCTGGTGCGTTTCAACTGGGAAGCCAAGACCACTTAAAATCGAGCGAATATCTGCTTCATATTGATATCCACCTTGATCTTTATAATCTAATTGCAATTGGTCATAATCAGCTAATAATCTTTCATATGTAGCCTCGTTTGAAAAGTTTTCTTCTTTTCCCATCTCTTGCTCTAGCCTTCGAAGTTTTGTCTCCATTTGCTGCAAGTGTGTAAAGACGGTTAACATTTCATCCCAAATTGTTAAAGACGTTTCTAACCCGGTATTTTGAGCTAAATATCCGATTGAGACATCTTTTGGTTTTATAATTTCGCCACCATCATGAGATAGCTCACCAGCTATTATTTTTAATAATGTAGATTTTCCGGCCCCATTTCGTCCGACTAATGCGATACGATCTTTCGTTTGAACTTCTAATTTTATGTTTGCAAGAATCGTTTCTGCACCGTATAATTTCGTAAGCGCGTTTACTTGTAATAAAATCAATGTTTTCACCTCAAATAATTTCTTAACTTTGCCATGTTTATATTTCTCAATCATACTAAAAATAGTGTATAGTTTAAAATAAAGAGAGAATACTTCTTCTCTTTATTATACAGGGAAATTCATGAGTGCTAAACTTCTGTATTTGATTCAAGTATATGAATAAAGATAGGAAGAGAGGAGAGGTTATATGGAGCAGCAAAAAATTCCACAGGCCACTGCCAAACGATTGCCTCTATACTATCGATTTATCCAAAACTTATCTCTTTCTGGTAAGCAACGTGTTTCATCAGCCGAATTGAGCGAAGCGGTAAAAGTTGATTCCGCAACGATTCGAAGAGATTTTTCGTATTTTGGAGCGTTAGGGAAAAAAGGTTATGGATATAACGTAAATTATTTATTATCATTTTTCCGTGAAACACTCGACCAAGATGATATAACACGTGTAGCACTTATTGGAGTAGGTAATTTAGGGACCGCTTTCTTACATTATAATTTCACGAAAAACAATAATACAAAAATTGAAATGGCGTTTGATGTTAGTGAAGAGAAAGTCGGGACAGAAATCGGGGGCATTCCTGTATATCATTTAGATGAATTAGAAGAACGTTTATCAACTGATATACAAGTGGCAATATTAACAGTACCCGCTACAGTAGCACAATCTGTAGCAGATAGATTGGCAGAAACGAACGTGCATGGTATTTTAAATTTCACACCAGCGCGCTTAAATGTGTCAGATAATATAAGAATTCACCATATTGATTTAGCGGTAGAGTTACAAACACTCGTTTACTTTTTAAAGAATTATCCACAATAAAACGCAGAGGAAGCGACCTCTGCGTTTTATTATTGTTTTTTCTTTGTGAATTTAACTAATATAAGGCGAAGTGCCAAATTAAAATCAATTGTTGCCATAACTGCAAATAGTATCGTCCACATATTCCAGATTGTATCTGTTACGTTCGTAATGGCGAAGCGTGTAAAGATACATCCTAGAAGGAAGTACAATGCAGCCATGAACAATGGTGAGTTCCTCATACTAAAAATCCTCCGATAAAGCCTTGCATTTTTTCAGCTTCTTTAATCATTTCTTGAATTTGTTCATTGCTCATTAAAACTTGAGCAACTGCAACTAATGTATTCATTGCAACATGAGCTGCGATAGGGACGATAATACGCTTCGTTTTTACATATAAAAAGGCGAATACGAGTCCCATAGAAGTGTATACCAATAAGTGAGTGAAATCAAAATGAATTGCTGCGAATACAAGAGAACTAATGATAGCAGCGATAAAGAAGTTAAACTTCTTATAAAGTGTACCAAATAAAATTTTTCTAAATACGATTTCTTCCAAAATAGGTCCTATTATAGAGATGACGATAAGGAACCAAGGTGTCGTTCTTGCGATATCCATAAGTCTTGCTGTATTTTCTGATCCAGGTTTAATTCCTAATACACGCATTTCTATCATACCGGCAATACTTTGTGAGAAAAATGCTAGGAAGAACCCGATAAAAATCCAACCAATCGTAGCTGGAACAGTAGAGCGCATTGTATCTAAACGTCTGTCACGAATATCTGTTCTAAGTAACCAAAGTACGATACATAATGCAATAAAGAAGCTAATGATTGCCCAGTGGCCAGTTATGAATTGAAATTTCTCTTCTCTAGTAAATCCCCTGTTATCATAAAGTCCAGTTTTCAGCAGAAGTGGTAATCCAGCAATGGATGATAACTGCATTAAAATGTATGTAACGATAACCCACCAATATTGTTTTTTCAAATGGTTTAACCATCCTTTCTAACTCTAGTGTATGAGATAAGGTAGGATAACATGTAAGTATGCTACCTACGATATAAACTTCACTTAAATTATGTTTTTTTCGTAAATCCTTATTTGAAATTATAATAGAAGACAGGAGAAAGTTGTGTGTATAGCGAAAACAACTTAGGGTGTCCTTTCATATTGTAACATACGAGTAGTGGAAACAACGATTCATATGGTAAAGGTAGAAGAAGAGGGACTCTATATAGAAAAGTGTATAGCTTAATTTGCGAAAAAATTATGATTTTTTTACTTGCAAAAGAAATTGAGATTATTTATTATTATAAGTGTGTTAGCACTCGAGTGACTTGAGTGCTAATAAATAAAATTTACATAACAAAATGAGGAGGTTATTGTTCATGCTAAAGCCATTAGGTGATCGCGTTGTAATTGAGCTTGTTCAAGCAGAAGAAAAAACAGCAAGTGGTATTGTATTACCAGACACTGCAAAAGAAAAACCACAAGAGGGTAAAGTTATTGCAGTAGGTACTGGTCGAGTGCTTGAAAATGGTGAGCGTGTTGCTTTAGAGGTAGCTGCAGGTGATCTTATCATCTTCTCAAAATATGCAGGTACTGAAGTGAAATATGAAGGTACTGACTACTTGATTTTACGTGAAAGTGACATTTTAGCAGTTATCGGTTAATTATATAAATCTTAAAAAAATCAAGGGGGTCAATTATTATGGCAAAAGATATTAAATTTAGTGAAGAAGCACGTCGTTCGATGCTTCGCGGTGTCGACACTCTTGCAAACGCAGTAAAAGTAACGCTTGGACCAAAAGGTCGTAACGTTGTACTTGAGAAAAAATTCGGTTCACCACTTATTACAAATGACGGTGTAACAATTGCAAAAGAAATCGAATTAGAAGATGCATTCGAAAACATGGGTGCAAAATTAGTAGCAGAAGTTGCTAGCAAAACAAATGATGTAGCTGGTGACGGAACGACAACTGCAACTGTATTAGCACAAGCTATGATTCGTGAAGGTCTTAAAAACGTAACAGCTGGTGCGAACCCAATGGGTCTTCGTAAAGGTATCGAAAAAGCTGTTACTGCTGCAATCGCAGAATTAAAAGAGATTTCTAAACCAATCGAAGGTAAATCTTCTATCGCACAAGTAGCTGCTATTTCTGCGGCTGACGAAGAAGTTGGTCAATTAATCGCTGAAGCAATGGAGCGCGTTGGTAACGACGGCGTTATTACTTTAGAAGAATCTAAAGGATTTACAACAGAATTAGACGTAGTAGAAGGTATGCAATTTGATCGTGGATATGCATCTCCTTACATGATTACTGATTCTGACAAAATGGAAGCAGTTCTTGATAACCCATACATCTTAATTACTGATAAGAAGATTTCTAACATCCAAGAAATCTTACCAGTATTAGAGCAAGTGGTACAACAAGGTAAACCACTTCTTATCATCGCTGAAGACGTAGAAGGCGAAGCTTTAGCTACATTAGTAGTGAACAAACTTCGTGGTACATTCAATGTAGTAGCTGTTAAAGCTCCTGGATTTGGTGACCGTCGTAAAGCAATGCTAGAAGATATCGCAATCTTAACTGGTGGCGAAGTAATCACTGAAGAATTAGGTCGTGACTTAAAATCTGCTACAATTGAATCTTTAGGACGCGCTGGTAAAGTTGTTGTAACGAAAGAAAACACAACTGTAGTTGAAGGTATCGGAAATTCACAACAAATCGAAGCTCGCATTGGCCAAATCCGCGCGCAATTAGAAGAAACTACTTCTGAATTCGATCGTGAAAAATTACAAGAGCGTCTTGCAAAACTTGCAGGTGGCGTAGCAGTAATTAAAGTAGGTGCAGCAACTGAAACTGAGTTAAAAGAGCGCAAACTTCGTATTGAAGATGCACTTAACTCAACTCGTGCAGCAGTAGAAGAAGGTATCGTTGCAGGTGGTGGTACTTCACTTATGAACGTATACACGAAAGTAGCTTCTATCGTAGCTGAAGGCGACGAAGCAACAGGTATCAACATCGTACTTCGCGCACTAGAAGAGCCAGTTCGTCAAATCGCAATCAACGCTGGTCTAGAAGGATCTGTAGTTGTAGAGCGTCTAAAAGGCGAAAAAGTAGGCGTTGGTTTCAACGCAGCTACTGGCGAGTGGGTTAACATGCTTGAAACTGGTATCGTAGATCCAGCTAAAGTAACTCGCTCTGCACTTCAAAACGCAGCATCTGTTGCAGCTATGTTCTTAACGACTGAAGCTGTAGTAGCTGACAAGCCAGAACCAAATGCACCAGCAATGCCTGACATGGGCGGCATGGGCATGGGCGGTATGGGCGGAATGATGTAATTCCGTTTGCCCGAAAAACATCCATTTCTATATAGAAATGGATGTTTTTTTATGTTTTTTAGAAAAGGAAATTAATTTCTGTAGAATTTTGTCGCTTTCTCTCTTGACCATATCGATACTTCATTGTTAGAATCTAGGAAGATAATATAAAACAATCCTTCATATATCCTCGATGATATGGTTTGAGAGTCTCTACCGGGTTACCGTAAACAACCTGACTATGAAGGCAGTGCGTCTTATATTTATAAAGAGCGGAAGACTATCTTTCTTTATAAAGCCAGACCCCTGCCTTTTCTTTGTTATGAGACTAGAGGCGGAGGACTGGCTTTTTTTATTATATTAGTAATGCTTTTTGCCTAATTGGTAAAAATATTTATATACGAGAACTAACGTTGGGGTGATTATTTTGAAGAAGCAGCATGATACAATTATCGTTTTAGATTTTGGGAGTCAGTACAATCAGTTAATAGCACGTCGAATTCGTGAGTTCGGTGTATACAGTGAACTTCATCCACATACAATTACTGCAGAAGAAATTAAAGCAATGAATCCAAAAGGGATTATCTTCTCTGGTGGACCAAATAGTGTATACGGTGAAGGCGCATTACATTGTGATGAAAAAATCTTTGAACTAGGATTACCGATCTTCGGTATTTGTTACGGTATGCAGCTTATGACGCAACACTTCGGTGGGAAAGTAGAACGTGCAAACCACCGTGAGTACGGAAAAGCTGTTCTTAAAGTAGAGAACGAATCAAAATTATATACGAACCTTCCAGAAGAGCAAGTTGTATGGATGAGCCATGGCGACTTAGTAACTGGTTTACCTGAAGGATTCGTAGTAGATGCGACAAGTGAGTCTTGTCCGATTGCTGGTATGAGCAATGAAGAGCAAAACTTATACGGTGTACAATTCCACCCAGAAGTACGTCACTCTGAGCACGGTAACGATTTAATTAAAAACTTCGTATTCGGCGCATGTGGTTGTTCTGAAGGATGGAACATGGAGAACTTTATCGAAGTAGAATTAGAGAAAATCCGTGAAACTGTTGGAGACAAAAAAGTACTATGCGCACTTAGCGGCGGTGTAGACTCTTCTGTTGTAGCAGTATTAATTCATAAAGCAATCGGCGACCAATTAACATGTATTTTCGTTGACCACGGTTTACTTCGTAAAGGTGAAGCAGAAGGCGTTATGAAAACATTCAGCGAAGGCTTCCACATGAACGTTATTAAAGTGGATGCACAAGAACGCTTCATGAACAAGTTAAAAGGTGTAGAAGATCCAGAGCAAAAACGTAAAATAATCGGTAATGAATTCATTTACGTATTTGATGATGAAGCTTCTAAATTACAAGGTATGGACTTCCTAGCACAAGGTACACTTTATACAGATATCGTTGAGAGTGGTACAGCAACTGCACAAACAATTAAATCTCACCATAACGTTGGTGGTCTTCCAGAAGACATGCAGTTCAAATTAATCGAGCCTTTAAACACGTTATTTAAAGATGAAGTACGTGTATTAGGATCAGAATTAGGAATTCCTGATGAAATCGTATGGCGTCAACCATTCCCAGGCCCTGGTCTTGGTATTCGTGTATTAGGTGAAATCACAGAAGAGAAATTAGAAATCGTTCGTGAATCTGATGCGATTTTACGTGAAGAAATTATTAAAGCAGGCTTAGACCGCGAAGTTTGGCAATACTTCACTGCGCTTCCTGGTATGCGTAGTGTAGGTGTTATGGGTGACGAGCGTACTTACGATTACACAGTAGGTATCCGCGCAGTAACTTCTATCGATGGTATGACAGCTGACTGGGCACGTATCCCTTGGGACGTATTAGAGAAAATCTCTGTACGTATCGTAAACGAAGTAAAACACGTTAACCGTATCGTGTATGATATAACAAGCAAGCCACCAGCAACTATTGAGTGGGAATAATATTATAAAAAAAGATCCATCTATTGCTCATGCATAGATGGATCTTTTGTATTTTCACCCTTAATACGAACGAAATTATAAAAGTTTATAAAAATGTTCGTTTTTAAATTGACAAAACCACCTCCTCGAGTTAATATGAGTATGTAATTCAAACGAAAAGTGAATATTATGCCGTCGTATAATATCGGGGATATGGCCCGAAAGTTTCTACCTAGCTACCGTAAATGGCTTGACTACGAGGCGTTTAGATAAAGATGAGGGGAAACTTGTCTTTATTCATAGAACGCTTCCATGTATATGCAATGGAAGCCTTTTTTATTTTTAATAGATAAAAGAGGGCTAGGGAGATTACGGCGAGTAATCATATAACGGGGGAAACGTAAGATGAAACGCTATTTTCAGTTTGATGAACTCGGTACAAATTATAAAACAGAGTTCATAGCAGGTTTAACGACATTTTTATCTATGGCTTATGTATTATTTGTCAATCCTGCTACGCTGTCACTTGGAAATGTTAAAGGGTTACCAGCAGGTACAGGAATGGATCCAGGTGCAGTATTCGTTGCTACAGCATTAGCAGCAGCGATTGGTTCGTTAATTATGGGGATCTTCGCGAAGTATCCGATTGCTTTGGCGCCGGGTATGGGAATTAACGCGTTCTTTGCTTATACGGCAGTGTTAACGATGGGTATTCCGTGGCAAACAGCAATTGCTGGAACATTAATGTCAGGTATTATCTTTATTATTCTTACAGCTTCAGGTATTCGTGAAAAAATCATTAATGCAATTCCAACAGAGTTAAAGTTTGCAGTAGCGGCAGGTATCGGATTGTTCATTGCCTTCCTTGGATTCCAAAATGCCGGAATTATCGTGAAAAATGATGCTGTTCTTGTTGGGTTGGGGGATTTAACAAAGGGCACAACGTTACTAGCAATCTTCGGGGTTGTTACGACAATCATCTTCATGATTAAGAAAATAAATGGTGCAGTTTTCTACGGTATGATTCTTACAGCAATCTTAGGAGTAGCGACAGGATTAATTGATACTCCGAAAGCGGTAGTGGGAGCAATACCGAGTCTAGAACCAACGTTCGGTGTGGCGTTAACTCACTTCGGAGATATTTTCACTGTTCAAATGGTGATTGTTATTATAACGTTCTTCTTCATCGATTTCTTTGATACAGCAGGTACACTTGTAGCGGTTGCGAATCAAGCTGGATTAATGAAGAACAATAAATTACCACGTGCAGGAAAAGCATTATTTGCAGATGCGATTGCAACTGTAATCGGTGCAATCTTAGGTACATCAACAACAACGTCTTACATTGAATCTTCTGCTGGGGTAGCAGCGGGTGGACGTTCTGGATTTACAGCAGTTGTAACAGCAGGGTTCTTCTTACTGGCACTATTCTTCTCGCCATTATTAAGCGTTGTAACACCAGCTGTAACGGCACCAGCTTTAATTATTGTAGGAATCTTAATGGTTTCATCTTTAGGCGAAATTGATTGGAAGAAGTTCGAGATTGCAGTACCAGCATTCTTTACAATCATTTCAATGCCACTTACGTATAGTATTGCGACAGGGATTGCAATCGGGTTTATCTTCTATCCAATTACAATGGTAGTAAGTGGTCGTCGTAAAGAGATTCATCCAATTATGTATGTTATGGGAGTGTTATTCGTACTATATTTCATCTACGTTCGTAAATAAAAGGGGTTTTTTGAAAGGTCTAGACTTAAGGGGAGTCTAGACCTTTTTTGCGTCTTCAGAAAATCTTAAGGATTTCCGAGCGTTTTTCTTCAGAAGTTTTCCTATAATAGAAGTTAGGGATTAAAAAAGTGATGGGGGAGATATTGTGGCACACGAAACAATACTTGTCGTAGATGATGAAAAAGAAATTCGAAATTTAATTACAATCTATTTAAAGAATGAAGGATATAAAGTATTGCAAGCAGGAGATGGTGAAGAAGGATTACGCCTATTAGAAGAAAATGAAGTGCATCTAGTCGTATTGGATATTATGATGCCGAAAGTAGATGGTATTCATATGTGTATGAAAGTAAGAGAATCGAAAGAAATGCCGATTATTATGCTTTCGGCGAAAACGCAAGATATGGACAAGATTTTAGGATTAACTACAGGTGCAGATGATTACGTAACGAAACCATTTAATCCGTTAGAGTTAATCGCAAGAATTAAATCTCAGTTACGTCGTTATATGAAGATGAATGGTTTTGCTATTCAAAATGAGGACGAGTTAGAAATTGGAGAGATGAAAATAAACATTTCAACCCATAAAGTTATTGTGGATGGAGAAGAAGTGAAATTGACACCGAGGGAATTTTCAATTTTAGAATTACTAGCTCGTAACCCGGGTATGGTCTTTAGTGCGGAACAAATTTATGAAAAGGTTTGGAATGAAAGATCTTTCCAGTCGGATAACACGGTAATGGTTCATATTCGGAAAGTGCGTGAGAAGATTGAGGAGAATCCAAGGAAGCCTAGATATATAAAAACTGTATGGGGAGTGGGATATAAGATTGAAAAAGATATTTAATCCATTTACTTATATTAGGAAAACTAGAGAATTAATTGAAAAGCTAGTGAAGAGGGTGAAGCGGAGTGTACGCATTCAACTTATTACTGCGTTTACTGCTTGTGCGTTGTTAGGGATTTTGTCAGCAAAAGCAGCAGCACCTTTTTTTGAGAATGCGAATCGGCAGGCGACAATCGATTATCGGTCTGGTATGGAGCAAATTAATCAACAAGCCCAAAGTGTGGCAAATAGTTCAGTTCATGAAAATAAATTAGAAGCTATATCAAGTATGATTGAAATAGAGAATCAAAATTTAGAACAAAACTCTAGAGCTTTAAAAGTGTTGGTTACTGACGAGAGTGGAAAAGTTTTATATAAGACGAAGCAGGCGCAAGAAGAACAAATTGATTTGCATAATACAATTCGTAATGCATCATCGTTTGCGATTAATTATATGAATGGTAGAAAAGAATTTGAAAGTACAAGAAAAGAATTTATAGCTTTTGCACCTATTACAATAGAAGATAAGAATTTATACATGTTTGTTAGTGGCATTCCGGAAGGTGAAGTAATATATGATACGCAAGAAGGACCGTTTCCATTTTTCATAGGTGTACTTGTATTTATTTTCTCTTTCTTCTATATAACAAAGAGAAAGATGAAGCAAATTGAAGCGATGGCGCAAGGTGTAAAGGAAATAGAAAAAGGAAATTTAGCGTATCGTATTGAGAAAAAAGGTGAAGATGAGATTGCGTCTTTAACTGAGAATATTAATAATATGGCGGAAGAGCTTATGAATAATATAGAAAAGGAACGTAAATTAGAGAAGCAAAAGAATGAGCTTATTACGAATGTGTCACACGATTTACGTACACCACTGACTTCTATAATGGGTTACTTGCGATTACTTCGAGATTCTAAATATGAAAATAAAGAACAACATGATGAGTATACGAGAATTGCTTTTGCGAAGTCGGAGCAGTTAAAGAATTTAATAGAAGATTTATTTGAGTATACGAAGTTAACAAATGAGCAAGTTATATTAGAAAAACAAGAGGTTTGTATAAATGAGTTATTGGAGCAATTAATAGAAGAGTTAGTACCGCAAGCAGAAGAGCATGGACTTACGTTTGTTAAGAAGTTTCCTGAGGAACGTGCCTATGCAGCGGTTGATTCGGAAAAGATGGTTCGTGTGTTTGATAATTTATTAATGAACGCGATTAAGTATAGTAAAGATGATGGGGAGATAAAAGTTTCTCTTCAAAGGCAGCGCCGGGATATACAAATTGTAATTGCGAATCATAGTGAAGAGTTTACGAGAGAAGAGTTAGGGAGTTTGTTTGAACGATTTTATAAGAAGGATCAATCTAGAAGTAGAGTAACAGAAGGATCGGGACTTGGATTAGCGATTGCGAAAAGTATTGTTGAGTTGCAAGGTGGCAGTATTCGAGCGGAATATGAGGATGGTATTATTCAGTTTATCGTTTCGTTACCAATTATAGAAAAATAATAAATGAATAGAATGATATTTGATAAAAAGGTTTATTTTAAAAGAAATAAGCCTTTTTATATTTTTTTAGAAAAATATGTTGACGATTAGAGTATAGAGGTGTAATATAGAACAAGTCGCCGATGCAATAACGCAGAACGTGGCAAACGAAATGAAAAACTTAGTTGACATTGAAACATGAAGATGTTAACATAAGGGGGTCGCAAATGAGCGACCAAG
>NZ_JADAXF010000014.1:0-14656 GCF_019837435.1 Bacillus sp. 16GRE42
TATTTCCCATGGAATAGGCCTGGTCCTGTTAGTAAAAAAGATGAAATATAGTAAGGGATTTTTTGAGCAGAAATAGTAAGAAATTGATAAATAAATGGGTAATCTTCAGAACCATAGCTCCCAAGTAAATCATACCACCAATCTGTTTCATATCTAGAAATCATACTTAAATTGTAGAGCAATAAATAATGAACAAGAAGTTCAGGTAATACTGGTTTAGGATTTCTCGGGTCAGTTGTAATTGGTAAGTAATAAGCATCAGCAAGATATTCGTAGTATAAGGGCGTACTATATATAGGATTCCACGATTGGATAGGAGCTGTAAAAAGCAAATTCGATCCGCTCGTTTTCCCGGGAACATGTTGTATGGATAAATGTTTACAAGTTGATTCAATGTAACGTGAAAATCTTTCTGTAGTCATATGGAGTCGATCTAGTATGTTGACCGAAAAGGAAAGTTCATTTGTATTTGTTGAATCGATTTTATATAATGTGGCCCCTCTTTGACTATAGCGAAATAAATTTTGTAATTCAGGAATATTTCCCATTAGATCTAACATGTTAAACTTCTCTGCTTCTAAGTGTTTCATGTGAAACAGCTGTTCTGCAATATGAGTAAATAATCCATTTTTTTGCACCTTCACCTCATCTTCTAAAAATTGATACCCCTGTTTTTTTCGTTTACGAGTCGTAACACCATGAGCTAAAACAGTAGTGGATTCTGGATAGTTAGGATCAATAGTTAGTAAGCAGGCTTTAAAAAGTTGGCTCATTCCATAAAACAATAACATTGGCTGAATGGAAAATGGGGCTACCTTATATAATTCATAATAGTTTTTCCCGTGTTCTAAGTAATAAATAAAGGGATAACAATTTTCGAAACTTTTTTTTTCAGCATCTTGTATGGAGGATTTTTCATAGCAACGGGCAAGATAACGTTGTACATTTTGAGATGAAAAGAAGAAACTTAATTGCTGCCAAGTACAATGTGTTTGATGCATATATTACGCTCCTTTTATTGTCTAAAAATTCTAACATATATATACGTCCTTGACAGTATTTTAACCAATTGATAAGCTACTAATAATAATTTCTGGTATCATGGGGGGAACAATTATGTGGGAATCTAAATTTGTTAAAGAAGGTTTGACTTTTGATGACGTATTACTTGTACCAGCAAAGTCAGATGTACTACCAAGAGAAGTAAGTGTTAAAACAGTTTTATCTGAAAGCTTACAGTTAAATATCCCGTTAATTAGTGCAGGAATGGATACAGTAACAGAAGCTGATATGGCTATTGCAATGGCTCGTCAAGGCGGTTTAGGAATTATTCATAAAAACATGTCTATTGAACAACAAGCGGAGCAAGTTGATAAAGTAAAACGTTCTGAAAGTGGCGTTATTTCAGATCCTTTCTTTTTAACTCCAGAACATCAAGTGTATGATGCAGAGCATCTTATGGGAAAATACCGTATCTCAGGTGTACCGGTTGTAAATAATTTAGACGAGCGAAAATTAGTTGGTATTATTACAAACCGTGATATGCGTTTTATCCAAGACTACTCAATCAAAATTTCCGACGTAATGACAAAAGAAAAGCTAATTACAGCTCCAGTTGGTACAACGCTGGAAGAAGCTGAAAAGATCCTACAAAAGTACAAAATTGAAAAACTCCCTCTCGTTGATAACAACGGTGTATTACAAGGGCTGATTACAATAAAAGATATTGAAAAAGTAATTGAATTCCCAAATTCTGCGAAGGATAAGCAAGGACGCTTATTAGTTGGAGCAGCGGTTGGTGTAACGGCTGATGCTATGCTTCGTATCGACGCATTAGTAAAAGCTAGCGTAGATGCAATCGTACTCGATACAGCTCATGGACATTCTCAAGGTGTTATTGATAAAGTAAAAGAAGTTCGTGCGAAATATCCATCACTAAATATTATCGCTGGAAATGTTGCTACTGCTGAAGCAACGAAAGCATTAATTGAAGCAGGTGCAAACGTAGTTAAAGTTGGTATTGGACCAGGCTCTATTTGTACGACACGCGTTGTAGCTGGCGTGGGTGTACCACAATTAACAGCAGTTTATGATTGTGCAACAGAAGCTCGTAAACACGGTATTCCGGTTATTGCTGATGGTGGTGTTAAGTACTCTGGTGACATGGTAAAAGCTTTAGCAGCAGGAGCACACGTTGTTATGCTAGGTAGTATGTTTGCTGGTGTTGCTGAAAGCCCTGGAGAGACTGAAATTTACCAAGGTCGTCAATTTAAAGTATATCGTGGTATGGGTTCTGTCGGAGCGATGGAAAAAGGAAGTAAAGACCGTTACTTCCAAGAAGGAAATAAAAAACTTGTTCCAGAAGGTATTGAAGGTCGAGTACCATATAAAGGACCTTTAGCAGATACAGTTCATCAATTAGTTGGTGGATTACGTGCCGGTATGGGATATTGCGGAGCGCAGAATTTAGAATTCTTACGTGAGAATGCACAATTCATTCGTATGTCAGGTGCTGGTTTACGTGAAAGCCACCCTCATCACGTACAAATTACAAAAGAGGCTCCAAACTACTCATTATAATGTCTGATATACAAATAGACGGAGATTTGATATCTCTGTCTATTTTTTTTTGATTATGTTAGAATAACGGTTATGTGAGTACATAGATATTGGGGGTAACAGACGTGAAAGGTATGTTTTGCAAAAGATTCATTGCTTTAGTAACAATGCTTACACTAGCTTGTAGTATGTTGTTACCATATAGCAATGCATCAGCAGAAACAGGAGCTTCTTTAAACATTGAAGCAGGTGCAGCAATTTTAGTTGAAGCAAATTCTGGGAAAATTTTATATCAAAAGAATGCAGATGAATTATTATCAATTGCTAGTATGACAAAGATGATGAGTGAATATTTAGTTCATGAAGCAGTGGATAAAGGAAAACTTAAGTGGGATCAAAAAATTAAGGTTTCTGAATATGCGTATAAGGTTTCACAAGATGCTTCTTTATCAAATGTTGCATTAGAAAATGGCGGCATTTATACAGTAAAAGAGTTATATGAAGCAATGGCAATCTTTTCTGCAAATGGTGCAACAATTGCATTAGCAGAAGCAATTGCAGGTAAAGAAGTAGACTTCGTAAAAATGATGAATGATAAATCGAAAGAACTAGGGTTGAAAAATTATAAATTTGTCAATTCTACAGGTTTAACGAATAAAGATTTAAAGGGAATGCACCCTGAAGGAACAACAGCGGATGAAGAAAATAAAATGTCTGCAAAGGATGTTGCAACTTTAGCACAACATTTAATTAAAGATTACCCAAAAGTGTTAGATACAGCAAAAATCCCGAAAAAAGAATTTCGTCCACAAAAAGAGAAGTTTGCAATGTCGAACTGGAACTGGATGTTAAAGGGCTTAGTGAAAGAATATGATGGCGTAGATGGCCTGAAAACAGGCTCGACTCCAGAAGCCGGGGATTGCTTCACTGGTACGGTTGAAAGGAACGGTATGCGTTTTATTTCTGTAGTTATTAAAACAAGTTCTCATACAGCACGTTTTGATGAAACAAAGAAGCTATATGATTATGGATTTGCTAACTTTGAAATGAAGCAAATGTATAAAAAAGATTCTTCAGTAAAAGGACAAGAAACAGTACGAGTAGAAAATGCTAAAGATAAAGATGTAGCAGTTCAAACAAAACAAGCTGTTTCACTTCCAGTGCCAAAAGGAAGTAAAGATGTTTATAAAACAGAATTAAAAGAAGCAAATAAGGGACAAGAAGCACCTATTAAAAAGGGAGCTGTACTTGGCCAAATGGTAATCACACCAAAAGATGCGAATGACCCTGGATTTTTATCTGGTAAGTCATTACAAATAGATCTTGTAACAACGTCTGCAGTAGAGGAAGCGAATTGGTTTACTCGCTCTATGCGCGGAATTGGTTCTTTCTTTAGTGGTATATGGAATAGTGCTGTTGATACAGTAAAAGGTTGGTTTTAAAAGCTCCTCATTGTAGGGGCTTTTTCTTATTCCTATTTTTCATACCGACTTTATGAAAAAGTAGTAGACAAGCATCTGATGGTTAGTGGTAGAATGTAAGAGTATTCTTAATTTTCGCCTTTAACGGGGAAAAGCAATTCACCTAGGGGGGTTTTTGTAACATGACAAATGTAACAGGGACAGAACGTGTAAAACGTGGAATGGCAGAAATGCAAAAAGGCGGCGTTATTATGGACGTAATTAACGCTGAACAAGCAAAAATTGCAGAAGAGGCAGGCGCAGTTGCCGTTATGGCACTAGAGCGTGTACCAGCAGATATTCGTGCAGCAGGTGGCGTTTCTCGTATGGCAGACCCAACAATCGTTGAGGAAGTTATGGGTGCGGTGTCAATTCCGGTTATGGCAAAATGCCGTATCGGTCACCTTGTAGAAGCACGTGTATTAGAATCATTAGGGGTAGACTATATCGATGAGAGTGAAGTGTTAACTCCTGCCGATGAAGTATACCATTTAAATAAACGTGATTACACAGTTCCATTTGTATGTGGTTGCCGTGATATCGGAGAAGCTGCACGTCGTATTGCAGAAGGTGCATCTATGCTTCGTACAAAAGGTGAACCAGGAACAGGAAACATTGTAGAGGCAGTGCGTCATATGCGCCAAGTCAATGCAGAAATCCGTCAAGTTGCAAGTCTACGTGAAGATGAGTTAATGACATATGCAAAAAATACTGGTGCTCCTTATGAAGTACTACTTGAAATTAAACGCCTTGGTCGTTTGCCAGTTGTAAACTTCGCAGCAGGTGGTGTAGCAACACCAGCAGATGCAGCGTTAATGATGCAACTTGGTGCGGATGGTGTATTCGTAGGATCTGGTATCTTCAAATCAGAAAATCCAGAGAAATTTGCACGCGCAATCGTTGAAGCGACGACTCATTATGAGGATTACGAACTAATTGCAAGCCTTTCTAAAGGGTTAGGTAATGCAATGAAAGGTATCGAAATTTCAACATTATTACCAGAACAACGCATGCAAGAGCGTGGATGGTAATTGAAGGAGAACTTTAAAATGGTGAAAATCGGTGTACTAGGTCTTCAAGGTGCAGTTCGTGAGCATATAAAATCAGTTGAAGCAAGTGGTGCAGAAGCTGTTGTTGTAAAGCGTATAGAGCAACTTGAAGAGATTGATGGTCTTATTTTACCAGGCGGTGAAAGTACAACAATGCGCCGTCTTATTGATAAGTATGCTTTCATGGAACCACTTCGTACATTCGCGAAGTCTGGTAAACCAATGTTTGGTACATGTGCAGGTATGATTCTTCTTGCAAAAACACTTATTGGCTATGAAGAAGCACATATTGGTGCTATGGATATTACAGTAGAACGCAATGCGTTCGGACGCCAAAAAGATAGCTTTGAAGTCGCACTTTCAATTAAAGGTGTAGGAGAAGAATTTATTGGTGTATTTATCCGTGCTCCGTATGTTGTAAATGTAGCTGATGATGTTGAAGTACTTTCTACACATGGTGACCGAATGGTAGCAGTAAAACAAAATCAGTTTTTAGCTGCTTCATTCCATCCGGAATTAACGGATGATCATCGTGTCACAGCATACTTTGTAGAAATGGTAAAAGAAGCGAAAACGAAAAAAGTTGTCTAAGTAACTTGCAACTTGTATAAGATTATAGTAAATTGATGGTAACAATTTTATAAAATAAGCGTGTTGATAGGAAGTAGTAACAAATGCCGTTTCTTATAGAGAGTCGATGGTTGGTGGAAATCGATAGAAACAGTTTGTGAATCCATCCTGGAATGGAATGTGGAATATCTTTATGATTAGTAAACATTCCCGGTGAAGAGCCGTTATTTCTACTTGAGAGGAAGGCGGTAATGCTTTCAACTAGGGTGGCAACGCGGGTTAACTCCCGTCCCTTTATATAGGGACGGGAGTTTTTTGTGTTTTATAAAATAAAAGGAGGAGTATATAATGCTTGATATTAAATTTTTACGTACAAATTTTGAAGAAGTAAAAGCAAAGTTACAGCATAGAGGCGAAGATTTAACTGATTTTGGTCGCTTTGAAGAGCTGGATACGAGAAGAAGAGAATTACTTGTTCAAACAGAGGAACTAAAAAGTAAACGTAACGAAGTATCTCAACAAATCTCTGTATTGAAGCGCGAAAAGAAAGATGCAGAAGCTCTAATTCTAGAAATGCGTGAAGTTGGAGAAAAAGTAAAAGATCTTGATAATGAACTTCGTACAGTTGAAGAAGATTTAGAAAGATTAATGTTATCTATTCCAAATATTCCTCATGAATCTGCTCCAGTTGGTGAAACAGAAGATGATAATGTAGTAGCACGTACTTGGGGAGAAGTGAAAGAATTTGCTTATGAACCAAAACCACATTGGGATCTTGCTACAGATTTAGGAATTTTAGATTTTGAGCGTGCTGGGAAAGTAACGGGAAGCCGCTTCGTATTCTATAAAGGTGCTGGCGCGAGATTAGAGCGTGCTTTAATTAGCTTTATGCTTGATCTTCATACTGATGAGCATGGATACGAAGAAGTATTACCTCCGTATATGGTAAACCGTGCAAGTATGACAGGAACAGGACAACTTCCGAAATTTGAAGAAGATGCATTCCGTATTGAAAGTGAAGATTACTTCTTAATTCCGACAGCTGAAGTACCTGTAACGAACATGCATCGTGATGAAATCTTAAATAAAGATCAATTGCCTATACGATATGCTGCATTTAGCTCTTGTTTCCGTTCTGAAGCAGGTTCAGCTGGTCGTGATACACGTGGCTTAATTCGTCAGCATCAGTTCAATAAAGTAGAGCTTGTAAAGTTCGTAAAACCAGAAGATTCTTATGAAGAGTTAGAAAAACTAACAAATGATGCAGAACGCGTGTTACAATTATTAGAGTTGCCATATCGCGTTATGAGCATGTGCACAGGCGATTTAGGATTTACAGCAGCGAAGAAATACGATATCGAAGTATGGATTCCAAGCTATGGCACATATCGTGAGATTTCTTCTTGTAGTAATTTTGAGGCTTTCCAAGCGAGACGTGCAAATATCCGTTTCCGTCGTGAGCCAAACGGAAAACCAGAACATGTTCATACATTAAATGGATCTGGTCTTGCGATTGGACGTACGGTTGCAGCTATTTTAGAGAACTACCAACAAGAAGATGGTACAATTATAATTCCAGAAGTTCTTCGCCCTTATATGGGAGGAAAAGCAGTTATTAAGTAAATGTAAACATTCATCGGTATGAGTGATTGGTAATTATGAGCATTGTCAGTACTGAAATGTAGGAGGGGAAAGGTAAATTTCCCCTTTCCTCATAATTTATTTTAGTAGGGTTGACTAACTGTTTTTCTTTTGATATTATATTTGATGTCAATATGGAGGTATACCCAAGTCTGGCTGAAGGGATCGGTCTTGAAAACCGACAGGCGGCGAGAGTCGCGCGGGGGTTCGAATCCCTCTACCTCCTCCAGATATAATTGACAACAGCGCATATAAGTGGAGATTGGAGAACTCGTTACCAACACGTAACGAGTTTTTATTTTAAAACCAATCATAAAGTATGGTGTAGGGCGATTTTCTCCTTATTACACACTCATATTCCGATGATTATCTTCATAGATATGAAAGGAGTCAACATGGATCTTATTATACAAACGTTTCCTTTAGATGGAAAAACTTTATATTATGTACAATGTCCTGTCTGTAAGAACAATAGAATTTTAAACAGTGGTGCAAATGTGTCACGCATTATAAGCGATGATACATTCCGTAAACTTTGTGGTTGCACTTGTGATGTAAAGCAAACTGCGACAAAAGTAGAGGCGCCAAAAAAAGTTGAAAAAGCAGCTGTAAAGAAAGAAGCAGCTCCAAAACGTACAGGTAAAGTATTAACAGCAGTAATTAACGGGAAAGAAATGACTGTTAAAGAGATTGCTGAAACATACGATATTAGTACAAGTACTGTTCGTCAGCGTATTAACGCTGGAAAACCTGAGAGTGAAATTATTGCTCCGACAAAAAAGAAGTAATTTAATAGAAAAACCCGTGCGTATGCACGGGTTTTTTATTTTACAAGTTTACGTGTTTGTTTTAAAAAATGGCCAATTTTTTTAATGATTGGTTCAATTGAATCGCCATCTTTTAAAATATCGTATTCATTAATGTTTAATCGTAAAACAGGGCATGCATTAAAGTTGTTAATCCAGTTTTCGTAACGGCCATGCATCTCTTTCCAATACTCAATTGGTGTTTGTTGTTCCATCGGACGTCCGCGTTCTTGGATACGATCAACAATATCATCGAAAGAACCTTCTAAGTAAATTAATAAATCTGGATGAGGGAAGTAAGGAGTCATGACCATAGCATCAAATAAACCTTTGTATGTTTCATAATCAGTTTCCGTCATTGTACCTTTTTCATGATGCATCTTTGCAAAAATTCCAGTGTCTTCATAGATAGAGCGATCTTGAACAAAACCGCCACCGTATTCAAAAATTCTTTTTTGTTCTTTAAATCGTTCTGCTAAAAAGTACACTTGCAAGTGGAAGCTCCAGCGTGTGAAATCAGCATAGAACTTGTCCAAATACGGGTTCGAATCTACCTTTTCAAATGATGTGCGATAACCTAAAGTGTTAGCTAATGCAGTTGTCATAGTTGATTTTCCGACACCTACTGTTCCAGCAATAGTGATTACTGCGTCATTTGGTATATCATATTTTTGCCTTAAATTCATTGTTATTTCGACTCCTTTAAGAGAGTATTTTGAAGGGCGGATAGGATGACGTTTAAATCATCAGGATTTTTTACAAAATCCATATCGTCTCCGTTAAATTTCAATACTGGGATATCTGGATGATCCTTTTTAAAAGTATCCATTGCCGTTTCGTAATCTTTTGTGAGCTGTAGTAAGTAATTGGGATCCATATTTTTTTCGAATTCTCTTCCGCGCATCGCAATTCGTGTTTGTAATGTTTCCAAGCTAGCTGTTAAATAAACGATAACGTTTGGTACAGGCATATCTTGTGTAAGGATACGATAGATTTGCATGTACTTGTCGTATTGAGAATTCTTTAATGTACGGGATGCGAAAATTAAATTTTTAAATATATGATAATCCGCTACTACTGGCTTCCTTTGATTCAAATACTTTATGTTAATATCTTCTAATTGTTTGTATCTATTACAAAGAAAGAACATCTCTGTTTGAAAACTCCATTCGTCGATGTCTTCATAGAATTTTCCTAAAAAAGGATTTTCATCAACAATCTCTTTTAGTAAGTGGAGTTGCATGTGAGTTGAAATTGCCTTCGCAAGCGAGGTTTTTCCAACACCAATTGGTCCTTCAACCGTGATAAAAGGTACTCCGGTCACGCTGTTTCCTCCTTTCAATCAGTGATTTACCGTGACTACTAAAAACACAAAACAGAATTATTGTAGCACAAGAGGGAAGCGAGCGGGTTAATTTGATATAAAAAGTTAGAAAATAGATATATGTATTAATTAATTTTTATTTGAGATGAAGGTACTATATTTGCTTTTAATGTGGATTCCATTATTTTTAAAGCATGCAGATTATCCTGATCGTGATTAGAGGCAATACAGTCCTGTGGTACATACAGTTTATAATTTCTCATATGAGCGTCGTTAGCTGTAAAGAGGATACATATATTCCCGGCGACTCCTGTTAATATTAGATTTTCTATTTTTAAATAGCCTAATAAAGAATTTAAAGGTGTTTCATAAAAAGCAGAGTAATGTGGTTTAATAAAAATGTAATCATCGGAATTTGGAGCAATCTTATGAATGATATTTTCGCTATACTCATTTGTACAATGGGTAATTAGTTGGTCAATATCAGATCTCCAAAGTTGATAATGGTCATTAACATAAATTATGGGGTAGCCAAAGGATTTCATTGTTTTCTTTAATTGTAAAATAGGGTTTGTTATAATTTCGCATTTTTTGGCTAAGATGGGCCCGTGTGAAAATTGAAAATCATTAATCATATCGATAATGAGTAAGGCAGTATTCTTCATATGTAATCCCCTCTCTTTTTTATTAGGGTGGATTGAATTTGTAAAAGTTATCCCATGTGTAGTAAATGGAAATAAGTGTACTTTATTTGTAATGAAAGGACTATGGTATGGAACGCGATCAAGATATTTATTTTATGCAGTTAGCAATAGAAGAGGCTGAAAAAGCAGAGGCAATACAAGAAGTACCGATTGGTGCAGTTATAGTGTTAGATGGTGAAGTAATTAGTGTTGCTCATAATTTAAGAGAAACTGAACAAAGATCAATAGCTCACGCTGAGTTGTTAGCTATTGATGAGGCGTGCAAAAAATTAGGGACATGGCGTTTAGAAGATGCGACGTTATATGTAACATTAGAGCCTTGTCCGATGTGTGCGGGTGGAATTGTTTTATCACGAGTGAAGCGAGTTGTATATGGTGCAAGTGATCCGAAAGGTGGATGTGCAGGGACGTTGATGAATCTTTTAACGGATGAACGCTTTAACCATCAATGCGAGGTAGTTGCTGGTGTATTAGAAGAAGAATGCGGTACTTTGTTAACAAACTTTTTTAGAGAGCTTCGTAAAAAAAGAAAAGCGATAAAAAAATTAGAGAAAAGTAACGAGAATTAACGTATTTGCATTTTGTAAAAAAACAAGTTATACTGATAATGCCTTTTAATGAAGGCAACCGAATATTGGTTTTAACTTTGCCGTGCTAAGCGGGGAGGTAGCGGTGCCCTATACTCGCAATCCGCTCTAGCGAGGCCGAATCCCTTCTCGAGGTTATGCTGCTGTAAGGTCTGCCTTAAGTAAGTGGTGTTGACGTTTGGGTCCTGCGCAACGGGACCCCGTGAACCTTGTCAGGTCCGGAAGGAAGCAGCAATAAGCGGGTCTTCTCGTGTGCCGCAGGAGTGCCTGAACCGAGCTAACTGCTTGAGTAACGCTTATGGTACGTAATCGACAGAAGGTGCACGGCAGTTATATATGTATACAAAACTCACCTTAATACTAAGGTGGGTTTTTTGTATAGAAAATAACTTTTGGAATCTATAAACAGAATGGGTTATAATAAATGAGATAATAACCTTTGAGGGAGGCCGTATTTTCGTGTCATACCAAGCGTTATACCGAACATGGAGACCGCAAAAATTTGAAGATGTAGTTGGTCAAAAGCACGTGACAAAAACGTTGCAAAATGCCCTTCTTCAAGAGAAAGTTTCACATGCTTATTTATTTTCTGGGCCGAGGGGAACAGGAAAAACGACAATTGCAAAAGTATTTGCAAAAGCAATCAACTGTGAACATGCTCCGGTAGCTGAACCTTGTAATGAATGTCCTTCTTGTTTGGGGATTACACAAGGATCTATTTCAGATGTATTAGAAATTGATGCGGCTTCAAATAACGGTGTAGATGAAATTCGAGATATTAGAGATAAAGTAAAATATGCTCCAAGTGCTGTAGAATATAAAGTATACATTATTGATGAAGTCCACATGCTTTCTATGGGTGCCTTCAATGCGCTTTTAAAAACGTTAGAAGAGCCGCCAGGACACGTCATCTTTATTTTGGCGACAACAGAACCGCATAAGATTCCGCCTACAATCATTTCACGTTGCCAGCGTTTTGAATTTCGAAAAATATCAGTAAATGATATTGTTGAGAGATTATCGACGGTTGTGACGAATGAAGGTACGCAAGTAGAAGATGAGGCGTTACAAATTGTTGCACGTGCCGCTGAAGGTGGTATGCGTGATGCGCTTAGTCTTATTGATCAGGCAATATCTTATAGTGATGAGACAGTTACGACAGAAGATGTATTAGCTGTGACAGGTTCTGTTTCCCAGCAATACTTAGGTAACTTAGTAGAATGTATACGTGAAAATGATGTATCAAGAGCATTACGTATCATAGATGAGATGATGGGTAAAGGGAAAGATCCAGTTCGTTTTATGGAGGATTTCATTTACTATTATCGGGATATGCTTTTATATCAAACTTCACCACAACTGGAACATATGTTGGAACGAGTAATGGTAGATGAGCAATTCCGGATGTTAAGTGAAGAAATGCAACCGGAAGTAATCTATGAAATCATTCATACTCTTAGTAAGGGACAACAGGAAATGAAGTGGACAAATCATCCGCGAATTTTCTTAGAAGTTGTTATGGTACAACTGTGTCAACAGTTTATGATGCAAGCAAACGGTGCAGATCGTTTACAAGCAATTATGAACAGGATGCAGCAATTGGAGAAAGAGTTAGAACAAGTCAAAAAGAATGGTGTGCCGGCTGGTGTGCAGCAAGAAGTCAGAGAGACACGTGCAACACCAAAGCCAGTGCGGACAGGTAGTATGAAGATTCCTGTCGGACGCGTAAATGAAGTGTTAAAACAAGCAAAGCGCCAGGATTTAGAGCGATTAAAAGCTGTGTGGGGTGAGTTGTTAGGCAGACTCAAAGCATACAACAAAGTAGCGTTTGCTGTTTTATTAGAAAATAGCGAACCGGTGGCGGCTTCGGATGATACTTACGTTTTAGCGTTTCAATATGAGATTCACTGTAAAATGGCAAGCGAAAATCGAGAAGCTATGGATACAGTGGAACAAGCCTTATTTGAATTGCTAAGTAAAAGATTAAATATGATTGCCATTCCAAAAAGTGAATGGGGTAAAATCCGTGAAGATTTTTTACAGCGTGAAGGCGGGGAGTCTGAAGAAAGCCCAGAGAAAAAAGAAGATCCTCTTATAGAAGAGGCCGTAAAATTAGTAGGACAAGAACTTATTGAAATAAAAGAGTAATAATAATTAGGAGGAATTAATTATGATGCGTGGCGGAATGGGAAATATGAATAATATGATGAAACAAATGCAAAAGATGCAAAAAGATATGGCAAAGGCGCAAGAAGAGCTTGGCGAAAAAACAGTTGAAGGTACAGCTGGCGGCGGTATGGTCACAGTTATTGCAAATGGTCATAAGCAAATTCTTGAAGTGAAAGTTAAAGAAGAAGTTGTAGATCCAGAAGATATCGAAATGTTACAAGACTTAGTGTTAGCTGCAACGAATGATGCACTTAAAAAAGCTGATGAACTTTCAAACTCTACAATGGGTAAATTTACAAAAGGCTTGAACTTACCAGGTGGAATGTTCTAGGAGGATACTGATATATGCATTATCCAGAACCGATATCGAAATTAATTGATAGTTTTATGAAGTTGCCAGGAATCGGACCGAAAACAGCGGTTCGATTGGCATTTTTCGTATTAGATATGAAAGAAGATGATGTGTTAGGTTTTGCAAAAGCACTTGTGAATGCGAAGCGAGATTTAGCGTATTGTTCTGTATGCGGACATATTACTGACCGCGATCCTTGTTATATTTGTAATGATTCGCATCGAGATCAGTCGGTTGTTTGTGTTGTGCAGGAACCGAAAGATGTAATCGCAATGGAAAAGATGAAAGAGTATCAAGGTGTATATCATGTGTTACGTGGTGCGATTTCTCCAATGGAGGGAATTGGACCGGAAGACATTAATATCCCGCAACTTTTAAAGCGACTGCATGATGAAACGGTACAAGAAGTGATACTAGCAACAAACCCTAATATTGAAGGGGAAGCTACAGCGATGTATATATCCCGCCTCTTAAAGCCGACAGGTATTAAAGTAACTCGTATTGCACATGGTCTGCCAGTTGGTGGAGATTTAGAATATGCAGATGAAGTGACACTGTCGAAAGCGTTAGAAGGTCGTAGAGAAGTATAAGAGGAGAAACAAAAATGTTCTTTCAAAAAAAGGGTAAATTGCGTAAAGAGTATGATGATAAGTTAATTGTACTATTAGAAAAAGTGAAGAATGAATGGTTACGTCAGAAGAGAATGGTTGAACAAAGTGTGGAACCATCTCAAGATGTACTTTGTTCTTTGAAAATAGCGGAGGCGAAATATTTCTTCTTGTTAAAAGAAGCAAAACGTCGTCCGGTAAAAATGGAACAATGGTAAAAGGTTCTGCTGAAAAAGCAGAACCTTTTATTTTATTCGTTAAACATTGCGTGGTTACTTCGTTTGGAAAGAGTGAGGAATCGTTTTATATGAAGAAAGTGTCGTCGAATAAAATTTAATGAGATGAAGCGACTGGAGTAGTATGATAAATGTTCTTTTTTATCGCCTTGTCCCATACAAATAAATGTGTATAGGTCATTCACAAGGAGGAAAAAATGAATTCTACAATTATTATTGTTGGTATTCTTGCTCTAGTTTTTATTTTTCTTGTTTTTGGAGTTTCTTCTAAGCCGTTACGTTTTATAGGAAAAGCGCTCTTTCATGTTACTTTGGGAATAGCGTTACTTTTTATCGTAAACGTTGTAGGAACATATTTTGATTTTCATATTCCAATTAACTTGGGTACAGCAACAATCACAAGTCTATTAGGTCTACCTGGTGTTGCTGCATTAGTGGTTATTAAGCTTTATATCATGCCAAGATAAAATTATTTTGGCATTTTTTTAAAAAGTGTTGACGAACAAATGATTAATATGGTAAATTAATAAGCGTCGTCAGGAACGAAAGAAAAAAGTTGTTGACAGATTTAACGCAAAATGTTAAATTATA
>NZ_JADAXF010000015.1:0-9656 GCF_019837435.1 Bacillus sp. 16GRE42
TTAATAGGTTCATTTGGCACTTGATCCGAAGCACTATCTAATTCTTTCTGCATTTGTTCTATTCTTTTTTCTAACTCTATATGACGCTGGCCAATTAACTGCAACTTTTCGTTTTCACTCTCTACTTTTTGCTTTACTATCTCTAATTCTTTGTACGTATCAACAACATCACTTTCCAAACTCGTTTTTGTTACTTCTAATTCATTTGTTTTCTCTTCAACGTTTTTTAAATGATCGTCAATCGTTTGTAACTGTGTTTCTTTTTCTTCTACTTGGTTTTCAATAGTTGACTTTGCTTCTGCATACTCCTTGTATTGACGAACTTTCATGTACTTATGTGAACCTACATTAGCACGTTCAAAATTCGGAATATATTCTTTAGCCAATTGCTCGATATAAGCCGTTTCTGTTTCTCTCCAATGCGCAATTAACTTTCTTCCCGTTCCTTCGACACCTTGTTGCTGCAAGGCTCTATCCATTCCGACACGCCTCGTTAATCCTCGACTACTTTCGAAATTCGGTACATAGTTAATATGTAAATGCGGATTGGCTTCATCATCATGTAAAACCATGTTATAAACCGATAGGTTTGGATTTCGCTCTTGAAACACTTCAGCATACTGTTTTAACGCTTCCTTTTTGGCTTCCCTATATTTCGAGTCATCTTTCCCTTCCCCGATCGCTATGACTAATTCTCGTTGCTCATGCGTCTTATCGTCTTTATGTATTTTGTCATAGTAATCATCAATTTTACGGTCATTCCGTTTTTGTTTCTTGTTATATTTGTCCACCGCTTCTTGAAAGATATCCTTGTATACACTTCGGATATCCTTTTGAACAAAATAAATATTCTCATGTAACCTGGATGGATCAATGCCAGGATTCCCATGAATATTTTCTCTGTTATTATGACTTAATGAACTTTGGTGGGATTGATTAAATGAGATAGAACCCAACATAAAGTGCCACCACTTTCCCTAGATTAATTGATACCATCAGTCTAGCAAAGCGACGAAATGGAGTCAATTAAAGTAACCCTATACGTATTTTGACGCTAAAGCATCAAAATTAATAGGGGTCTGCGACGCTTTTCGGCTCCGCCGATCCATGCTTAGCATGGCAAAACCAAACCTTGGACTTTGTCCAAACCTACTGGGGAACACTTCCCCAGCCCCCATCAATCCAACTCCCCAACCCCTCAATCCTTGAGGGGCTCCCTCGCCGGTAGGCAGGGTCAAAAGGGTACCTTTTGACAACCACAAGAGGGTTGCATAGTGAATCTGATCAACTCCTTAATGCTCCTTCATTTCGCTTGCAGCTTCATTCTGTCCGCTTACCGTTGACAGACACTGTATATCTACCTCTTATGATAAATAAAAAAGGGTCTGAATACAGACTCCTTTTTTACCCTGAATTATGGAATATTACACTTTTTTTAAAATCAATTCTAAACAAAGAGATAGCTTAAATCTTATTAATTAATAAATTTTATTTTATTAAAAGGATAATATACAAATTCAGTTTTACCTACTATATCAGATTCATCTATATAGCCTAAACCATTCCGACTATCTTTACTATTTAGACGATTATCTCCCATTACAAACACTTTATTAATTGGGACTTTTTGTTCAGCATAATTTAATTGTTTATATTGCTCTAATAAATTTTGATTTAAATAAGCTTCTTTTTGTTCTACACCATTTATATACAGGTTACCCTCTGTGATTTTCACTACATCACCATCTAGTCCAATGACTCTTTTCACCAAATACATCTGATCTTCTGTTTTTTTAATAACAACAATATCGCCATGTTTTATAGGAGAAAAATTTAATATAACTTTATTAACGAATAACCTATCTTTATTTTGCAAAGTTGGTTCCATAGATTCCCCATCTACTTTAAATGGCATAAAAATAAAAGTTCTAACCATAAATATAACAATGAAAACTACTAATATAATTAGAACCCATTTTAACTCCTGTTTTCCCTTAAGTTGTTTCATAGACATCCCTCAAACTTCGTATTATTCTTATTACAAATATTATAATAAGAAAAGTAAAATCTATTTTAATCAGCTTCAGGTTTATTTTTATTTATATTGATATTAATTCCTGTTGGACTACCTTTTTTCTCTCCATTATTAAAAACACCTACTATACTAAACCAAACCTGATCATTATAGTTAAAATATTTATAGTCTGTATTCTTAATATCAGCAGAGTTTGTTAAATCTTCTTTTAATATAGATAATAGTTTTTCTTCATCATAATTAATATCTAAACTTTCGAATAAATCCTTAAAAAATCTTAATACTATTTTTTTCTCTTCCTCATCTTTATAAAAGCTTCTATTATTTACAGTTACTTCCACACTAGAAACTTTTTCCGACTTGGAAAGGAAAAAAGCTTGGATTATATTTTTTTCTGAAATAACATTATAACTACCTTCTTTTTCAAATGTTTTTTTAATCCCTTCTTTATTTTTAATAGAAGTAAATAACTTTTCTGAAGAAATATTAAAAGTTTTCCTGTTTTTCATATATTCATCTTCTTGTTGTGTATGTTTATCGCTCTCATTAGTTTGCGAATTACCCTTATTACTTTCATTAGAACATGATGAAAGTAATAAAATAGCTATTATTAATAAAAATAAATATGTTTTTTTCACTTATTAACCATCCTTTCTTCGTTAATAACCTTTCCACTTTCAAGTTCAAAAACAACATCACATAACAAACTTATATCATTTTCATTGTGACTAGTCAGAAGAATAGTTTTAACTTTTTTTAACTCTAAAAGAAGTTGTTGTATCTCCATAACTCCTTTCTTATCTAAACCGTTAAAAGGCTCGTCTAAAATAAGAATAGACTGATTTTCCATAATTGCTTGGGCTATTCTAAGTCTCTGTTTCATCCCCAAAGAATACTTCCCAACGTGTTTATTCATATGATCTTCTAAACCGACTAATTTTAAAGAATTTATTATTTGTTCTTTAGAAATTATCTTTTTAATTTTAGACAATAAAAATAAATTTTCATAACCTGTTAATTTAGGTAAAAATTCAGGTGCTTCAATTATAACTCCAGCATCTTCAATAAAATCTATATCTTTTCCTATTACTTTATCATTAACTTTCACTACACCTGATGTATAAGAAGTAAATCCACAAATCACTTTAAATAGCATACTTTTTCCAGAACCATTATATCCAATAAAACCATATGTCTTATTACTCTCTAATTTTAATGTAATATCATCTAAAATTAATTGTTTTTTTACTTTTTTTGATACATTTGATAGTGAAATAATATGAGACAATTCTATCATCCTTTCAATATATATAATTTATATATATATTTATAAATTAAGAAACAAAACACTAAAATAAAAATTTGTATAATAAAACTATCAATAAAACAAGAATTATAATCAAATAAAATGATATTTATACTTTTCAACTTTAAATCAAGATAAATAGTAAAAAGAGTTCCTCCTACTATCACTATAAATCCTATTAATTTTGAGTATAGGATATTTAAAATTAAACATATAAAACTCATATTACAGATAAAAATTAACATTAAAATAATATGTAATACTAATAACTTCAATACTTCATAATCAAATAAAATTGAGATATTTTCTATAAACTTAAAATAAAACACATATATAACTATAGAAACTCCCCATAATATTACATACCTTATAGCATTAAAAATAATAAGATAAGATTCAGAAATACAATAATCATACATTCTTCTCTTTCTATAGAAAGTAAAATAAGAGTACGTACTTGGTGTACTCATAAAAGAAAAAGTAGAAAATACAATTCCTAAAAACAAAACAATAAAAGGTCTTACAATACTAAACACATCCAAAATATAATAACTATCTAAATTTTTTATTTGAGTATTACCCCAAAATTTAACAAAATAATTCAATAGAATAGATTTATCACTATATATAGGATATTCCATTAAAGTCGTAAATTTAATATTTATAAGCAAACTAGAAAATATTAATATTAAAAACACCATTTTTATTATCTTAAGAAATATGTTTTTGATTTCCATAATACAACCTTCTAACAAAGAATATAAATAAAAATATCAAACAGATATACAAAGCAAATATACTAATAACTATTAAAAAGTCTTTAAATGTATTAAGAGGCATTGCATGTAAAGATAAAGGTAAAAAAAGAAAATCATCACTTTCTTTTTTAAACAAAATAGAAAAAATACTTAACATAATAAAAAATAAAGCACTGATAAAAGAAGATATTCCTCCCCATATAATCCTAGGAATAATAACAACTAGATTAAGGAATATAAAACAAAGATTAATTAACATGAAAAATTTAATACTATATATTAGATCAATCTTACCAAAATGTTGAATGTTTACAATATTTATTACAAAAACAAAAACAAACGTATACAGAATATTTAAAGGTACTAATTCTTTTAAAATTCCTAATACAGAATTACTTAAACTTTTATTTCTCACTAAGAACATACTATTTGCAAAAAACATTTGAAAATTATTAATAAAAAACAGATATAACAAGAAAAAAGGTATAAATGAATTCAAATTATCACTAATAAACATATTTGGTGATAATTGAGAACCATATGGAAATGTATAAATAATACAGTAATAAATATAAGACAACAAAAGAGCTTTTAAAATGCTATATTTATACACCAAACTTATCACCTCGTTTAAAATGAAGAAAAATAAGTATTATTCCTATAAATAAAGGAATTAGTAAAGGAACAATTATTTGATATAAAGAAACACCACTATAAGTATTATATAAAATTCCTATTAATGGAGAAATTAATTCAAGATTAAATGCCGCAGAAATATTTGACATCACCAAATAGTATATAAATGGAATTAATACAATAAAATAAACTTTTTCTGTCCATAATGCAATTGTACATGCAAAAAAACCATATATAGATCCAAAAATAAAATTAACTACAAAACAAATTACCACAAAATATACAATTGCATTATTAAAAGAAATATAAGAATTTATACTATTTAATAATCCAATGTGACTATTAATATAGTTTGAATTAAAACAAGCAACAAACAAATAAAACAATAAATATGGCCCAGCAAAACACAAACCAGAAATAATTGAATATTGTAAAATAACACCTAATATACTTTTTTTGTAATTTTTTATCCTTGTATAGGCATGAACAAAATACCCTTTACCTTCATTATAAAAACCAATAATAGGAAAAGTTGCAGGTAGCGTAAACAAAAATAAAGAATAATACATACTATCAAAAGTCATTAGTTCCCAAGTTGCTGACTTGAAAAGATAATTTTCAGTTAAAAAAAATCGACTTTTACCTGCTAAATCCCCTTTACTATAGTCATATAAAAAAATAGATTCAAAAATACTACTTGATACAAAGAATGAAAAAAATACAATCAAAAGAAATGCTATAAAAGAACCAATACTATATTTGTTTATAAATCTATCTTTAATAATATTATTCACGATAACCTCCCAATTGGTGTAAAAAAATTACATTTAACCTATAAAACAGAAAACAGTCAAAATGATTAAATAAAGATATCTAATCATTTTGACTTAATTGAATAATTAATTACATAGATTCCTTTTATAAAAGAAACATTTTTTAATTAGTCTTGAGAATCAGGAGACCATGAACCTTTTACATAAATATCTCCACCACTATAAGTTCTTTTCATATTCAAATGATAATAATAACCAGCAGTTCCACTATTAGAGAATGCTTGTTTTGTACCTCTATCAAGTGTACCAGAACCTCTTGATTCATGATTTGAATTATGAAGTACAGTTTTCACATTTGCAGAACCAGAGCTATCCTTTAAATTAACAACATAATATCCAGCACTTTGATGTCCATGATAAATTTTATAACCATCACCAGGAACATCTTTTGTATACGAATAACTAATAGAAAAATCGATCGGATCGATATCTCTTAATGCTTTTGCATCTGTTGCAGTAAAAATTCCAATCCCCATTGTAGCTACTAAAGCCGTTAATCCCAATTTCTTCAAGGTAATTCCTCCCTTTTTTAATAAATACATACAAATAGTACATCATTAACCAAAACATGTAAACTATTAAATTGGAAAAATATAATATTTTTAAAATTTAATATAAATTTATATAATTCTAAAAATTCCGTCATTTTAAAAGGTAAATTCCATTAATTAAAAATATATTAAAAACATATAAAATAAAAACAAAAGATTATAAAACTACGTAACATAATAATAGCAAGGGAATGCTTGTAGACTGATCTATACTGCATTCCCTTATTGTATGTATGCTATATTTCTATTCTTCTTTTTCCGACATTAGAACCGTACATAAAATACCGGCCAAATTTACTTTTTAAACAAACCGAAAAAACCTTTCCGTTTTTGTTTCTGATTTTGTGCCTGCATATCTCTAATGTTTTCAAGCAATAACTGATCTCGTTTCTCTAGCTTCTTCTCTATGAAAACTTCTAATTCACTGTTTTTACCTTCTACTTCAGTTAGCTTTTTCTCCGTATTCGCTAAATGTTCTTTTGTCGTAACCAATTCATTCGTAATTTCTTGTAATTTCTGAACGAGTGCTTGATTAAATTGATTTTGTAACTGTTGATTTTCTAATACTTCATTCAGTTTCTTTTCTAATTCTGATTTTTCTTCTTTTGAAACAAACGAATCAAGTTCTCCGTTTCGCCATGACCGAACTTGATCGTAAGACCATTTTTGTACCTGTATTTTTTCTTTTATTGCTTTTAATTCTTCTATATTTTCCTTCGAGTATCTACGATGTCCTCCCTGACTTCGCTCCGTTTGTATATTAAATTCATTTGACCATACCTTTAATAAATCGGGTGTGATTCCTAAAAGATCCGCAACAATTTTCGGTGTGTGCATTTCCGATTTTAGTTCCAATTTTTATTCCTCCCCAAAAAACGGAATACGTTTTTTACTTAAAAAACACGATTAAATCAACATTCCAATCAAAATCGGAATGCACTTGCAACCGATATGAAAACCGATTTTAAAAACAATTTAATTTCCGAAATACATTCCGATTTTAACACCGATATGTATTACTTCTCGATAATAACATCAAAATCTTTTTTTCTATATACAAGATTTTATGCAAAAAAAGAATAGCGGGGATCCCTAGAATCCTCGCTATATCAACAATGTATAAAATCATGTATAAGAGATAAATAGATATGAAAGCAAGAATCCTTGTAGAAACAAGGATTCTATCAAAATATTTGCTACCGATAATAAGTGATTATGTTAACTATGTTTGTATATAACATACAAATTCTATTAAGATTATTATAAAGAAAAATCAAAATTAATTGAGTTGGAAGGGGTAGGAAAATAATATGCAAAATAGCGTGAAAGCTGCCCATCGGTTCTGTGGTAATAACAAGGAAAATTTAAAAGAAGATAATTTATGTGGCTGTTTTTATTGTTTAGAAATATTTCATCCATCTGAAATTAAAGAATGGATAGATAGTAATGAGAACACAGCTCTTTGTCCTTACTGTGGGATTGATTCTATAATAGGTCAAAGCTCTGGATTCCCTATTACTAAAGAGTTTTTAAGTGAAATGAACAAATATTGGTTTTAATTTATAAAAAAACTAATTCGTTTCTGATAACTAAAATTATGTAAACGAGCTGTCCATATGGACGGCTTATTTTTTGTTTAGCGGAATTTTGTCCTTATCTTTTGGTCTACTCTTTGCTTTTTGGCTAGAGTGCTGGTTCGTCGTGTGGGGGCGAAACCCCACGTATTACGTATCTATTTTTGAATAAGAACTATTTTAGAACGATTGATCGAAGCGGTTCGGCTCGTATACTTGCTAGTCCAAGTCGAGAACCATTGCTTTGCTTTTTGTCTGTCGGCTTGGCGAGAAAAGCACACGAGCCGAAAAAAGTTCCGCAAGGACAGAATTAAAAAGAAAGGCAATAGCCTTTAGGTGAGGATTAACGAACCGATTTTTTTAATTCTGAGGGTGGAGATTTTTGAGTGAAATTCTCAAAAATACTACCCGTTCCTTGCGGAACTTTTAGCCCTATATATAAGAGTGAGAAGAGGAAAGTAAAGAAAGTCAGTAATAACAAGGGTTTATAAGATATAGGGTGTACCCAAAAAGGAACACCTGTGTACCCAAAAAGGAACACCTAAAAAATGTAAAAAAATATAAAAAAAAAGATGTCAATATAAAATGACATCTAAAATAAATAAATTGGCAACTTATGTTTTTTACCATCTTCAGTTACAAAATTTTTAAGTGATTTTTTAAAGATTTTTTGAGTTGCTTTATCTACTCCGTCTTTTGGAGAACAACACATGATATTTGGATTTACAAACCATGTACGACTTGTACAAATACGACCATCTTCGGTAGTTGTTCCAGTTTCTGCAACCGCTAATAATCCTTTTTTCATTAAACCATTCATTAACTCTGAAACTTTTCCTCTAGTTCTATTTAACTTTCTTGCAAGATAACTAGGCGTTGCACTATCAGAATCAAATTCATCTTCTTTAGTTATTCTTTCAACCAAAATATTTGTTTTAAATTCTACATAAGGTATTAAATCCATTAAAAGCGCTTTTTCAGCTGTAGATAAATAATTAATTTCACTCAAATAATTGTAATTATCCATAATTATTTGCACAAACCTCACCCGATCTGTAGGTTTTTTCTTTTTCCCTATAAAATATTCATCTCCACCAGTTGTTTTACTTATTAACTGTAAGAGCATTGCTTTCTCTTCTTCTGAATAACCACCGGTTTGCAACTGATTATAAATGCTATCAATCTTACTATCTCTTATTTTCGCTTTTTTTTCAGCTTGTCCAAAATCTACAACTTTTGTCATAAAATAATTCTCTCCCTTAGTGGAAGGAATCAACTTTTATATGTTAGAATGTATATAGAATATATATTGGTTGATTCCAACCTTATTATGAAAAACCGCCTCGCCGACCAAAGCTTGGGCGGTTTTTCTCGTTTGTATGTCTTTCTCTATAATAACATGAAACACCTTGTTAAAGCTTTCCATCTCTTGCAAAAATACAACATTCAATACTATCTTTCCCTATCAAAATCTCGATGTCTGCTTATTTCTCTCTTATGTTCACGTTCAAATTGATTATCTATTCCCTTACTATCCAATTCATTTTTAACAATTTCTCTAAAGGCCTTAAATTGCTCTTTAAAAACTTTTTTCGTTTGTAAATACAAAACTCTTATATTCGTCTGCAAACCCTTTATATGAGCTTTTAATGAGCTAATTTCTCTATTTAATACACCAACTTCTTTCTGCAACTGACCTTTTTCTTGTTTCAATGTTCGATTTTCTTTTATCCAACCTTCTGCAGTCATTTTTAAACTTTCATACTCTTTCACAAAATCTGTTTCTCTCAAACGCCCATAATCCTTTTTGAGAGTGACCGCTGCATTCACTTGTTTTGTTAATTCTTGATATTGTTCTGGTGATAACACATAATTTCCAGTCTTTTTCTTCGTGACTTCAGCTTTCCCAAACGTTTTATTATTCTGTACTTCTGTTATTAATTCTTTACGCAAAAATGGAATT
>NZ_JADAXF010000016.1:0-7646 GCF_019837435.1 Bacillus sp. 16GRE42
GATATTAAATCACAGTACACCACAAATCACTTTAAAATATATTGGTATCAATAAAGAAGAAAAAGATAACATACTTGATACATTTTATATCTAGCAAAAAATAAATCATTATATCTATATTCATGATAATATTAAAGTAAGATTATTAATACAGCGGAGGACAACAACATGAAAAAAGTAAAAAAAATATTAAAAAATCCATTTGTGAAGTATCCATTAACTATAATTTCAGCCATTGCAATAATGAAAGTAGGATATGATTTAGGATCATTTTTAATAACACTAAAATATATTTAAGTAATAGTAAAAAAGAAATTAATCCTTTGTTAAAGGATTAATTTCTTTTTTACTTATATTCCATTTCACGAAAGAAAATCTAATTTTTTTAAGATAAATTTCCAAACCGGTTCTTCACCGATAACTATAGAAGCCTCACCTACTACACCTACATTTAAATAATCTAACTTATCTACATTAACAGTTGCTTCAACCTCATACACATAAGATTTCATATCTTTATTAAATATTGGTTGCGCTGATATATACTTTACCACTCCAACTAACTTATTCTTACTATCTACATTAAAGGAATAATTAACCTTATCTCCTACTTTTATATTTTTTCTACTATCAGCTAACAATAAGATCTTAATTTTTTTATCAGATTCATTTGGAACAATAGAAACAATTTCTTGGCCACCCTCTAATAAATCGCCTTGTTGTAAAGGTGAAGATAACTGAACAACACCATCCTTAGAAGAACGAATTATCATATTACCCTCATTATTATGTAAAGAATCTTTCTCCTGTTTCTTTAAAAATAAATCTTCTTCTATTTTTTCTAAACGTTGATTAATTGTTACAATATTATCTTGCTTATACTTCTCTAAAGTAATTGTTTTTTGTTCTTCTTTATTTTTTTTCTCAATAAGTAAATTTTTATTTTCACTATCTAATATAAATTTTCTTTGCTCTATACGTTTACCAATATTACTTTTTTGAGATTTTAATAAATTTAATCTATGATTAAATTCTTCCTCTGAAATTCCTAATAACTTCTCACTATTATTTTGTTCTAACATCTTAATTTCTTGTTCTATTTTTTCTTGTTCTGCAAATAATCCTTGTAAAGTGTCATCTGTTTCATTTGAAACCTTATTTTGTTCCAATATTCTAATCTCAGATTCTTTTTCTTTCTTTAATAATTTATAACCATTTTCATAACCCTTATATTCTTCTAAAAATTTGTTATCAACATCCTCTGAAAAAGAACTTACTCCTTTTTCAATACTTAACTTCAATTGCAATAACATCTTCTTTTGATTTTCAATATGATTAATCATAAGATCTAATTGTTTTTTCTTATCGATTAATTCTTCATTTTTCAAATGAAGAATTATATCTCCTTTTTTTATTCCGTCTCCTGATTTTACTTTTAATTCTTCCACAATCCCATTTAATGGCGTTCTAATTAAAGATACATCTTGCGCGCCTTGAACAATAGCAGTCCCTTTACTTACAATATCAACTTTCCCTAAATATCCCCATAAACACACCGCAACTAAGCAAAACCCTAAAAATCCTAATAACCAAGTTATAAAAAATGGTGGTTTTCTATCTAAAAGTTCCGCACTATCTGTCAATTGTTCGAATGAATGTATTTTATACATAATAATCTCCTCACATACCATGAGATTCTAATTTTATTTGTTCAGCATGAACTGTTTGATTTTTCCAAAGTCTATAATATTCTTCCTTTTGATATAGCAACTCTTCATGAGATCCTTCTTCTATAATCTTTCCTTTTTTCATTACCAAAATCTTATTAGCATGCTGAATTGTACTTAAACGATGAGCGATCATAATTACTGTTATTCCTTGCTCTCTTAATTCTTTCAACATATCTGTAATTTGTTTTTCAGTAGTTGAATCTAAATTACTTGTTGCTTCATCTAGTATTAAAATATTCGGTTCTTTTAATAATGCACGTGCAATTGCTAAACGCTGTCTTTGCCCACCAGATAAATTAGAAGCATTTTCTTCTAATAAAGTTTCATATCTTAACGGTAATTCTGAAATAAAATCATGAACACAAGCTTTTTTACAAACATTAATGATGTCTTCTAATGTTACTATCCTATCTAAACCAAAAGTTAAATTCTCATATATTGAACCACTAAAAAAGAAAGATTCTTGGGATACATACGCAATTTTCTCACGTAAAGCACTTTTATTAATCTCTTTAATATGATAATCATCATAAAATATATTTCCTTTTTCCACTTCATAATAATTCATCAATAATTTTGAAATTGTTGTTTTTCCAGAACCACTTTCTCCAACAAATGCTACTTGGTCTCCAGAATTAATTGAAAAACTAATATTATTTAAAACATTATTCCTCATTCCATATCTAAAAGTTACATCTTTAAATTCTATTTGACCTGTTAAATATTTTGGAGATACTTTTCTTTCCTCAACCTCTGACTTTTCTATTTCTAAATCAAAAATATCATTTAACCGTTCTGCAGCAATCAATGCTGATTGCATAGTTGGCTGAATACCAATAATATTTTCAATTGGATTTAAAAAATAAACTAGTAATGCATTGTATGTAATTAATTCACCTATAGTCATATTCCCTTTTAATACCTGCAAGGCACCAACCCAAAGAATGATTGTTCCACCAATTAATTCAAGTCCCATTTTAAAAGAACCCTGTAAATTAGCTAACATACCTCTTTTAAAAACATGTCTCATAAGATTAATAAACCGATTTTCAACTTGAAAGAAAACTTCTCTTTCTGCATTATACGATTTAACAGTAGCAATACCATTTAAAGACTCTACTAAATAAGAAGTTAACTTCGCATTACTTTCCATTTCTTCTCTATTAATATTTTCATAAGGCTTATGAAATAACAAAATAGTAGCTATATAAAATGGAATTAACAAAAGCGTAACACCAAATAAAGTAGAACTATGTACATAAAGTAAAATAGCCCCTAACATTACCATCAATGTATCAATCATTAACGTAACTGTAATACTAGACAATGCATCCCTAATTTTACTAGCATCCATAAATCTAGAGATTATTTCGCCTACTTTTCTAGTTTCAAAAAAATTCATAGGTAAACCAACAACATGACGGTAATATCCCAACATTAATTGAATATCTATTCTTCTACTAAAATATAAAATTAAATGTGTTCGAAAATAAGAAAGTAACACTTTAAAAACATAAAGTATAACAATCCCAATAGATACAATATGTAACGTTTGTATTAATTGATTAGATACAATATCATCAATCAAAAATTTAAAATAAAAAGCTCCAGCAAAACCAAATATATTAAAGAATATAGATGCTAAAAATAAAGGTAATAATAAATTTTTTTGTAATTTTAATAACTCAAAAAAACGAGAAAAAGTACTTTGAGAAACATTACCTTTTTTAAAATCGACCTTAGGACTCATTAAAATCAAAATACCCGTCCATATTTTACAAAAATCCTCTATACCATATGTAACTAAACCTTTCCCAGGATCAGCAACATATATTTTATCCTTTTTAACTTTATGAATTACTACATAATGTAATAATCCTCCATCCATTACAACATGAGCAATAGCTGGTAAAGGAATTTCCTTTAACGCCGTATAATCTGTAGCTTTTATACCTTTTACTTCAAAACCTAATTTCTCTCCTCCAACTAATAGACCTTGAACATTAGTCCCTTCTAAATCAGTACCAACCACCTCACGAATTTTAGAAATTGATATAGAAAGACCATGACTTTTAGCTATCATAGCAAGACAAGCTGGCCCACAATCCTTTAAATCATGTTGTTTAATACACGTGAATTTTTTTACCAATTTATATCCTACTTTCTCAAAAATAATATTGAAATATACTTAATTATATATATAGAAGTATATTAAAATAATAAAAAAAAAGGAAATATGCAATATTGCATATTTAATAATGCTATTTTCATATTAGAATATTAATTAAATATCGGTATATAACAATGCCGATATTTAATATTCAACTAGGAGGTACATAATTATGAAACTAAATACAAATAAGTTTACAGAACTTAATGAAAAAGAAATGCAAATGAATGGTGGAGGAATCTGGCAAATTCCTGCAACTTTAGGCGGTTGGGCTGGAACTGTCGTTGCCGGTGCAAAAATTGTAAAAGCGGGCTATGACGCTGGAAAATGGATTGGCGAACAAGCATATAAAAAATAATATAAATAACAACAAGAGATGAGGAATAAATAATGAAAACTATCGAAATGAAAAACATTGAAATCAAAAATACAGTAAATTTAACAGAAGAAGAGCTTCAAACAACAAACGGTGGCATAGTACCATTAGTAGTTCATGGAGCATTCATTTTATTCCAAGCTGGAATGGCTGCTGGTATCTATGAACAAGAAAAAAAATATAGAAAATAATAAATAAAATAAAAAAAAGATCTGTTAATTAATTAACAGATCTTTTTTTATAAAATAATAATAAAAATAGCAAGGGAATGCTTGTAGACTGATCTATACTGCATTCCCTTATTGTATGTATGCTATATTCCTATTCGCCTTTTTCTAACAGTAGAACCACGAATCTTGGCGAAGACATTGGATTTTGCCCTGTCCTGGGGTCCGTCCTCGCTATTTATTCCACGGTTCCCTTGACTACGAGCCTCCGAACCCTCAAACTCCCAAAGCCAACCCCAGCGGGCAAAAACCGCCCTTCTGGGGCCACCTCTGGCGAGTTTGCATGAGGGTTCCCCTCATCGTCAAGGAACTTTCGCGGCATAAACGCCAGGACTCAATTTGTAAATCTTATAATAATTATTTTCCAAATAACCTCGCAAAAAATCCTTTTGATTCCATGGATGCTGTTAATGATTTTGTTTCTTGTACTTCACGAATTGTTTCAAGTAACTTCTGATCCCGTTTTTCTAACTTATTATCAATATAATCTTGTTGCTTTTGTAATTGTTCAATTAACAATTTATTAAATTCTTCTTGTTTCTCACTATATTCTCTAAGTATATTAACTTCATTTTTTAATAATTTTAATTCCTCAGCTAAAATCTCTCCCGCTTCTTTACTAGGAACAGGCTTTATACTCTCTCCACCTGTAGCAAAATAATGTTCAATTTGTTTCATTGAATAATTCTGTTCTCGATGTAATTGCTTAACTATCTTCATTTGCTCAAGAGCTTTTTTATCAAAAATATTGTAACCTGATTCATTCTTCTCTAAAGGAATATATGTCTTTAATTCTTTCATCCAATTCCTTATAACATTTGGTGATTCATCTAAACATAATGCAACTTCTTTAACAGTCATCGCTATATAACCTGGGTTTTCTCCACCTAGGTATTCACTTTTATCCATCTTTTTACCCACCTTTAAAACCTAGATAAAAACCTTGATATTTTTAATATCAATGGTTATTTTCAAAAAAACCAACCTTGAAACCTAGGTATTAAACCTAGGTTTCTACTAATTCATTTTACTAAGGTTTATATCCTCCTGTCATATAAAAATAACGGATTTTTTCATATTTCTAATTCACACTTCATTTAACAAAGATCTTAGCCGCGCTACAAAAAGTTTTCTAATAACCTTACAATAAGTTAAAACTAAAATCATTCTTTTGTTTTTTAACATAGTAAATTTCACCTAAAAGATAAGTCATTTTAGAAAATTGGAAATTCCGAATCAAAAAAGAGAGAAGAGCATAAGGGGTTTTTGGGCCCAACTAGGGGTTGGGACTAGGCGGAGCCTAGCTTAAACGTGGGTACACGGAAATTCCCAGGATGTCCACTCACTGACGACATAAAACCTACCAAATGTCCCCATTATGTCTCTAGATGTAGACTCAGTGAGTACACAAAGTCCCTTTGATGTCTCCATATGAGTACTCACTAACGACATGATATTTTTAATAAATTGCAATCAAACATTACTTTAAAATACTAAAAAAACAATTAACATTAATTAAATATAAAGCTGTAATCTAGAAACAAATAATACCAAAATACAAAATACTATTCAGGCGCTTCAGAATCACTTTTAAAGAATATAAATCTAAAACAATACTATTTGTCGTAAAAACAAAAACAAACGCTTAAAAAGAAAAATAAACAGGTTTAAAAGGGGATTTCCTTTGCTTTTGGGGTTGAGGTTGGTTCGTCGTGTGGGGACGAACCCCCACGTATTACGTATTTATCAATATGGTAAGTGAAATTATTAAGCGAAAGCACTAGCGGTTCGGCTCGTATAATAGCAATTCAAGCCGATGATCCCAAATAGTTGCTTTTGGATGTATCGGCTTGGTGATATCCAAACTCGAGCCGAAAAAAGTTCCGCAAGGATGTAGCAAAGCGAAAAGGGTGGAGATTTTTTGTAGCAAAGCGAAAGAAAATACGACCCGTTCCTTGCGGAACTTTTAGCCATTTCTATATAGAGTAAGAAGGGACAAACATATCAAAGTAGAAAATACCCAGTAATACCAAGGGTTTCAAGATTTTTCGTACTTACCGTTTTTGGTAAGTAAACTTACCGTTTTTGGTAAGTACGAAATTAACAAAAAAAGTCTACTAATTAAAGTAGACTCAAAATAATTTAATAGGTAAATTTTTAAGTTGTTTAGGAACCTTTTTAAACATGGCTTTAAGTGTTGGATTAACCTCGTCTCTATTCCCTGAAAACATAACATGAGGATTTATAAACAAAGCATATGCCCTAACATTATTATCATCAACACCACTTTCAGAACGAGCTATAATTCCTTTATCAATCAATTTTCTAACTAATGGACTAACCTTCGTTTCATGTCTCCCAATTTTTTTTGCTAATTCTCTCTGAGTTAATGGGATCTGTTCTTTAGAATTAATATCACTTACTAAACAGTTACTTAAAAAACCTACACACATAGAAATATCAAGTAAAAATACCTTCTCAGCATTTGTTAAATAATCGATCTCAAATAAATATTGAATGTTTTGTTGAATGATCTGAACAAACTTTGCTTTATTTCTTATTTTACGTTCAGGAACTAATTTCATCCCTCTGGAACTAGCCTTCACTTGAAGTTCATTTGCTAATTGCATCTCTTCTTCTGACAAAATCTTCGAATTCTCAATATCTCTTAATCTTGCATTTTTCTCAGCTTGTTCTAAATTAACAAACTTTGTCATAATCCCTCTCCTCTTTTTATAAGATTTCCAACTAGAGAAGAAGAACATTTTATGTTATGATTTCTATATAAATTTAATATGTACACAAAAAACCCCCATCTCTAATTAATTGCTCGACACAATTAATTATAACATGTGGGTTTTTTTTATAAACATCTAAGTCACATAATCAATAAATAGACTAAAATACCCAACTCTACTCTAGGATTAATATCCTATTTTTCTTTAACCATAATTAGTTTCTATAATAAAACCTACAAAAACTTTCAAAGAACAATAATTTCAACTATATGGATTTTACATTACCATAAGGGTTAAAAAATATTCTTATACTAATAAATTGTTACATTTCCCTTAAACTTCAAACTTAATTTCATTTTCTCGTCCTAAAACGGTTGTCGCTTCGCTCGATTTTTTATCTTTTTG
>NZ_JADAXF010000017.1:0-5430 GCF_019837435.1 Bacillus sp. 16GRE42
ATGTTTCAATGTCAACTAAGTTTTTCATTTCGTTTGCCACGTTCTGCGTTATTGCATCGGCGACTTGTTCTATATTACACCTCTAAGGTGAAATCGTCAACACCTTTTTATAAAGATATTCAATTTAATATTTTTATACTCTTTTAGCTAGATATTCCTCTACAAAAATTCATTACTAGAAACCAACTTCTGCTTCTCTTTAATTTATTCTTCCAGAACATATTCGATTTCATTTGAACTCTAGACTTAATTCTTGCAGACATGTCCCTCCAACAAAACTAGGAACCTTATTTTAACAAATACTAGTATATAATTAGAGAGTTGTTGTACTAGCAATAAAACTCTATTAGAAGCAGGTGAAAATATGAAAGATATACGTATCCTTATAGCAGACGATGATAAAGAAATCCGAAATTTATTAAAAATATATTTAGAACGAGAATTATATATGGTAGATACTGCGGTTAATGGTGAAGAAGCCTTGCAATTATTTAATCAAAACAACTATAACCTCGTTATATTAGATCTTATGATGCCGAAAGTAGATGGTATCGAAGTATGTAGAAAACTTAGAGATAAAACTAACGTACCTATATTAATGCTAACCGCTAAAGATCACGAAATTGATAAAATTTTAGGTTTAAGCATTGGCGCTGATGATTACATTACAAAACCTTTCAGTATTCACGAAGTAGTTGCACGAGTAAAGGCTCTTATGCGGCGTTTTTTAGTTCTTGGAAGTAACACTACTGCACAAGAGAAAACACTTTTAGCTTTCAAAGGACTAACTATCGATTTAAATACATACACAGTTCATACAAATAAAGAAGAAATCAGCTTAACCGGAAAAGAACTGGAACTGTTGAAATTCTTTACTTCAAACCCAGGACAAGTATTTACAAAAACACAGCTTTTCCGAAATGTATGGGACGATAATTATATAGAAGACGATAATACCGTTATGGTACATATTCGAAAACTTAGAAAGAAAATAGAAATCAATCCTTCTAATCCAAAATTCATTCAAACTGTATGGGGAATTGGTTATAAGTTTGTAGGTGAAAAACTTGAAGACTGATAAAACCCTATTCCTTATTTCATTACAACTTATCATTTGCGGGCTTTTAAATATACAAATGGGTCCAAAAGGAAAGATGTCTTTATTTATTACCCTTATTTTAATTACAATGTATCTCTTCTTTTCAAGAATACAATTCATTCAACATCGCAAATCAGTGGACACAAAATTAGGTCGTGTACTAAAAGGAAATTTACAAACGAGATTATTCACAAGCAATGACCCCTCATTACATAGTATCGTTTTTTCAATAAACGAACTGATAGCTGAATTAGAAAAGGTTCGGATCGAAGCAAAAAGATCCGAGGAATCTAGAAAACAACTTTTGTCTAGTATCTCGCACGATATCCGAACACCACTCACCTCTATTATTGGATATATCGACGCTTTAAAAGATGGGGTTGCTGCTTCTGAAATAGAAAAGAAAGAATATCTTAAAATACTTTATATGAAATCAAATAACTTAAAACATCTAGTTAACGAAATATTCAATATGGCAAAGCTAGACGCCAATGAATTTCCACTAAAAGAAGAGGAACTCGACTTTTCTGAAGTTACTAGAGAAGTTTTGATTGAATTTTTACCTGAACTCTCAAAACATAATCTCGAACTACAGGTTCTCATACCAGAATCTACTTGTCCTATCATTGCAGACCACCTTAGCCTTATGCGAATTATGAGTAATTTGATAAAAAATGCCATTTATTACGGAAAAGATGGGAAAACATTAGGGATCGAACTACTAGAAACTGATACAGACTATGAACTTCTTATTTGGGATAAAGGCCCTGGTATCCCAAAACATGATTTACAAAACGTATTTGAACGAATGTACCGAAGCGAACAATCGAGAAACTCCTCTTCTGGTGGTAGCGGTCTCGGGCTTTCAATTTCTAAAGCACTCGTTGAGAGAAATGGTGGGCATATATGGGTTGAAAGTACTCCATGGAAACGAACTACTTTTGGCTTTTCAATTCAAAAATACATTTCTTTTAAGAAATAGTTAAGAAATGATTAATATGCAGTTAAGCCTTCCTTCTTATCATGTAATTAAGAGCTTATAGAAAGTAGGTGTTTCCTATAAATACAATTATAAAAACGACTAACCTTACTAAAGTGTATGGCACACAAAAATCAGTAGATAATCTAAATATTAATGTTCAACAAGGCGAGATTTATGGATTCATAGGACGAAACGGTGCGGGCAAAACAACAACCATTCGTATGCTACTCAGTCTTATAAAACCTACAAGCGGAAATATTGAAATATTCGGAGAGGACTTATTTCAAAATCAAAAAGATATTTTAAGAAGAATTGGTTCTATCGTTGAGGTTCCAGGGTTCTATGAAAACTTAACTGCAAAAGAAAACTTATTAATTAATGCAAAGATAATTGGGATTCACAAAAAGAATGCCATTGAAGAAGCATTAGAAATAGTAGGCTTGCAGCACGAGACAAAAAAATTAGTAGAAAAGTATTCTTTAGGAATGAAGCAGCGCTTAGGAATTGCACGCGCCCTTCTCCATTATCCTGAGCTACTCATATTAGATGAACCAACTAATGGGCTAGACCCCATCGGTATTAAAGAAATGCGAAAACTTATTCATTCTTTAGCTCAAGAAAGAAATATAACAATACTCATTTCTAGTCACATATTAGCCGAGGTAGAACAGTTAGTCGATCGTATCGGAATTATTCATGAAGGAAGGTTACTAGAAGAAGTTTCTCTTGATAAGCTACGTAAAACAAACCGTAAGTACATAGAATTTCAAGTGAATAATGAAAATAAAGCCGCGATGCTATTAGAAAATCAGCTTCAAATTTTTGATTATGAAGTACATGATGAAGGAAATATTCGTATTTATTCTCATTTTGGACAACAAGGATACATCAACAGAACATTCGTTCTAAATGGTGTGGAAGTATTAAAAATGATGATAAGTGAAGATAGATTAGAAGATTATTTCACTAAATTAGTTGGAGGTGGAACAATTGGTTAATCTACTCTATACAGAACTATTAAAACTAAAACGCTCTAATATGTTTTTAATTAGCATTATTGGAGCTGGTGTCGCACCTTTCTTAGTCGTAGTAGCTTCTTATATACATATAAAAACCAAACAGCCCACTCCGACTATTTGGTTCCATCAATTATTTACTGATGTTAACTTATATACTACTTTAGTGATAGGGTTCCCCTTATATGGAGTAGTAATTGCTTATCTGTTTACCCGTGAATATGCAGAAGACACACTAAAGAATTTACTAACTATCCCCGTATCGCGTATTAGCTTTATTATAAGTAAGTTCATCACTCTTTTTCTTTGGATCATGATGCTAACTTTAGTCGCTTGGGCACTTACTTTAATATTAGGGCTATTGGGGAACTTCCCTGGTTTTAACACTGCTTTATTTTTAGGCTCTTTTCTAAAATTTTTAATCTGTGGTGGACTTCTCTTTCTATTGTCTTCACCTATTGTGCTACTAACTCTTGTAATGAAGAGCTATGTACCACCTATTATATTAACTGTCATTATTACAATGACTAATCTTATGCTCGTAAACTCCAAACATAAAGATTTATTTCCGTGGACCGCTACTCTTGATATCGCAAATAATGAATTACAACCCACATATCCACCGGAATATTCTTATATCATCATTGCAGCAACAGCGGTTTCAGGATTTTTTGCAACACTATTCTATTTCAAAAGAGTAGACATTCATTAATTTATAGGAGTGAAACGATGAGCGATATCATTATTGCCTTCATACTCGGTATCGTAGAGGGGTTAGCTGAATTTTTACCTATCTCTTCTACTGGTCACCTTATATTAGTCGGGCATTTATTAGATTTTGAAGGAGAAAGAGCGAAAACGTTTGAAATTGTTATACAGCTAGGGGCAATTTTAGCTATTGCAATTTTATATCATAAACGCCTCGTTTCTTTATGTAATATTAAACCTCTTCTGCGGAAAGAGAAGAAATTCAACGCATTCCATGTATTTCTTGGCGTATTTCCAGCAGTAGTTGCTGGTTTACTACTACATGGTGTCATTAAAACTTACTTATTTCAGCCCTATACTGTCGTAATTGGACTTGTAGCAGGGGCAATTCTTATGCTCTTTGCAGAAGTAAAAAAGAAAGAGGCAACCTCCTATTCACTGGATGATTTAACATACCGTCAAGCATTAACAATTGGATTATTTCAATGCTTAGCAGTATACCCCGGCTTCTCTAGAGCTGGCTCTACTATTTCTGGAGGTCTATTAGCAAAAGTAAATTATAAAACTGCATCTGAGTTCTCTTTTCTCATTGCTCTTCCTGTAATGGTAGGCGCTACAGGCTTAGACTTGTTAAAAAGCTGGAAGTATTTAAGTGTCAATGATATCCCTATGTTTGCGGTAGGATTCATTACCTCTTTTATAGTAGCGATGTTAGCAGTAGTAACATTCCTAAAGCTTTTAGAAAAGATAGGCTTAAAACCTTTCGCATACTATCGTATTTTGTTAGCTATCTTATTTACGCTTTTCGTATTGCTATAAATTCATATAAGTCACAGATAAAAAACCGATATTCAAGTTAGAATATCGGTTTTTTATCCATTTCACATCAAGTACTACCTACTCCAATATGGCATAGCGGGAATAAATCATCATTAATAATCCAAATGTTCTTCAAGCAATTTTAATCTTTACCGTACGACACAATTCAAAATTTAAACATTCCTCTATTAATATGGATGTCTACTGGAAAATGCCATATAGGGACCGAACGTGTCTACAAACCATATTCATTCCACACATATTATCTTTCTTAATTCGCAACACACCGATACAAGTTTTAAATACGTACAAAGATATAGCAAATAAGGAAATTTCCCAGGGATTATAAAGAGACTAAAATTATTAATTAAAGTGAGGTAACGATACAATTGAATCCTTTAGCACAATCATATCGGAATACTTATTGGGGAAACAGTGACAAACCGGAATCTATTACAGCTTGGCAATTCGGTGATTCTTCTAATTATCTCGCACAGTTAGTAATTGACGGCATAAAAACAGCAACATGCTCCGTTCACATTTTTTATGAATTAGAAAATGAATCACTACTGACTACTAACGATTATAGTATTATACTCATTAGTAATAATGAACCTGTAGCTATTATTAAAATAATAGAAGTAACTGTAACACCAATGAATGAAGTAAGCGAAGAATTCGCTATTGATGAAGGCTTAGGAGATCGTATTTATAATTACCGGGAGTTCCTGTTGCTACTTTTAAAGCTATAAGCTTGTTATTTATAACTCAAGAAGCCCATAGATAACTAACTTATTTTATAAAAT
>NZ_JADAXF010000018.1:0-5225 GCF_019837435.1 Bacillus sp. 16GRE42
GGAATAGAATAAAAAAGAGTCCTATGTTTATGGGATTCTTTTTTATTTTTTTATAACATTGTATCAATTGAATGTAGATGATAGTTTAGTAAGGGTTTATATATTTAAAATTAATGATTTCATAAAAGTGGATAATATACATTTAAGTTTATTTTGTTGAGGATTAAGATCTTAACAATCGTTGATAAATAAGGGGTTTAAACGATGTATAAAGCCTTTTGACATATTAAAATTAGCTTTTATAAAGATATTTGCTACTTATAAATCATTACCTTGAACTATTTTGGATGTAGAAGGAGCGAGCGAAATGAATCTTAGTAAACAAATTAAAAAATATCGAGATAGGGAAGGGTTTTCTCAAGAAGATTTAGCTGAAAAAATTTATGTTTCTCGTCAAACCATTTCAAATTGGGAAAATGAAAGAAGTTATCCTGATATTCATAATTTATTGCTTCTAAGTGTTCTTTTCGATGTTTCTTTAGATGATTTAGTTAAAGGGGACATGGAAATGATGAAAAATAATCTTCAGCAAGTTAAATTTAATAAGTTAGGACAGGTAATGGCTATATTTTTGATTTTAGCTGTAGGATCGATAGGGTTAGCAATTAAATATTTTGGTAATGTAGGTTTAATTATTCCAATTGTTTTTTGGATAATCGCTATGACAGCTGCTATAAAAATTGACATAATCAAGAAACGTGAAAATATAAAAACATATGCTGAAATTGTTGCTTTCATGGAAAATAAAGATGTGAATGCAGAAAGAGATAAGCGAGATAAGAAAAAATACATCATTCAAAAAACATTGATTGTTGTAGCGGTTGCGTTGGTTTCAGGAATTATTGCTCTTTTGAGTTTTTCTATATTTTTATAAGATAAAGATTTTCAATGTTATTGTGTAAATACAAGACATGATTAGAAATAGAGAATATTATGTTGGTCAATCAAAACGGACTTAGTGAAACGAAGGGAGTATTTGACTTGACCAACTGAACAAAACCCAGACCCTCTTGGCACTGAACAAACTACTGTTTGTTCCTGCCAACCGGCGAGGGAGCCCCTCAAGGATTGAGGGGTTGGGGAGTTCGATTGTGATGGGGTCAAGGGGAAGGGTTCCCCTTGTAGGTTCGGACAAAGTCCGAAATCTTTTCCATGCTTGGCATGGTCGGCGGAGCCGAAAAGCGTCGCAGACCCCTATCTATTTTGATGCGAAAGCGTCAAAATACGTATAGGGTTACGTCAATTGACACAATTTCGTCGCCTTGCTAGACTTATTGTATCAATTAATCTAGGGGAAGTGGTGGCACTTTATGTTGTTCTCTATCTCATTTAATCAATCTCACCAAAGTTCATTAAGCCATAATAACAGAGAAAACATTTATGGGAATCCTGGTATTGATCCATCCAGGTTAGACGAGAATATCTACTTTGTTCAAAGGGATATCCGAAGTTTATACAAGGATGTCTTTCAAGAAGCGGTGGACAAGTATAATGAGAAGCAAAAACGAAATGACCGTAAGATTCAGGACTACTATGACAAAATACATAAAAATGAAAAGACACATGAGCAACGAGAATTGGTTGTAGCGGTTGGAGAGGGTAAAGATGACCCCAAAGTATAGGGAAGCTAAAAAAGAAGCGTTAAAACAGTATGCAGAGGTGTTTCAAGGGCGAAATCCAAATCTAGCAGTCTATAACATGGTTTTACATGATGATGAAGCAAATCCGCATTTACATATTAACTATGTACCGAATTTTGAAAGTAGTCGAGGATTAACGAGGCGTGTCGGAATGGATAGAGCTTTGCAACAACAAGGCGTAAAAGGAAAAGGGACGGAGTTAATTGCGAATTGGAGACAATTAGAAACGGCTTATATTGAATCTTTGGCTAAAGAACAAATTCCGAATTTTGAACGTGCCAATGTAGGTTCACATAAGTATATGAAAGTTCGTCAGTACAAGGAATATGCAGAAACAAAGTCAACTATTGAAAACGAAGTAGAAGAAAAAGAAACACAGTTACAAACGATTGACGATCATTTAAAAAACGTTGAAGAGAAAACAAACGAATTAGAAGTAACGAAAACGAGTTTGGAAATTGATGTCGTTGATACGTACAAAGAATTAGAGATAGTAAAGCAACAAGTAGAGAGTGAAAATGAAAAGCTGCAGTTAATTGGCCAGCGTCATATAGAGTTAGAAAAAAGAGTAGAACAAATGCAAAAAGAATTAGATAGTGCTACGGATCAAGTACCAAATGAACCTGTTAAAATTCCATTTTTACGTAAAGAAGTAGTAGTAGAAGTACAGGATAAAATGTTTGGAAAAGCTGAGATTACGAAGAAACAGACAAGAAATTATGTGTTATCACCAGAACAATATCAAGAAGTAACAAAGCAAGTGAATGCAGCGGTAACTATCAAAAAGGATTATGAGCGTTTGAAAAAGACAGACTTTGTGAAAGAGAATGAGAGTTTAAAAGTGCATGCAGAGGGCTGGATGAAAGAAAATCGAACGTTGAAACAAGAAAAAAGTAAGTTGCAAAAAGAAGTTGGTGCATTAAATAAAGAAATAAGCTCGTTAAAAGCTTATATAAAGGGTTTGCAGACGAATATAAGAGTTTTGTATATACAAACGAAAAAAGTTCTTAAAGAGCAATTTAAGGTGCTTAGAGGAATTGTTAAAAATGAATTGGATAGCAAGGGAGTAGATAATCAATTTGAACGTGAACATAAGAGAGAAATAAGCAGACATCGAGATTTTGATAGGGAACGGTAAAAAAATAAGGAAACTTTGTTTTTATCTTCAAGGTTATTGAAAACGTGATAGAATGAAAAAAAAGAGCCATGCTGGAACATGACTCTTTTTATAGGGTATTCTACTAAAATACCTAGACTTCATTTATCTGATTATAGATTATCATAATTTGTTTTATAATCAAATAGCAAAAAATAGGTGTTTTTGTTGATTCCCTCAATTTAGAGGAGGATTTAACAATGAATGAAGAATTGGGACAAGCTTTAAATCAAGCTGATAGAAATGCTAGAAAAAGAGATTTTGAGAAAGATGGAAAACAAAGAGACCAAGCTGAAGAACTAAAAAAATCTCTTTTACAACAGTTAAAAGAATTAACTGGAGAAGATCATTATGTTGGAACTAATAAAGATCCATTTGCTGGAGAGCCATTTAATCAAGTAATGCACAGAAATTTAGACTTGTTGAATAGTATTGGTTATTTAACTCAAGCAGAGGAAAGTTTTTTATTTAGAATTCAAGCTTATTTGGAATTTAGAAGTAATGTTATTATTTGTAGAGATGATAAGTTTAAAAGGAAACGAAAGAGCGCTGAGGAAGATTTTGAGTTGCCAAAAGCAGCAACTGTTTCTGAAATTGCTGAAATGATAGGGAAATCAAGAGAAAAAACTTCTTTGGTTATGAATTCATTAAAGAAAAAAGAAATTTTACTTAATCCAGAAGGTGCTGGACAAATTATTGAAAATGGTCGGACTGTAAGTCCTAGAACATGGGTAGTAAATCCTTACATAATGATTTGTGCACCTCGAAAAAATGAAGTAAAACTCGATAAATTAACGATGAGATTGTTTCAATATTCTTTGAAAAATCTTAAAGATCAAAATGGTAAAAAAGTAAAATTACCAGCTAGATTTTTTTAGACTGTATCAATTTGATATAGTCTTTTTTATATGTATTTTAAAGTGTTTTATCCATTTATTTACTAATTTATATTTTTTTAGGTGTGACGAAAACGTCACAAAAAGGCTTAAAAGTGTGACGAAAACGTCACACCCTAAAAAGTGTATTTAACCCAGTCATATCAAGGGATTCACACGTTTTTTGTAGATGTTCTCTATTATCACTATTATTAAAGGCTAAAAGTTCCGCAAGGAACAGGTAGTATTTTTGAGCAAATAACGCTCAAAAATCTCCACCTTCAGAAAAAGAAAAGTCGGTTCGTTAATCCTCACCTAAAGGCTATCGCCTTTTCTTTTTTTTTCTGTCCTTGCGGAACTTTTTTCGGCTGGTTTTTAGCTTTCGCCAAGCCGAACAGACCAAAAACGGGGTTAAGTTGCTCGACTTGGATCAACGATTGTACCAGCCGAATCGCCAGTTCTTCCGTTCAAGGTATTCTTCTTTTTCTATATGGAATTAACGCTATGTGGGGTTTCGCCCCCACACGACGAGCCAGCACTCACACCCAAAAACAGGGGGAAACCTAAAAAAATAAAAAAGACCAACCAAGTTATTATGTCGCGAAATTACTGGTAAATGGGCCTACATACCCTTTGACAGGTGTAGAAATCACCTCCTGTTATTTGCATGCAACGCGCAAAACAACTAGGTCCAGTTGAATATGACATGATTGCAGGAGAATTTGAGGACATTTCTACCGGTCCTAATGGTCCTGGATCGTGTATTATCGGAATGTCTGGTATAGTTGGGCAAGGTTTTATGGTACATTGTTGTTTATAATAGCAAAACGGTCTATTTCCAAAATAAACACAGTGAAGTACTGGAGAACAGTTTATACATTGCATAGTTTTTTCTCTCCCTTTAATTCATATATTAATCTAAGTGTAAATTAAGGTTTTATAAGGTATTTTAAGAGTTTTACATAGTCATTCAAATTATAGATTATGAGCAATTTATCTAATATGATTGAGTAGTTTTAAGTTTTCATTTGTCTAGAGGGAAACAACTAAGAGATTATGTCGTGAAAGATTCTTTACCATGAGGGGATATCAATGTCTTACCTTCCTATAAAAAAAAGTCTTCCAGATTGTTTAGCTGGGGGACTTTCGTGTTCACGTAATTATGGAAAGTGGAAGTTTTTTAGGTGTCACGAAAACATGACACTTAAAGTTTTATAAACTCTTTTTATTACTGTTTTTTTACTTTGCTTATCTCACTCTTATATAAGGCTAAAAGTTCCTTGCGGAATTTTTTTCGGCTCGTGTGCTTTTCTCGTTAAGCTGACAGACAAAAAGCAGGTTTAAAAAATGTACTATTACTATAAATTATGACCTACATTTGCTAATTGAGTGATAGTGCCACCCAATGATCCCCAATTACTCCACCCATTGTTGGGAGCTGTTTGCCATATATGCCATAAAGCACGATCTGCTCCGCGTGCAAAAACTTCAAGACGTCCGTCAGCATTTTTCCCTATTGCTAACATATCAATAGTGCCACCCAATGACCCCCAG
>NZ_JADAXF010000019.1:0-5173 GCF_019837435.1 Bacillus sp. 16GRE42
ATGCTTTCATACCTCTGTTAATTGCCTGCTTAACTCCTTCTAAATAGGCGAATCCATGCCTTTTATCTGGTTCTAAGTAAAGTACCTTCTGCCCATTCATTCCACGCATTAATAAATAAAAACTCGCTGTTGTAAAGAGAATAGGTACGCTGGATTTGTTTGCTTAAATATATCGTGAACTTCCTAGGGGTAGAACCTAGGAAGATGCTGCTATTTAAGTCTTTGCGGCGTGCTGTATTGTCCCAGTCAACAAAGGCACCAGGAAATGTTTTTTTCTCTGGAGGAGATCGCTTTAGTATATACATCCACACTTTATCATAATCCCAAGCGTTTATTTGTTTACCAGACTCATATATTGCCTTATTTATGTCTGAAGAGCTATCATGGGCAATTGTATAAAAAGGCTCGAATTGAATGCTAGCATCAAATCCATTTATATTAGGAAGTGGAAAGCTGTTTAATGTTTCTGCAAAGTATATACCTTTCAAACCATTTTCTTGTGCGAGTGTATTCCAATAATGAAGCATTTGTTCACAATCAGGAATATGCCCGGGACGATAAATAATGAATAGTGGTTTATCATCTATACGGATATATCTCTCATCTTGGAAAGCTTGTAATAAATACTCAAAGTGTTCTTTCCAATCCGATAACTCTCCATAATTTTGAGGCTTTAATATGTGACTATCAAGACCATCCCAAGTTTTTGTCCACGGTTCATTTGCCCAAGAAAGGCAAAATGGAAAATCTGGTTCCTTCATTTTAAATACCTCATTAAAGGGTGTCTCCAATAGTCTTTTTCCTTTAAACCAGTTATGAGTGTTTTTGCGGTCATCTTAAATAAGGTATCGATTCTAAAAGGAAAATATAAAATAAAGATAATGAAAATTTATAAGGGGCATACAATTATAAGAGAATGAATAATAGAGGTGACCAATTTCGTTTATTTGTATTTCTAGGTGTGATAAGCAAAAATCTTATTACTAGAGAGGATATTATGAGGAAGAATAATTATTTAATAGTAGGTGGAAATAGTTTCATTGGTATTAACCTCGCATTAGGTTTATTGAAACAAGATCAAAATGTAAAAGTATTTTCCAGACATATAAATAATTTCCCTCAAAATATTATAAGTGATGTTGAATTTATTAAAGGTGATTTAGCGAATGTTGAAGATATATATAAAGCTTTAGTGGATGTGGATATTATTATTTATTTAGCTGCAACGTCTAATGTAGCAACTTCAATTGAAGATATTTTTGGAGATATGAACAGTAGCTTTTTTTTTCTTAATTTCATGGAAAGCGTTAAAAACTTTCCTATTAGAAGAATTGTATTAGCATCTTCTGGGGGCACCGTGTATGGTGAACCTGAATATTTACCTATTGATGAGAAACATCCATTAAAACCACTTTCTCCTTACGGAATAACAAAAGTGTCGCTTGAAAATTACTTGTACTTTTATAAGAAAAAATACGGAATTGACTATGTTGTATGTAGATATTCTAATCCATATGGAAAATATCAAAATCCTTTAAAGAAAGTTGGGGCAATAAACTGTTTTTTGTATCAGCATCTCAGTAATGAAAAGATTAATATATATGGGAATCCACAAGAGATTATTCGAGATTATATTTATATCGATGATTTAGTTGAAATCACTATACAACTATCACACTTAAATCGTTTGAAATCTTGTGTGTATAACATAGGGAGCGGCAAGGGTCTCTCTTTAAAACGAATTATAGTAGAATTGGAGAAATTAACGGAAAGAAGAGTGGACTTTACCTGCTATAAACAAAGGCAAGAAAATGTTCAACAAATTATTTTAAATATAGATAGAGTAAGACGAGAATGTAATTGGGAACCGAAAATAGATTTCAAAAGTGGAATTAGATTAAATAAGCTATGGATTGAAGAGTTCTTATATAGTAAAAAATAATAAGCCATGCCTACTTTTGTATAAGTAGAGCGTGGTTTATTATTTTATTTCTTTTTTTATTACCCAAAGGTCTTGATGTTCCCACCAAAAACCTTCAGTGTATTTTTTGATAACAGGGTTATAGGGTAATAATTTAATTTTGTCACATACGTAAGAGGGACTAACGATCATTTGCCCGTATTGATGAACATCCAAATCCAATTGTTCACTAGAAGGGAGAAACCAATAACCCTGTTTATTTAAATCTGGAAAGCTGAAGTACTTTTTACTTTGATAACCATGAGTTGTGAAAATGAGTAAGCCTTCAGGAGAAACAGCATTATACAATGTTTGAAGCCAACGAAACCAAGTTGTATTAGGCATATGAGAAAAAAATGATAGACAAAAGACGATATCATACGTAGACGAGGTCAAATTTACTTGTTCAGGTTCAGGGTGAGATAAGATAGAGGAAGTATTTAATGTACGTTCAATAAAAGTAATAGCCTCTTCATGTATATCGCAGGTAGTTATACTTAAGTTCGTTTGTAGGTTTAATAAATGACGTGTTACGCAGCCGTATCCGGATGCGAATTCTAATAATTTTATTGGAGTGTCTATAGGGGGATGGAAGGAAGTAATTAAATCTAAGAGTGTTTCTGCAGATTTTCTCCCATCTTGAAAATAATAATCTATCGCTTCTTTTTTAGATGGGAAGACTGGATTAGTGACAAGGAATTGAAAGATATGATCCTCTGGATGGATACTTGCATTTACATTGTAGTTGTGTGCAATTCGAGAAATCAAATCTTTATTTGCCTCTATAAATTCTTTCAATGAGTAACCCCCCTTAAATGATAGTAACGTCTTACAAGAGATACTGATGGCGAAGAAAATATATCATTCAATCTTCAAATATGCTTTAAGATACTTTCTATATGTGTACATTTTTTTTTTGAAATGTCGTCGATAGTAAAGGTTTCTTTAATGAAATTCTGCATTTGTACAACTTCACTGTAATGGGAATATGAATCTTCTGTTCTCGTTACGCTATTTGTATGTCGTCTATGATAGTTTAGCGGTTTTGGATTGAAATAAATGTTCCCCTCTTTAAGAATAGAAACATAGAAAAACCAATCACCAGCTACTTTAAACTTTTCTAATTGTTTTTCTGTTATTTTTATATCTATGTTTTTAAAAACTACACTTGAGACATTAGGTATGGTGTTTTTGATAAGTAATGTATCTTGTATTTCATCTATTCCTTTTCGGAAATAAGAACTTTTCCATTTTTCTTTATCAATATCATTTGTGTAATCTAAATAATGATTGGCCAGGATATTTCCTTGCTCATCTATTTGTTGTGATTGTGTGTAGCTTAAGGTAACATCACCATTTATATGAAACCCTTGTATTACTTCTTCTAAAAATGTCTGATCACATAAGTCATCGGCCTCTGCAATCAAAATATAATCACTGGTTGCTGCAGAGACGCCTTTTATCCATTGTTTAAATACAGAACCAGAGTTTTTATCATTAATAATCTGCTGAACTTTTAAGTGGGGCTTATTTTCGTTTGAGAGCAGCTGTTTAAATATAGATACGCTATTGTCAGTAGAGGCATCGTCTAGGAAAATTAGTTCGTAAAGGGGATAGGTTTGGTTTAATATGGATTTAACTCGGTCAGGTAAGTATTTTTCGTAATTATAGTTCGATATGATTACGCTTATTTTTTTGTAATTATGTTCAAGCAGGTTTAATAATTGATAAATATAATGAAGAAAGTTGAAATCTTTTTCAATAAGCTCTTGGCCAAAGCGCCCTTTTTGTAATCGTAAGTCTTCATCTCCAATAAATTCATATATTCTTTCCAGCAACTGCGGTAAATTTAAAAAGTCTACTAAGGCGCCAGTTTGTTCCGTAACAACATCTTCAAAACCTCCAGCATTTTTAAACTCTATAACAGGGACTTTTGTATCTAATGCTTCTAAAACAACGTTTGGAAAAGGATCTTCTCTTGAAGTTAATAAATACAAATCAGCCCCGGCGTTATATAAACCGATATCTGGAGTAGGCTCAACTAATGTGAAATGTGCTGTATACCTTGGGGATAGCGTGTTAAAGAAATGAACATCTGTTCTCCCGCCCCAGATAAAATGAATATTCGTATGAACCTTTCTTACTGAGTAAGCAATAAGTGAGAATAAATCTATCCCTTTCCGATGATCAGCAAAACTTACCCCAAAAATGATGTTGCTATCTAGAGGCAGGTTGTGTTTTTTTCGTAATTCGTTTCTCGCTTTTGCAATATTGTTCTTATAAGGATTGTGGTTAAACAAACCTTGAGGGGGGATGTGGCATTTTTAATGATCTAATTGGGTGATTGTACGGAATTTTTCATACACGTACTGTGAAGGGAAGACAATTTTGTAAGCAAACTCGGCAATGTTTCTCGCTTTTCCCTCGGCAGAGTACTGTTGTATTAAATGCGGCAATTCATGTATTAATGAAATAACTTTTATATTGTGTTTAGCTAGTAATGCAACTATATCACCACTTATGACGGTACTACATATGGCGATGGTATAGTCTTGTGATAGTAACTTCTTTATTAATAATTCGACCTTTTTTCCGTTGGGTAGTCTTCCTCTAGGCAATAAACAGGACCATACTTTTGAAAATCGTGGATTAAAATGCCCGTTCCAATAGAAATAATTGCGACGGAGTAATGAAAGTTTTCTTTAAGAGCTTTAATAGTATGTAAAGAAAGAAGTTGTGCTCCGTGGAAATGGGCATCATGGGATACATAAATGATCTTCTTATTAACATGCATTTCATAACGCCTCCTAAGTTAATTAGATTTTTAGTAAATGCATGGTGTATTTATAATTCCTAGAGAGAAGTGGTAGGAGATAATTGTGAATGCAGCTGGAATGTACTCGAAATAAAAAGTGCTACCTTTAATATATATTTGTTTGGCTTGCTATTCATTCTTTAGAAAGGTGTAAGTAAGAAAGTATAAACTGTCGATTATGAAAGTGATTACATCAGTTTATTAATCTCTAGGAACGGAGTATAAATGAAGAAGGTTCAATACCCTTTAGAATTTATAAAATAAAAAGGATAAAAGGTATTGACGATTAGGATATAGGGGTGTAATATAGAACAAGTCGCCGATGCAATAACGCAGAACGCGGCAAACGAAATGAAAAACTTAGTTGACATTGAAACATGAAGATGTTAACATAAGGG
>NZ_JADAXF010000002.1:0-828968 GCF_019837435.1 Bacillus sp. 16GRE42
CTTCACTGCTGTTCGTGAGCTTTCTAACTCTTCTTCATTTTCAACACTTACATATACTGTTCCAGTAGTTTTTGCATTTTTTGCAATTTGTTTGATTTTCACTATACCGATTTCTAGCTCAGAATCGCCCTTTACAATTGCTTTGCCTAGCTCTTTCCCTCCACTAGCAGCATCATAAACTCTTACTGTAGCCCCTTTTTTTACACCTTCCACTTTTACTTCATCTTCTACACTTGCTTTATTATTCACTACTGTTATCATTTTTACAGCAGGTGCTTTTGTTACTGGCTCCGCAGTATATTTTATCGCTGTTCGGGAACTTTCTTCCTTTTCTTTTTTCGTCACAGTGACATACACTGTTCCACCTTTTGCTTCTAATAAATCCTTCTTAGAAATTGTCAAAGATTTACCCTGATCTTCTACTGTACCCTCTGCTAATATCTCTGTAGATTTGATTGTACTATAAACTCTTACTTTATCCCCTGTTTCCAATTCACTTACTTGAATCGAATCTGTATCACCAGTTTTTTTATTTTCTATTTTTACATATGTCGCTTTTAGATCACCAGATTTCTCTACTGCTGCAAAAGCTGTAGCAGTTGGGTGAATAGCAGACATCAATAATATTGAACTCATACCAAGACCTGTTAAAAATTTCGTATTTTTATTTTTCATTGTTATAGCCTCCCAAATCTTATTTTTTATTTATAAAAATAATTTTATATTTTTATTTTACAATACTATATATTAACGATTTATATTATCCTACTTTTTTTAAAAATATGCTAGATAGTTAATTAAATTTTTTTATAAAAAAATTTAATTAACTATCATTTAAAGTATTTCTGAGAATTGTTTCACTTAAAATTTGATTTTCAAACTAGTAGCTAATAAAAATACAAGCAACTTTCATATATTCTCATAATCCCCTTATATGAAACCCAATATCGAATGAATACTAACTTGAAAATTTTAACAAATAACTAAATGTTGTTTCTACTCGTCTATAGAATATCTTAATTACGAGTTGTGCTCATACAGGTATAAATATTTTTTAATTAGTTGCTCACCCTTCCAATGTTACCGCTTCAAAAAGAAACCGTGATTTGCATAGATAACGAGTTTCAAATATTAACAGAACAAATTATCTATATGGATTAAGCTATAGTACTCAATAATCGATTTTTATTTAGTGGGTAAAGTGTACAATACCAGTAAATATATTCCACCCTGCAATGGATAGAGAACATCTAACCTTGATGGATAGGGAAATAATTGCTCTTAATTATAATCTAGCTTTGCTCGTATAAATCTTTTACATGGATAGGTTTTAGAAAATCTTCTCCAGTAATGTTCTTTTTCGTTTCACGTGTGATTTTTCACTAAGTATCCAGGTGCGGATACTAGATTTTACCAATAATATTTTTTCTCTTTAATAAAGTTACTGTTGTGACACTTTCTAACCACATAGCAACTATATTAAAGAGAACTAATGTATCTAAGCTGGTAAACAGTTATCATTCTCTACTGATACACCACCAATTGTAATTAATATACCTTCTTTTACTTAACACTTTTTCACAACTGGTACTTCGCTGTAATCAAATGTAGCAAAGAAGAAATGAAATACCTAGATTGATATAAACTCTTCGTTTCCTAAAAATCATTCCTTTTCGAATATCTTCACCTCGGAAAGAAGCCTTATCTCTTTTTTAATTAAATGCTTCATTTTCACATATTCCACCTTTTCCCGGAACGATTCCATACAAAACAAAAGGGAAATACATATAAACTATGTACCTCCCTTTTATTTTGTACCCAAATTTTATTACTGTGTTACAGTCATAACCTGTCCACTACGATCAACCATAATTTTCATTTTACCGTCTTGTGCGTTATATAACCCTAATTTATGCAAATCCTGTTTACATTCTTTTACGAAGAATGGCAATGTGCGAATTTGATCAATATCAGAGCTCGTAATGAAATGAATTAAATGATGCGTCATTTCTTTTATATCATGAACAAGCTCTTCCTTTTCTCGCTTGAGCCTTTCATTTTCAGCTCGTAATACATGTAACTCACCTTCAAGACCACGAGCATTCCTTTCACCTTTTGAACGCTCTGCAGCCATGCTAGAAAGCTTATAGATCCCATCCATGAACTGATGTAGTTCATGCTCTTTTCTTTCACTACACTGGCTAATCGTTTCAAAATTATCAACAATACCAGATATAACTGTTACAAGGCTTTTTTCGTTCTCTGTATTTGGAACTTCATTTCTTACTTCTTGTTTGTTTTCTTTTTTCATTTCAACAATCGGTTCTTTTACAGGCGTATATTTTCGCTTTCGTCCTGGTTTTTGTTTTTCAATATTTTCAAACGGTATTTCACATTTTTTTAATTTGTAATACGTATTTTGTAATTGACTTGCTGTTTTTGGAAAAAGATTTAGTTCTTTTTTACTAACGTATTTTGAAATATTAATAATGTTTAAACCGTGACGTTGTGAAAATTGATACACTTCATACAGTAACTCTAGCTCAGACTTCAGCCATGTAATTGTTGATTTTTCATATACCCGCATCCCGCCATGTTTTTCTATTTCTATTTGAAATAATACCATTCTATTATATAAATCAACTAATTCTTCATACTCTACTCGGAATTGTTTCTCTATTTTTTTTAATTCCTCTTCTAGTTGCACATCGTTCATTTTATTATTTGACATGTTTTGTAAAAGATTTAATACATTGATTGCTGTGTGGTGATACATAATCTGTGCCACTCCCCCCTCATCCTTTCACAATTCTCATCCGACTCCCATGTCATTTCAGAAAATAGCAATTTTTGTATATCCATATTATAACATTTCAAAATTATCTGTCAAATACTAAACATACAAAAATGTATAGAAAGTATAGAAATAGAAAAATTACTTTTAATTAATATGTATAATTACATATTAATTATATTATATGGTATTTAGGATATGTTTTCACCGAAAAAGTTTGCGTTACTACGCAACCTTACTAGCATATTCCAAAAATACGCTCTCTTATATTTTTAAATAAACAAGCCCGCTATTTATTTATTAAACGAATTGAAAATCTCGAAGTAGAGACTATTCATACAGCCACAAACACTCCAAAACGTCCCATCTTTCCGCCTATACAGAGTATAGAATACTAAAAAGGAACTAGCCAGTACTACTTACACATGGCTAGTTCCCTCCTTCCCTACTAAAAGAATAGAGTTGTATATCGGTTCTTCAAACCCTCAATTAAAGGCTCTATTCTTCTACTGACCTAAAACTACTCCATATCTCTGGTCTTAATCGTATAGGGCTCTATTAGGCACTGACCTCGCTAGATTCTCTCTTCCAGCCAATAAAAGCTTTTAAAGCACTAACTTATCAACTAAACCAATTAACTCTTGAATATCTGGCTTACTTACTTGCGCATTTGCTCCTACAGCTTCGCCTTTATGGAATAATTCATTTGTAATTAATGAAGAGAAAATAATAACCGGTAAACGATTCATTACTTCACTATCCTTAACAACTTTTGTTAAATGATGTCCGTCCATTTTCGGCATTTCAATATCAGTAATTAGCAGGTGAATATGTTCAAACATTTTTTCACCTTGCTCTTTCGCTAACTTTTCAATTTGTGCTAATGCTTCTGCACCATTGCTGAAGAAATTCATTTTCGTATATCCAGCTGATGATAATGTTTCTTCTAATATTTGACGAAGCATCGCTGAATCTTCTGCAATATAAATAACTTTTTCAGCTCGATCTGTTTTCTGTTCTAACCCTGCAAGTGATTTATTATCATAACCAGTACCACTAATTTCGCATACAATTTTCTCATAATCTAATAGTAAAATGATTTGCCCATCTAGCTTTACAATACCAGATGTCGTTTCTTCTAATCCCATAGATAATGAAGCTGGTTCATCAATTTGTTCCCACGAAATACGTTGAATACGATGCACTTCATCAACGCGGAAAATAACCTTCATTTGATTTAATTCTGAGATAATAAATTTCGTTTGATCAAGTGGCTTTGTCGATTTTAAATTAAGAGCCGTTGCTAAGTTAATAACAGGTAAAATTTCACCACGTACTTGAACAACACCTTCAACTGCATGATGAGATTCTGGCACAGTTGTAACAGGGAATGGATTAATGATTTCACGTACTTTCATTACGTTGATACTAAATAGGTTGTCACCAACAGTATATGTGACAATCTCTAATTCATTTGTTCCACTTTCTAATAAAATACTTTGTGCTTGTGACATAAAGGTGTCGCTCCCCTTCCATTAATTCCGTATATCTAATTATTAAGCTTTATTAAACCGAAAAAGTCAACTACCTATATAAAAAATATAGATAGTTGAACGATTTATTTATCCCGCTATTTGCGGGTAGTAAAATCCCCACCTCAAAAATTGGCTAGAGAAAAGAAGTTAGGTAGGAGATCACATTCCCGTAAACGCCCGATTGGTTCACCTCATAATTAGTGGGGCATGAACATCCCCCACTAATTAAAGTTTCACTTTATTTAAAAAGACGCTTAATCTTGTATAAATGAAGCAATTGCCTCTAATAAAACTTCTTGCGCTCCCACAATTTCTGTCGGCAGTGCTTCCCATTTTTTCGAAAGTTCCGTTTCTACTCTTATTCTTAGCTCCGGATTCATTTCTTCTAACACATATTCTTTCGTCGCTATATCAACATCCAATAGCGCGAGTGCATATAATTCTGGATCATTTATTTTTTTAAATAATTGTTTCAATATAGCTGGTGCTATATGTTTTAATTTTTCAATATGAATTTCCTTATCCGAAAATAGTAACTCATATTGAATAAACGTAACATTATCTTTAATCACTTTAAAATAACAATTATTTTTTTTATCATTTACAAAATAACCGTTCAGATCTGCAATAATACTCTCTACTTTACGAATTAAATCTGGCAAACTACTCGCCGCCATTACAGTCCGCTGCTCAACCTCACTTGGCGAAATGAATGTAACGCGATACTTATTCTGCGCCATCCTCCTCACCTCTCCTTTTATAGAAATCTATCGTCACAAATAAACTTATTAGTCCATCTAACACGCTAAGACTACAGGTATTATTCATACTACACTTCGCTTAAATCTTAAACTAACCTAGTAACTCTCCATATCGCTGGTCTTAAACAACGGTCAAGCACCCACATAAGCACTAACCGCCAGATCCTCTCTCTCAAAACCTAAAAAAGGGCTTTTAAAAGCTTTTTAAGAACTTTTCAACAACTCGATGTTATTGAACCAAAATGCAATCTGCTGATCCGTTATTCCTGATAGTGTAATAAAAAACTCACGGCACTTCATCTCGTCCTTAAACAGTTGATACTTCCATTCTCCTTCGCTACCAACACTTACGAAATAAAACTCATGAATACGGCCAATAATTGATTGCTTTTCACCAAATGAATATGCAGGTACTTGCTTGATTTCAAATTGATCCGGTAAATATATATGCTCTTCTCTTTCCATTTTTAACACTTGCTCTGCAAGTTCACATTTATTTTCGAAAAAAGGCAATTGTAAAATTCGCTCTTGTCTTGTCGTCATACGAATAAAAAACCCTTTCTACTACATTACAATTTTACTTTATGATATATTATCGAATTAAGTTTACAACTTCATTTAATACTTCATCTGACACTTTAATTACTTTTGCATTTCCTTGGAATCCGCGTTGATAAAGCATTAAGTCAACGAATTCTACCGATAAATCTACGTTTGAACTTTCTTTTGCTGATCCTCGTACATTACCTGCACCATTCTCACCAGCAACACCTATCCCCGGAATACCCGCTGATGGTGTCGCAACGTAATTTCCATTCCCAGTTTTCATTAATCCACCTGAATTCGGGAATGTAGCTATAGCTAGTTGTCCTACAACTTTCATACTACCATCTGAATATTTCATCATAACGAAACCGCCGTCAGAAATAGAGTAGTCATTTGCAATTGCAGCTGGACGCCCCGTTACTTCTGTTGTAGAAATAGTTTTCCCCGTTGGATAATTTGTTAAACCGCTTAAATCTAGTGTCAGACCATCACCAAAAGGAATCGTAACGGTTCCACCATTAGTAATTTCACCAGTTACTGGATCCTTTTGTACAGGTTCATCTGTTTGCTTTAAATTTCCTAATGTATCAAATATAAGGGGTTTGTCGTCCGGCATGCCTTCAATAGGCTTAAATTCTTTTTCGTTTTTAGAATCATTTCTTACAGAAACTGAATATGTATATTCACCTGCCTTCGGTTTTTTAACTTCTTTACCATCTACAATCTCTGATTCAGTCTTTTGCTTAATATTTACACGTAACGTTAACGAGTTCCCTTCCGCATCAAAAACTGTGAATTCGTGGGATAATGCATTTTGGTTTCTAGGAAGGTTTCCGCCTATTGTCGCTTTATCTGTTTGAATCCCACCAACAGCTGATCCCATTGGAATATGAATTGGGCTTGGTCGTGAAGAAAAATCTACTTCTTGTGTTCCTGTTTTTACACCATAACCTAGTACATACTGTCCACCTGTATTTGTAACATAGCTATCTTTCGATACACTAAAAGACCCTTTTCTCGTATACTCTACATTTCCAGCATTACGATCACCAACTAAAAACAAACCGTTTCCTTCTATCGCTGTCTCCATCTTATCACTAGTTAAAGTAATAGAGCCATCACTAAAATCTGTAGATGTCCCACTGAACTTTACACCGTTACCAATACTCTTTGGATTCGTACCAGCATAAGCACCATCACCACGTGAACCAACCGTATTATTATATAGCAAATCATCAAAAATAGCTTTTTGCTTTTTATATCCAACTGTTTGTGCATTTGCAATATTATTTGAAGTAACACTTAATGCATTTTGTGCTGCATTCATCCCTGTAATACTTGTATATAACGCTTTAATCATAACCTTTGTACACTCCTTTTATTAATCTTGCTTAACCTCTTCATTTTTTTCTATATCATCTTTCTTCTCATCTTCCGGATTAGTTTCTGTTATCGGTTTATCAGAAACCCTTTCTATGAAACGAAGTGAGACAATTTGATTATCAACAATAAGTTGCACATCGTTATTTTCAGCAAGTCGAACTGTTTCCACTTGACCAGTCACTTGCTTTCCATTATTGCTTACACCTCTAACGTACTTTCCTAAAAACTTCATCCCTCCATCAAGAGCCGTCGAATACATCGTTGATTGCAGTTTATCTACTGCTTTCGTCATATTCTGTACTTGCTCCATAAGCGATAGCTGTGCTGTTTGGTTCATCATTTGGTTCATATCCATCGCATTAAACGGGTCTTGATGTTGAAAGCTTGCTAAAAAAAGTTTCAGGAAATCATCTTTATCCATAATACCGGGTGTTTTTTGAGTACTTGCTGATACTCCGTTTGCTTGTTGAGCTGTCGACTGTGCACCAGTAATAGATGCGTTTTTTGTTTGTGCTCCTGCTTGTAACGGAATATGATTTGTACTCGTTGTATTTAATCCAACTGTTGGCACACTTTATTCCTCCAATAATCCCGCAAATTCTTTTGCATGTTGTTTTTCATGTTTCGTACTTGCTAATTTTTGTTTTTGTCTTTGCTCTTGTTCTCGCTGTTCTTTTCGATTTTCATCTTTATCTGAATAGCTAATTTGAATATTGATTTCTTTTTCTTTTAACTTCAATCTCAATTCATCAAAAATGATTTCAACACGTTTTTTCGCATCATGTTTTTCCATTTCTACGTGAACATCAATTTGATCTCCCTGTTTTTTCATAAACACCGTTAATGTACCAAGTTTTTCTGGGTTTAACTGAAATAAAACACGCTCTTGTTTCACTACAAATTTTTGCAACGCTTCTACTTGTGCTTCCATTTTCTTTCCTAAGTCAGGTAACGTAACTTTCTCAGCGCCACTATTTGATTTTCCTATTTGATCCGTACCCGTTGCTTTATTTAGTAACTCCGCACCCGTTGAACTCGAATCGTTTAACACATCACCTTCAGGCAACTCTATCTTTACATCATCGCCCTCAGCTTTTGGAGGATCTACATCTAAGCCTTTGGAATCTTCTTGTTTCTTTGCAATATTACAAGTTTCTGTTTCTATAATTTTTAATGCTTGCATCGTTTGCTCCGGCATCTTCATTTTATCTAATACCATTTGCATTGTATCTTCTAAACATATAGCATTTTTGATATTCATATTTGAAAGAAGCTCTTGCAACTGTTGTAATTCATTGGCGGGTAATTCGTTAAGTTTTATATTCCCATATTCTTTATATAGCTCTTGTATTTTTTGTATGTATTGATATAACAATTCCGGTTGCACACGTAATTGCTCAATTGCAACCATTTGCTCAGATACAGCTAATAGTAACTGTTCTGTCTCTTTTTTTTCTTCTTTCTTTACAATTGGCTCTTCTTTCGTTACTGATTGTTTAGAAAGAATATATTCTTTTTTTTCTTCTTTTGGTGCTTCTTCTCGTTTCATTTTCTCCGTTTTCGGCTGCTTTTTATTTTCCATTCTCATCGTACGATCGAATGAAGAATCTTCACTTTTTGATTGTACTTCTAGCCCTTTTTCTTTTTGCGGAGGTAAACTTTGTTGCACCGGTAATACAGACTGTATCACTATATTCACCTCATCCATTCATACACATTTTCAAATCAAGAAGCATTTTTTCTTCCTGCTTTTCTCGTACTTTTGCAAGCTTTCTACAATCTTCTTGATACATCTCATCAATGACACGTTCTTTTTCTTTTACCTGTTCTAAAAGGCTTTCATTTTTTTGAATAAAATCTTCCGTTTTTTTAATTTTCCGATTCCACTCTTCTATTCTTTCAGGTGAAAACGTATGTGACGAAAGCATGCCAGCCATTATACGCTGCCCAGTTTGTACGACTTTACTACGCGATTTTACAACATATAAATCATATTCTTTTTTTTGTTCTATTTTTCTTTTTTCAGCTGTTAATTCATACACTTCTTTCAAAATCTGTTCTTTTTCTTGATTTATTTGCAATTTTATCGTGTCGTACTGCTGCTTATCCACCTGTTTTTATAGCCCCTTCCTATTATAACGTTCTCTTTTTCTATTATATAGTTTTTTTCCAAAAAAATCTGTGAAATATTAAAAAACAAAAAAATAAGACCTCTTTGGCAGAGGTCTTATACTGTATGGTGCATCGCTTCAACAATATCATCAAATTGGAAACTATCAGATCGACCTTGTTTTAAAAACGTATTTATACCTTCCACTTTGTTTTTACATTCAAAAACATAAGCATTTTCTGCATTTTCTTGAATCGTCCCTAATTTAAAATACAATTCATTTTCTTTATAAACAGATAAGATTTTTCTCATTTCATTTGCAAGTTGCCAATGAGTTGGCGAAACGATTTCTTCCATAATCCTACTCACTGAGTCTAGCACTGAAATAGCAGGGTAATGACTAAGTGTCGCAAGCTCACGTTTTAATACAATATGTCCATCTAAAATACCACGCGCTAAATCTGGTACAGGGCCGTTTAAATCGTCTCCATCAACGAGTACGGTATAAATACCTGTTATGGATCCCTTTTGTGTTTTCCCAGAGCGCTCTAATAGCTTCTTCATATAACTTTCCATTAAAAGTGTTTTACCACCAATCGGCAACTCTTTAACGGCAATATCAACACTTCTACGCGCGTCAGCAAAACGAGTAACAGAGTCCATCATAAGTAGTACGTTATTACCTTGATCACGGAAATATTCAGCAATAGATGTCGCGAGTTTCGCTGCACGAAGTTGCATTAGGTGACTTTCATCTGACGTCGCTACAACAACGACGCTTTTTCGCATTCCTTCTTCACCTAATTCTTTTCGAATAAAGTCTTTTACTTCTCGGCCACGTTCTCCTACTAAACTAATAACATTAATGTCAGCTTTTGCGTTTTTCGCAATCATTCCGAGTAAAGTAGATTTACCAACACCCGAACCTGCAAAAATACCAATCTTTTGACCGATGCCAATTGTTAGCATGGAATCAATAGATTTTATTCCCGTTTCAAATACATCGGTAATTTCTTCACGTTCAAATGCATGAATAGGCGGGGCATCTAGTTTTATTTTTTGTAGTGGAATATTCTCTGCATCCTCATTTAGCACTTCGCCATTTGCACTTAACACTTTTCCGAGTAAATGATTACCACGAGGTACGACAACATCTTCTGCAATTAATGTAACTGAATCTCCGTAACATACTTTTTCTGTTTGTTCAAATGGAAGTAACATGTTGTTCTCTTTTTCAATTGCAATTACTTCACATAAAACATTATGTTCTCCAACGAAACAAACATCACCGATTTTCGCCTTTGGCCCTTTCGCTACAAAAAACTGTTCTTGTACACTATGAACTTTACCGACTTTCGTATAAAACGGCGTTTCAATAAATGTATTCCATTTTTGGTTTTCATTCATTAATAGTCGATTCATACATTTTGCTCCTCAAATAACTTCTCTTCTTCCCATTTTTGGCGAAGTTTCGCAAATATAGGTGCAAATTTAAATTCAAAGAACTCTTTCTCTTCTTCCAGAACAAATTCACCGAACTGCAAGGAGAAATCATATTTCCATTCTACTAATTGTAGTAGCCAATATTCTTTCGTATTTTCCTTCTCTTCTTGAATACGTTCAAATGTTTCTGGATGTACTGTAATGACTAATTTTTCAAACGAAGTAGGCAACGTTTGAACGATGCCAGTTAAAATGGGTAACACATCAAGCAATCGTGAATCCACCGCTTGATTTACAATTTTTTCTGCTAGATGAAAAGATTGATTCCATAATAACTCTGTCCATTCATATGCTGTTTCTTGTTGTTCTCTTTGAAACTGCATACGTGCTGCTTCCATCTGTTCCATTTGTTCATGAATATGCATTTGAAATTCTTCTTTATCTTGCAATAGCTGTTGACGCTCTCTTTCTAGCGTTTGCTGTTCTTGCCTTAGTTGATTCATTTCCATATGTAACGATTCTTGTTGCGCGCGAAGTTCTGCATGATCAACTTGTAATTCTTCCTCTTCTATATGAACTGCGGCTGGCTTTGGAAATTGTAATTCATACGTTTCTTCAGAAAAAGAAACAGAATTCTTCGGAATTCTGTTTTTAAATAAGGACATCATCTTCACCTCTTTGAACGATAATTCTTCCTTCCTTCTCTAGCTTTTTCACTGTGCCTGTAATCGTTTGCTGTGCCTTTTCAGCATCCGTCATCTTAAGCGGTCCTAAGCCATCTAATTCTTCTAGAATCATCTCTTTACGGTTTGAAGACATACATGTAAATAATTTCTCTTTAATTTCTTCTTTTGCAATTTTAAGTGCTTTCGCAATAACACCGTTATCTGTAATTTCTTCTAATACACGACGAAGTGCAAGAGCTTCAAGTCCGAGTAAGTCTTCAAATACAAACATGTTTTCTTTAATTTTCTCAGATAACTCATAATCCATTTCATCCAGCTTTTGAAAGACTGTTTTTTCAACACCTCGTGAAACATTATTTAAAATGTTTACGATTGTTTTCAAGCCATCCGTTTTATTAATTGCATTAAATGCCATATTATTTAATTTTGATTTTAATAAATCACCAATTTGATTTATTAATTCACCATCAACTTGCTCTAGCTTCGCAATCCCCATTACCGTTTCTACTCGCTTATGATCTGGTAATCTCTCAATTAATTGAGAAGCAAGCTGCGGTTTAATATAAGAAGCGATAATCGCAATCGTTTGTGGCGACTCATCATTAAGTACAGTAAGAAGTGGTTCTAAATCTGCAAGTGAATTTAAGAATTCAAACGGATTATCTTTGTTATACCAAAGATCTTCCAATAATTTTTCTAGTTCGTCTTCTGGCATATTTTTAAATATGCGACGAATATATTCTTTATCTGGAGTCACTAGGTTTAATTCTTTTACATTTAATTCATATAAGAACTCCCCTAGTACATTTTCTAACGTTTCCGGTTTATATACACGAAACTTCGCGATTTCACGAAGTAATACTTCTTTTTCCTCAGCCGTCATATATTCAATGACTTTTGCTGCCACCCCTTCTTCTAATGTACGAATAAGGATGGCAGCTTTTTCTTTGGAGGAGATTTCATCTAACATCGTTGTTCCTCCCTTACTGTCCATTTAACCATTTTTTAATTACTTTTGCAGTTCCTTCTACATGTTCTTTCGTAGCATCATGCACTTGTTCATCTAACGTTGGTTCTTTCGGTTCTTCTGGTTCTGGTTTTGGCTCTGGTACTATTTTTTCTTCAGGAATTTCCATAATACTTTCACTACTTGCAGCAATTTCCTCTTCTGCTAAGTATTCTTCATATTCCTCTTCTTCTTTCTTTCTCTTACGTCTTGCTAATAAGAACCATACTAGACCACCAATCGCTAATAAACCAGCTGGAATTCCACCGAATAACCACCAGTTTATACCGCTTTCTTCTGGTTCTTTTTTCTTCTCTTCTTTCTGCTGATCAAACTGAACAGTTACAACGTTAACTTGACCGTTTGTAAAGTTTCCATTCGGATCAGCTTGAAGCCCAGCAGCTGTGCCGATTGCTTCTTTGAAAGTAGTCATATCTATTTTTCGTTTTACTAACGTATCGTTGTCTACCCATACTACAACATTTGTTTTCGTTAATTCTGGGTGTTTCTTAATTGTTTCAACTGTTTTATCTATTTCATAGTTTTCAATTTTGTTACCATTTTTATTATCATAGACGATTTTACCATTTTGATTATTGTTCGTACCGTAATTTGGCACTTCACCGTTCGCTGTAATACCAGCGCCTTGTTTCGTCTCTGCTCCTTCTTGTGCAGTAGAGCTTTCTTCTTGCTCTTGTTTGCTACGAAGTACACCTTTATCACCATATTTTTCTGACTGGCGTGTAACTTCATCATAGTTTACAGACACTTTCGTATTCACTTTATATTCATTCGGTTTAAACATCGTCATTAACGTTGCATCAATATCTTGCTTTAATTTACCTTCAATTTGTTGCTGCATCTCTACTTCTTTTTCATAAGAAGAGGAACTAGTAGGATGCGCTTCATCTGCTCCTTTTGAGATAATACCTTTTTTGCTATCAATCACACTTACTTCTTCTGCTTTTACACCTGGAACTGCTGCACTAATCATTTGCTGTATACCTGCAACCTGATCTGCAGTTAATAATTGGCCACGTTTCACACCTACAGTAATTGCCGCTGTTCCTTTTGCTTTTTCTTCATCAAAAATTGTCTCTTTTTCAGGTAATGTAATTTGAACATTTGCCGTTTCAACTGTCGCAAAGTTTCTTACGATATCTTGCTCCAATTGCTTTTTCGTACCGACAATTTGCTTCATTTTTTTATCTTGCTCACTTGAACCGAGCGAGCTTTCTAATAAAATTTCCTCACCGCTTTTAGAATTAAACGGTAAGCCCATCCCATTCATTTCTTTTCGAACCCATGGAGCATCATTCTTTTGCACACGAATCGAACCATCGGCCGCTAATTGATAATCGACACCTAACTTCGATAATTCTGCTGTAATCTCTTGCTTATCTGTATCATTTAAATTTTGATATACAACAACATATTTATCTGGCAAGGTGAAGTATAAAAGTGCTCCTGTTACAATCGCTAAAAGCGCAGCACCGATTACTAACTTATGCCACGTTTTTAATGATTGGATAACATTTTTTATCTTTTCCATTTAAACACACCCGTCCACTTTCCTAAATTTGCATATTAATTAGTGACTTATAATTTTCGATAAGATTATCACGTACGAGAGCAGCCGTTTTCATTTGGGACTCTGCCTTCTTCTGCTGAATTAAAACGTCATGCGTTTCCCCTACCCCTTTAGTTAGTAAATCGTATACTGCTGTTTGCGCATTGTTTTGCGTTTGATTCATATCTTCCAATAAATCAATAAACTTTTTCCCCTCAACTACAGATGTTTGAGACGTTTTCGGTGCACCAATTGACTGAATTGCTCCAAATGGTTGCGTATTTAACATTGGTTGGATTTTCATATTACTATATTCCCCCTTATCCTCTGCCAATTTCTAAATCTTTATCAAGCATTTTTTTATTCGCATTTAATACACTTGTGTTCGCTTCGTACATTTTTTGGGCAACCATTACATTCGTCATTTCAGCAGTCACATCAATATTTGGATAGCGTACATATCCTTCTTCATTTGCATGCGGATGTGTTGGATCATACACTAAGTTTTCAGTTTTATCTGCTTCAATACTTTTTATTTTTACTCCATTTGTAGGAGACCCATCTAACATATTTGCAAAACTATTGTTTGATTCTAGCACTACACTACGACGCTCATATAAATCCGCCCCCGGAGCAGCCGTTGTATTTGCATTTACAATATTGTTAGAAGTAACTTCCATCCACTTTCTCGCTGTCGTTAGCCCTGAGCCACTTGCATTAATTGCCTGAAACATCGTTGTCTCTCCTTCTACTATTAACGTCCGCGTGCCGCTTGGTTAATTGCATATTGTGTATTAATTGCGTTAATTGAAATACCGTATAACTGATTTGCTTTCATTAAATCTAGCATTTCTGTCGTTACATCCACACTATTTCCATCTTTATTCGTTTGCATTGATTTTGTTTGCATCTTTGCATATGTATTTTTCGTATTCACTGTCGGTAAGTGCATTTCATTCGTTTGATATAAATTTGGATTACTCTTTAAGTCCGCAGCATTGTTCTTATATAATGCACTACTTTTATTCATTTGCTCAGCAAATGTTACATCTTGTGCTTTATAGCCGGGTGTATTCGCATTTGCAATATTACTAGAAACAGTATTTCGTTTCGTCACTAAATAATTCATATAATGGCCTACATCACTCACTAAATCTGGCATATTCCACACCCTTTCTTTTTTAACTTCATGATCCACTGATGGAAGTTTCACTTCATTATTTATTTTCTTATATGCGTTTATTAAAATATTAACAATCATGTACCCTTACATATTTTATTCCATTTTTCCATTGTTGTCTTTAGAAAAATATAAAAATATAAAAAAGAATACAAAAAAACTGTATACACGCAATAATCTATGAAACATTTCAATATATAATCTACAAACTAAAGTTCATTTTCACATTATTTAGATTACTAATATTTTTTCATTACAGTCATAAAATGAAACCTCAACCAGCGGAAGTCTTTATTTAAACAAAGGAATGGATCCCCTCTTAAAAGGGGAATCCGTTTCTAAACTCTATCACTAAAATTTACCGTAAAATGAATTAGCTTTCATGCGTCCATCATTTGTCATAATCATTTCTTCCAAAATCTTTTGCTTATCTCGAATATGCTGCGCCGCCTTAATAATGAATGGACTTACTTCTGCTGCAACTTGCGCACGCGTTTCTTCATCTAGTGTCATCATCCAACGATTTAGCATTTCACTCTTCTCAGCAAACTCTTCATCTGAAACTTGCAATTCACCGATTTCATTAAAACAGCCGACAAACGTCCGATAAATATCATTGTTCATTTTCAAGTGCTCCGCGGTAACCATCTATTAAATCTTGTAACACTTTTACAATTGCATCCATGTCTTTTGCTTTACGTGTTACTTTCATCGTTTGAATTTGAATGCTAATCCAATCGTATAAACCGAATAAACTATCATACAAATCTTTCGTAATATCAGGATTTAATTGAAGCTTCAACTCTTCAAATATACGTTCTAACTTTTCAAGAAGTGCATCTCCTTCTTGTAGTTTAAAAGTATGTAAAAGTTCTTCTAATTTACGAAACTCTACGATACATCTTTCATAAATAAATATTGTATTTTTTATCGGATTACTCGTCATAATATCATTTTGCATATAACGTTGCCATGCTTGCATATAATCACTTCCTCAACTTTCATTAATCATCGCTTTTTGTTTTTGTCATTGCTTTGATTGTCTGCAGCTGACTATCAAGCAATGCTAGCTGGCTTTCCAACTTTGCATATTTATCAATAATTGATTCTTGTTTTTTCTTATTACTTGTATCAATATCTTGAATTTTTCTCTCTAAATCAATTACTTGTTTTTCAATACTTTTAGAGCGTTTTCCAATAATCCCTTCATCTCCAAATATTCCCTCGAGTTTTTTATCTGTATCATGACCAATGCCATTAAAGCCAAAGAAAAACTGTTTTGTAGCTTCTGGATTCTCTTTAAAAGTTGTTTTTAATTTTTCTTCATCAAGAATCATATTTCCTGTTTTATCAATTTGAATCCCGAAAGAAAATAAATACTTATCATCTTGGGAAAATCTAAAAATGCTCGTCATTGCATTACTGATAGCAAATGAAACATTATTTCCTTGCATTACTCCATTTTCACCAGCATATAAATCCAAATTTTTAACAGCTTTATTATACTCATCTTTCATTTTTTTGATTAAATCTATCGAATTTTTTATATCAGAATCTTCAATAGTTAATTTTATTGGCTCTGTAGTTACCTTTTCTAAGTCAATGGTTAGTCCTGGAATTGTATCAATCTTATTTGTTTTACTAGTTCCTTTAATTCCATTTATTGTATACTCCGCATTTACAGCTCCTGTCACTTGATGTGCAATGGCATTCGTCCCGTCCTCATTTTTCACAGAAGTAACCAGCCCTATATTTTGTAAAAAGCCATTGGCACCATCAGTTAATTTCAGTTCCCCAGCTTCACCGGCAGTAGTAGATGTGAAAAATAGTTGATCCCCCAATGTGTATACCGATACACCGTAATTTCCATTATTAATTTTATTGATAAGATCTTTATATGTCATATCTTCCGATATTTTAACTTCTTTTCCATTTATGTGAAATAAATCATTTACTCCAAGCTTTAAATCTAAACTGAATTTTTGCTCCGTTCCTTCAGGAGTTTTTGGCGGAGTAAGTGAACCTGTAGTTATTTGATGCCTTTCTGCTACTCGCTCTACTGTAATCATGTATGTTCCAGGAATTGCAGCAGCATCCGCCTGCGCTGTCATAAAACCATCTTTTGATAGAGCTGTTTTCTTTTCATCACCTTTAAATGCGTTTAAATCTTTGAATACTTGCACAAGATTTCCAAACTCTTTTTTCATGCTCGCATACACATTTTTTTCATTTGTTAACGTTTGTTTTTGTGTATTATATGGTGATTTTTTCATTTCCAATGCTTGTAACTCTAAATCTACTAACTTCTTTGTATCTATTATGTTATTTCCTAAATTCCATATTTGCTGTCTGCCACCATAATCAGATATTGTCCCTGCCATATTTTTCACTCCTTATCATTTACATGTAATCTAAAATACTCGTTTTACTCATCGTACTAACTGCTTTAAGCGTCGCTTCATACGTCGCATTAATATATGCTAAGTCAGAAATTGCTACTGCTAAATCGACATCTTCAATTTCTTTACGGTTTTCTTGAAGCGCTAAATTTTGCTCACTTAAAATTGTTTTAAACGTCTCCATTGTGTTCATTGTCGAACCAACTTCAGTAGTACGATTAATGATGCCATCTAAATTTTTCTTATTTTCTCCTAATAACGGTTGTAACGCTTTTTGGTCACCGTTTTGCATCGCTTCGCTCATCTGTTTTAACGTTTTTATAACCGGGGATAATAATGCATCTCCGTTCCGGAACGCTTTGAATTCATAACCGTCATTTAGTTGCCAGTTCACATCATTTTTTCCACCTTGATACGTACCATCTTCTGTAAACGGTGGATTCTCTGCACTATCACCACCGAAAATATAACGATCTTGCTCTTTTGTATTCGCTAAATATACAACTTGTTTTAAAATTTGATCAATTTCTGCACCGATGGCATTCAATTCTTTTTCACCATTTTGCTCACTTAATGCCTGTAACATCAATTGATCTGCCCTCGTTACAGATTTCAGAACACCTTGCAAAGTATTTTCAGTTTGTGTTAATACATTTTTCGAGTCAGCTAAATCTTTTTGCATTTGTTCAATATTTGCTAATGAATGTTGAATCGCAAATGACTTACTTGCCGCAAGTGGATCTTCACTCATAAGAAGGTTTTTCTTCCCTGAAGTTACTTGATTTCGATGGTATTGTTGTTGCACATTTAAATCCATTAACTGATTCTTTGCCCAGCTTGCATTTTGAAATGTAGATACTCTCATTTCTATCTCCTCCTTATATATTTTCAATTAATTACTATCACTTATCGAATAATCGAAAATAGGCTATCAAACACTTCATTCATCGTAGTGATAGCTTTAGAGTTTGCGACGAAATATTTCTGGAAGGCCATTAAATTAACCATTTCCTCTTCCATATTAACGCCTTCAACACCCATCTTTTCTTGCTGAATCCCCTCTAATAAATCCCCATGAATTTTTTGATAAGCATTCACTGCACTTTTATCAGATGCAACACCAACTACGAATTGGTCTAATGCTTGTTTATAAGAAAGACCTTCTTTATAATCTCCATCTGTAATCGCTGCTAGTTTATTTGCTGTTTCAGCTGATATTTTCATTTTCGAAACATCTTTTGCAAATTCAGGGTTTAATTTCATATCTTTCGCTTGATCTCCAACGAAGAACTCTTTCCTCATTACTGTGTTCACTTCATTCTTTACAGAACCCATTAATTCTTCAAGGTTTTTCTTATAACTAGCAATCTTCGCTTTCGTATCGATCGCTGATTGGATTGCTCCACTCGTTAAAGGAATTTCCGAACCGTAAATTTCAGCAGTCATTGGTTCTTTTTCTTTATTTAATTGAAGTGGATATGTATCTTGTCCATTTACTGTTAAAACACCATTCATCCTAACACTCGCGATATTAGGATTCATAGATTCATAAGACACTTCTATATTTGCATACTTAGACATTTCTGTAATGATACGATCACGTTCATCCAAAAGTTGATTTGGCACTTGTGTACCTGCTTGTCCAATTTTTTTATTCGCTTCCGCTAAGCTGCCAGCAAGACGATTAAATTCATTGACATGCGCTTCAATATCTTCTGTCGTTTGTGCTGCTGCTGTATCTAAGCCTTTCGCTAGACGATTTACTTGACTTGTAAACTTCCCAGTTTCAGAAATTAATGTATCGTAGTAATTTGGTTGTTCTGGATTTTTTGCAACTTCACGAAAAGAATTAAAGAAGCCATCCATTAAACTAGATAATGAATTCTTTCCTGTCGTTCCAACCATAGATTCTACACGTGATAAAGTCGAATTCATGTAGTTATAGTAAGAGAGTTGAGATAATTGATCGTTAAACTGTTTCGTCTTCACTTCATCTGTAATACGGTCAACGCCTAACGTTTGTACACCGTAACCTATTTTTTGTTCTGGTGAATAGCCCTGACTTGCTCCAGCCGATCCGTAATTCGCCATTTGACGCACATAACCAGGCGTATGAATGTTAGATAAATTTTGTTTCGTCGTTTGTAATCCCATTTGTGCCGCTAACAAACCCGATAACGGCGTATTATAATCAGATAGTCTCATAATGTTTCACTTCCCCTTTACAATAGTTCGTTCATAAAGATTTGTGAATTATTGTTTCGCTCTAAATTATATTCAGAAACGGAATCCACAATACTTTCTGTAGTTTTTAATAGTACGTTTAAGTAATATTGATTTTTCAAAAGAATCATTTTTACATTCTCTTCTAATTCAGTTATATTTTTTTGTAATTTTTCCATTTTTTCAATTTCTTCATGAGAAAAATACGAAAATAACGCACTTACGCGAAATGATTCCACGCCCTGTTCTTTACAAAACTGAACAACTATTTCTTCAAATGAACTTGATAACTTTTTTAAACCATCAATGTACTGCAATTGCTCTACTTGTAACTTTTGAACTGCATTTACATTTTTATGTTTTAAATTCTCATATATTTGTTCTCCAAGCGCTTGAATGTTTTCATATGCTTTTTGAATAATAACGAGCTTTTCATATAATTGTATGTACATATAGCTTCCTTCCCTTTTACAAGACTAAATTTACAATTAAACCGTGGATTTCTCCAATTTGATTTAACATTTCTAAATGTCCCGTTTTCGTATTAATTAAATTCATAACATCTTCTAACTCATTTAATCCCATTTCCGCCTGTTTCACAATCGTCATTTTCTGTGAATATCCGTAACGCGGATGACGAGACATGACATCTTTATATTGCAATACATTATCTACGTAAAAATTCAAAAATGATTTTACTGTATTTTTGTATTCCATTACATTATCAAGCGTTAATTCCATTTCAATTTTCTCTTTAATTTCTCCAATGTTATCGACAAATGCTTCCATTTGTTCTAGCAATTTATCTTTTTTCGGATCTGCATGCAAATTATCCGAAAATGCAAGTCCTGTCCTGACATTTGCTTCTTTCGGCATTTGAGTAGCAGGCGGTATATGCGATAAAATTGGATTATGCGAGATCGAACGCAGCATATATATCACCTATTTATTTTTTTATTTCTTCCTAAACTTAATCGTAAAATCCAGTTATTTATAATTATACTCTGAACACTAATATTTTGCAGTTATTTTTTATAAAAGATATGTTACAATTTAGCATGAGGTGGCACAAATCTATGAATATTTTTCTTTGTGGTTCAAATCAATTAACAGCATTAGATCAAGAAGAAATAAAAAAATTTTTAACTGACTATGCTCACAAACATAAAATTTACATATTATGTTATAAATCTATCGAAAATGAGATTCTTCGTTTTTTCATCGAAAACGAAAGACTCGCTCAAAATTTATGCCTTTACACGCTACAGCCGTTACAAGCATTAACAGATGAATTTCAAGAGGTCCTTGATTACTTAAAAAGACACGGAGCCGAGTATGTTACTTTTGATCATCCTTCCGACTCCATTTACCGATCGGATTATATGTTTTTTGTAAAACAAATAATCGAAGATACCGATTTAGTTCTCTGTTTTTATAATGGGGACAAGCATACATCTGTCATTCCCGTTGACGTTGCAAAAGAAGCAGGAATTGATGCTGTTATTTATGATTTACCAGGTTTACATGAAAAACAGATGAAAAAAAACTTTGAACAAAAAATCCGTATGATGTAAAGGGGGAGGCACAATATCGTTATTGTGCCTATTATAAATATGATAATTGAACAAGATTATGATCATTTTATCGCGAGTTTTAAACAACAATTCAATATGGATATCGCTTCATATAAACAAGATAGAATGCGTCGTAGAATCGATGCTTTTATTTCGAGAAAGGGCTTTGAGAACTACACTAGTTTTTTAAGCAATTTACGTACCGATCAAAATTTATTTTTAAGTTTTATTGACTATATTACAATTAACGTTTCAGAGTTTTTTAGAAATAAAGAACGTTGGCAAACATTAGAGACGAAAGCACTACCAAAATTACTTGAACAAAATAACGGAAAATTAAAAGTATGGAGTGCCGCTTGCGCTGCCGGTGAAGAACCATATACACTCTCTTTAATTTTATCGAAACATTTAGCTCCATTTCGTTTTGAAATACAAGCAACAGATCTTGATTTTCACATTTTAGAAACTGCAAAACGCGGTCAATATACAGAACGTTCTTTAAAAGAATTACCTATTGATTTGAAAGAGCGTCATTTTACAAAAGAGAATGATATATATTCATTACATCAAAACATTAAGCAAAACGTGACGTTCAAACAGCACGACCTGTTAATGCAGTCATTCGATACAAATTACGACTTAATCATTTGTCGCAACGTAATGATATACTTTACTGAAGAAGCAAGGGTAAAACTTTATGAAAAGTTTAGTCGTGCTCTACGAAAAGGTGGCGTATTATTTGTTGGTAGTACTGAACAAATTTTAACACCTGAACGATACAATCTTCAGCGCTTTGATACATTCTTTTACGAAAAAATATAAAAGAGGTCGTCACAATGTAAAGTGACGACCTTTTTATATAACTCGAATTAAAATAATAGAAACAATCCATACAAAGAGAAAAAGAAATGTCATAGACCATTTATGTTCTTGCATCGTTTGTTTCAGGGCCTGTGATAATTGTGTCATATTCATTTCTGCAAGCGCTCTCCATACACTTACATCCCGCTCTTTAGCAGTGCGATCTGTAACGCTAATTAAAATAGTTTCGTTAGACAATTTCGTTATGTAAGCAGTAATAACCGTTACCATTAAATTTATATTTCCTTCTGAAGAATCACTTTCCACTCTAGAAATGAGTGCACTTACATCTAATAACGGAATATGTACCTTTCTACCAAATGATAGTTGTACTTCTGCGAAATCATACGTTCCATCTAACAAAGGAAGTTCTTTTATATGCGCCTGTTTAACAAGCCCTTGTAAACTTCTCATTACTTGTTCAAATACTTTTTCTGTTTGCTTTCCTTCACCAGTTAACATATGTAACTTTTTAAAGAGTTGTAATACTGTATCCATCTCTTTAGAAAGCATTTCCTTCATAACCTTTCCATCACCTAAACTCGCAAGTAAAATCCCTATTTCATTATTTCTCGAAATAATCTTAGACTGTCCAGTAAACACTAGATTACTATGCTTTCGTTCTTTCTGGATTTCATGTTCCGAAATAGCTGCAGGCTGTTTTAATGGTTGTAGCGTCTTATTTTCAATTGTCGTACGTTTAATCTCCATCTAAGCGCCTCCACTACTATGAAATTATTAGCCCCATTCTTTATTACTTTTTAAAACTAAAAACAATACGAATAAACCTGACATGATAGCAAATACATTAGAAGCTTGTATTCCCTGTTCACTTTTTGCTTCTTTCTTATCTTCTGGCTCTTCTTTTTTCTCTTTCTTTTTCGAAATGACTTGATTGTTATTATCTTTATCTTTTTGAGCCTTCGCTTTATTTACTTCCTTGTTGTCTGTGAGAGGCTCTTTTATAACATAAGTAATTTTTTCTTTCTCTTTCAATGGTTCTTTTATAAGATCGTTTACTTTCTCTTCTTTTTTCGGAATTTGAACAACTGGCAGTTTTTCTTCTGGAAGCGGGATTTCTACTTTCGAGTCTTCCTGCTTCTCAGGTTCTTCCTTAACTTCTAATTTATCTTCATTCTCTCGTTCTTCTATCTTTTTATTCTCTTCTGGTTTTTGCTCCAAAATAGAAACGATATACTCACTTTCCTCAACCAGTTTATTGCCGGCCGCATCCACTATCTCTACAAGTATTTCGTATGTCCCGATTGGCAACGCATCCGTTATTTCAAATACTTTTTGCCAATCCATGTCGCGCTTATTGTAATCTAATAAAAATGTAATCTCTTTATTTTCTTTCCCTTTTAATATAACACGAACCTCTTTCACAACTGATTCTACGTCTGTCGCCTTCACTCGCACACGTATAGAATCGCCTTGTTTCCGTTCAATTAGCTTCTCTTTCGCCTCGTCAACAGTAACTTTATGCAACTTCGGCAGTTCTTTATCTATTGTTGGCGTGTCATTATTTATACGAATAAATGGGACTTTCACTTCATTTTCTATAAGCTCTTCTTTCTCAGTTTCTTTAGAACTTTGAATGAGCTGAAGATTCCAATCACCTTGCAAATCAAAAGTTTCGACCTTGTAGTTAGCAATCCATCGCTTCGTTTCCTCTTCATACTTAAACGATAGCATTCTTTCTTGTTCATACTGATCGCCGTTTTTTGGCAAGCGCAAAATACCTTTTATACTTTGAACATTTTGCTCTTTCGGCTCTACAATAACCCGCACTTCTTCGCCAACTTTTAATTCCGACTTATTTACTGTAATAACCCCTTGATCCGTCTCTATCTTTTTTTCGACCTCTTGTTCATTTGCTACTTCTTGTTGTTCCTCTTTACCTTGATTCAATTCCACTTGCTCTGGCTGCTCTTGAACTTCTTTGTTTTCTTCTTGTACATTCATTTCATTTAGTTTTTGATCTGGCTCAATTTGTTCTTCCGCCTGACTTTGCAGAGGGAAGAACAAATACATATGTATGAATAACCAGCTCATTAGAAAAAACTTTACGTTTTTCATCTACTAGCTCAAACTCCTATTTCAACGACTTATAGCGATTTCGTCACTTTTACTCCAAAAAATCCATCTACATTTACAAGTTCACCATACGCCACCAATACATCATTTACATAAATACGAATTGGCTCGTCAATATCCTCATCCAGTACAACCGCTTCATTCTCTTGTAAACTTAAAATATCTTGAATTGTTTTCACTGTGCTTCCAAATACAAATTTCACATTCATTTCTACATTTTGTAAGATGGATGTATCCATGTATACTGGTTCCATTTGTTTTACTTCTTTAAATTCAATAGGTTGCACAACAGGTTCTACAATTTTTTCTTCTTCAATTTCTTCCGTAACAATCTCTTCTTCCTCTTCCATCATTGGATATAGAAGTCTTCTTACCATTTCTTTCGCTTCTGAAATCGGTAAAATTTGATACATTTTCGATTGAAGCAGGTCACCAATTTCAAGGTTGAACGTAATTTGGACGAGTTCGTCCACTTTCATTGACTCTCCCAAATATTCCATTTCTTCTTTTAACGTTACGAATTTAACATTTGGTGGTGTCATGTCCATTTTTTCTTGAAACATTTCTGACATCGCCGTCGCAGCATGCCCCATCATTTGGTTCATAATTTCTTTAATACCACTCAGTTCTAATTCACTAAGCTCCTTCTCTGGATCAACTTCCCCTGTTCCCATCATCATTAAATCTACCATTGTTAAAGCGACATCTTTCGTAAATACGAATACATTCTCATTCTTTAGCCCTTCAACAAAATCAACATTTAAAATAACAAACGGGACTGGTACTCCGTCATAATGACGAACATTGATTGATTCTACATTGGGCGTACTAATTGTAACTGGCTGATTTAATAGTGTTGACAATACTGTTGAAGCTGAACCAATTGAAATATTTGCAATTTCACCAAGGACATCTTTCTCTTCTTGTGTTAAATGCTCTTTTTCAACTTGTTCTTCTACAATCTCCGTTTCCACTACTTCTGCTGGCTCATCTTTTTCTTCTACTCCACCAGATAATTGCATTAATTTATTTACCATTCGTTTCGCATGTTCAACTGAAACAATTTGCACAAGTTTAGAGTTTACAAGATTATCTATCTTTAAATCAAACGATACTTTAACAATCGTTTGATTCCCATCAATCTCAGAAATTTTCTCCATTTCTTCTGATAACTTTACAACTTTAATTGTCGGCGGAGACATATCTACTGTATCTTGAAAGAATTCTGACATAGATGTAGCTGCGAACCCCATCATTTGATTCATCGCTTCTTGTACAGCACTTAGCTCTAATTCACCAAGTTCTTTTCCGTCTTCCACTTCACCTGTTCCCATCATCATTAAATCAGCAATGGATAATGCAACATCTTGCTTAAGGACAAGAAGGTTTTCCATATCTAATCCTTTTGTAAAATGAATGTTTAATACAACGTGTGGAACTTCGACGTCGCTTGAATCATATAAATCTACCAATTCTATGCGAGGAGCAGTAATACTTACTTGCCTATTTAAGATTGTTGATAATACAGTCGAAGCTGAACCAAATGATATATTTGCAATTTCGCCAAGAATATCACATTCTTGAGGCGTTAAATGCTCATTTTCTTTTTCTAGCACAATTGTGCTCTTATCCCCTTTTGTGTGTTACTCAGGCATTTTCTCTGCCTCCTCATTTCTGTTTTTCTATCAAATGATATAAACTCTCATTTTATTTTAACAAACTTATTATATAAAACGTTAATATGTATTTATTCCCATTTTTAGATTAGTAACGATTAACCAAAAAGCTCCCCAATTGTATACAAGTGGGGAGCTTTCCTTCATTCCTATTATAAACCTTCTGGGTTTAAAATGAGGACCACTCGTCCATCACCGAGAATTGTCGCACCAGAGAAATAATTCGAACTCTCTGCAAAGAAGTCACCTAATGACTTTAAGACGATTTCTCTTTGACCGATAATTGTGTTTACAATAAGTCCATAGCTGCGATGTGTATTACGAACAATTAACACAGGAACCATTTGACCATCATATGACGCAAACGCCTCATCTACTGTTTTCTCACCAAATACAGTACTTAAATGCTTCACTTCAATAATTTGATTACGGTAATTTAACACATCTTTTCCTTGTAAGGATTGAATGTCTTCTTTTTTAATCCGAATTGCTTCAACAATATTGCCAAGAGGGAAAGCATAACGTTTATCATTCGTTTGAACAAGCATAGATTGAATAATGGACAACGTTAATGGCAGTTCAATTCTAAATGTACTACCTTTCCCTTCTTCAGAATCAATAATTAAGTGTCCACCTAAACTATGGATCGTATGTTTCACTACATCTAATCCAACACCACGCCCAGAAAGGTCTGATACAACTTCAGCTGTACTAAATCCGGGTTGGAAAATCAAATCAAATACTTCACGGTCCGTTAATTTATTTGCCTCAGATTCTGTTACAACACCATTTTTAATCGCTTTTTCTAATACTTTCCCTTTATGAATTCCATTTCCATCATCCGTAATTTGAATAACGACATGATTTCCACTATGGAACGCTTCTAATTTAATCGTACCTGTCTCATTTTTTCCTGCATCACGACGTTGTTCAACAGTTTCAACCCCATGATCAATTGCATTACGAATTAAATGGACGAGTGGATCACCGATTTCATCAATAACAATTTTATCAACTTCGGTGTCTTCACCTGTAATTTGTAAATCGATTTTCTTCCCTAAATCTTTCGCTAACATACGTACCATACGCGGGAAACGATTGAAAACAGTTTCTATCGGTACCATACGCATGTTTAGTAGTACATTTTGAATATCTTTTGAAATATCGCCTAATCGATTTAAATGCTCAATTAATTCCTTGTTTTGAATTGCTTGTGCCAATTCATCTATACGACCACGCTCAATTACACTTTCTTCAAACATGTTCATTAATCTTTCAATTTTTTCTAATTGAACACGTATGGAACGATTTTCCACTTTACCATTTTTCGTTTTTGCAGCGCTTTTAGCAGGTGTAGCATTAGCAGCTTGCTTCGATACTTCTTTAGTTGATTCCACATGCGTAGCCGCTTGTAAATCTTCCTGCATAGCTTCTTGTGTACCCAATTCTTTCGAGACTACTTCTTTTAATGTATGTCCTTGCTTTACTTCTACTTTCTCAATTTCAGAAACATGAAGCACTACTTGTTTTAATTCTTCTTCACTTTGATCAGTATCCATAAATACTGTGAACTCAAACCCGAAAGCATCTGCTTCAATTTCTTCAATACTTGGAACTGTTTTTTGTACATTACCTACATTTTGCAGTGCTTCAATACACATAATTGCACGTACTGCTTTTAAAATAGCATGTTGCTCAACAGTTATATGCACTTCATGCGAAACTGCATCATCATTATTTATAGGTTCTTGCTCAATATATTCCGCAGGAGTTTCTACATTGCCATTCAATAATGCTTCTAATTTCTGCTTAGTTGTAATTACATCAATATTGCCCATTCCGCCTTGTTGCACATCTGCAACCATCTTCTCTAAATTATCAATGCACTCAAAAATCACATCAATAATCTCTGCATTTACAACTATATTCCCATGACGAATTTCATCTAAAACGTTTTCCATTTTATGCGTTAAATCCGCCATTTCCGTAAATTCCATACTCGCTGACATACCTTTAAATGTATGGGCTGAGCGGAATATTTCTCCCACAACATCCATATCAGTGGGATTTTGTTCTAAAGTTAGCACATTTTCATTTAGCGATTGTAAATGTTCTTCTGATTCCTCAAAAAATATATTTAATAGATCTGTTTGCATTTTCATCCCCTACCTGTCTAACAAACATTTCATTTATGTATAACAATTTAGTGTTTTAAAGCAAGAAAAAAGGGGGCCACACGCATATCCGCTATCAATGTTTAGATTCCTTGTGGCACCCCTTCTATATTAGCTGTTTGCTACTTTTGTTAAAGCTTCAATTACTCGATCTGCTTGGAACGGCTTTACAATAAAGTCTTTTGCTCCACCCTTAATTGCATCTAATACCATACCTTGTTGTCCCATTGCAGAACAAATAACAACTTTTGCACTTGAATCAATTTTAATAATTTCTTTTAACGCTTCAAGTCCGTCCATTTCTGGCATAGTAATATCTAATGTTACAATATCCGGTTGAAGTTCTTTAAACTTCTGAATTGCTTCTACTCCATTCTCTGCTTCACCAATAATTTCAAATTCAGAATTACTTTTTAATAAGTTTTTAATCATCGTTCGCATGAACATCGCATCGTCTACAACTAAAATTTTATGTGCCATTCTTTTTAATTCTCTCCTTCTATGTATAAATATATCTTAATATTTCACCTTATCATTCTCACTCATTATACAAAATAAAATGATAAAATTTAATATTTTTTTAAAAGAATTTTCGTATTTTCATTATTTTATTATTAAAATGATAATATACTATTCTTTTATGTAAATGACAACGCGACGGTTTTTCTCCCAATTTTGCGGTGAATCATTTGGTACAACTGGCTTTGTGTCTGCATATCCTACCGCAGCTAGCCTTTTATCATCCACATTATACACTTCGATTAAGTGGTGAATCATATTTGCTGCTCTTGCTGAAGACAGCTCCCAGTTAGAAGGGAATTTGTCGTTATGAATCGGTCTACTATCTGTATGCCCTTCAACAACAATCGGATTTGGTACTGATTGGAAAAAACCAACTAATTGACTTATTATCTCTTTCGCTTCCGGTTTAACGTTCGCGTCACCCGTATCAAATATTAAATTATCTACTATAACGACGCTTACTCCCGTATCCTCTCGATATACATTCACTTGACTAATACCGTTATTATCTACATATGCTTTTAACTTTTTATATAATTCGTCCATTCTCTTTTTCGAGACCATTTTTTCATCATTTTTTTCATGCGAAATATCTGGTATTGTATTTTCCATTACTTTCGCATCTACTTGCTCCACGTCACTAAACTTTTCAAGCATCTTTGACAATTTTACTGCATCCTGCTTTGATGTAGCAACTAGTAATACAAAGAAAGTTAATAATAACATCGTTAAATCTGTAAAAGTCGTCATCCAACGAGGCGATCCCTTTTGCGGTCGTTTCATCATAACCATACCACTCCTTGAAATATTAGGCTGCTCGTTTTACTTTTTTTATCTTTGTTTCGTATACATATGTATCGAGTTTCAACTTTAATTTAGAAGGAATTTGACCGCGATATAATTCTGAAATCGCTTCAATAACAAACTTCTTCTCTGTATATAAATCTTCAATACCACGATACACTTTTTCAGCAAGAGGGATTGCAATCATATTTGCAAGTACTGACCCATACAATGTCGTTAACATCGCAACTGCCATCCCTGTACCAATTTGCGATGTGTCTTGCAAGTTTTGAAGCATAATGATAAGACCGATTAAGGTCCCTATCATGCCCCAAGCTGGAGCGAAATCGCCAATTTTATCTAATAATGCTGCCCCTTTTCTTAACTCATACACTTCCGTTTCAACATCTCTCATTAACACTTCTTTTAATTCATCTTCATCGTAACCACTTAACATTAATCGAATTCCTTTTTGAATAAAAGGATTGTCTACTTGCTCTCCATCAACTTCTAAAGAAAGCAGGCCATGTTTTTTAGACTTTTTCGAAAAATCAACAAATAAATCCGTTAACTGTTCTAAATTTTCTTCTTTTCTATGTAAAACAGTAAAAATGCTTTTCGTATATTTTTTTATTTCTCCAAATCGATATGCCACAACAATTGTCGCTGTAGTTCCCCCTATGACAATTAAAATAGATGAAACATCTAAAAAGTTTTTAAAAGCTTTTATTCCGCCGCCGCCAATCATAATTGCCGCTATCACTATGGCAAAACCTACTATAATGCCGACTGGGCTAGAAATGTCAAACTTCCTTTTTCTTCTTTGTGGTCTAGCAAATCCTTGATTTTCGTCTCCCATATTCCTGCCCTTTCCTTTTCATTTTTATAAAACATTTTTTTATTTTAATAATGCGTTTTCACATATAATAAGTATTATACGCTTATCATCTATTTATCGCAATATACTCATAGAATTGACACATTTTATTTCCATATTAGAATTACAGTATGGAAATATGAGGAGGATTACAATGGAACATAACATTTTACAAGTCATTGCACTAGCAGAAAAATTAAAATATGAAATGCGACATAGCTGGCTTTCTAACGGACGTCAAGAAAGTGTTGCTGAACATACGTGGCGCATGTCTCTAATGGCCATTTTAGTTGAGCCTTATTTAGATCAAAAAGTAAATATTGAAAAATTACTTAAAATGGTTATTATTCACGACCTAGTCGAAGCTGAAGCTGGTGATATTCCTGCTTTTGATACAATGAATAGTCATGAATTACAATTACAAAAACAAACAAATGAGCAAGAAGCCATTTTAAATATTAAACGAACATTAAAAGGTTCTCTCGGTGAGGAATTATATGATTTATGGATGGAGTTTGAAGCGAAAGAAACGTACGAAGCAAAAGTAGCTAACGCACTTGATAAGCTTGAGGTGAAAATTCAGCATAACGAAGCTGATATTGATACGTGGCTACCAATTGAGCATAAAATGACATTCCAAGTAGCAAAGCATACAAACTTTGATTCTTTCCTATCTAAATTACAAAAAATGATTGAACAGGATGGAGAAAAGAAATTACTCGCTGCCGGCATTGACGTGGAAGCTTGCAAACGATAATGAAAAGACACTCAATATGAGTGTCTTATTTCATTATTGTTGATATAGCCTGCTTGTATATAAGCTGTTGTTTTCCATCAACTAACATTAAAACGGTAAATTTGTCTATCGCAACAACTTCTCCTACTATTCTAACGCCACTCTTTAAAAAAATTGTAACAATACCTTTTTCTTCTTTTATTTGTTTATATAGCTCTTCTTGTAAATGTTCCAAATACTTTTCTCTCCTTTTTTACAAAATATCTTAATATAAAAAACTATAAATTATTTATTTGTGTACTTTATCTTTTACATTCATAAACTTATTAATAAGTATATCTAAATCTCGGCTAAATAACAAAACTTTATCATGATCCAATCCGTGTCTAGCAACAAGTTGGATTAGCTCTTTCTTTTTGTTTTCTATTTTATTGTGTAATTTTCCCATCTCCATCTCTTTACTAAAACTCCCTTTTCCCATAATATTACTTGTAAAATTATAGTACAAATCCTCTCATAAAAAAATATAAAAATGGTTTTTTTTACAATTTTTATATTTTTTTATGAACAAATCGCAAAATATATAACGATTTCTTCACATATCCCTAGCACAATATACAATCAAAATAACCATACAGGCGTTTGTCTAATTACAAAAGAGACTGGCTCCTTTTCCATACAAAAAACATACTGTATATAGTAGTCCATGAATTATATAGATTAACTTACTCAAAAGGAGGAAAACATATGAGCTATGGTGGAAGTTGCGCTGGTTTCGGCGGTGGATTTGCTTTGCTTATCGTACTATTCATCCTTCTAATCATCATCGGATGTAGCTGCTGGGGTGGCGGCGGATACGGATACTAATATATCCTATCCTTAACAAATGAACGAAAAACTATACGAAAACAGCTCATATTTGAGCTGTTTTTTCATACTTTCGTATGAAGTGATATCCCTCCTTTTTGTGATTTCAACTAATAAAAAAACGTTTACTATGAAATAAGAAATATTTTACTAAGGAGGATTACAATGATTAAAGGTCTTTACGAAGCACATTTACCTGTCAGTAACTTAGAGATATCAATATCTTTTTATGAATCACTTAGACTGAAATTATATAAAAGAGGAGATGATATTGCTTTCTTTTGGATTAAAGAAAACGAAAGTTGGCTCGGTCTTTGGGAAGGCACAGAATACAAAGTTAATTATCATCCCTCTTTACGACACATCGCCTTTCAAGTAAGCTTACATGATTTAGAAGATGCGATTCATTGGCTAAATCAAAAAGGCATTTCAGCACGAAAAGATTTTGGAATGGAACCAATTGAACCGATTGTTTTTCCAGAATTAGCGCATACCGCCGTATACTTTAACGATCCTGACGGAAATAGTTTAGAATTGATTGCACAATTACCTATTGGACTTCCTACAGCAGAGAAAGTGTACTTAAGCGAGTGGAAAAAACAAGTTCAAGCATCATCATTACATAAAGATTAAATTTTATGTCAGTTTCTTATTCCACACTTCTAAAAACAAATAAAAACTTCAATAAACTATTTTACGGGCAAACGTTAAGTGTACTTGGAGATTGGTTTCATACTGTAGCTTTATTAACATTCGTCTATAGCCTAACGGAATCTCCGTTTATGATTGCACTAACTTTTATAAGTAAAGGTTTACCCCAGCTTCTTCTTAGTCCTTTCATAGGCGGAGTTGTAGATCGTTTTTCTAAAAAGAAGATTCTGATTTTTACCGATATTTTACGAGGCATAATCGTCCTCACTTATTTATTTGCACTATATAAAATCGAGATTATTTTCATTTCTAACATATGTTTATCCGTACTTTCTTGTTTATTTGAGCCGGCTAAACAAGCAACCTTAAAAAATATCGTACACCAAAATCATTTCGTAACTGCTAACTCTCTTTCTAGTACAATTAATGGTTTTATGTCTATTATGGGGGCTTCTTTGGGCGGGATAATTGCACAATCTTTACATATTGAATTCGCTTTTTTAGTAAATAGCCTGTCATACTTTATTTCAGCCTATTTTATTTATAATATGAGTGTCCCTTCTCATGATACTTGTAACAAGAAAAAAGCATTTTTTACTGATATAAAAGATGGTTACACATACATATTACAAACAAAAATCATTTTAACGTTAATTCTTGTCGGCATTTCATGGGGCATGATTGGAGGCGCTTATCAGCTACTTCTAACGATCTATGCCGAAAAAATTTTCCACACCAACATTGGAAATTTATATACGGTTCAAGGGGCTGGGCTTATGATGGGAAGCCTTCTCGTTAATCTTTATATGTCTCATAATAAAGAAAAAATGAAAAAAGCATTCGGGTGGGCCTATCTCCTACAAGGAATTTTCTTTCTCGGATTTATTTTATCCAATCAACTTATTATCGGTATCATTACTATATTCTGTATGCGCATAGCAGGAGGAATCATCGTTCCACTTGATACGACATTACTTCAAACTTATACGAAGGAAAATATGATTGGTAAAGTTTTTTCATTCCATTATTCCATTTACGGATCTCTTATTCAGTTATCTATGTTTTTTACGGGATGGCTTTTAGAAGTTCTTTCTCCTCAAGTTATTGGTACCTTGTTAGCTATATGCTGTATTTTTGTGAGTTTTATATGGCTGTTCTTGTTTTATCGAGGGAAACTTAATGAAGAATCTACTATCACTTAATAGCATGTTTATGTACATGCTATTTTTATTTATGTCGAAATATAAAGGAAAAAGGCGATTTATTTCCCTTACGTTCTAATTTTTTAGAATGTACAATAAATTTAGATCATAAGAAAGGAGATATCATAATGTTTGACGATAGACTTACTATTTCAGCTGAGCAGCAGAAGCTCATTTCTAATGCAACTCGCATTCAAATTCTTCACCTTTTAAAAGACGAGGCACTCACTGCAAAACAAGTAGCTACTAAACTAAATAAATCTGCTGGTAGCGTTCATTATCACGTTCAAATTTTATATGATGGAGGGTTACTTGAATTAGTAGACACGAAAGAAAAACGAGGAATTATTGAAAAATATTACAAGGCAAAATCTGCTCATTTCTATATTGAAGAAAGCGGCACAGAAGGAACGAATACAGGCAGTCATATTGTATCTCATTTATTTTTAACTCCAGAGGAATTACAACAGCTTACTTGGGAAGTTACACAAGTGTTATTACGCTGGGAAAACAAAACCGCTCGTCAATCAAGCTCCGAAGAGGAATACGCTATTTCCTGCAGGATTAAAAAACAATGAAAGAAAGGTCCAACTGCTTATGAAAAATAAATTATTATTATTGTCGGGAACAGGAATTTCTCGTTTAGGTGATTTTATGTATCTCATCGCCCTAAACGTAATGGTGTTAAATAGCACAAACTCCCCTGCTGCTGTAGCAGGATTATGGATTGTAGGTCCAATTGCAACCGTTGTTACAAAAATATGGTCTGGTAGTATAGTAGATCGATTAAACAAACGGTCCATTATGCTCATCACAGATATAATTCGGGCAGCTCTTATTGGCTGTATTCCACTATTTGATTCTATTTGGGCCATTTATATTTTTATCTTTTTGACTCGTATTGCCACATCATTTTTCGATCCAGCTTCATTTTCTTATAAAACAATGCTCATACGAGCTGAAGAACGCGCTCAATTCAACGCTTGGAATAACTTTTGTACAAGCGGGGCTTTTATTATCGGTCCAGCCCTTGCTGGAATACTTCTCACCACGTACTCAGCATCCTTTGTTATTTACTGCAACTCACTTTCCTTTCTACTTTCTACTATTCTCATTTATTTCTTACCAAACATTACGTTACAAACAAAGCAAAACGAAGAAGTTGCAAATACTTTCGTACAAACATTACGAAGTGATTGGAAACAAGTTTTTTCATTCGCTCGAACTGAAAGTTACATTATTCTCATATTCGTTTTATTTCAAGCTACTACGCTTGTCTCTATGGCACTCGATTCACAAGAGGTTGTTTTCACAAAACAAGTACTGTTTTTATCCAACATGGAATATAGCATGCTTGTTAGTATAACTGGTGCTGCTTACGTTTTCGGTTCATTACTTGTTTCTCTCTTTGCTAAACGATTACCAATTCAACAGTGTATCGGATTAGGTATGATTTTCACAGCAATAGGCTATGTAATTTTCGCCTTTTCAAATTCATTTATAGTCGCAGCGAGTGGTTTCATTTTACTTGGCATTTCTTCATCATTTGCTGGTACTGGCTTTATAACATTTTATCAAAATAACATCCCTGTACATATGATAGGACGTATCGATAGCGTGTTTGATTCCATAAAAAATTTCATCCAAATCTTTTTCATTTTAGCAATTGGGGCATCCACACAATTCCTTTCCGTTCAAATCACTGTAATAAGCAGCTCATTACTCATTCTTTTCCTTTCCTGTTTATTAGCAATCCGGGTAATGACGCCTTCACGAGAAAAATATTTTAAAGCTACAGGGTCATCATTGGAATATTAAATACAACATAAAAAGCGGCTATTTAGCCGCTTTTTTCCCGTATTAAAGGGCAGTAAGTCCCCCACTGATTAAAGTTTCACTTTATGTTAAAAGATGTATTGGATCTGATTATGTAGGAGGAAATAACAGCAAATCAAAGCCTATAAAAATATATAATTACAAGTTGCGTATTTTATAGAATTCAACATATCATATTTTTAGATGATGAAAATGAAGAATTATATTTCAATTGGGAAAGCTGCAAACATTTTAGGGAAAACACAACAAACTTTACGGAATTGGGATAAAGAAGGTGTTTTTATTGCGGATAGAACACCAAAAGGTCATCGAATATATGATCTTGAAAAAGTTGTGGCATTCCAAAAGAAAAGTGAAACACATTCAAAAACAGAAACAAATGATGTATTTATATATGGAAGAGTATCTACAAAAAAACAACTTGAAAGCGGTAATTTAGATAGACAATTACAACGATTAACTACATTCGCAGTTGAAAAAGGATACAAAATCACAGGTATTTATAAAGATATCGCAAGTGGATTAAACGAAAACAGAAAAGGATTTCAAACAATGTTGAGAGATTGTAAAGAAAAGTCACCTTCTGTTATTTTGATTGAATACAAAGATAGATTAGCTAGGTTCGGTTTTTCTTATATTGAATCTCATTTAAAAGATTTAGGAGTAAACATATATTGCATAGAACACATTGAAAAAAACGAAGAAGCCGAATTAGTGGAAGATCTTATAGCAATCACAACCTCTTTTTCTGCAAAAATTATGGGAAAAGAGGAGATAGAAAATTAGAAAATACAATAAAATCCGTATTAGAAAAGGGTGATAAGGATGAAAACAACTCGGACTTGTAAAATTAATTCTATCACAAAAGAACACACGGAAGATTTAATTACTTTGATTCGTACGTTCGAAAGTGCAAAACGATATAGTTTTAATCGTTTGATTGAGGGCGAAAACGAGAAAGAATTGATAAAAAAACTACAACCTAAATATTTGTTAAATAAACGTTTTTGTGAAGATGCGGTTTTACAAGCGCAAACTATCCTTTCCTCTCAAAAAGAACTTCTTCCTGTTTACCTAGAAAACAATCAAAAAAAGTTAGAAAAGACGTTACAAAAAATAGATGAGTATGAAAGCGGCAGGAAAAAACCAAAAAAAGTTTCATTAGAAATTTGTCTAATTGGATTAAGAAAAAGACAACAAAAATTAGAACAAAAAATTGAAATGTATGAAACACATATTAAAAATGAAACATTACCTCCTATTATTTTTGGTGGGCGAAAAAATTTCTATGAACGAATGAAAAATAAGATATCTAATCAAGCATGGAAAGATTTGCGTACACGACAATTATATTCTCGCGGAGATAAAAGTAAAAAAGGGAATTTGAACATGCGCATTACAGTTGATGACTGTGGGCAAGGATGGTTAGAAATTGCAAATCCATTAGGACTAACAAATGGAAAAACAAAAAGCCCACGAATCAAAGTTCCGATTATCATTCCATATCATTTTTATCATCAAATCACAAATGTCGTTATGGGAGAGCAAATCGGTTTAAATCCAAAAGGAAAACCGATTATAGAGCATCAAAAATATAGTGTAGAAATCATTCGTAAACAAAATGATTTTTATGTAAATATTACGTTTGATGAAACGGAAATAGTTCGTTTATTAGATTTTAAAGAAACACCACAATCAGATGTAATTGCAGGGATCGATGTAAATCCAGACTGCATTGCAGTTAGTTTATGTACAAAACAAGGTAATTTTAAAAGTTCTAAAATCTTTTACCTACACAATCTTGATACGTTTTCAACAAACAAACGCGCAACAATTATCGGGAAACTCGTACAACAAATTAAAACATGGTTATTGGAAAACAATGTAGGTGGTATTGTTTTAGAGGATTTGAAATTTCAACACTCTCATGATACTAATAAATACAGTAATCGTAAACTCCATCAATTTATGTATAAAAAGATGTTGAACAGTTTAATTCGTATGGCTCTTCGCAACGGGTTTTCTGTCAAAACAGTGAATCCTGCTTATACAAGTGTGATTGGAAAATTAAAATATAGTAAAAAATACGGTATTAGTGTACATGAAACCGCTGCATTCACAATCGCAAGACGTGGATTAGGTTTCCAAGAAAGATTACCAAAAGAATTTGTTCTATTATTAAAAAACCAAATTACAACAAAACTACGTATTTTTGTTGCTTCGATGGAAGAAAGCGAGAAGGATACGAATACGAAAAAAGTATATAAAAAATGGTTACAAACAATTAAAACGTGGAAAGAACATCACAATTGGAAATTGTGGGGCATTCTTCACAAAACTGTTTATATGAGCAACCAACAATTAGTATTTAAAATTTAAATTAGAAGGGGGGTACTGGTTTATTTCTTATAACCTCTTGCATACTACTGACTTGGATGAATGGTAGTATGCAAAAACAGACCGTTCTTAAAAAGAACCTGCCGTCATTCTTTCACAATAGGTGAATGAGAAGGTCGTAACCCTTACGGACAGGAAAAAGGCGAGATCCCTTTTCGGTAGTTGGCATTTGACTTGGTTCGCCAACGATTTATAGATTTTTATAAGAATTTTGAACCAGGGCTATTTTGGAGATTATATTCATTTTCATATGTATTATATTAGTAGCTTCTATTTTACAAACAAGTACAGGTTTTGGCTTTTCTATTATGGCAACACCTTTCTTACTCATGTTATTTCTACCACAAGAAGCTATACAAATAAATATCATTTTATCCTTAATTATTTCCATATCACTCATCTGGAAAATAAGAATGGACATTGATTTTATTCTACTGAAAAGATTAATTTTCGGAAGTATAGTTGGTGTTCCTTTTGGTATTTTAATTTTCACTTCCATTAACATCAACACATTTAAATTAGCAATTAGCATCCTGCTCTTACTATTAACGTTGATGCTAATATGCAACTTTAAAATTAAATCAACAAAATCTAGAGATTTCTTAGTCGGTGGATTATCCGGTCTTTTAACGACAAGTATAGGTATGCCCGGACCTCCCCTGTTACTGTACTTTACAGGAACTGATACGAAAAAAGAAAAGTTGAGAGCAACTACATTAGCTTTTTATCTATTTATATATTTCATTAGTCTACTAACTCAAATACTCTTTACTGGCACAAACAAAGCAATTTGGCAATCAAGTTTGTATGCTATTCCAATTGTATTTCTAGGTTTATTTTTAGGACAAATTATTTTCAAATGGCTTAATCAACGGATTTTCAAAATATTTACGTATATCCTTTTGAGTTGCACTGGTATGTATCTTCTTATTGAAAGTTTGCATTTGTTATAAGTTAGTTTTTCAAGATAATAGATGCTTTAGATTGTACAAAAACACATAGATTTAAACGATAAAAAGGCAGACCTGCATGCAGGTCTGCCTTTTTACTCATTTCTTATTAAATCCTTTTTCACTTAAAAATTCTTTCATATGCATTCTTTTTTCTTTAGCCATAAACGAACTCATTGATTCCGTCCATGTTACGTTTTTCTTGTTTGATGATCTTTCTTTGTAATACGAGTTCATCGTTTCATCGTATTCGTTTAATAATTCATCATATTTCTTTTCATCATAGCCATTTTCATGAAGGATTGCCGCTACTGGTAAACGTGGTTTCACTTCATGATCTTCATCTGGTACACCAACTGTCATTCCGAATACAGGATATACTTTATCCGGTAAATGAAGCAATTCACTCACTTCTCTCGGGTTATTACGAATACCACCAATATAACAAATACCGTATCCTAACGATTCTGCTGCTAACGCTAAGTTTTGTGCGAACAGTGAAGCATCTACCGTCGCAACGATAAAGTCTTCTACTCCTTCATGCTTAATCTCTGTACCATGCTGTTCACATGCCATTTCAAGTCGTTTTAAATCTGCACAACAAACAAAGAATGCTGCACAGTCTTTCACGTGACGATTTCCGGATAACTCTGCTAGTTTAGCCTTTAAGTCTTGATCTGTTACATATATAACAGAATACGCCTGTACAAAATGTGAAGAAGCGGCATGCTGCGCAGCTTGTACCATTCTTTCTACTACATCTTTCGGAATTGATTCTTCTTTATAATTACGAACTGAAACGTGTTGCTCCATTTTATGTATGATCTCATTCATGAAAAACACTCCTTTTTTCTCTTCATATTGAAAAATTAACATATCTTTTTCAATATTCACAACTTATAAGCACAAAAAGAGCAATTCTTTTTGAATTGCTCTTTTTTAAAACGTCTATTAGTACGGTAAATGAAATTATATAGATGATTTTCCGAATATATCGACTTACCAACAAATACCGACAGGTTTACATCAAATTATTTCTTATCTTATTACGCTGTTTTCAAAACTTTAATACCTTTTACGATATTCCAAATGAAGTAATAAATCCCTACAAGAATGAACACCGCATATGTGATCATCATGCCAATTCCAGCGCCCTCAGATTGATTGAAGCTTAAACCGTATAGGCCTGATACTGCCAATCCACCAAATAAGATTGCATATGGGAATATATGTGACCAAAATGCTTTTTTCGCGTGGTATTTCACTTCGTCCTCCGCAATGAAGTACACGATAATTGGTAGTAAAAATGGTGCAAAAAAGATACTAAAGTAACATAGTGAAGATAATATATTATTTCCTTTCATCCGACTCACCTCTAAATAGTTTTTGTTATCTTCATTATGTCAGGAATCCATTCTAGAAACTATCGCTTTACCTTTCATGAACATGACATATTTGTAAGATTTCCCTCTAAAATAATCCCGCCTGAAATTTCAGGCGGGATTATTTTCTCTATATTCGATTCATAAACCAATATTGCGTAATGGCTAAATACTCTCGTAAATTCGATGAAATGACAATTCGCTTTGGTGTTTCGGCCGGAAGACCTTCTAATTGTAAACCTTGTTTTGCTGCTATTTTTTTCGCTCTAAACATATGGAAGTCGTTTGTTACGATCATTCCCTTTTTCATATTGTCCGGAATTAAAGGTTTTGAGAATTTAATATTCTCATCTGTACTCGTTGACTTATCTTCCATAATGATGCGGTCTTCTGCAATTTTCAGTTTCATTAATCCATTTTTCATTGCTAACGCTTCTGAAATATCTTCTCCTTTTCCTTTCCCTCCAGACACAATCGCAATTGTTTTCTCATGTGATTTTAAATACTCAGCTGCTTTATCAATACGATATTGCAATGAGTAAGATGGTTTCTTCCCGTTTACTTTCGATCCTAATACAATTATATAATCAGCATCGTAGGTCGCTTTCATATGCCCATGCTTATATATGTTATATTGTAAAAATCCTGCATAAACGGCGCAAACCATTATAATGCCTATCATATACTTAATTATTTTCTTCTTTTTCATATCCATATACTCCTATGTTCTTTGCTTCTTTCATGATAATATCCATTTATTTGTTTGTATACAGACAAATTCCAATTCAGCCTAATTTATCCTCTAGAAAGTAATATTTATATTTCTTTCGGGAACAGTAAGTACAACTTTGCACGAAGGAGTGTCTCTATTGCTTCTCTTTTTATGTAACGTATCGTTCTTTTTCATCTTATTTTTACTATCACTTAAATTGCTCGGTAAATCTGCTTTAGCACAACTAACGCCTCATGATTTTGGGGCTATTATCTTTTTATCTTATTTAGCTTTTCAGGCCATACCAGTCTCTGGTGCTTTGCAAGCTTTTCTCGGTATGGTCGTTATTACATGTTTACATTTGCTTCTTACAAAATTAAGCTTACTAAACAAACTAAATCGTTTTATTCTTGGACACCCCATTATTTTAATTAAACATGGTGACATTATTTTTGAGAACTTACAAAAAAGTAGATATCCAATTGCTGAACTACTGTCTAACCTTCGCGTTGCAGGATACCCAAGTGTTCACGAAATTGAATATGCTATTTTAGAAGCGAACGGAGCCATTAGCATTTTACCAAAGCGTGAACTTGTACCATTAACTCCAAAAGATTTGAACATAGATGTTACGTATGCTGGATTACCAATTGCTCTTATTGTTGATTCGCAAATTCAATACGATAACTTAAAGTTAATTCATAAGGACGAAAAATGGTTATATAAAGAATTAAAAGAAAAAGGCATCACTAATATTAAAAGCGTTGCTTTCGCGTCTGTTCAAGAAACAGATGGATCTTTTGCAATTAGTTTAAAAGAGTAAAAAAATCCCCTTACTTGCTCAAGGGGATTTTCTTCATTATATCGCTTCTTTCTTTCCTGTCATATTTAACGGAACAGGATGTTTCATACGATTCATCGTAAATACGATAATCGCTGTCAATACTTCAGCTACTGGCATAACGAGCCAAATTCCATTTATCCCAAATAATTTTGGCATAATCCATAATAATGGAATAATAAATAGTAACCCTCGGCTCATTATAATAAGCACTGATTTTGTCGTTTGTCGCACTGATTGGAAGTACTCTCCATACACAATGTTATAGCCTAAAAATACATATTGGATAAAGAACAAGCTAATACCCGTTAATGTTAACTCCAATAACTCTGGAGATTGGACATCAAATAGACCAATAATATATTTCCCGAAGAATAATCCGATAACTATTGCAATACCACCGAGTACTACCGCAATTTTTACAGCGAACTTTAATCCTTCACGCAATCTTTCTGATAAATTTGCCCCGTAATGGAAACTAGCGATCGGTTGTAACGCTGCTCCAACACCGAAGAATAGTAGTAATGTCATCGCATGAATACTGTTCACCATCGCATAAGAAGCGACTCCTACTTCTCCTGCATATTGAACGAATGCAATGTTAAAACCGATTGTTACAATTGCAACTGTGCTTTCTGCTGTAAAGCTCGGGAAACCAATTACCATAATTTGTTTAACTGTATCCCATTCAAAATGGAATTTCGTCCATTTTAAAATACTACTTTTTCTAAAGAAGTGAGTTAATAATACAAGGAAACCAATCGCTGCTGAAAGAATAGTTGCTGAGGCAGCACCTGTTACGCCCCATCCAAAGATGAAAATAAAGATATAGTCAAACACTATATTTAATACCGCCGTTACAACTAGACCTGCCATTGCTAAATTAGGATTTCCGTCATTTCGTATAAATGTACTTAAAATATTTTCTAAAACGTATATCATTCCAAATGTTAATAATACGTGTAAATAGTCTAAAGCATACGGTAAAATCACTTCGTTTGCACCAAATAAGTATGCTAAATCTTCTATTCTCCATAAGCAAATCGCTGCTAAAACACCTACGATAATTACTGCTACCGTCATGGATTGAGTAAAAATAGACCTTGCTCTTTCTAATTTATTTTCACCTAGTGCAATGGAATATAACGTTGCTCCGCCCATTCCAATCCATAATGAAATAGAGAAGAAAATTGAAAACGCTGGAATAGCCACGTTTACTCCTGCTAATCCGTTCGCTCCAACTCCCCGACTAATCATAACCGCATCAATCACAATATTAACTGACATTAATACCATTCCAAGAACAGCTGGTATTAAATAAGAAATAAATAAACTTTTTATTGGTTTTTCTCTTAATTTTTCTGTTGTTTCCATCATATAAATGCTCCTTTTTCAATGCTCTGTTCATAGTTTAAACCTTCAAGTTACTTGAAGGTCAATAGAGAATTTAAAAATAGGTAACTGAATTATCGTGTTTGATGCCAGTTTGTAATGATACGAGTCCTACATCTTATTGCTTTGTTTTTTCATTATAGGAATTTGAATTTCTGTTACTTGCTCCTCTGGATTTTCTGTTACAGACCAATCAATCAACCCAATCTCAATCGAATCTCCATTCACTTCGTAACCTTCTTTATCAATGTATGAAAGTAACTCCCTATACGTTGCATCTGTTTCTTCATATGGTCCATGGTGATAAGAACAAGCAAATAAACTTTCTTTAATTTCATCTGAAGTATGCACTTCATACGGCATATAATCCAAAAGAATAAACACACTGCTATATGCTTGAAATTCATTTTGCATGAATGCTTTTTTGGAAATTGTCACACCTATATCTCCTGAAAATAGACTATCATCCATTTGCTTCATATTTTTTTGAAGCGAATGAATATAGTAATCAAACATATCATCTGTCGTATTCGGCGCCACTGCAATCGCTGTTATTTTTCTTTTCGGTATCTTTTTAATAACAATTCGATCGGTTTCTGCTTTTGTCGCCTTCTTTATTAAATGAATTCTATGTTCCATTTTCGCCAAAGCATACTCAATGTCTCTTTGTTTTTTCAACATCATTTCTTGTTGTTTTTCCAGTAAATTGAGTGCATATGCTGGATTTCTTTCATCAATATATTTCTTAATTTCCTTTAATGGAATATTTAATTGGCGTAAAAATTTAATCGTATCTAATAGTGAAAATTGATCGATTGTATAATAGCGATAATTTGTTTGCGGGTCCACAATAGACGGATGAAAAATCCCCTTTTCATCATAATAGCGTAAAGTAGATTCCGCTATATTATGCATTTTTGCCATTTCTCCAATTGTAAAACGTTTATTTAATAACATATATCCTTCTCCAATTCATAAAAAATGTAGCCTTATTTCTTCTTATTATATAGTGATTCCCTCCATACCTAAATCGAATCCTATCATGAAAATCTGCTATTTTTTCATTGATTTTTCATACATTTTATTATATATTAATTACAGGTTCAAATTACGAGTTCAAAAGAACTTGTAATCAGACCCTTTGTTTAATGTGTTTTACATATTTTCATTAGGCAAATTCCGAGAAATCGTATGATAAAAATAAAAATGATGAGGAGAGGATCCGATGGATTTCGAATTTTTCTTTCAAATTGCACTTATTTTATTAAGTACAAAGCTTGCTGGTGATCTTAGTGTTAGACTAGGTCAACCTTCTGTACTAGGTAAATTAATTGTCGGTATCGTTATCGGTCCAGCTATATTAGGTTGGATTGAAAATTCAGAGCTTCTAACACAATTAAGTAATGTCGGTGTTATTCTTTTAATGTTTATGGCAGGACTTGAAACAGACTTAGAGGAATTAAACGCAAATCGTAATTCTTCTTTAGCAGTTGCACTTGGAGGTATCCTTCTTCCATTCGTAGGTGGTTACGTTTCTGGTCTTGTTATGGGAATGGAACAAGGAAATGCTGTATTTTTAGGATTACTTCTATGTGCGACAAGTGTTAGTATTTCCGTACAAACACTTCGTGATTTAGGAAAGATGAAAACACGTGAAAGTACAACTATGCTTGGCGCAGCTGTATTTGATGACATTCTTGTTGTTATTTTATTAGCATTTGCAATGAGCTTCTTAGGTACAGACGATGTTAACTTAACAATGGTTATCTTGAAGAAAGTTGTATTCTTCGCTTCTATTATTTTAATCGGATGGAAAGGTGTTCCTGCAATCATGCGCTGGTTATCACCACTGCGCGTATCTGAGTCTATCGTAAGCGCGGCTCTTATCATCTGTTTCTCATTCGCATATTTCGGTGAATTATTAGGAATTGCTGGTATTATCGGTGCTTTCGCAGCTGGTATCGCTATTTCTCAAACGAACTACAAACATGAAGTAGAAAAGAAAGTAGAACCAATCGCTTACGCTATGTTCGTTCCAGTGTTCTTCGTTAGTATCGGTATGAATATTACATTTGACGGTATTGGCAATCAAATTTGGTTCATCCTAGCATTAACAGTAATCGCTGTATTAACGAAACTAATTGGTTGTGGATTCGGTGCACGAATGACTGGATTTGACGCTAAGTCTTCTGCCATTATCGGGGCTGGAATGGTTTCTCGTGGTGAAGTTGCACTTATCATCGCAGGAACAGGACTGTCTTCAGGTCTTTTAGCACAAGATTACTTTACAGCTATCGTTATCGTCGTTATTTTAACTACAATGATTACACCACCAATGTTAAAATACACTTTTGGTGCTAAAGATAAAGCAATGAAAGCAAGTAAATAAGCTTTCTACAATAAAAAGAGATTACTATCTTATAAGATAGTAATCTCTTTTTTCATTTTATCTTTAAACAATCTCGTTCTTTTTTAACCATTTTTCAAAAATAATTCGTGCTTCTTCATCATCCATATCATTACTAAATGAATACACCATAATGCCGTAATCATCTATATATTCACCTAGTTTCATTTCCTCCACTTTTTTATAAAAATCGTCTGCCTCGAAGTGCGGAATATAAGCATCCCAAACTGGTTCATTTATTCTTTTGTACGCCGTCACTTCTAAATCATATCCATCTTCATAATATCCGATGTGATAATGTTGACTAGGATCATATTTCTTCATAAAAATTCCCCTCCCTTTGAAAATGTATCATATTTCACATAATAAACAAAAGCGAGCCGTATTACGACTCGCTTCGTTCATTAAATGCGTTCCATCGCTGTCTTCAACGTTCCAACAACAAAGGCGATTTCTTCACTTGAAATAACAAGTGGTGGTGCTAACGTTAAGACGTTATTATATCCTGCTGTTGTCATGCCGTTTCGTCCTATAATTAACCCTTTTTCTTTACAAGCATTTACAACACTTGCAATTTTGTCGTTATCAATTGGCTCTTTCGTCTCTTTATCATTTACTAGTTCAATTCCAACTAGTAGACCTTTCCCTCTAATATTCCCAACAAGTGGATGCTCTCCAATTTCTTCTTTTAATTGCTCTAATAAAAGCGAGCCCATTTGTGCAGACCGCTCAATTAAATTTTCATTTTCCATAATCTCCAAGTTTTTAAGCGCTAATGCACAAGCCGCAGGATTTCCACCAAATGTATTAATATGACGGAAGAATTCATATTCTCCCTTCCCTTTAAATGCTTCATATATTTCTCTTTTCACAGCTGTCGCTGATAACGGTAAATATGCACTCGTAATCCCTTTTGCCATCGTAATAATATCCGGCTGAACGTCATAATTCATAAATCCAAATGCTTTTCCTGTACGTCCGAAACCGCAAATTACTTCATCGTTAATGAGAAGTGCACCGTGTTTTTGACACGTTTCATGAATAGCTTTCATATAGTCTTGTGGCGGCATTAAAATGCCTCCGCCCGTAATAATTGGTTCCATAATAAAAGCTGCAATCGTTTCACTTAATTCCCATGTCATAACGCGATCTACTTCTTTTACACATTCTACATCATAAATGTTCTCTCTTTCTATTTCAGGCATACGATAACAATCTGGCGGTGTTACATGTAAAAATCCTGAAGTAAATGGCTCATATTGATATCTACGCTGTGCTTGTCCCGTCGCTGCCATCGTTGCCATTGTATTTCCATGATACCCACGGTAACGTGACATAAATTTATAACGATGCGGTTCACCTTTTTGAGCATAGTATTGCCTTGCTATTTTAAAAGCCGTTTCGTTCGCTTCCGAGCCACTATTAGAGAAGAAAATAACATACTCCCCTCCAAGCCACTCATTTAATTTTTCTGCAAGCTTTATAGCCGGTTCATGCGATTGTGACATTGGAAAGTATGATAATGTTTGTAATTGCTTATAAGCCGCCTCTGCAAGCTCTTTTCTTCCGTATCCACTATTCACACACCAAAGACCACTCATACCATCTAAATATCTTTTCCCTTCTATATCTTCAACCCAGCACCCTTCTGCTTTTGCCCCTACCATTGTACTATTTGGACTAAAGGGACGCATTCCGTGCCAAACATATTGCTCATCTTTTGCTAATAATTCATCAGTCTGTTTCGTTTTCATCATTTCTTCCACCTTCCATAACAACTTATTTTTCACAAAAGCTGCGCTGGTGCCATGATGATTTAAATTTCTCCCTGCTTATTTTCATTCCACAAAATTAAGACAAAATCCTACTTACAATACAGTAATATTTACAAGAAAAAGGAGCTTTTCTTATATATCGAAAAGCCCCTCTTTTTTTAATGCGACGATGCATCACTAACACCATGACCTGTATTAGATTTTACAAGAATCTCATCAAATTTCGCAGCATCTTCTTTCTTACTAGATAAAACTGTTCCTAAATATGCTGCAAGGAATCCAAGCGGAATTGAAATAATTCCAGGTGTCGTATATGGGAAAATCGCTTCCCCCACAAATATAGCTTTTCCAGCTACAGGGTTCCAAACATTTGGACTTAATGCTACGAGAACAATTGCTGATACAAGACCAACGACCATACCCGAAATAGCACCTGTTGTATTGAAGCGCTTCCAATATATTGTGAATAATATAACTGGTAGATTTGCACTCGCTGCAACTGCAAATGCTAATGAAACTAAAAATGCTACGTTCAATGTTTGAGCAAATAACGCTAGTATAATGGATAATACCGCTACCCCAATAGACGCATAGCGAGCCATTGAAACTTGCTCTTTTTCCGTTGATTTCCCCTTGCGAATAATTTCATTATAAAAATCATGTGCAAATGCTGCTGCTGCTGTTAATACAAGGCCTGCCACTACAGCTAAAATAGTTGCAAAGGCAATTGCTGAAACGAAAGCAAATAAGAAATCTCCACCTAACGCTTTAGCTAATAAAGGTGCTGCCATATTACCAGCAGGGTTTGCTTTCATAATTGCCTCATTCCCTACAAATGCTGCTGCCCCAAATCCTAAGAAGATTGTCATAATATAAAATGCGCCAATTAACCACGTAGCGTACACAACAGATTGCCGTGCCGTTTTTGCATCACGTACTGTAAAAAAGCGAACAAGAATATGGGGTAATCCGGCAGTACCAAGAACTAGTCCTAAATTTAAAGACAGTGTATCAAGACCATCCTTATACTTTACTCCTGGATTTAAAAACGAATCTTTTAACGGAGTAGCAGTTTTCATTTGCGCGAACATTTCAGTCACACTAAAATTAAATTTTGAGAAAACGATAACAGAAATAATAAATGTACCAGCCATAAGTAGTACAGCCTTAACGATTTGTACCCAACTCGTCGCAGTCATTCCGCCAAAAATAACGTACACTGTCATTAATGTACCAACGATTAAAACTGATGTCGTATATTCGATCCCTAATAATAATTTAATAAGTGCACCAGCCCCAACTAATTGTGCAATCATATAAAAAATCGAAATCGTCATTGTATTAAGCGCTGCAACGCCGCGAACTTTTTTCGCATCAAAACGTGCCGCAATCATATCCGCTAACGTGTACTTCCCTAAATTTCTAAGCGGTTCTGCAACAAGGTATAGAACAACTAAATAAGCAACTAAAAAGCCGATACTATAAAAGAACCCATCAAACCCAGTTAATGCGATCGCTCCGGCTATACCAAGAAATGACGCAGCAGACATGTAATCTCCCGCAATGGCCAGACCATTTTGCCAACCAGTTAATCCCCCTCCAGCTGTATAAAACTCACTCGCATTTTTCGTTTTCTTCGACGCAAAATAAGTTATGACGAGTGTACCAAGAACGATGATTAAAAATAGTGCAAAAGCGGTTATATTCAAAGTCAGCCCCTCCCTTTTTGCATATCTTGTAGAATTTTTTGCGAGATTTCATCAAAGGATTCTGCTTTTTTGCTATAAATCATACATAATGACCACGTCATGATAAATTGCGCAAATGCAAACACCCATGCCCACGTAACATCCCCAAATGCTGGTGTATTGAGTACCTTTGAATACGATGTTAAAATAGGTAATGCAATAAAAAAGCTTAAAAAGAAAATACTCATCGGAACGATAAACTTCTTTTTCGTATTTAATAGCAATTGAAATTCTTCTGACTGAACAACCTCTGTATAATTCACTTCATTTTGTAACTTACGTGCTGACGTATCATCTCTTTTCATTCCCATTCCCCCTTGCATACCTAAAGGCTGAATTTTATAAATATTCAGAAACTTATTTCCATTTTAGACAATCCATACATTCCTGCAAAGATTTTTCGATAGACATTTTTCGGCAATTTCCCCTAAATTTTTAATATACTTTTTCAACATAAAAATTACGTACTTCAATCTCATACCAGTCAAGATTTGATGCCCATTAAAACAGAATAAAAAAGTAGTGCTTATCGCACTACTTCTGTCTTTTTCTCTTTTTCTAAATTACGAGCTGTTTCGCTTAATTCAACGTCCTTTCCATCTTTAAGCGTTCCAAATATGAAATCGAATACGGGATTTGAAACACCAAACCAAAACTTTTCATTTTTATAATGGTGTAATATGTGCTGTTTTTTGAGCCATCGCCCAAACTTAGTGAACGGACGAATTGGCTTATGTGCAATATAATGTTTCCATTCATAAACGAGAAGCATAATAATCATTCCAATTCCGAATGAAAGTGTAATAGTAACACTTTTTGTTATAGCGTATGATATAAGTAAATATATAGTAAAACTAGGTATACTAAACCATACAGGCAAAAATAATAGTTTTAAATCATCTGGATATACGTGATGATCATAATGTAATCTTCTTAACATTTTTAATAAAAATACGTTTTTAGGTGGCTTTAAGTGAAATAAAAATCGATGTGTCATATATTCGTTAAGCGTATAAAAAACAATCCCAAACAAACACGCGAACATACCGATCCATGTGAAAAATTGCATTTTTAAAATAATGATAAAAACAAATAAAATACTATACATAATAACGATATCATGTTGTAAAAAGAACTCTTTCCCCACTCTCTTCATCTTCCTTCCCCCTTTTCCAAAAAAACAGCCGCAACATATCGTTACGACTATTTCTTTTATTTTTTATTTTATTCTATTCACTTTACAAATTTGCCTGCTGCTCTATTGTCGAGAAAAAATTGTTCGATCCAAATATATTTTGCTTTGGAATAATATGTTCCACCGCAAACACTGTTACTTCTCCTCTTTGTACCTCTCCAATAATGAGCCCAAATATTTCATGATTTACCGCAAACGTCGGTTGCTTTGTTTGTAGTAATCTTGCTGCAGTATGAAATACCGCTTCATATAGTGGATTCCTATCAGTAATTTCTTTTCGGATTTTTGGTGCTAACGTAATAATAATTTCTTTTCCGTCAATAGTGGTTCGATACATAAAAATCTCCCCTTCAATCTTATGTGAACAACTGTAAAGCTTTGTATGCAAAATGGATAGAATATCCTACTAAAATAATACCTGCTCCGGCTGTTATATAGCCAAGTGCTTTTTGCTTTAATAAAGTTCTGCCAAAATGGACAGAAAAAGCAATATTTAAATTCCATAAAATAATGCCAACGATAATACAAAGACTGTACAAAAATGCTTCTTGTTTCGTTACCTTCGTAAGCAATGAGCTAAGTGTACTTCCGTATATACCAAACCAAAAAACAAGATTTAATGGATTGGATATCGCAATTAAAAAACCTGCCATAAACGATTGTTTCAGGCCACCTACCTCTTCCTTTTTATATTCCATATTCGTGTGGGAAATTCCTTGTTTTACACTTTGAAATCCTAAATAAAATAATAAGAAAAACCCTGTGCAATACATAAAAGCTTGTACATATGTATACATAAACACAGAAGATAAACCGAAGTAGATGAGAAGCATAAACAAAATATCTGCAGTCATCCCACCAATTCCAACAACCCACGCATGCCAAAAACCTCGTTCAATTCCTCGTTTTAACATTTCAATATTAATCGGACCTACTGGCGCAGCTAATGAAATACCTAATACAATTTGTTGTATAATCGCTCCAAACATCGCTCTATCCTTTCTACTTCCTTTACTATTAAGTAATGTTGTAATGATTAAAAATAGACTAGCTTTCATCAAAATATTTACTACTAAAATACCCTTTTTTATCCAAAATATACAAAAGAGCCATCTGGATGATGGCTCTTACTTTTCTAACTTATGAAGAAAAGGACATTTTCCTTTTACCACCTCTACATCGTCTCCTATGAAGTATTGTTTCCATTCGCGATGATCTGGATCACCATAATGACTAATATTAGGATGTTTCGGCAGCTGATCCCACTTTTCAACTCGATCTCGGACCGTTTGTCTTGAATATGCTCCTTTAGGGCGATCCCCTTCTAATCCATCAAAGATGGTGCGTGGTTGAAACCCAATAACGAGAGAATTTCCTAAATGCCTAGTTTTTCTTTGTTTATAAGCTGGCGCATTTCCAAATGCGAATATCGGTTCACCACCAAATGAAAATTCCCATAAGTAATGGTCTGGGTCTTCCGGAATTTGCTTCGGCCATGTTTGATCATCGTTTTCATGTAAATATTGTAGTACTTTCCAAAAGTAATCACGATAATATTCCAGTGATTGTTCCTCACATTCCGGTTCCACAAAAAGAAAGAACCCTCTTCTTACAATTGGGCGCTCTTTCATTAACTCTAAAAAAGATAACATTGTATGTGGCAAATGACTCCAATCATTATGAGAGAGAAATGAATAACGAAGTTCATTCTTTTTTAAAGCTGTTAAGCCGAAATAACACGGGAAAGTTGGTTCTAGCACGACACTCGAAAAATTTTGAAATTCTTTTGTAACCCAATTTGGTATGTCAGTTCTCGTTCTCATTCCTTCATTATCTAATAAATAAGACTCATTCATTCTTTCTTTCACCTCATTATGTATAGCATTCAATTAAGAATATTACATACTCGGCCTGTCCTATACCTATTTAAAAATTCGGCTGGAAAATTATTTAAAAATACAAAAAAATAAAATCGCTTACTTGACTAATTTCTACCAATTCGTGTATATTTAAATTAATCATTTAGCAGAATATTCAAGATTATAGCATTTTTAGTTTATATTATCTTTCAAATGAATTTCACTAAATGAAAAAAGCAAATGTTTTTAGGAGGAATTGTAACATGCAAGGAAAAGTAAAATGGTTTAACAACGAAAAAGGTTTTGGATTTATCGAAATGGAAGGCGCTGACGATGTATTCGTACATTTCTCTGCTATTCAAGGTGACGGCTACAAAGCTTTAGAAGAAGGTCAAGAAGTATCTTTCGATATCACTGAAGGAAACCGCGGACCTCAAGCTGCTAACGTAGTAAAACTTTAATCCAACATATAACAGGAGGTTACCTTACTTGGTAACCTCCTTTGTTATTCCTTTGTATATTTCCGTTTTACAGAGCAAAAACTATGTGAAATGCGCAATATACAAAGGAGGAAGTAATAATGGGATCAGAAGTAAATGATTTTGAAGAAGTGAAATTCCGTGTAGAAACAGCACAAAAAATGGTAGGATCAGCGACAATTTCAATGGATCCAGATACATTAGAGCATGCAACTACTGCTGTAGAAGCCGCTCGCTCTCAGCTTGAAATTATGAAATCTGTTGCGACAGATTTAGATGAGCCATTTTTAATGAATGAGGAAAAGAAATTAAGTAAATGCGAGCATCAATTAAATGAAGCAAGACACTAAAAAACATCCAGAGAATTTTCTCTGGATGTTTTTTCATGATAACTGTTCTCCATACTTTTTCAATGTTTCTCCAACTGTACATTGTCGTATACAAAAGGAATGAGCATAATACTTACTATTTGTCTTTCGATTATGTTCTCGCAAAAAACATCCTTCACAATACGTTTCTAATAAGTCATTTACCTCTGTAATGAGTTGCTTTTTATCCACCTTTGCACCTCTCTATTCGGTTATTTCTTTATGACTATCAATGACTGTTCCTTCTAATGCTTGCGTAGCTAATTGATGCGCTTCTTTATTTTGTTTTCTAGATATCGGCTCACATACAAGTTTTAATTTCATTTGCTTCGCTTTTTGTTCAATTTGATCTAAGTAATGATTTAAATGCTCATCATAACACGGCCATTCTCCAGCCAATTGCTGCAGTACAACTTGAGAATCGCCGCGAAGTGTAACTGCTTCATACTTAATTCCTAATTCCTCGAGTATATTCATGCCATATAGTAATGATGCATATTCCGCTTCATTATTATCATATATACCTTCTATATATGCATTACGGCGAATTCGGTATTTTATATTTCCTTTTTTATAGTATACACATATACCTACTCCAGCTTCTTTCGTCTGTACATCATAACCGCCATCAAAATAAACGAGTATTTCTTGGGGCTCTTCCTCCACTTGTTTACTCAGCTTTTTCATTTCCTTTAATGACCATTCTGCATCCATTTCATCATAAAATGATAGTTCTTTCACTCTTCCTGTTTTCTCGAAATCCTCTGCAAATTGCAATGCATCTTCTATGTTCATATAATCTGTCGTTAATTCCGTCTGTAATCCGCTCTTTGTTTTATACAACCAATGGATTTTATATTTCATACTAGATTCCCCTTATATAAGATTTCTTATATGTAGTCAGCTAATGAAAGCCTCACTTTATTTTATTATATTGTATCAAGAGTCACAGCATTATATTCAATTTGCTTACATACAAAAAGAGCTATCCCTATAGGAATAGCTCTTTCATCTATTGCATAAATCTTTCAAATTGTACTCGTTTATTAATCCAGTACATTACAGGCATACCAATCGCCATGACAACAAATTCACCGATTGCACATGTTAACCAAGTCAACATAAATGGTAAATCAAATGCAAGATGAAGTTCAGTTGCAATCATAAACATTGTAATTGTAAAAATAACTGTATTAAAAATCATACGAGCCCAAACACCTTTAATAAATCGCATAGAAATAATCGTTGCAACTAATGCAAGAATAGATTGCCCTACTCCAAATACTAAATCGTAAGCGATCATAGGTGAGAAAAAGAGATTTGTTAAAAATACACCTACTACAATTCCGTAAATTGCTTTCTTATTAAATACAACAAGATGATTAAACATCTCTGAAATACGAAACTGTACATTCGTAAAGCCAAATGGCTGAATCAGCATAGAAACAGCAATATATAATGCCGCTAAAATACCATTACCGACTAATGTTCTAATATTCATGACAAAATCTCCTTAGTTTTTTTACGTGGGATGGTTTCGAACCACGTTATTCGTTTTTTAAGCAACAAGATTATATTCTACGCAATACACACTCTTTCGTCAATAGATCCCTATCATTAACTACCTTTTTTCTTTTGGACAACGTATAATAAAACATATGAAAGTTTTAGGAGGTTTCACTTCATGACAGCAACAATTCAAAATGAAAAAGTGATCGTTTCCATTTCTGACAATGGTGCAGAATTACAAAGCGTTCGCTTAAAAGAAGATAACACTGAATACTTATGGCAAGGCGATTCTACTTATTGGGGGCGCCGCGCACCAATTTTATTCCCAATTGTCGGCCGATTAGTAGATAATACATACTACGTAGATGGTAAACCATATTCTTTAACACAGCACGGCTTTGCTCGTGATCTTACATTCTCTGTAAAAGAACAAAGTGAAACAAAAATCACTTACATTGTTACTAGTAATGAAGAGACATTAAAAAAATACCCATACGAATTCGAATTACTCGTTTCTTATGAACTAGATGAACAAATCGTTCATGTAACATATGAAGTAAATAATCCTGCTTCAAAAGAGATGTTCTTCTCAATCGGAGCACACCCTGGTTTCAACTTCCCCTTATTAGAGGGCGAATCATTTACAGATTATCATTTATCATTTAATGATTCTGAACGCTTAGAAACAAGCGTATTAGAAGGACCTTACCTTTCAAGTAAAAAACAATTAATTGCTGAAAATACGAATGAATTACCACTTACATACGATTTATTTAAAAATGATGCGCTTATTTTTGAAAATATGAATACGGATGAAATCTCTATTCGTTCTCATAAACATAATAAATTTGTAAAAGTAGAATTTGATGGATTCCCATTTGTTGGCGTGTGGACACCAGGCGAGAACGCACCTTTCTTATGTATTGAACCTTGGTACGGTATTGCTGATGAAGTAAATCCAGCAAAAGATTTCAAGGAAAAAAAAGGAATTCAATCTTTACAAGCGAATGAAACATTTACATGTCGTTATAGTATTACAATCGGCTAAGTTACTCTATCCCCTACTTCAAGGAAACATATAAGTAGGGGATCATCTTATAATATGGAGGTTTCTCATTTTGATTGAAGTATATATTGATGGTGCATCAAAAGGAAATCCTGGTCCTTCTGGTGCAGGCGTGTTTATTAAAGGGGTGCAACCAGCTGTACAATTATCACTGCCCCTTGGGAGAATGTCCAATCATGAAGCAGAATACCACGCTTTACTTGCGGCATTAAAATATTGCACGGAGCATAATTATAACATTGTCTCTTTTCGTACAGATTCGCAACTTGTCGAGCGAGCTGTTGAAAAAGAATACGCAAAAAATAAAATGTTTGCACCACTATTAGAGGAAGCATTACAGTACATAAAAAGTTTCGATCTCTTTTTTATTAAGTGGATTCCAAGTAGTCAAAATAAAGTTGCTGATGAATTAGCTAGAAAAGCTATCTTACAAAATTAACGGGGGGATGAGTGTGAAAAAAGATTGGATTGCTCCTCTTGCGTTATTATTCGTCTCTTTTATTTGGGGAGCTACATTTGTTGTCGTTCAAAATGCTATGTCTTTCGTTGGTCCATTTACTTTTAATGGTATTCGCTTTTTATTCGCTGGAATTATTTTATTATTCGTTCAAATGATTTTCTCAAAAAAATCTTCAAAACAAGATATAAAACAGAGTAGCCTCGCTGGATTAATCGTTGGATTCTTTTTATGTATTGGCTATGTATTACAAACATTCGGCTTACTTTATACAACTTCTTCAAAAGCAGGCTTCTTAACAGGGCTTAGTATCGTTATGGTACCAATTCTATCTTTTATCTTTTTAAAACAAAAAGCTACTATTTTTATCGTATTTGGTATTGCTGTAGCAACAGCAGGTTTATACTTATTAACAGCTGGTGATTCTTTTCAATTAAACATCGGCGATATACTCGTTCTCGGTTGTGCAGTTGCTTTCGCTGCTCATATTCTCGTTAACGGCTTCTTCTCTAAGAAAATATCACCTTTATTATTAAGCACGTCGCAAGTATTAGCTGTCGGTATGTTTTCTTCTATTTGCGCCTTTTTGTTTGAAGATTGGGAAAAATTATTTTCAGTAGCACTATGGACGAATTCTTCTTTTTTATTCGCTCTATTTCTAACTTCCCTATTCGCGACATCCATTGCTTTTTTCATTCAAACATCTGCACAAAAACATACGTCTCCAACGAGAGTAGCAATTATTTTCGCAATGGAGCCCGTTTTTGCTGCATTAACAGGCGTTCTCGTTGCAAACGAACAACTTTCTATTTCTGCTATTATCGGATGTCTATGTATTTTCCTAGGCATGGTTTTTGTTGAATTACCTTCCAAAACAAAAAAAGAAGCGCAGGCTGCGTGAAGTTACGCTTGTAACTTTCGCATAAAAGCCTTAGCGCTTTTTTTATCTGTAATTTCTTCTTCTTTCAATCGTTCTAATAACGCAACAAAATAACTTCCATCAAACTGTAATTGATGTTTAATTGTCGCTTCTATTGCCGCGTTCACAATACCATCAGATGCACCAGTATATCCTTGTCCGAACATAATAAACCCTTGTGCTTCCTCTGATAATTTAAATCCTTTCATATGTAAGAATGAAAGATAATCTTCTACTGTTTGCATGTTATTCCCACCTACTCAAAAATTCTCCATCTCCTATCATACATGTTTTTACACGCTATGAGAATGAAATTTCTTTGACAACTTTGTAAATCTATCGTCTACTGCATAGACAATAGAGGATTTCCTTGTAATATGAATGAATATGTATAGTGGAACTTATTTCATATTAAAGGGGAGACACGATGAAACAAGCACTATTAATTATCGATGCGCAGCAAGAATTAATGGATGGAAATGAACAAGAAAAAGAAGTTTTTCGTAAAACCGAGTTATTATCTACACTAAATACAGCCGTACAGAAAGCGATAGATGCAAATGCCCTTATTGTTTTCGTAAGAGATATCGATGTTGCTTCTGGTAGTGGAGAAGGATTTGAAGTACATAATGAAATTAAAGTACCTCAGTCTGCAATCCTTATTAATAAAGCAGCAACAAACTCATTCTATGGCACTTCTCTACTTGAACTTTTAAAAGAAGAAAAAATTAATCATATCGTTATCGGTGGATGTAAAACAGAACATTGCATCGACACCGCAGTTAGAACAGCTACTGTACAAGGATTTGATGTTACATTAATTAAAAACGGTCATTCCACAACTGATTCTAACGTATTATCTGCAGAGCAAATTATTGGTCATCATAATAAAACTCTACATGGACATTATAACGTTGATCATTTTTCAATGGTTAGAGATGTCGAGGAAGACCTTTTTCAACCAACTCACGACCAATATCGTAATTAATAAAAAGAATCCTTCATTCAGAAGGATTCTTTTTCATCCGAAAATTTGCGCTGCAATACTATAGAGCCCATTATTCCGTTTTAATAATTGTTCACTATTTCTCATCATAATTGGTGGTGTATTAACCTTTTGAAAGCCAACAGCCTCTAATTGATTTATAAAATCTTTTTTACCCTCTGGTACATCAATTCTTACTTTACCATGATGTTCTCTTGCTAAATAATGTACAATTCTCATTGCCATCGCATCATTTTCAGCAACGACCGGACCTATTATTTTATTTTCTAGTGTTTGTATACTTAAACCGTAACCTAATACATTTTGTTTGTTGTCCTTTACAACGATGCATTGTTCACTTTGTATAATTCTTTTCTTTAAAAATACTTTTCTATTTGTTCCAAACGCATATTCATCTATTTTTATTATTTCTTCTAAATCAACCTCTTCATAATCCATCATACATTCTTCATTTTCTACACATTTATGATTCACATTGTATGAGTTGCATATGTATTTAGAAACATAGCTCACTGACTTGAACCCTAACTTTTCGTATAAAGGCTTTCCCTCATCCGTAGCAATAAGCATTATTGGAGTTTGAGCTGATACAGTCATAATGCATGAATTCGTTATCGCCTTTCCGATCCCACCTCCCTTATAAATCGGATGTACAATCACCATTCCGATAGACGCTAATTTCTCCCCATATAATATAATTGCCGCGCTAGCAATAAGTTCCTTCCTCCCATTCCACACACCGTATACAATACCTGAGTCAAAAATAGTCTCAATTTCTTCTCTGTTATAATCCCAGCCAATATAAGAAGATAATGCAACAATATCCTCTATATTTTCTTTTCTAAGACGATCCACTCTTATTTTCAATCCAATCATTCCCCATCCCCTTATCTAGACATTTAAATCATTATTATCAAATCAACTTGTACATGTTTCACTTTATCTGTCACACACATATCCTATTTTGACCAAGACTATATTGTAAATGAGGTGACAACATGCCCATTACGAATCGATTTTCTACCACCACTAACGGCGCACTCGCAATTACAGGTAATACACTCGGGTTAAGTAAAATTAGTAATCAAAACCGTGCTGGTACAATCGGGGCAATTGGTGCATTCGTAACTACGAATACTGCTTTACAAGTAACGACTTTTCCTGCTGGTACAACATTAAACTATACACAAAATAGTTCTACCGCTATTTTGAATATCCCTGCTGGTAGTACTATTCTTTACGCAGAACTCGTTTGGGGTGGAAACTATTTATCTCGTGATCAAAACATTACGAGTGTATTAGGAAACCCCGTTTCTTTTACAACACCTGTGTCAACATACTCAATTACCCCTTCGGCTGTTACAGCTTCAAATCAAACATTCGTTTCTGGATCTGTCACATTTGGATTTTACACACGATCAGCGGATGTAACGTCACTCGTTCAAGCTGCTGGATCTGGATCTTATACAACAGGTTCTGTTCCTGGACTTGTAGATCCTTTAGACGCTTCTAATGGAGCCATTAATTCTGCAGGATGGACGCTTATTGTCGCTTATCAAAACGGTTCCTTACCCGCAAGAAATTTAACAATTTACGTAGCTGGTAACCGCGTTTCTGTAGAAACCGGTAGTGCAGATGTATCTGTCTCAGGGTTTTTAACACCTGCCGGGGGACCTGTAAGCGGGAGATTATTTTTAAGTTCTACTGAAGGGGATGCTGATTTAACTGGGGATCAAGCTTTATTTGGACCAAATTTCAGTTCATTAAATGCATTATCTGGGCCAAATAATGCTGTTAATAATTTCTTCGGTTCTCAAATTAATAATGCTGCAGGGAACTTAGATACAACTGGGACATTTGGAACGCGAAACCAGAGTGCCTCTACAAGTACAAATATCTCCGCTGGAAGACAAGGATGGGACATTACTTCCATTGATATTTCTCCTTATTTAACAAATTCCCAAGTATCTGCCTCAATTCGTTTAACTACTAACGGGGATGCATATATGTTAAATACAGTCGGTTTACAAATCAATATAAACTCACCTAATATACAAGCAACTAAAAGCGTGAATAAAAGTGTCGCTACAATTGGAGATATTCTAACCTATACAGTTACTGTTCCTAACACCGGGCTTCTTCCTGCAAATAACGTTACTTTTACAGATGTTCTCCCTAACGGTACTTCCTTTATACCTGGAAGCGTAACGATAGATAACGTACCACAAACAAACGCAAATCCGGTCGCCGGTATATCTCTGGGGACAATTAATAATGGCTCTTCTCGTACAGTAGCTTTCCAAGCGACTGTCGTTTCTCTTCCAAGTCAAAATCCTATCTCTAACACTGCGAATATTACATTTCAATATACACCGATTGCCGGAGGAACGACTTTTAACGGTCTTGCAACAAGCAACTCTGCAGGAACACAAATTAATCTCGCAGATATTAATGGAACAAAATCAGTTAACAAAATCTTTACTGACATTGGTGAAACGTTAACTTACAGTATTGCCTTAGCTAATATAGGAAATATCGCTGCAACGAACGTTATATATACGGATCCAATTCCTAGTGGGACTACTTTCATTCCAGGAAGTGTAACTGTTAACGGAGTTATTCAAGCTGGAGCGAATCCCGCTAATGGTATATCCATTGGAACCATTGCTGCAAATTCTACTACTACTATTTCATTTCAAGTATTCGTTCCTTCTATCCCCCAAACAAATCCAATATTAAATAGTGGTACAACAACATATCAATACATTCCTGTGCCAAATCAGCCTGCAGTAAGCGGGACTGATACGACGAATATCGTATCTACTCAAGTGAATAACGCTACTGTAACTATGGCAAAAGCAGTAGATAAAAATTTTGCAGATATTGGTGATACGCTAACGTACACTGTTTCCTTTACAGGTACAGGTAATACGAATGCGAACAATGTTATTTTTACAGATGTCATTCCTACTGGAACAACTTTTGTTCTCAACAGTTTAACAATAGATGGCACAACACAAGTTGGAGCAAATCCCGCTACTGGTGTGAATATAGGATCTATTCCAACCGGTACAACAAAAAATGTTTCATTTCAAGTAGTAGTAAACACAATACCCGTGTCAAATACCGTATCTAATGGATCCAGCGCTTCTTATCAATATACCGTCAATCCTAGCCAATCACCCACTACAAAAAACATTTCTTCTAATCTCGTTTCCACTCAAATTAACAATGCGAATTTAACATTAACAAAATCAACAAATAAACAATTTGCTACAATTGGCGAAACAATCAGTTATACAATTCTTATTACAAACAGTGGAAATACAGCTGCTACGAACGTGCAACTAACAGATCCACTTCCAAATGGAACGATATTAACTCCTGGTACTGTAACACTAAATGGAGTTTTGCAAAATGTAGATTCTCTCATTGCCTTACCTATCGGCACAATTCCTGGCGGAGCTACTGTTACCCTCTCTTTCCAAGTAACAGTCATCAATATTACCGCCCAAAACCCTATCATTAATAATGCTTTCGCGTCTTATCTATATACTGTAAATCCGAGTCTGCCACCAACTTCAAAAACAGCAAATTCTAATTCTGTTACATCAGCAATTAGACTCGCAAATCTTCATGCTTTAAAATCTGTAGATAAAACATTTGCGGAAGTTGGAGATGTATTAACTTATACCTTTGCTCTTACAAACGATGGAAATGTTGCGGCTAACAATGTAGTACTATCCGATTCAATTGCGAATGGTACTGCCTTTGTACCAAACAGCGTTACGATTAACAATGTTGCTCAACCAGGCGTTACACCAGCTAGCATCAATATTGGTAGCATCAATGCGAATACTACAATTACAGCTTCATTCCAAGTATTAATAACTAGCATCCCAAATCCAAACCCTATTTCAAATAGTGCCTCTATTTCCTATAACTTTATCGTGGATCCAAACGCTTCACCTGTAAGTAAGAACACTACTTCAACCACTACATTTACTCAAGTAAACGATGCAAATGTCATTTCAGTAAAAACAGTGGACCGAGCGTTCGCTACTGTTGGGGATATATTAACTTATACTATTCTTTTAACGAATGCAGGAAGTGTTACTGCTGATAGTCCAACTTTCGTAGATACAAATCCAGATGGAACTACCTTTATTCCAAACACCTTCCTTATTAATGGTGTATTACAAAATAACGCAGATCCGAACATAGGTGTTCCGTTACCTTCCATTTCTGCTAACGGTGAAATTACCGTTTCTTATCAAGTAACTGTCACAGCTTTACCTACACAAAACCCAACAATAAATTCATCTAGTACACAGTATAGTTTTATTCTAAATCCGGGAGATCCACCAACTATAGAAACATCTTTAAGTAATACTGTAAGTACACAAATTAATGTAGCAAATGTAATTATTTTCAAGGATGTAGATTTAACTATCGCCGATGTTGGGCAACCAATCACATATACAATTGCCTTGGCGAACCCTGGGAATACTCCAGCAAATAGTGTAGTTGTTACCGATATACTCCCTCCTGGTACGACTCTCGTACCAAATAGTATTTTTATAGGCGGTGCTTTACAGCTAGGTGCGGATCCAAGTGCTGGCCTTCAAGTTGGGACAATTCCCGCAGGTGGAATTACAACCATTGTTTTTCAAATTAGTGCAAATAGTTTACCTTCACCAAATCCAGTTCAAAACAGCGCTGCACTTCAATATAGCTTTATCGCAGATCCAAATTTACCTGCTGTTGTTAGAAACGCTACTAGCAATATCGTAACGACACAAATTAACACCGCTAATATTGTTGCTACGAAACTAACAAGTACAAACTTTGCTGATGTTGGCGATGTCATTACGTATGCTACGATTTTAACGAATAACGGTAATATCCCTGCTTCTAATGTAACATTTACAGATATCATTCCAGCCGGTACCATCTTCCTTCCTAATACTGTAACGATTAATGGTGTCCCTATAGCCAATGCAAATCCTGCTAACGGCATTCTTATTGGTACGATAGGAGCGAATTCATCACGTACTGTTGCATTCCAGGTTTTTGTACCAACTATCCCTAGTACAAATCCAATTACAAATCAATCAAGCACTACATTCCAATACACGTACGATCCATCCAAACCAACTGTCATGCAGATGGTGGCATCTAACACTGTACAGACAACTATTAATAACGCCTCGATTACCGCTACAAAATCTGCTGATAAACAGTTTGCGAACGTAAATGATATTATTACGTATACGACTACTTTAACGAATAATGGAAACACACTTGCATCAAGTATAATATTTACAGATGCCATTCCAAGCGGGACGTCTTTTATTCCTAATAGTGTAACAGTAAATGGGAATCTACTTCCTAATGTAAATCCAGCGAATGGAATAGCAATTGATCCAATAAATCCGAATGCAAATACGATAATTTCGTTCCAAGTGCAAGTAAATTCCATCCCGAATCCGAACCCAATCCCTAATCAAAGTAATACAGCATACCAATATGTCATAAATCCTAACTTACCTCCAACATCCGCCAATGCGTTAAGTAACGTAATAACAACTCAAATTAATAACGCTACAATCATCGCTACGAAATCAGTGAACACACCGACTGCTGCAATTGGAGATATCGTTACCTATACGATTGCAGTTACGAACACAGGAAATATCCCTGCTAGTGCTACAGTTTTAACAGATGGACTTGGACCAGGCGCATCCTTCATCCCAAATTCCGTTACAATAAATAACGTTTCCCAACCTGGATTAGACCCGTCATTAGGTATTCATTTAGACGATATTTCACCAGGAGGCACTACTTTCATTACATTCCAAGTGAAAATCCTCGCTATTCCACCTAGTGGAACTTTAACGAATAATGCTCTTGTAAACTACGAATATGCAGTGAATCCAACTGAAACACCAGCTGTTGGTAGTACCGTAACAAACACGACAGTTACACCGATTGTTGATGCTACTTTAGTAATAAATAAAAATGCTAGTACAACTTTTGCTACAATTGGAGATACAATTACATTCACTTCAGTTGTTACAAATACCGGAAATACTACTGCTAATAACGTTGTATTTACAGATACAATTCCCAACGGTACCGCTTTTGTCCCAAATAGCTTTAAAATAAATGGTGTAACCATCCCAAATGCAAATCCACAAAACGGTATTACTATTGGTAACTTGAATTCAAATGCATCGGTTACACTTAGTTTTCAAGTAAATATTACAACTCTTCCAAACCCTAATCCAATTCCTAACAAATCATCGCTTCAATATAGCTTTATTGTTGATATTAATGAGCCGCCTGTTTCACGAACAGTTCAATCCAATAAAACTTTTACACAAGTAAATACCGCTTCCGTTATCGCAACAAAAACTGCAAGCAGTGCATTTGCTGCTGTCGGAGATACAATTACGTATACAACTACTCTCACTAATAGCGGAAATACTACCGCAAACACACCTGTTTTTATCGATATATTACCACCTGAACTTTCATTCGTGCCTGATAGCGTACAAATTAATACGATCCCACAACTCGGCTTTAGACCAGATAGCGGGATTTCTTTAGACGCAATTCCAGTTGGAGGAACGACAACAATTAGTTTTCAAGCAATCGTCGGCTCAATACCAGCTACAAATCCAACGTTGAATCAATCCAGCACGACATATTCTATCATTGTGGATCCTACCCAGCCGCCAGTGACAGAAACAGCTACAAGTAATCCAACTTTAGTGCAAATTAACGAAGCAATCATCCAAGCAACGAAAAGTGTAGATCGTCTATTTTCTGACATCGCACCTGGAAATTCATTTTTAACGTATACGGTTTTATTAGAAAATATCGGGAACACGACTGCTACGAATATCATTTTTACAGATCCAATTCCAAACAATACAGTATTTATAGAAGATAGCGTTCGAGTAGGTGGAGTTTTATTACCTGGGGTAAATCCAGCAAACGGAATACCAATTGGGGATATTATTGCAGGAGATTTTACAAACGTCACCTTCCACGTGCAAGTAGTTAGTATTCCAAATCCAATTTTCACAATTGGACCTGGAGGTCCAAACTCACCGGTTGTAAACGGAGCTTCCATTGATTATCAATTTATGACAGGACCTAATTTACCACTTGTTTCACGAAGTACGACATCTAATTCTGTTTCAACACAAATAAATTCTGGAGAAGTTGCACTCATTAAATCTGTAGATAAAATGTTCGCAACAATCGGGGACTCACTTTCTTATACCATTTCTTTAAGCAACCCTGGAAATGTAGCATCACAAAATGTGATATTTACCGATATTTTACCTGAAGGCACAACATTTATTTCTGGAACTCTTATAAACGAATTAGGCACTCAACAAATTGGAAATCCAGCTAGTGGGATTCAGATTGGAAATATAAACCCTGGTAGTACGGTTGCTATTACGATAAACGTACTTGTTACAAACATTCCAAGTATAAATCCATTGTCTAATTTTAGTTCTGTACAATTTGCACATGTGGTCGATCCTAGTCAGCCTGCCGTAACACAAACGAATATATCTAATACAGTTTCAACAACCATTAATAGTGCAATATTAAATACAACAAAAACTGTTGATAAATCTATTATTTCCGTCGGTGATACACTTACGTATACGACTACTATTACGAATACAGGAAATACACCTGCTACAAATATAACTTTTACAAGTACCATTCCTCCTAGCACTACTTTCGTACCAAATTCGGTCACAATAAATGGCATCCAACAGCTTGGTGCACAGCCAGCACTTGGAGTAACTATACCAAATATCGCTCCAGGTGAAACAGTAACTGTTACTTTCCAAGTAAATGTTATTTCTGTTCCACCTTCAAGCTCGATTATGGGTAACGATACGATTTTATACTCTTATACTGTTGATCCAAACGGAACTCCTGCTACTACTTCTACTTCAACGAATATTGTTACAACCCCTGTATTAGATGCTATGATTACGATGATTAAATCAGTCGATCAAACACTTGTAACGCTAGGTGATACCATTACCTATACGACAACCTTAACGAATAGCGGTAATACAAATGCTACGAATATTACGTTCACTGACCTTATACCAGATGGTACAACGTTTATTACTGATAGCGTTACAATTGATGGCATCACACAAATTGGGCTTAATCCTAATACAGGCATAACAATTGGAGCAATTGCTCCTAACAGCTCAATAGCAATAGCATTTCAAGTTACCGCTACTTCTACTCCTGTTCAAAATCCTATTGCCAATTCCGCTAGTTCTTCTTACACATTTATCGCTGATCCTAATGCCCCTATTGTTTCAAGGAATGTTACTTCAAACACAGTGTTCACTACAATTAACACAGCTACCATTCTTTCATTAAAACAAGTTGATAAATCCTTTAGTCGTATTGGAGACACACTCACCTATACCGTCACTCTATCAAACAACGGAAATTCCGCCGCACAAAATGTTATATTCACTGATACAATGCCAAGCGGAACTACATTTATTACAAACTCTTTTTCTATTAATGGTATTCCCCAAAGCGGTGTGGACCCATCGAACGGTGTAAATATTGGGACTATAACAGCTGGGACTACAGTAACAGTTTCATTCCAAGTTACTGTAACGTCATTACCAACCGAAAACCCAATTGTAAATTTCTCATCAACATCGTATCAATTAGTCTCACCGCCTGATGCAGAAACTTCAATTAGCAATCCTGTTTCAACTCAAATTAAAGAAGCTATATTATCCATGACGAAAAATGAAAGTGTATCCTTTATAGACGTCGGGCAAACTGCTTTTTACACTACTTCTATTTCGAATATAGGAAATACAGATGCAGCCAACATTGTATTCACAGATGTATTACCGAGCGGACTCACATTTGTTCCTAACACATTAACTGTTGATGGTGTTTTACAACCTGACGCGAATCCGAATACAGGTGTATTACTTGCAGCACTTCCGCCTAATGAAATATATAGTATCGTCTTTCAAGTTATAGTGAACAGCATCCCACCTAATAATCCTGCACCAAATACAGCATCAACGACGTATGAGTTTACTGTTGACCCTGTTAACCCTCCCGTTTCAAGTACAGCTAATTCTAACACGACACTTCTTCAAATAAACAATGCAACTATTATTAGTACAAAAACAGCAAATCTTACTTTTGCGGATGTTGGTAATACAATAACATTTACACTTAGCCTTCCTAATACCGGGAATGTGGCTGCAACTGATGTTACCGTTATCGATATACTTGATAGTAATTTAAGTTTCGTTCCAAACAGTTTCACAGTTAATGGGCAAACCATTCCAACCGCTGATTTATCTACTGGTGTAAATATCGGTTCAATTAATGGTGGAAACACATCAATCGTCACATTCCAAGCCATCGTTTCAACCCTCCCAATCAACAATCCTATTTCTAATTCGGCTCTTACCACTTACCGTTATATTGTTGATCCAGATCAGCCGTTCATTTCAACTTCTAATCAATCTAATACAACGACAACACAAGTTAATAGCGCTATCCTTACTGCACAAAAAAATTCAAATGTGGAAACAGTAGATATTGGGCAAGATATTGTCTACTCCGTTACGATTACAAATAGCGGAAATGTTAGTGCGACGAATGTTATTTTTACCGACCTAATTCCAGACGGAACTTCCTTTGAACCGAATAGTTTTACACTTAACGGAACTACCATCCCAAATGCAGACCTAATTACAGGCGTTCCAATTGGTGATATTGCGCCAAACGAATCTGTCATTGTAACATTTCATATTAGTGCCGATGAAATTCCGCCTATAAATCCAATTACCAATCAAGCTAGTGTTAGTTTCCAACATATCGTCAATCCAGCTAATCCTCCTATTTCAAAAAACATTACTTCAAATAGTGTTACAACAACAATTGAAAGTGCCATTTTAACTACTACTAAAATCGGAGATAAAGCTTTTGCAACGATTGGTGATACGATTACGTATACAACTACGATTACGAATACAGGAAATATTCCTGCTAATAACGTTATTTTCTCAGACCCGATTCCATCGTGGACACAATTTGTTGCAGGATCAGTTATTGTTGATGGCACACCATTAGCATCTGCTTCTATCATTGACGGTATTGGCATAAATACAATCATTCCAAATCAAACTGTAACAATCATGTTCCAAGTTCAAATCACAAGCAACCCAACAACGTTCACACCTGAACTCCAAAACTTAGGATTTGTGAACTTCCAATATAACGTAGGAAATGCATTACAGGCTCAGCCTGGCAATGTGGAAACGAACGTCTTCGTTACTTCTATTAATTCAGCAATACTTTCAGCTGTAAAAACTGCTAATACTGCCTTTGCAAACATCGGCGACACGATCACTTATACAGTTTTAATTCAAAATAGCGGCAATACAAACGCTACGAATGTAAATTTCTCAGATCCGATTCCAGCAGGAACAACTTTTGTTGAAAATAGTTTTACTGTAAATGGAAGTACCATTCCAGGTGCAAATCCAAATAACGGAGTTACTATCGGAACCGTTAACGCGGGTAGTTCCTTAACTGTTACTTTCCAAGTCATAGTTACATCTACTCCACCTTCGAATCCAATTACAAACGTTGCATCTATTCAATACGAATTTATAGTTAATCCGGCCTCTCCCCCTGTTACAGGCACAATAACTTCTAATAGTGCTTCCACACAAATTAATAACGCGACTGTTACAACTGTTTTAGAAGCAAATCGTACAATCGTATCTATCGGAGATATCATTACGTATACAGCAACATTAACGAATACTGGAAACTTCCCTGCAAATTCTGTATTACTCATTAACGGAGTTCCTGAAGGGGCATTATTTGTTCCAAATAGTGTCACGCTTAACGGGATTTCACTTCCAGATGCAAGTCCAACTCTCGGTATTCCAGTTGGTATTATCGCACCAGGTGATTCTGCTACGATTACGTTCCAATTTCTTGCAAGTTCTATTCCACCGCAAGGAGCAATTATAAATCAAGCACTTACAAGTTACACTTATATTGTCGATCCAAGTCAACCTCCAGTTACAGCAACATCTTCATCTAATACGGTGAATACAGCTGTCGTTGATGCATCGCTATCTGTAATTAAAAATACAGATTCCCTCGTACAGTCTACTGACGGTACAATCACTTACACAGTAGTCGTTCAAAATAACGGGAATACAACTGCAAATACAGTTACTTTAACAGATTTGGTCCCAGAGGGAACTGCATTTATTCCGGATAGTGTGACCATTAATGGCGTTTCAGCTCCAGGTGCTGATCCAAACGTAGGAATCTCCTTAAACGCCATTGCACCTTCAGAAATCGTCACCGTCACATTCCAAGTTATCGTTCAATCCATTCCAAGCGCGAATCCAATTTCTAATATAGCCCGTATTGACTATACTTTTATCGCCGATCCAACTGCTCCTATCATCGCTCGAACCATTACGTCTAATCCAGCTTTCACACAAATTTCGGATGCGAATGTTCTTTCTTTAAAAGCTGTCAATGCACAACAAGCAACAACCGGTGACATTTTGACCTATACGATAACGCTAGAAAATACCGGAAATATTCCAGCTACTAATCTCATATTTTCAGATACGCTTCCAGAAGGGACTACATTCGTAGAAAATAGTTTTACACTTAACGGAACAGCTATACTTGGTGCAAATCCAAATGCAGGTGTTACTTTGCCTAACCTAGTAGCAAACGCTACTCACCTTATTTCGTTCCAAATTCTTATTAACGATTCATTCTCGCAACAATCGATTACAAATCAATCTAATACAACATATACAATTCAACCAGACCCAGGGCAACCGCCTATTACTGAAACATCTACAAGTAATATTGTCATTACAAATTTCGTGCAAGCACAATTGACAGTTACAAAAACGTCCAATCCAATCACTGTAGATATTGGCGGAACTATACTTTATATTTCTGAAGTGAAAAATACCGGAAATGTTGACGCAATAAATATTACTTTTACAGATTCTATTCCAGCTGGGACTACATTCGTTCCAGACAGTGTCACAATTAACGGTGTACTTCAGCCTGATGCAAATCCTGAAAACGGAATACCAATTGGAACGATTCCACCAAATAGTTCCAAAACGATACTATTTCAAGTACAAACAAATAATCCACCTACTGAAACCGAAATTGTAAATCAATCATCTGTAAATTACCAATATGTAAGTATTCCTACAGCTCCACCAGTGAATCGCTCTGCAAATTCTAATATTGTTACAACATCACTTCAAAATGCAAATATTATTTCTGTTAAACAGGCGGATGTTACTTTCGTATCCATCGGGCAACATATTACCTACACAAATACACTACAAAATATAGGAACTGTTCCAGCTAACAATACGGTGTTCATTGACAACATTCCAGAAGGTACTATATTCATTGAAGATAGCTTATCAATAAATAACGTGATTCAGCCTGGTGTGAACCCTGAAAATGGAGTAACCCTCGGCACGATACAACCAAATGAAACAGTCACTATTTCATTCCAAGTACAACTTACAAATATACCCGAGGGCAACACAGTCATTAACATTTCAGACACTTCGTATGAATACCAAATTGACCCTAGTTCTCCGATTATTCAGCGTAGATCATTATCAAATGCAGTAAATACTGAAGTGCGGACGGCAAATGTGAGTGCAATTAAATCCGCTAACAGATCTATTACACGCATAGGTCAAATCATCACATATACAGTCGCAGTTACAAACGCTGGTACAGTACCTATTACAAATACTCTCCTAATTGACGCAATTGCTGCTGGCACCACATTCGTTCCAAATAGCATTCTTGTAGATGGCATACCGAGACCTAACGAAAATCCAATTACCGGAATCACCCTTGATATTATCCTTCCAAACAATACAATTATCGTTACATTCCAAGTAAATGTAGTCTCTGCACCTTCTCAAAATAACATTAATAATATCGCCGTCATCCACTATGAGTATCAGCCAGACCCAAGCTTGCCACCAATTTCAGAAACGACATCTTCCAATACTACAAATATACAATTTATTGATGTGATTCTTATCGCTACAAAATCCGCTAATACAGTATTAGCTAATATTGATGAAACCATTGAATATACAGTACTCATTCAAAATAACGGATCCACTACAACTAACTCCATCTTTTTTACAGATACTATAGAGGATGGAACAGTATTTATTCCGGGAAGTGTAACAGTTAACAACACTGTACTTCCTGCAGCAGATCCAAATATCGGCTTTTCTATTCCTAATATCGCAGCAGATCAATCGACAACAATAACGTTCCAAGTTTCCGTTACGAATTTACCTGCTGTAAACCCAACACCTAATACTGCAAACATCGTCTACGATTTTATTTTCAACCCTGACTTTGCACCTATTCAAAAATCTACTACTTCCAATACTACTTTCGTCCAAATTAATGACGCTGATATCGTTTCACTGAAAACAGTTGATTTGACCTCTGTAGCAATTGGTGACATTTTAACTTATACAACAACTTTAACGAATACAGGAAATACGGATGCTACTTCTGTTGTATTTACAGACAATATCCCTGATGGAACAACCTTTATAAACGGTAGTGTGTTAGTAAATAATATCCCTCAGCTTAACGCGGATCCAAGTACTGGTATACTTGTAGGAACGATTGCTCCTAACACTTCTATCCCAGTCACGTTTTCCGTTACCGTGGTATCTCTTCCAGCTAGCAGTCGTATCCAAAACCAATCAACTTCTCGTTATACAATTAATGGCGAGGAACAAATATCAACTAGTAATATTACCTTCACTGAAGTTATTTCTGCTAATGTACTCGCTATAAAAACAACACCTATCCAATATGCTGACCTACAAACGATTATCCCTTACACCATTTCCATCACAAACAGTGGGAATATACAAGTAGAAAACATTATCGTTACAGATATCATCCCAGCAAATACGAGCTTTATAGAGAATAGTGTTATTGTGAATGGCACCGCTCGTCCAAATGACAATCCACTTAACGGGATACAACTTGATAACATTCCGTCTAATACGACAGCAACTATTCTATTCCAAGTACGGGTTACTTCAATTCCGCAAACAAATCCAATCTCTAACACGAGTACAATTGAATACCAATACACGTTACCAGATCGACCACCTATTACCGAAACTATTATTTCATCAGCTGCCGTAACAACAATTAATCATGCGACTTTGAATAGTAATAAAACTGTTGACCTAGCATTTGCAACAGTCGGTGACACGTTAACGTATACGATTACACTCAATCAAACTGGTAATGTTGCAGCAAATGATGTAGTCATTCAAGATATTATTCCTCAAGGTACTACGTTTATAGAAAATAGCGTCATTGTAAACGGAGAAACTCTTCCGGGAGTTAATCCAGTAAGTGGTATACCAATTGGTACCATAACTGTTGGCGGAAATGCTATCGCTTCATTCCAAGTGTCTGTGACTTCTATCCCAACACCAAATGAACTCAACAACAACGCAATTACTACCTTTAACTATATAGTCAACCCAAATAACGTACCTGTTACGAATGCAACTACAACCAATACCGTCACAACGACTGTCCAAAATGATAATGTCTTTGCTATTAAGTCTGTTGATGTAACGAATGCATTACCTGGTCAAACTTTAACGTATATAATTACGATTACAAATAGCGGTAATGTTACGATTGAAGACCTTCTTGCCATAGACACCGTACCAGTAGATACAGCCTTCGTTACGGGCAGCGTTACGATTAACGGAATCAATCAACCTAATGCAAATCCTGAAAATGGTATTACATTAGGAAATCTTGTTCCTAATGAAGCTGCTATCATTACTTTCCAAGTAACAATATCTTCTTCAACTCTTCAATCTGCAATCAATAACGATGCTTCTATTTCCTATACTGTTACCATTGATCCGAATGAACCGCCTATTACAATTACAAAGCAAACAAATACCGTTACAACAACAGTAGTTGATCCGATGGTTCGCATTGAAAAGACAGCTGATAAATCTATCGTAACAACAGGAGAGACCATAACTTTCACATTGGAAGTAATAAATCATTCACCAATTCCTACAATCAGTACTTCTGTCCTAGATATCATTCCAGCTGGTACAACATTTGTAGAAAACAGCGTAACAATTAACGGTACTCCGGTTCCAAATGTTCGTCCAGACACTGGTATTAATATCGGCGCTTTACCTGCAGATGGAGTATCAACGATAACATTTAAAGTTCTCGTCACTTCTATTCCTTCAAACAATACAATTGTCAATTCCGCAACAGTTACAGCAGCTTTCCAATTGACACCACAAGACCCGATTATTACTTTCATTGTTAATTCAAACATTGTACGCATACTAGTTCAATTTATAACTGCAACAGTAGTAAAAAACGCTTCCGTCAACTCAGCTTATTTAAACCAATATTTTGATTATACGGTGCGTATTACAAATACTTCTGATATTTCACTTTCAAATGTTTCATTACAAGATACCATTCCACTAGGTTTACAATTCATGAACGGCACTGTCTTTATTAACGGCGAACGCTCTCCACTAGCGAATCCGAATATCGGTTTCCTAGTCGCTACTAATTTGGAACCAAACGAAACAATTAGCGTGTTATTCACAGTACAAGTGATAAGTCCACCTGTTAATAATGAATTTAAAAACACGGCGGATATTTCGTTACAACTTCAAGTCTCACCTACCGACCCACCAATTACAGTAACCGTTACAAGCAACGAAAACACCGTCAACTTTATTCCAAAAAATCCTGATGAAACACTTCCAAATTTCAATTGTTTCTTTGACGGCGAACATTTTATACGCATTACCCCTCGAAATATACGAAATTACTTTTGGACTTGGATTTGGTGGCGTTAATTTAAACAAAAAGAGATTGTAGTTTGGTTGAACCCAAATTACAATCTCTTTTTTATTCCCTTTATCGTACTACCTAATAACTCGTCCAAGCATTTACAACCAATCATCATCTCAAGTTATTTTAGTCGTAATAAGCTGGCCAGCCTCATTAATCGTTACTTTCCATTTCGCTCCACTAGCAGTCTTCATAATGATACCTTTACTTGCTTCTATTTCAATATCTCCAAACATTCTTCCGCCAGTTGTCGCTAACCAAGCATTCCCATTTTCCATCGACGATCTTGCAAACATACGATTAATCCGAAAACGCTTTTGGTCTTGAGAATAACCACTCAATGTAATTCTTACTTTATATAGTTGACTCGCCTTCATATTCGATATAATTGTATCGCCTACATTTAATGGAACATCCGATGCAACAACCCAATTTCCAGTTGCACTTAATGCATATTCGATTTTAATTTTCTTCGGACTCTCTCCCCATCCAAAATACATGCCAAAACAATTCAACATTTTGATTGGATTTTTCGTAAAATCTAGCTCAATCACAACTGGATTACTATCTGGAACATCGATATAGTTTACACTTTGTTCATCTATTAAATTAAAGCAATTTGCGAGATTCCCCCCGTAAGGTAATTTCCCACTTACTTGCTTAACAGTATACTTCTGTGGAGCATTTACTAATATATCATCTTGGTTCCCTATTAAATGTGGTTTATTTAACGTAATCGGCAACTGAATCCGAAGAGATTCTTCATAGGTAGACTTACAAACATTGTATTGTCCTTTATCTACAATAGTTGTGGAAAGTAAATTCGAAAAAAGGTAGTTACGATGCGAATTAGAAGAAAATTCAATGACAATCTGTTCACTACTCATCCGGTACGTATCCCAAATCATACAATCAAATGTATTATAGGCACCCGTACAACGAATGACTTTTTTCGTTTGCTGTCTACATTGTACTTGAATATCATGAAACGTATTTCCTGAACTTTCATTTGGTAAATCACTGTTTCCATCAACTTCTATCCCATACTGACATCCATCAATAAATATAGATTGAAATACATTTGCGTTAATCCAGCAAGGTGTATTTATATCATCTATATATTCTGTCTTCAAATGTATTGCAGTTTGAAAGTTTTTAATTTGAATAAAGTTAACTTGAAAGAAACTAATATAATCCCATGCTTTTTGACAATAAAAGTGTATAGCCTTACCTTTATATGACGACGTTGCATTTACTATATTTATATTTGATATAAGAGAGTGATTAGGAACTTCTATTTGTTGTGAACCGGAAACATAAATAACAGTAGATTGAAACACTGGATTTATAACTTGAACTGTACCACCCGTAATAGATGCATTTTGTTGCAGTTCAAACGCATTAAAATCTCCATCAATTTGCAACGTAACAGTAGGATCTAGCTCTAACCTTACATTTGATTTAATAACAATCGGCTTTACAATTTTGTACGTATTTATCCCTGTAATTCTAACCGTCGAAATTCGGTTCGCTACACAATAATTTATAGCTTGCTGAATTGCTAATGAGCTATCATTCCCTGAATTCGGAACTGCTCCAAAACAATTAATATGAACGCTATTTTCTGGTACACAATCTTCTTGGGAAGAAATATATTCTGACAAAATAAATTCACTCCTCATATTACCTTTTTCATATAATATGTGAGTTTTCTCTTAAAAGTTTCTATAATAAAAAAAACAAACGACTTGCACGGTCATTTGTTTAATTCATATATACTTTTCGTTTCTTCTATCATTTTAGTTAATGAGAAATATCTCTCTGCTTTCTCTCGTGCTTTCAGTCTAATACCATTCACCTTTTTCTCATTTCCTTGTAGTTCCTCAAGCGCACTTGCAAATACCGATTCGCAATATTCAGATAACAAAACACCTGATTCCCCATCTATTACCGCTTCATTTATTCCACCAACATCTATTGAAACAATCGGTGTTCCTGTAGCCATTGCTTCAATTACTACCATTGGAAACACTTCACGAAAAGATAATAAAAGTAGGGCATCCATATTTCCTATAAACCTATGCGGCTCTGAAATATTCCCTAACATCTTTACACTTTGCTGCAATCCATACTTTTCTATTTCTTTCATAATAGATTCTTTCTCTGGTCCATCACCAGCAATATAAAACAAAAAGTCATCTCTTTTTTTCAACACATTTGCAATTTTTACAAATAACTGATGGTTTTTCTCCTTGGATAGTCTAGCTAATATCCCTATTTTATAAATAGATTCTTTCTTTTTCTGCTGGAATAAAAACTTTTCAATATCCACACCGTTATAAATTGTCTTTATTTTCTCTTCTGCTACATGCATTGAAATTAAATTATTCTTTTCAAACTCACTTACTGTAATAATATTATTCACATATTTATTTATAAAATAACGAAAAAAAGTTGGCATTTTCTTTTCTAATATCGTTACATTATGTTTCGTATATACGACTTTTATCTTTTTTTTCATGAACTTTTGAATTAAAAAGGAATATAATACCATTCGAAAACTATTTGCATGAATAAGTTCTATCTTTCGTTTACAAATTTCTTTTCGTAAGTAATGAATATTTCTCAAATGATTCCATCGACTAAGTAACATGAAATTTTCTTTTCTAGTAAGAGATTCATATAGTTCTCCATCACCTGCAGCTGTATAAACCGTAAATTTCTCATCACGCAAATTGCTTTCCAATTTACAAAAATAACTCTCGGCTCCTCCAGTTATCAATTTATCTGTCATCAACAGTATATTCATAATTGCGTCTTCCCAACTACATTGATTTTATTTTTTCTATAGGCATGAAAAGCATACTTACTAAAATAGTAAAAGATTTGCACTGCATTCAGTCGTTTTTGTTCCCTTAATAATTTCCAATATCGAAAAGCCGCTTTAATTTTATTTCTCGAAACAGAATTTGCTACAATTCTATACTTCGCTAACACTTGCTGTATTCCTTTGGCTTCATGTCCTTCATCTAATAAGTTCAGCCATAACGCTGTATCTTCTGGCTGTACACTAGGCATTTCAATATGCGGAATTTTTTCACGATCAATCATTACTGTTAAACAACCGATAATTGTATTTCCTGCCAAACGATGATAGTCAACAAATTTTGGTACATTCACTTCTCGATTTAGTTCATTACTGTTTTCATCGATTAAGCTATACGATGCATATGAAAAAGCCGCATTCATTTCTTCCATAAATAACAATTGCGTCTTCAATTTATGTGGCAACCATATATCATCGCTATCTAAAAAGGAAATATACCTTCCTCTCGCCTCTTCAATCGCTATATTCCGAGCTTTAGCAGCACCAACATTTTCTTTTAATGATAATAATCTAATACGCGAGTCCCCTTCTATTATCTCTTTAATTTTTGCAAGAGATTGGTCAGTTGAAGCGTCATCAACGATAATCATTTCCCACTCTTCATATGATTGATTCTGTACAGATAAAATCGTCTCACCTATAAATATACTATTATAAGAAGGTGTTATTACAGAAACATGAGGCGCCTTATTATGTGCTGATAGACATTTTACCATCTACCTTTCCCCTTCCTTCATATATTGAAATGTACTTCACAACCATTGCTAAAAATAAAAAGAACGCTTCGTTAATAATGAGTGACAATGACATCATCTGAAATAAAAATGCAATCATAGTCAATAAAAGATACGGTTTTTCACGAAACAAAGTATACTGCGTTAACTTGAACATTAATATGAATAAAAAAGCGCTATATAACAGAAAACCAATTGTACCCGATTCAGACAAAATTTCTAAAAATGTATTGTGTACATATAACTTTTCATTAAATTGAAACTCATAATAATTCGAAAAATTAAATGCACCGATTCCGATATATGGATTGGATAAATAATATTTAAAAGCAGCTTCCCATAATGTAAATCTACCACTTCCATTATCATGCGAAAAATCAGAAATTCGTTTATTCAATATGTCATCCAATTGGCCACCCATTACACTATTCGATAAACTAAAAATCACTACACCAAACAATAGTAAACTCATTATTATTTTTATTTTTTTTGCAAAACTAGATGTACATACATATACAAAAACGACAAGCACAAGTGCCAATATTCCTCCCCTTGAAAAAGTTAATAAACTTGTCGTAACACATAAAATCAATCCTAAAATGTTCGTCATATTATGTAGGTTTGTCATATAATACATAAAAAATATTGTATTATAAAAAATAAAAATGTTAGGATCATCTAGCAAACCAATTAATCTTGGATACCCTCTATCAACTAATAGTCCAGCAAAAATTTCTCTCTCTTCTCCACCGTACAATCCAAAGTGCTGTAAACCGACTATATACAGTATTAGGCTTACAACATTAAATATGAATCCTACATAAACAATAGATGATTCAAGTGTTGCTATTTCAACATTTCCTAATAAATTTCTCATTATAAAATAACACCCTAAAACAAGTAGCACACCAAGAATCATACGAATACTAGCATGTAAATATATAGAAAGAATTCCACTGTAACAATAGATGAAATAAAATAGCAAAAATACAACTTCATGAAAATATAGCTTTTGAATATGAAAGTTTTTAACTGTTAAACAAAAATATATAACTAAAAAAATCATATATATCTTCAGCGAAAATCCAATATATATGTTGTATTTACTTAACATGACAAATAATATTAAGAGCATAATCCATTTCATCGATATCTTTATATTATTTTCCATAGGCTATATCCCCTGTTTCGTAATATAATCCTTTTTGCGTGTTTTTCTTATAAACGAAAGAAGAAGTTTTTTCAACTCGTAATCATATAGGAATATACCAACTACTACGATTAACGTATTCAAAACGAGCGCAATGAAATGATATGCATGCAATATATATTGCACTCCAATAAAAGTTACGCCAAAATAAATTGTATACGGTATTACAATTTGGAATACAATTTTTTTCTTCACTACACTTACCGCTATATACCCAACTAAAGCCACAATTTCAAATAAAACCATAGCGTAAGCCGCTCCTATCACTCCACCAATACTACTAAAGCTATAAAGCATAATCCCACCTATCACTAATGCTATACATTGCACAACCGTTCTTTTATTTTGACGTCCACTCGTTGTTAAGCCGTCAGCTATAGCAATATTTAAACTTTGCAGCACAATGAGAAATGATAATATTTGGAGTGGCTCTACTGCATTTCTCCATTCCTCATGAAAAAATATAGAAATAAAGTATGGCGCTAAATGATATAAACTTATCGTCATACATATTCCCACAATCGCCATTGATTTTATTTGAAGTAAGTTTAATTTCGTATGCTCTTCTAAATTATTCTGATTATAATGCTTAAAGAGCACTGGATAAAATGCCCCTGCAATCACCCCTGGTACTTGATATAAAGCTGCTGGCATCCGATAAGCCACCGCGAAAACACCTACCATACTTAATGGCAATGTATAGTTAAGTAAGATAGGTGCTAATTGTGGCGTACTCATTATTAAAAAACCACTAATAATAAAAGGCGTCACTTGCCAAAACAACGCTTTATGAATTACGACTTTCATATTCATACTCGTCTTTCTTTTCATTACATATATGCTGAATACACCACCAATCATATAACCAAATCCATATAAACGCGCAGTTATATAAACTGGTAACTCTCCAAAAATACAAAAACATGTAATGATAATGACAACTGCTGCTGATACAACTTTAATAAGCGCTATATACTTCATACGCTCCGTCAGCTGAAAGTAGGCAATCCCTATATTTTGCCAAGTTAATCCTATTAACATGAAAAACATTACGTTTATCATCATGTAAATTAAATTTCTATCCGCATACATATAATGAATAGCAATATAGCCGATTATAGAAATAAAAATAAGTAAAATCATCCTTACTTTTATATACGACGATAAAATCGTCTCTAAGTCTACTCCATCTTTTGCGCCTTCTCGAAGAAACGTATTCGTAAGTCCTAAATCTGTAAAAAATAACATAACAAACGTCACTGCTATAGCAACACTAAACATCCCATAATTTTGTACATTAAAAAAATTTGCTAAAGCAATTAAACTCACAGCCTGAAGAAGATTAGCTAAAATCGTGCTATAAAATAGATGGATAATATTATTTAAAATAGATCTACCCATACCTGCTCTCCTTTGCAAGCAACCTACTTACATATATTTATCTTGCACCATTACCGTTCAATACTATTAAAACGGTTTTACATAAAATCCGAATGTCCATCTTAATCGTTTTCATTTCAATATACTCCATATCCAATTTCAACTTTTCTTTCGGATCAAGATTATATCCTCCATTTATTTGTGCCCATCCTGTTAACCCTGGCTTCACTATTAAACGATCCTTGAATTCTGGGATATACGTATCAAATTGTTTATAAAAATACTCTCTCTCTGGTCTTGGTCCGACAAAAGACATATCACCTTTTAAAATATTTAAAAGTTGCGGTAACTCATCAATTCTCGTTTTCCTTATAAACGACCCAACTTTAGTAATTCTTGGATCATTTTCATTTGCCCATTGTGGTCCATTTATTTCAGCATCTTTTACCATCGACCTTAATTTAAATACATTAAATTTCCTTCCATTAATCCCTAAACGTTCTTGAAAATAAATTGGAGCTCCTGCTGTTTCGAAAGCAATCATAATACAAAAGAACAACATAATTGGTAGCGTTAATAGTAACAATATGAGTGAAAATATAATATCAAACAAGCGTTTCATACTTCGATTCAAAATACTGGTCTTTTCTTGAGCCGGAATCGTATACAACTTGGCTTGATTTGTTTCACGAATCATAGATCGTTACCCCCACATTCAAGAATATAAAACTATACCTATTAATTCACATTCTTTCCTCTTTATATTTACTATCACTTTTTGCACCGTACGTAGGGAATCTTTTCTCTTTTTGACTGCTAAGACCACTCCATCGCATTTCCCTGCAATCATGTGCGTAGCAGGAAGCTCAAATACTTCAGAGGAATACAAGAAAATATAATCAAAATCTTCTTTCCACTTCGCAATTACATGATCAAATTCATCCGTAGCAACTAAAGGCGTTCCGGTGTGTACTGTTTTTTGGGCAGGAATACAATATAAGTATTTAGATAAATTACTAGAAAAAGATTCATAACTACAAGGGGAATCGTTTATTATATCGTTCACTGTTTTCGTATAATTGCTTTGTAATAGTAGATGTAGTTTAGGATCAGAAAAATTCACATCGATAAGTAACACCTTTTTTTTCATCTCTGCAAACACTAGCCCTAGATTTACTATAAGCGACGCGACAACACCTCTATCCTTCGTTGAAGTAACTGTGAACACTTGTTTCCCCGATTTTTTCAACTCGTGATACACCGTATAAAACTGCTCTTTCATTAGAGCATCATGCGGATTAAATGGCAGCTTTTTCTTTGTCTTAAACATCGACATGTTCACCTCGATATATAGATGATTGCGCATCAACTTCTGTAGATTTCTTTTTTCTATTCGGTTTCATATTTATGTGACCAATAACAGATACTGTTGTTATTTTCTCTAAATCTTGTTCCACGTATATACGCTCATCAAAATAATCTCGAAATACAGCTAAACCTATCCCAACAAAAAAGCTAACAATTAAAGAGATAGGAATGATAAGTTGCAATTTCGGAAACAACTTTTCAGCTTTTTCCTGTAACTCAGGGTCAGTTAATATTTTTATCCCCTGTACATTCGTATACTGTTGAAAGCTTTTTTGAGATTGTTCTGCCAATGACTTTACAATTTCTTTGACGATTGTAGGATCTGAATCTTTTACTGTAACAGTAACGATTTGAGAGTTGTCCATATTCACCACTGAAATTTTTTGTGCTAATTCATAAATTGATTGCTCTAATTTTAAATTTTTTTTAACCGTTGAAATAATGAGTGGACTTTTTAATATATCAACATACGACGTTACAAGTTGCTTATTTTCCTGTGTTTTATTCACCGCATTTTCCTTATTAAACCCATCTAAATTCCCAACGAGAATTTGCGTTGAATATTGATACGAAGGCTTTAATACATACATAGAAATAAGAATTAAAGAAACTGTTACACAACACATCGTCAAAATAATTGTTACTACTCTTCTTTTCAAGAGCTGCTGAAAATCCTTCATACTAATTTCTTGCTTCAATTATTTCACCGCCTTTGTTTGAATGACATCCTGTAACTCACTTTCTACAGATAGTCTTTTCTTTTCTAAATTCGATTGCTTTGTTATATACCTTCCGATCCTGAATGCGAATTTTTCTACAAACAAATAAGAAATAATTGCTAGTATAAACGAAAGAATGAGCGATAACATTAAAACAATAGGTAACGGAAATATTTCATGAAGCATATACACTAGGGAAAATAAAGATATGATGTGGTATAAATAAAGACTGTAAGAAATCTTCCCCAAATATAACAAGTATTTATTACGTAGCAAGGATGACAAAGTTGCTACTGACAAGCTTAATATGACAAATAAACATGCACTTATCGCTACTACGTAGTCTCGAAATATAAAATTATTAAGCAAATTAATTTCTCCAACAAGCCCTTCATACATATAAAGTAAAACCGCAAATAAAAACCATGCAATTTTCTCATTTTTAGTACGATTACTATAAAAAACTATTAAATTATTTTTATATTTCGCAACTAGTGCTCCTAGTAAAAACAGCACTGTGTAATGCAGAGTTAATGCATAACTAGTTAATGTTAAACTTGAGTGAAATAAAAATAAAATCACGACAGAACATATACTAAAACTAAACAATGACAATAATGAATACCTCAACGTTTTTCGTAAACAAACCATCAAAACTAACGGGAAAATTATTGATATTCGCATTTCATGAACAAGTGACCAAATTACGCCGTTATATGCATCTGTATTATATTTCCCAATCAATAAAATATGTTGCGCTATTAAGCTTAAAGAACTTTCAATCGTCCATGAGCGATTAAACCATTCACTTAAATTAGAAATACCATATTTACTCATTGTAGTCTGGCATAAAATAGCTATAATTATTGCTACGATATATGGAATATAGATTCTAGATATACGCTTTAAAAGGAATGATCCATAGCTATCGTAGTTTTTTTGAATGGATCTATACAAAACAAATCCACTCAAAACAAAAAAAATAATAACAGATTCGTTACCACTACTAAAAATTAGACGAGCAGGTGTTTCTTTTAATAGATAAATAACAAATGGTTTATTATCTTCATAACTGTAATTTTGAAATACTGAAAAAACCATTAAATGATGGCCAATCATTACTATCAATGAAGAAATTCCTCGTATAGAATCCAGTTCTTCATACCTATCCATCGTTTTACATCAACTCCTACTGAAATGATAATAATCATTTCAAAGCGACACCATTATTCATATTCCTCTCCTTTCTTTTCATTCCAATTTTTCATATTAAAATGATTTTATAGCGTAATTTTGAATGTATTGTAACATTTTTTGTAATATTATGAATAGTAAATCTTAAAAATTGATATATACCAATTACAACCTCGAAAAATGAATAATATTGACAGAAAAACACTATAAAAATATCTTGCATAGTTACAAAATTAAAGAAAGGAATAGAGTTTTTTCAATATAAAAAAAGATAGCCTTTAAAGGCTATCTTTTTTATTTTATTTAATTATTGGCACCACTATATGCTACATGTCGTTTCTCAATTCTTTCTTCAATTTCTTTCATATTTTCTTTATTATTTAATAGTGATTGTTTATTTTCAATTAATAATTGTTTAAAAGATTTTCTCACTTTTTTTCTCATTTTCATTGTCCTCCTTGGGGGATGGTTTATATAAAAGATAAGGAATTATCTGTTTGCCCTTATAATAATTGATTGTTGTGAATTCTATTTGAACTTCATATGAAAATTCCGTTTATTTTCTGACAACTTTGTGAACATGCAAAAATGCGATCATCCTAAAACCATTTTGAAATTGCTTCATTTCATTATAAAAGTTGCTATTGTCATCAACTTCTATCCATATATTTTGTCGAAACATTTATATATTTAAATTTGAGTTCGATATAATTTTATTTACTACGATACTGTTCGTAAAAACAAAAAGAGGGATGTTGTATAAGTCAAAGTTTGACTTATATAACATCCCTCTTTCAAAACTATTTATAGCATATTGATTAATATTTCAGGTCTTCCCCAATTCATTTCTTCACAAACGAATCTAAGTTTTTCTTCATCCATTGTGTGTAATCCTTCTTCTAGTGAACATGAAATTGGAACTTCACAGTGAATTTGTGCCAATTGTAATGAAATATTTAAGTTCTCTAAATCACTTTCAATCTTTGTGCGCTGCGCTTTCGTTAATGTTGCTACATTTTCTAGTACGGTTGCTACTGTTCCATGCTCTTGAATAAGTTTATACGCTGTCTTTTCGCCGATACCTTTTACACCTGGATAGTTATCACTCGTATCTCCCATAAACGCTTTCGCATGCACGATTTGCCACGGCTCTACGCCTTTTTCTTCCATGATTTTCTCTGGTGTGTAATATTCGTAATTTCCAATTCCTTTGCGCAAGAGCATAACTGTAACGTTCTTATCAACAAGCTGAAGTAAATCCGTATCACCTGTTAAAATATAAACTTCCGCTTCATTACAGTATTGTTTTGCAAGCGTACCAATACAATCATCCGCTTCATACCCTTTCATACCGATAACTGGAATAGACAATTTCGCAGTCATTTCTTGAACTAAATCAAATTGCGGAATTAATTCTTCAGGTGGTGCTACACGATTCGCTTTATAATTCGAGAACGATTCTGTTCTAAATGTCGTACTACCCATATCCCAGCATGTTACGATATGTGTCGGTTCAATTGCTTGCATAGCTGTTAATAAATGTTTCATATAACCATGAATCCCGTTTGTAGGGGTACCATCTTGTCTTTTCATAAATTGTCCGTAGACACTTGTTGCGTAAAAAGCACGAAATAATAGTGCCATACCATCAACTAATAATACTTTTTTCATAATCCCTCTCCTACCAAAAAAAATAATAACCCCACGTCATCACGTAAGGTTATATAAATAGATTACCATTCTACGTTTTTTCAACTTTGTCTATTATACATTGTTTTTGTATATTTAGCATCATTTACACATTAAGACGTTCTATTACAACAAGTATGAAGAATTCCTGTATACGTATTTTTCCCAGTCGAAACAACTACAGCCTTTGCATTTCCGCCAACAATATGAGTCCCTTTGAAACATACGTTTTCAAGTTCAAGTGGATTATAGTCTTTCATTCGTTTTAAAGGAATAAATCGTTTACGCTCAAGGTGATAGCAACTTTCAAATTTCTCAATACTTGCATCTTTTCCTGTTAGCACGGATTCATTTACTAATAAATCATTCGCGTAAATGATACGTACATCTGCCGGTACTGTATCACCTTCTGAAAGAAAAATCATATCCCCAGGAACAAGCTCTTGTACTGGCACATTCATCATTTTTAATTCACCGTTTAAACCAGTTACACTAGAACATTCTACTCGAGACACAGTAATTTTCTCACATTGTAATCCATCACGCACATGTTGTTTTGAAAAACCTGGAATCATTCCACTTAGCTTCATCATTACTTCCGCAATACGCGCTCTTTTTGAAATTAATTCGTTTCGGCCGTATACTTGAATGCGTTTTTGTGCCTCTTTCATAGATAATCCGTCTCTTGTTGTTTTAAAATACGCAAATACAGATTTTACATCTCTCGTTGCGATTTCAATTAATAAATCTTTATTTTTTTGAAGCATTGTTTGTTCTTTCATTGATTTTTTACTTAATTTATATGACGTGTTACCCACAGTTTTGTTTGCATATAACATATTATCGTCTCCTCCTGTACAACATAGGAAGAAACGCTTTGTTTCTCAATTTATCCACTTTACCGTAACAGTGTCTAGCGCTTAAACATGCATATAAACGCTACATTATGATAAATATAGAGGGAGGAACAAGTCGTTTCCTGCCTACATCATATATTTTTGATTTGAAGTATATGGGTAACGGAACCGAGTCAGAATTTGACATGCTCCTCACCTCCTCGTTTAATTTTATAGTTTATACTATGAATTTACTCATAGCTTTGTAACAAAAAGACCCTTACTCCGAAAAGAGTAAAGGTCATGACATACACAAATAAACGATTCCTAAACAATTAGAAATCTACGGACCTCTCCCTCGCCGAGTTTTAGCACTGTATAGCATAGGTACATTACCAGCTACGTTAAGAAAAACCTTAATTCGATCATTCCTGTTGACCCATTGGCGTCTCTCGACATTTTTGGGCAGTAGCATTTCTCTATACAGGAGCCTCACCTAACAGAGACTTATTTTTATTACATAGAAAATGTTACTCTTATTTAAAATAGATGTCAACAGTAGCCTACAATTTTTTCGAAATGTATGGCGAACTAACGTATATAAAATAAAAAACTTCACGTTTAAACGTAAAGTTTTTAATAAGTTATACAACCAGCAATTACAATCCCAATGGAAAGTGATAAAAACATAAGAAAAAGACCGACTGCTTGGTTATCTTCTTCAAGACTTTTGTTTATATTAAAGCGTGGTGTAAGCCACTCAGCTAAATAAAAGACGATAATTTGAGCCAAAATCCCAACAGCTCCCCATGAAACCATATCAAGAAGTGAAATGGAATTAGCTGCTGTCGAATATAAAACAATAGCTAACCCAAGTAATCGTCCTCCAAGTACATAGCTTACCGCCTTATTTCCTTGGGCCATTAACTTAAATTCTTTTACTTTCGTTGTCACTTCCATGAGGAACAGACCAATACATAAAAGGCCCAGTGTTACTGCTAAATATAATAAAAAATTAATCATATACTTTCCTCCTTTTTTATACCTACCGGTAAATAGTACGATTCATTCCCCGTAATTTTTTCCCCAGCGCGAATACCGATACTACTCGCTTTTCCAGCAATTAAAAACGAACCAAACACATACGACAGTTTCTCCATCCCTTTCTCAGTTTCCAAAGATACGACTGGAAGTTCTGTATACTTTTGAAATATCGGCAGTGACGCTTTATACGTTTGGTGTGCATTTTGAATCATAATATTTTCGTCCTTATCGCGAACGGTAATTGTGTCTCCTTCTCTACCAAATGAAGGTTTTTGAACGAAAGAGCCTTTTCCTAAAAATAAATCTGGTTCTAAATATGTAGGTAACATATATTCTTTAATCCACTGTTGTTCCTCATTTGTATAAAAGGCCTTTTCTTCTGCTAACCCCCAAATAAGACACTGAATTGATTTTGGCTGAAGCAAAAATGCTGACAAAGGATTTATTATAAAAAGCTTTCCGGCTTTTACAAGTTGCAACAGTTCCACACCTACGAAGTCTCCTGTTTCAGGATCTTGATCCTCAATTAAATCTTCTATCGGATATGTTTGGCGATATAAAATATCAATCTGTACTCCATCCCTATCCACTAAAGCATCTTTTGTAATTCTAAGTTCTGACATTGGCACTACTTTATTTTCAACATGGCATAACTGACTCAAATACATAGTCGTATTCCAATCCTCAATATGTTCATGATGTGCTGTAAAAACAACATTTGGGTTATCTATTCCCTTTGTCGCTTCCATTACAGCCTTTGTAACACCAGAAGATAGTAATCGTTCTTGACCCAAGTTTGGATCATCATAGCCTAGTTTTCCACAAACTTTTCCATTCATTTGAAAGCATTCCATAATAAAAGTTGGTGTATCACTATTAAACTCAAGCATTTTAATTTGGTTATCATTTGTTAAAACGAAATCAAATCGTGAAATAACAGATTCAGGATATAATCCTTTCATTCTAATAAACGATAAGCTTGCAGGAGGATACCCAAGTTCAAGAAGCTGTTCGTCACTTAAATTCCGCAAAAGTTTAGCAGTCTTAAAAAATATTTTCCCCATTCGTTCAGTTGCTAATTGCAATTGTTTCATAGTCTGATTTGTTATAAAAAAAACATGAAACAAACTATACTCACATTCATATAAATCCGACCAAAAATTCGGATATTTCGAGTAAAATTCTTTTCGATCCCTTATGTATTGCGACATATGTTAGCCCCCAAATCCTCCCTTTGAACCGCTTCCAATTCCACCTTTAAATTCCGCAGACGATTGATAAGATTTAAACGCCGATGAATTTTTAAAAGTGGATTTATTTTGATAGTAACTCCCACCATAAAAATAATGCCCACGATAACCTGACCTACTATCATCACACTGCCATACCCCAAGTTCATCATCCCAATCCCAATCTGAACAACTATTATCATTCGGTTTTGGGGGAAGATCTTGCTCGCAGCCAAATAAGGTGCCAGTCATTAAAGACGTTACGACACCACCTACTAGCCATTTCGTTTTCGTCACCTTCGCACTCCCCTTTTTAAATTCTATTCCTATTATATAAGATAGCATGATAAAGTAGAAGAAAAAGGAAGAAGAGGGATAAAATGCGCTTAGAATATCGACTTAATGATGAAACGAAAAGGTATCCTGCTTTATGGAACTACGCAAATATTTCTAATTCTGAAATCATCGCACGCATGACGTGTGAATATTTTATAAAAGATAACAAGACATATGTTGTTACTGCAACTTCAGTAGATCCAGACGGAACAGCAGTTATATATATTCAAAAAGAAGAGTTTGCAAATGACCCTTCAGATCCTACATACTCTCACATCGGTTTTGAGGTTAGAGAACTAAGTGAAACGAGTTCTAGCATAATAGATCGGAAAGATGTATGGAACTATGAAGAAATTTTGCCATCTCTTCATTCAGACCTTATATATATTCAGCGCGACGGCATGCATATGGAGTTCGCTTTAGATTCAAGAGAGATTGATGAAGATAGAAAGTGCTATATATATTATGGAAACTTCACAGGTGAATCCAGATAAAACAAATATATTTATGCAACAAAAAAACCTTACGTATAAAACGTAAGGTTTTTATATAGCCCCACATATGCCGTTCTCTCTAGATGTCCATAAACCTGCTCTCACAGGTGGATGCTCTCACAAATGTTTGTAACTTCCTTCTTAAAAAGACGGCTTGTTAGCTACATTTAAATATTGAACTTCCATATTAAACTTATTGGTTTAAGACATGCATAAGCTACGTACACCGTAGGAATTTTATATAATGTTAGTTGAAATAAGACCCCCGCACGTGCCGCTCCTCGTAAATGTCCAAAAACCCGCTACTCGCAGGTGGATGCCCTCACAGTTACCGTACATCTTCCTCCACAAGGAAGGCTTGATGATGGTCGCTAAATATTGAGCTTCCGTATAACTAACATCGGTTTTAGACATAAATAAGTTACGTACACCGCAGGATGTATTATTTACTTGTCGTTATATTATCACATTGTTTCCAATGTGTAAAATACAAAGTTTTTCGAGCAATTTCTTGCTTGTGACCTTATTTTAATACAAATTATTTTTGCATGCAAGTGATTAATCTTCTTCTTTTGCAATTTGATTTTCTGGATAAGAAATCCAATCACTCCAGCTACCTGCATACAATTTAACATTTTGGAATCCAGCTAATTTCAATGCAAGGATATTTGGACATGCTGTAACACCAGAACCACAATATACAATTGTTTCCTTATCTTTCAAAAGATTTCGGAATCGTTCTTGTTGCCCAGCTTCATTCTTAAATTGTCCTGATTGTACAATTCCATCCTTCCAAAAATAGTTTACTGCTGTCGGAATATGTCCTGCTTTTGGATCAACTAGTTCCTCTACACCAGCATAACGTTTTGGCTCTCTAGAATCAATTAACGTAACATCTGCACCTGCATGAATATTCTCTCTCACCGTTTCCATCGTTACAAGCATATGATCTTGTACATTTGCTTTGAATGTTTTTCGTATAGCAACAGGAATTTCCTTTGTTATCGGTAGTCCATTCTCTTTCCAAGCTGGAAATCCACCATCTAATATATATACTTTCTCATGTCCTACATAGTTTAATAACCACCAGAGACGAGAAGCATTTGCACCCGCTTGACTGTCATATGCAATTACTGTCGTATGTTCACCAATACCAGCTTGTGAAAGCTTGTCTGCAAACTCCTCAATATTCGGCAATGGATGGCGACCACCATGTTCTGTTACAGGACTTGATAAATCTAAATTTAAATCAAAATATAACGCATGAAGAATATGTTCTTCCTCATACTTTTCTCTACCCCAATTAGGATTCGCTAAATCAAAACGACAATCGATTATACGGACATTCTCATCCTCTATATGCTCACGTAACCATTCGACTGTAACTATCATCTTTAACGACCTTCTTTCTCTTGCAAACGACTTACATACTCCATAACCATTTCTTCCGTAACAAATTTACGTTGCAGTGTAACACCATTTTTTGCAAGATCATTAATTTGCTTTGTTACAACATTAATGATATCAACCGAAAATTCTTTCCCCTTTGACGCAAGAGATACGGCTGCTTCAATAGCTGCTTCACGCTGCGCATCTAATTGTAAACATGCTTTTACACTTTCATTTTGTTTACGAGAATGTGCTGTAATTGCTTTATGTACTTCCATCTTCTCTTCCCCCTAAATAAGTTATACGTTCTTATTCAATTCCATTGCAAGCCGAATCATATCACGACATACAATCCCATTTTCAACAATCTCTTCTTCATAATGCTTTGAAAAGTAATCAAAATCAATAGAAAAAATACGAAATCCACATTTTTGATATAAAGCAAGTTGTGAAACACTAGAATTGCCTGTACCAACTTCAAGTTTTGACATACCATATCCTTTAGCAGTTTCTACGGCATGACTTAATAGCTGCTTTCCAATCCCTTTTCCTTGCAAATGCTCTACAACTGCAATATTCATAATTTCCATCGTCTTCGGCCTTGTTTCCAAAAGAACATATACACCGACAACTCTCTCCTCTTGCTTAGCTACATATGTTAACCCTCTTTGTACATATGCATCAATTTGCTGCTCACTTGGATCAGCAAGCAATAGTAAAGGTTTCGGTATAGCTTCTTTCGAAATATACTCTATTACTACACACATAAAAAACTCCCCTTTCTCTATTGTTCTAAACCCTCCTTGTCTACCATAAATAATAGAAAGGAGGGATTCACCATGGACAACAATGAGAAAAAATGCAACGTCATCTCTATTGATGGAAAGAAGAAGAAAAGCGACACGTATTCCTACCCAAAATTAGTAGTAGAAAACAAAACATATGAATTTTCTTCATTCGTCTTATGCGGTGAAACACCAGACGGCCGACGCCTCGTTCTTACTCATATGATTTCTACAGATGAATTTGCTGGGTTTGTCAAATCTTTAGATACAGTATTGCAAAAGAAAATCGAACGAATCTTTTTCTCATAACGACTATATCACATAAATTTCTTTTTCAATCTCTACTAACTGCTTTTGCAACTGTTCTTTACTTTGTTCATATAGTGATACATCAATTGTTTCAGCCAATGCAAATAATACACTTTCATAATAATTCATCACATCTTGCTGCATCACTTTTTGGAATAAGTTCCATTTCAAATCCCACTCTTGCTTATAATGATGAACAAATAAATCTTTTTCATCAGCTACATAGTTTGATACGAAGGGCTCTAATACAACTTTAGCCTCTTCTTGCATGAAAGCTTTATCATTCTTTTCAAAAAAGCTTTTTTCATTTTTAAAATGCGCTAGTGCTTTTTTGAAATCTTTTATTTCAACTGAAGGGAAAGGTTCTTTATGTGCAATATCTTTATATTTATAATCCACTGTTCCACTCATAGAAATTGATTCATTTTCTACTTTACAGTTCACCACAATTTCATTCTTTGCACGCTTCATCGCTTCATCTATCCATTTTTCAAGGCGTAATGATGTCGCACGCATTTCTTGTAATAAATCATGCTGAATAAATGCTACTAATTCCATAACGCACTGTTGCAACTGCACTTTCACATTCCCATCCGTTCGCAGCGATGCTGGATTAATAAATTCAGTAAACACATCGTTATAGCGTAGGAATAGACGCTGTTGCACGTAATAAAGCAATTCTTTCACTTCATTTTGCATCGCCTGCTCTTCAGCGAGCACACTATATGATGAAATAATATGAAGTAGCTGATCACGCTCTGCTTCATATTTTTTCGTTTGCTTCTCTTTCTCTTCATTCCCCTGCTTTGCACCGTTTATCATATTTACTAAAAGCTGATCTGCTCCTTGCAATGTACCATATAAAGCATGAACAGATACGAGCATTAAATCTCTCATCATAAAGGATGTAAATGATTCCTCGAACTTAACAATCCCAGAGTTTTGTAAAATACCGTACTTCTCTTTTTCAATATTCTTTCCTTGCTTCTCTTCAAGTGCACATAAACTTGAAATTGCAAATAAACGCGGATTTCTAATACCGTATTGCAGTAGCTGGTCTGCGATATAACCTTTTACCATTTCAAGTTCTTCTTCAGACTCTGCTAAATCGGCCGCATTTATTAAAAAGAACATTTTATCAAGTGCAAAAGTATCCTTTACACGACCAAGCTGGATTAAGAATTCACGGTCAGCACGAGAGAACACATGATTATAATACGTTACAAATAAAATAGCATCTGCGTTTTTAATATACTGGAACGCAACGTCCGTATGGCGGGCGTTAATAGAATCCGCTCCAGGTGTGTCTACAAGCGCTACTCCTTGCCTTGTTAAAGCACAATCATAATAAAGCTCCATGTACTCAACAAAACATGATTTTTCTTCATTCGCTACATAATCAGAAAACTCTTCTAATGTAACTTGTACCTGCTCGCCTAAATGAGCAGAAACCGTATCATACCCTTTTTGTACCGCTCGTAAAAAGCTAAATGTTGTTTTTTGCTTCCCAGTTGGTGAAGGATATTTCATAACTTTATCAATTTGTGCTAACGCTTCATCTAACGTAGTAATCTCATAATGAAACAACTTATAAACAGCTTTCATATCTTCTAATAGAGCTTGCTTTGATTTGAATTGAACCATTACTGTTCCGTGTGATTTTTCCTCTGTAACCGGCAAAATTTGATTAATCGTTGCCGTCGTCGGATTTGGTGATACAGGAAGTACATTCCCACCAAGCAGTGCATTAGCAAATGATGATTTCCCAGCACTAAAAGCTCCGAATAACGCTACTGTAAATTGTTTCGTTTCCACACGACGCCTTTTTTCTATTACCTCTTGCTGTACATGTTTCAGCGCTGGCAATGGCTCTAATATCGTTTCAGCTTTCTTCACTTTCTCTAATATACGCTGAATATTTAAAGCTGCCGTTCCTTTTATCTCTTCCTCACGAGCCATTACGTGATCGTTTGCGCTTTCCTGCTCTTGTAGTGTGAATTTCTCACTAACAATTTGTGTTTTACTTTGCAATATCTCCTCTATTTGCAAGCCTTCTGGTGTAGCAACACGCTCGTGCCAAACATTTTGCAAATAACTTTCATATGTCTCTAAATTGTTACTGTATTGCAATTGCGTTTCTTTTGCCGTTTGCAACATCGTATATTTTTCAATCTCTTCTTCAATGCGTGCAACTGCTTCCTTCACCTTTTGCTTTAAAACGACTGCACTTTTATCAAAAATTTGCTGCGCTTTTGTAAAATAACGTTTCTTCAGTTCATTCGCTACATCCGCTGTATAAAGAAGTAAGTAATCCCCTGTGAAACCTGCACCTTGTTTAATGACTTCAGCTAACATTTCTGGTCCAAAAGCAATTTCTAAAGCATATATGTCTTTCCCAATTTCCTCTGTGAACAATCCTTCTTCTTTTAAGAAGGCAACAATAAATTCTTTCACATGAAAATCAAGTTGCGTTTCAACAGTCTTTTGCAAAGCAGAATAAAAAGCATCTAAACGTCTCTGTTTTTCTTGCTCCGTCTTTCCTTTCGCAAACAGCAAACCGACCTTAAATTTTGTTAATTTCGTTTCTAAATACACATTTGCCAATTCTCTCATTTCAAATGGCATTAAATACGCGTTATCTAATATAGCTTGTAAGCCTTTTATAAATTCGTTTCTCACATGAGATTCTTTACTAGCCTCGCATTGTTTAGTTTCCGTTAGCTCTTCTTTCTTTTCAACTATCTCTAAAATAGAAAGCGGCGATGCTAGCTCTTCCTCATATTTCAAAAGAGCTTTTTCATTTTCTGAAAGAATAAACGAGAAATGTTCCCCCATTAAATATTCTGTTTCTCGCTCCATTCCATCTCTTACATACTGCACTTTTTCTTTCATAATAGAAGTAATTAATGTTTCTAAGCTCCCAATTTCATTATGTGTATGGTTCATCATTCGCAATGAAGTATAATACACTCCATCTACTTCAATATCCCAGTTAGAGAACGATTGTTTTACACTATCTTTATAATCCTCAAACGATAATTCATTTTCTTTATGTTTATCTATTTGATTTACAACTAGATAAACCGTTTTATTACGTTGTTTCAATTCTTTAACAAATTGCAAATTCACTTCCGATTGGACGTGATTATAATCCATCATATAAAAAATTACGTCTGCTAGATGCAGCGTTGATTCTGTCGCTAATTGATGGGCATCATCTGTTGAATCAATCCCTGGTGTATCAACTAACATAACACCCTCAGGAATTGGCGCATCATTCCGATAAATATGAACACCAATTACCTCATCACCGTCTTTACAAATTTGTTTTAATTCTTCCGCTGAATATGCACCATCATATTCGTACTGTTCTCCAGATTTAACTGTTACAACAACACGATCCATTCCTTTTTCAATTTTGACAACGTTAGCGCTTGTCGGAATTGGACTTGTTGGTAACAACTGCGCTTTATATAGATGATTCATCATCGTTGATTTCCCTGCAGAGAAGTGACCGCAGAACGCTATCATAAGCTGTTCTTGTTTATATTTTTGAATCACCTCAAACAACTTTACACTATTCTCTGCATCGCCGTGTTTTTGCCACTCTTCATAAAAACAAACAAGTTTTTTCATACCGTTTGTCTGTACTATGTTTGTCATCCCCTTGTTCCCCTTTATCCAAGATGTATATACTTTTTCCCGCTATTTGCGAGCTCATAATCATCAGGAGATACATCCCCTCATCGATTACAGTTTCACTTTACTATCATACTAAATTTTCAGCATATTCTCATTAAAAATAAAAAATCCCTTTCATTCTTTTTACAGATGAAAGGGATTTTATGTCATATCACTCATTTTGCTGTTCCTACTCCATTTAAAACATACTTTGCAATAACTGCATATACAGCGACTGTACCTGCTACTAATGCGTATACCATACTCATGCACCAACCTTTTTGATAATGATTATCACTTTTGAATACATTTTATCATTAAAGAGAATCATTATCAACACTTTTCATAAAGAAAGCCCCTTATAAGAAGGAGCTTTACTGCCTGTTTTGAAGAAGGTTAAAACTTGTTGTGCACTCTTATTATATCTCATAATACACATCTTAACAGTTTTAAAAATTGGAAATTACCTATATACCCTCCTCTTTACATTTTGTATAATAAAAGGGAATTACTTAACAAGGAGGAAAATAATGACACAAAATATTTCACAAAGCGAGAGGATACACTCCATCGATATTATTAGAGGAATAGCTGTACTAGGTATTTTTCTTGTTAACTGGCCTGTTATCGCTGGGATTGACTCACGTGATCTTTCAGGAATTTATGAGGGGCTAGATAGCTATATCCGTCTGTTTTACGATATGTTTATTCAAACAAAGTTTTATACCATCTTTTCGTTTTTATTCGGCCTAGGCTTTTACATTTTTATGACTCGTGCTGAAGCGAAAACAGATCGACCAAAAACTTTATTTGTTCGTCGCTTACTTATTTTATTATTATTTGGTTTCTTACACTACGTTCTTTTATGGGACGGAGACATTTTACATACTTATGCAATCGCTGGATTTTTCTTATTTTTATTTTATAAGAGAGAACCTCGTGCCATTTTAATATGGGCAATCGCTTTATTAAGTATTTTTCAATTTCTTATGCTAATTGCTAGTATTGGTATTGCCTTCATGCCAAAAGATGAACTTGGGTTATCCTTACCAATCATGCCACTTGAAGACTGGGTGTCACAAATACAAAATCGTTTCCATGCATTTTATGCTGATGGAATTGGACTAAACGCATTCATGCTCCCAGAAACAGTTGGGCTATTTTTACTTGGTTTATATGCCGGTAAAAAGGATATTTTCCGCCGTACGAAAGAGTTAGATCCAAAGCTTAAAAAATGGCAAATTATTATGTTCATTTTAACGTTGCCAATGTGGTTCCTCATGGTCCGCTATTTCTTATCAAAACCATCTTATGAACCAATTTATATGCAAGGCTTTACAATGTTTAGCGGAAAAACATTATTCATCTTCTACATTTTCACGCTTATGCGTTTATTACAGAAAGAAAAATGGCAAACATTATTACGACCATTCCAATATGTTGGTCGAATGGCGTTAACAAATTACATCTCGCATACAATTGTTACGTTACTTGTATTCGGACTATTGTTCAAAAATGATTATCTTGCTCCATTATGGGTAGGTCCTCTATTTTGCATTAGTTTCTATACGTTACAAATCTTTATTAGCCGCTGGTGGCTATCACGTTATCAATACGGGCCACTTGAGTACATTTGGCGTCTTGGTACGTACGGGAAAATGATGCCACTTAAAAAGAAAAGAAAGGTCTCATAACTAGACCTTTCTTTTTTTATGCTTCTCTTACTGCACTTTGCATCGGTTGTTCTAGTTGCAACATTTGAAGTAGCACTAAATAAACCATTTTAATTGATGTAAGGGGGCACAATGTAACTGGAGAAATATTAAAAGGGACTAGAGAAAAAATAACATGAGAGAACGTCACTTTATATTCCTATAAGAAATCACAATGTGCGATCCAATCATTTGTTTTACTATTTTTAGCAAAATAAATTCCACCGCCATGAATAATCTTTAAATGGGCTTTGGGATCGTCTGTTATTTGAAAAATAAATTCATAATCCGCAGGCCATTGGATACCTGATTGTGCAAAGCAAGCATAGCCTCCTAATTTGTGTATGTAATGATTTTCTTCAAAAATGTCCTCGTAGTAGTCAATCTCAATTGTGTTTTCAAGTTCAATAATTCTATCTTGCACGTTGTTAGGGAAATCTTCCGTATCCCATTGTGGAAACTCATCAGCTACTAATCTTGGTATTAAGGGAAAAGGTTTTAGATTTGGAAACGTAAGTGACATTTCATTCGGTACTAGTTCCTCTAAAGAATCATATTCTCTAACACAAAAATTTCCTGATAAATTGGACAAATCTTTAGCAAAGTTTGGAGAAAGAAATACTGCAATGACTTTCATATCTTTTACTGCTTCTGGAACAAAAGGTATTTGTGTTAAATTAAGCATCATAATCGCATACATTTTGTCTTGATAACGGTCGATTGGGCAAGTTTCATTTGGGAATGAATAGGGAATCTTTCCAATCCAACTTTCATTTATAGATGAATCAGGTCTTTTTCCGCCTGTTTGAAAGATAGTTGCTCTTTTTCTTAAGATATTCTTTATTTGATCTATTTCCAAAATATTTCTCCTCCTAAATATATATTTTGGTTTCTCCTTATTTTAACGGATAATTATATTCTAACAATAATGTACATTTTTTGTTATAACGCCCCTTTTGAAAGCTGTTGTTAAGCAGCAATTTCAAGGGTCTTTTTCTAGTTTTACTGTCGATTTAAAACAAATTTGTACTGTTTATAAAAAACATACCTTTTTGAATAAAGTTGCACCGTTTTGCATCATCAGGTAAAACTCCTGTAGTAATGAAGCTTTAGAATTAAAAGTAGATCTGGAAATTGAGACATTATAAACTTATTAAACTAGCTCAGTAATAAAAACGATGGGTTCAATTTGATTGGTATTTTAAACATCACTACAAATTAAAAACCTATCTCAAATGAGATAGGCTTAATTACATACAATTCGTATTGTGTCTACTTACTTTTTACGCTTCCCTTACTGCACTTTGCATAGACACTGCCTCTTCTTTTACTTTCACTTTACGCTGCGGCACCATATTAAATACGATATTTAAAAGTACTGCTGACGCACTTCCAAGTACAATTCCGTTATCTGTTAAAATACGAATGTTTTCAGGAAGTTGTGAGAATAATGTAGGAACAACTGTAACCCCAAGCCCAATTCCTACAGAACATGCAACGATTAATAAGTTTTCTTGTTTACCAAAATCAACGCTACTTAACATTTTAATACCATATGCCATTACCATACCGAACATCGCTAACATTGCACCGCCAAGTACTGATTTCGGGATAATAGTTGTAATAGCTGCGATTTTAGGAATGAATCCAAGAACAATTAACATACCACCACAAGTATAAATAATAACGCGATTTCTTACTCCAGTTAATTGAACAAGTCCTACGTTTTGAGAGTATGTTGTATATGGGAACGCGTTGAAAATACCGCCTAACACCATCGCTAATCCTTCTGCACGATACCCTTTTGTTAATTCTTTTTCACCGATCTTTTTATTGCAAATATCAGATAATGCAAAGTAAACACCTGTTGCTTCTACAATTCCTACGCAAGCAACTAAGATCATCGTAATGATTGGCGTCAATTCAAACGTTGGTGTACCGAAGTAAAACGGCTGAATACCATGGAACCAATCCGCTTCTCCAACCGCTTGCAAACTTACTTTCCCCATAAATGCTGCAACAATTGTACCGAACAATAGACCAAGTAAAATAGAGATTGAACGAATAAATCCGTCAAAGAAACGATACATAATGATGATAAATAGTAATACACCAAATGCTAACGCTAAATTTTCAAGACTACCAAAATCCTTACTTCCTACTCCTCCAGCCATATCATTAATTGCTGCTGGAACAAGTGTAACTCCAATTATAGTAACGACAGATCCTGTTACGACAGGTGGAAACAGTTTTACAAGCTTTCCAAATAATTTCGCAAAAATAACAACGAATAACCCGGCAGCAATAATTGCTCCATAAATAGAAGACACGCCGTATTGTTTCCCGATTGCAATCATTGGCCCAACCGCTGTAAATGTACAACCAAGTACAACTGGAAGTCCAATACCGAAAAAGCGATTTGATAATGCTTGTAAAATTGTCGCAACGCCACACATTAATAAATCAATTGAGACTAAGTATGTTAACTCTTTTTGATTTAAACCAAGTCCGCCGCCCACAATAAGCGGAACAATAATTGCTCCAGCATACATAGCAAGCATATGCTGCATACCAAGCGATGCGATTTTAAATGGATGTTGCTTCATCGTTTATTTCACCTCCGCAGTTTCTTGCTGTACAAATGTAACTGTGCCGTTATCAAGTGATGCAATTTCTGCTAGTGACTCAACACGAACTCCTTGTTCACGAAGCTTCTTTCCTCCATCTTGAAATGCTTTTTCAATAACAATACCAATTCCTGCAATACTTGCTCCAGCTTGCTCTACTAAACTCATTAAACCTAAAGCAGCCTGACCGTTTGCTAAAAAGTCATCAATAATTAAAACACGATCATTTTCATCGATATGATTTCGAGATAATGAAATTTCATTCGTTTCTTGTTTCGTAAATGAATGTACGTTTGCAACGTACATATTATCTTGTAACGTTAACGATTTACGTTTTCTTGCAAAGATTACTTTTACACCAAGCTCTAATGCAGCCATAACCGCTGGTGCAATGCCTGAAGATTCAATCGTCACGATTTTTGTAATGTTCTCTTCTTTAAAACGTTTAGCAAATTCTTTTCCGATCTCTTGCATAAGTACTGGGTCAATTTGATGATTTAAAAAGGCATCTACCTTTAATACGTCACCAGATAAAACCTTTCCTTCGTTCAAAATCTTTTCTTGTAATACTTTCATGTTTGTTCCCCCTCTTATGCAATAAAAAACTCCAAAAGCCGCCACCACTCGTTACAAGTGAGAGACGCGCTTTTGGAGTTTCGCAAAAAAGAATGCTAAACAAGCAAATATATTCGTCCTCACTCATAGTCAAAGTATTTACGGTACTTCGGTAGAAACTTGCAGGCCATATCCCCGCGATTATATGAGTGTAGCTAACTATTTATTTTATAGATGGATTATAACGCACTTTTTATACTTTGAAAAGCATTTCTTAATAAAACACGTACAAATTTTATAAAAACATCATTTTCGTTCGAGTTTTGTAAACTCTTACATATTATTTCAAAGTGTCGTTAAAATGATTGGCCCATCTTTTGTAATCGCAATTGTATGCTCATATTGCGCTGATAATTTCCCGTCCATCGTTCTTGCAGCCCATCCATTTAAATCTACTTTCGAATATCGCATACCTACATTGACAATAGGCTCAATTGTAATTACCATTCCTTCTTGTAGTTCAGGCCCTTGTCCTTGTTTCCCAAAATGAAAAATTGCTGGTTCTTCATGAATCTCTTTACCTATTCCATGTCCCGTAAAGTCTCTTGCGACAGAAAAACCTTTATTTGCTACATAACTTTCAATCGCATAGCCAATATCTCCTACATGATTACCGATTATCGCCTGATCAATTCCTTTATACAATGCATTCTCAGCTACTACCAATAACATTTCTGCTTCTTCAGAAACATTTCCAACTCTATACGTCCAAGCAGAATCTGAAAGACCACCATTTAAGTTTACTACCATGTCAATTGTTACAATATCACCCTCAGTTAAAGGAACATCCGCCGGAAACCCATGACACATTTCATCGTTTACAGATGCGCATATCGCATATGGATACCCGTTGTAACCTTTCTGTTCAGATGTTGCACCATGCTTTTCTAAATATGCTTCAACAAACGTATCAATTTCTTTTGTCGTAATACCTGGTTTCATCATTTGGGCAATTTCCCTATGACATGAAGCAAGTAATTTCCCAGATTCATGCATCAAATCTATTTCATTTTTCGTTTTAATTGTAATCATTCTATCTCTCCTTGCTAAACCTGCTATTTGCTACTAAAGTTCAATCATACACATCCTCTTCCAAAACTTCCAATTATAAAAGCAAACATCATTTCTTCTATTTTCCGAATATAAATTTTTATTTAATTCGTTTTTTAAAATATTACATCTAGTATTTTTTATTGATGTTTATTTATAAACAAAGTATATTGTTACTATACTATTAAAAGGAGGATTGTTAAAGATGATGCATGCAGGAAGACTACGTCAGCAACCTTTGAACACTAAGTAATTTAATATGTTCAAAGGCTCTGTTTTCATAAAGCAGAGTAAACGGGATTAGTCTGCACATTTTTAATAATCTTCATCGGAAGAGTACACTTTCCACATGAAGAAAGGCAGATATACATCTGTCTTTTTTTCGTATATTTTTTCATACAAAGAGAGACGTTTATTCATTATATCCTCGTTTACTCTTAACCACAGACAGAAGCCCGTCTGTGGTTTTTTTATGATTACATTTTCTTATATCTCGCTACTTTAAGCATATTGATGTAGTTAGAGACAAAAAGTAACAGAAAACGCATGAAAACATTGAAATTAGAATAAACATTTGGAGGAAATAAAAATGAATACACTTAAAGTGAAACAATTAGCAAATACGAAAGGCCTAAATATATTAGAAGATTCAATAGAAATCAATGAATCTGGCGTTGACTTTCAAGTAGCACACGTTAAAGAACAAAACGGGGATAAATGGATACTAAGAATTCCTCGTAGACCAGAATCTATGAGACATGCTCTACGTGAAAAAGAAGCATTAGAAATCATGAAAAAACATGCAGAATTCCAAATTCCTGATTGGTCTATATTTTCTGAGGAACTAATTGCTTATAAACAACTAAGCGGCGTTCCTGCCGCTACTATTGATATAGAACAACAAGGTTATATATGGACCTTTAACGAAAAGAATGTACCAACTGAATACCATACTTCATTAGGAAAAGTTCTAGCGAATTTACACTCATTACCTCAACAAAAATTTAATAATACAGGTGTTGAAATTCTTACTGCTAATGAATTAAGAACTTCTATGAAACAAAGGATGAATCGAGTGAAGGAACAATACCATATTAATCAAGACTTATGGGATCGTTGGCAAGCATGGCTAGCTGAAGATTCTTTTTGGCCATCTCACGTAGGAGTAAAGCACGGGGATATCCATCCAGGTCATATCCTGATTAATAATAAAAATAAAGTAACTGGCTTAATCGATTGGACAGAAGTAGGAATAGGTGATGTATCTATAGATTTCACATCGCATTATCTACTCTTTGGGAAGGATGGACTAACAAAGTTAATTCACTCTTATGACAACGCTGGCGGTAAAACTTGGTCAAAAATGGATGAACATATTATCGAACTTCTAACAACGAGTAGTATTACTGTTGCTGAATACGCTCAAGTTTCAGGTTTGAAAGACATGCATGAAATAGCTGTGCACATGCTAGCAACTGAAAGATAATGAAATTGCAAAAAAACAGAAGAACCCTCTTCTGTTTTTTTGTTATTTTTTACATATATAATTCATTTTCAAAAACTCAAAACAACTACCATTTGTTTTCTGTATAAACGTTCCAACAACTTCAAATCCTGCTCTTTTATACACTTTAATCGCTCTCTCATTACATGTCGCTACTGATAGTGTTATATACTTGCAACCATATTTTTCTTTACTAAAAGCTAGTCCAGCGTTTACGAACTGTAAACCAAATCCATTTCCAGTTATATCAGGTCTCATTCCAAGCCCTATATCAAACGTTCCATCATTTATTTTACAAACAGTAAAAAAACCAATGAGAGTGCCGTTTTCCTTCACAGAAAATGTATGATCTCCTCTACTCTCATCATGTAAAAACTCAGCTAAATCTTCTTCATCTGCACCTATATCGTAAAAGGAATACCTCCCTTCATAATGCCAGTTATATGCAATTTCTTCTGCTTCTTCTTGCGTCATTACTGTATATGTATAAGCCATTCTTCTATCCCCCTTGAAAAAAAGAGCTGCAATTAAGCAGCTCTTTTTTATAACTCATAGATTTCTTTATACTTCGCTTCTAAATAATCTGCTAAGTAGTTTGCATTTAATCCTTCACCTGTCACATCTTCTAAAATTTCAAGTGGCTTTTTCGTTTTACCGTATTGGTGAATATTTTCTGTTAGCCATTCACGAATTGGTGTTACGTTTCCTTCTTCTAATAATGCATCAAAGTTCGGAATGTCTTTTAACATTCTTTGCTTAAATTGCGCTGCATACATATAACCAAGCGCATAAGATGGGAAGTATCCAAATGAACCACCAGCCCAGTGAACATCTTGCAATACACCTTGTGCATTGTTTTCCGGACGAATTCCTAAATATGCTTCCATCTTATCATTCCAAGCCTCCGGCAAATCCTTCACTTGTAATGTGCCATCAAATAATTCTTTCTCAAGTTCATAACGAACCATGACGTGAAGCGGATATGTAAGCTCATCTGCTTCTATACGAATGAACGATGGCTTCGATTCGTTAATCGCATCATAAAACTCATCTACTGATATATCATTGAATTGACCATCGCTATACTCTTTTAATAAATCATAATTTTTCTTCCAGAATGATTTATTACGACCGATAAAGTTCTCAAAGAATAATGATTGCGACTCATGAATACCCATAGAAGTTCCACTACATAGCGGTGTACCTTCGAATTTCTCTGCAATATTTTGTTCATATACAGCATGGCCACATTCATGAATTGTTCCAAACACTGCCATACGGAAATCTTTTTCATCATAGCGTGTTGTAATACGAACGTCCCCTCTATTTAATGTAATCTCAAATGGATGTACCGTTTCATCAAGACGACCTGCTTCAAAGTCATAATTCAATTGCTTTAATAACTCTAATGTAAAGTTCTTTTGTTTTTCTTTTGAAAAATATTCTGATAAAGCACTTGTCTTTAATCTCTTTTGTGACTCCGATATTTCTTTTACGAGCGGAACGATACGCTCACGAAGTTGACCAAATACGTGATCTAACACTTCTACTGTAATACCTGGCTCATACATATCTAATAATGTATTATATTTATATGTTTCGTAACCCCAATATGTAATGAATTTCTTTTTAAATTCAACTATTTGTTCTAAATAAGGACGGAACATTTCGAAATCAGATTTTTCCCGAGCTTCTTCCCACACACTTTCCGCTTTCGCTTCTAATTTCACATACGCCTCGTATTCCGCTTGTGGAATTTTCTTATTTCTATCATATTCTTTACGACACTCTTCAACCATTTTCTTCGTCGTTTCAGAAAGTTTATCTTCACTTATTAAAGCTTCAAGCTCTGTTAAATAATTTCCCATCTCATCTGAAGTCGACATGACAAACACTTCTGATGAAAGCATACCAATTACTTCTGAACGCTGGTCTACACCTTTTTTAGGCGCACCTGTTCTTAAGTCCCAAAACATTAAGCTTAATGCTTCCTCATAATTCTGTATCTTCTTCACATATGTTAAAAATTGTTTTTCTACTTCATATGTAGCTACTGTCATCGTATAAAACCTCCCTTTTCTACCTCAAACTTAATTCGACATGGAACTCTAAATCCCTTTTATAATAGAAAAAAAGCTTGGCAAGTGCCAAGCTTTCTCCTTATAATTCTTTACCTTCTACTGGTAGTACGTTTTTCACCGCTTCTATCACTTTCTCATCTTCTGTATCAGATAAGAAGATTGATATAGCACCTTTATCGTCGCTCGTACGAATTAAACGTCCAATCCCTTGACGAAGACGTAAAATCATATACGGTACATCTACATCCCAGAATGGATCATTTACATGTTTACGCTTCGCTTCAAACACAGGATCGTTTGGAGGGAATGGTAATGACCAAATAATAACATGCGATAATGATGAACCAGGAATATCTAAACCTTCCCATAAATGAACAGCACAAAGTACAGTCTCTTCTTCATTTTGGAAACGAGAAACGAGCTGACTAATTTCTTGATCCCCTTCATATAGGAACGGAACGGACATTTGTTCTTTACTTACATATTCTTTAAACGCTGCAAGTTCTTGTGTTGTACGGAATAATACAAGTGTACGTCCATTTGTTTTCTGTATATTTTCAAGTGTATATTGACACTTTCTTTCCCATTCATTTTCTTTCGTATGCGATAGTAAGTTTACTGCCATTTGCTCCTCATAATCAAACGGTGAGGCAACTGAGAATGATAAGTAATCTTTTACCCCTAGGCTATTTGCTGTAAATGCGAATGAATCGTTGTTAGATAATGTAGCAGAAGAGAAAATATACGGGATTTTCTTCGAGAATACTTTCTCTTGTAATACTTCTTCAACTGCACGTGGCATAATCACTAACGTGAAGGCTCCATCACCTTCTTCACCCCATGTAATTACATTTTTCTCGTGCATGAACAGACGAAGTGAATGTTCTAATACATCTAAATGTTCATCAACGATATTTAAATCATACGTGTTTACTGTATGCATTTCACTTTCAAATACTAATGCATCACCGACTTCACCAATTTTCGCATAAAGTCTATTCGCTTCAGCTGTTACTTTTTCTGTCACAGTAATTTCTAAACGATCAGAACCGGCGATTTCCTTTTTATTTTCTTGTAACACATCAAAGAATCGCTCTGTTTGCCAAATTGTTTCTTCTACTAAATGCGCAAACTCTTCACGAATATCGTTTTGCAACAATCTTGTTAAAAGTTGCTCCATCATCGTTTGCTTTAAACGATATGTTAAAGCTTTTTGAGCTGCATATTCTACAAGATGTCCTTCATCGAATACAACGCAGCTACTTTCAGGTAATAACGGAATTTGCCCTTCACGCTTACGAGCATCGTACGTCCAAATATGATCCATGTAGAAATCTTGAGAACAAATAATTAAATCTGCCGCTTTACGATAATGTTCACGAGAAAGAGTTTGACCACAACGATGACGAGAATCACAAGTGAAGCAATCTTGGAAGTAATCCCAATTTACTTTTGACCATTCCTCATCATTTAAAAGTGGAAATTCTTTTCTGTCACCGTAGTGGGTAAAGTTTTGCATCGTACCATGATCGAATACAAACTGTGGTAATTCGTAGTATACATCTTCAATTACTTCTGGAGCTCGTCCACTCATAACATCTTCAAGTTTACGTAAACATAAATAATTATCCATTGATTTCGCAAGTCTAACATCAACAGATAGTCCTAATGCTTCAGATAACTTAGCAATGTCCCCTTCTTCTTTCACAAGCTGCTCAATTAAAGTTTCATCAGCACAAGCGATAATAGCTGGTTTTCCAGTATAACGCGCATAGCAAATTGCATATAGAAGATATACAATTGTTTTCCCTGTTCCTACACCCGCTTCTGCGAACATTACTTTCTTTTCTTGGAAAGCACGCTCTAATTGAAACGCCATAAAAATTTGTTCATCACGCTCTTCAAAGCCTTTTTCCGGAAGGATATCGTAAAACACATCTCCAATCCATTCATTCAACTTATCATAAAAATTATCTTGTTTCCCTACTTCAAATGGTAATCTCTTCTCAGTAAACATCCTTAGCCTCCAACCAAAAAGTTTTTCTATAAAAAGATATAGCAACTGCTACTCATATGTGTGCAGCCACTTTCCCCTGTTGCCATACATAGAAATACACGAAAAAAAATTTTCCTTTCGAAAAAGGAAAATTTTTTTCTATATTAATGACTTTAAATATCGTTTATCAATCGCTGTTTCGTGTGAAAGAGCTGACAAATATTCTTCTTGTGCTTTTTGTATTTCATCTACAATCGCACCTTGGCTATCCACTTCTTTCCCGATCTCATCATACGTACGATGAATAGCTTTTTGAATCATTGATAATTGGAAACTATCCATATCACGTCCTCCTTTACGCATTACATAATAGCCAGTATATGCGCGCTGGAGGAGTTTTATACTATGAATTACGCGGTGGACGTTTTCCGAAGTATTGGTAGTAATCTGTACGGATAAATCCATTAAATAGTTTACGTTTCTTCGATGCATCTTTTCCATAACACTTTTCAAATGCTTCGTAGCTTGTTAATACATACGCTGACCATGTGTCTAATGGGCGGAATACTTGTCCCATTTCTTTGTACAATTGTTCAACGAGTGCTTTTTCACTTAAACGTTCTCCGTATGGAGGATTCGTTACAACATATCCATAATCCTCTTTTGTCGTGAAATCTTTTACTTGCATTTGTTTAAATGTAATTAAATCACCTAAACCTACTTCTTCAGCGTTGTCTTGAGCAACTCGGATCATACGATGATCGATATCTGATCCAATGATTTGTAGTGGTTGATTATAATTCGCTAAATCTTCAGCTTCTTGACGAGCTTCACGCCAGTTTTGTTTACCAACCCAGCCCCACGCATCTGATGCGAAGCCACGGTTAAATCCTGGTGCAATATTTTGTCCAATTAATGCTGCTTCAATCGGAATTGTACCTGATCCACAGAAAGGATCCACGAAAGGACGATCCGGCTTCCAGTTTGTTAACTTAATTAAAGACGCAGCCAATGTTTCTTTTAATGGAGCTTCCCCTTGATCCATACGGTATCCACGTTTATGAAGTCCAACACCACTTGCATCAATTGTTAATGTTGCAATATCCTTGAGCATTGCGATCTCAATACGGAATAACGGACCATCTTCTTCAAACCAAGTTGTACGTTTATATGTTGTTTTTAATTTTTCAACGACAGCTTTTTTAACGATACGTTGGCAATCTGAAACACTGAACAACTCAGATTTTAACGATTTACCAATTACAGGGAACTCTCCGTTCTCTGGAATATAATCTCCCCAGTTTAATGCTTTCGTTTTTTCAAACAGCTCATCAAATGTTGTCGCTTTGAATTCGCCAACTTTAATTTTCACACGGTCCGCAGTACGTAACCATAAGTTCGTGCGACAAATCGCCTTTTCATCTGCTTCAAATGTTACTTTGCTGTTTTCCACTTGGCATTCATAACCAAGATCACGAACTTCTCGGGCAACTAACGATTCAATACCCATTGCCGCTGTTGCAATTAAAGTAACTTTTCCCATTTGCATTCACCTCTTATGTATAGTTAAACAATAATTAATAGCAATTTGTCCTATTAATCATTACATTTTACGAAGAATTTTCTCATTAACCATTTTAACTCATAATTTATAACTTCATACAAATAAAAAGCCCTCCTCTAACAAAGGAGAGCTGAGTTATTTCATAGTTGGTTCATAACGTTCTGTAAGCCATGTTCTGTTCCTTTGTACTGCAAACGGCCCACGCCTCGTACTCCGGTGGCAATCATCTATCTACAGATTATACAACCTGTCCTTTCCCATCGTTCATTTCCTTGGAAAAGATTCCCCTACCATTATTTGGGTTTCTCGCTCGTGGGGTTTACCTCGTTCCACTCCTATCATTTCTTCAAGGACTTCGTCACTGTGGCACTTTAAAGGTAGTCAAACCATATCCGAAAGGACTTAGGTTTTTTCCCTGCCGTTAAACCAGCCTTACAGCCAGAATACCCTAGCTTATGAATTGGCTAGGCACGAACACTACAGCCATCTCAGGCCGTGCGAGCATGGACTTTCCTCTACAACGTTGGCGTTGCAGCGATTACCCAAACGTTATGACATCCATTAGTATAGTGGAAACAAAAAGATTTTGCAATGTTTTTTTCTATGTAAAATGCTTTAACCTTTTTACCACTAAAAATTATTCGTATAACTTACTTCCAAATACAGCTTTTTCTAAATTAGATAGACGTTTTAAAATGTCCGTATTCGTGTTGTTATATACAGGTTGTGCAACTGGTGTTTGTACAACTGGTTGTTGTGGCACTTGCGTTGCTACTAATTTTTGTTCCTCTAATTCACGCTTTAAACGAGCATTTTGTTGCTTTAATTGATCAAACTCCTTGTGGAAAGCTTCATAGTCTTTAATGATCATGTCAAGAAACTTGTCTACTTCTTCTTGTTGATAGCCTCTCATGCCTGTTTTAAATTCTTTTTCTAAAATATCTTTCGCCGTTAATTTAATTTTATCCGAAATCATTTTCTTCACCTCAAATTTTTGCCAAAACTTTCATTACCTAAATTTTTTCAGAAACAACGCCTTTTGTCAATCATATATACGAGTACTATATTACATATTACTCAGCATTATTCCACTGTTCCTCTTCTATTATATCTTGTAAATCAGAAAAAAGAATGAAATAACTGTGATAATTTTCTATTTCTCCTTTTTTCTTTGCTGCTTCTACAATATATTTGGGACTCCCTGGTTTTTCTTCATCATATACAGCTAAAAGTGCATCACTTTTTTCAATAAAAAATTGATTTTTTAATTTAAATTGTTCCGGGCTTTCGTACTTCCGTTTCGTAATACTATCAATATGGTCTGCTTGAGAGAGAATACATTCGTAATATTCACGGTTATCTTCCTTCCAGCTTTCTTCTTGTTCTAAAAACGGAGTAAATACCGCTAATTTTAGATTTGGATATTCTACTTGAATTTCAAAAACAACTTCAGCAGCCCATAATTCGACTCCTAACTGCCCACTTATTATCACCCATTCCAAACCTTCTTCTACAAAAGTAGTTAATTTTCGGTGCAATGCTTTTTTTATACATTCCACCCCTGGATGATCATTTTTAAATATACCAAGTTCAAATGGCTTATATCCCGTTACAGCAATAACTTTCATATCAACACTCCAATTACAAAAAAAGAACTAGCATTTCGCTAGTTCTAACATATCATTTACTTTTTAAATATTCCACCAACGTTTGGTCCAATATTCGGACCTACTGGTGATACATTGTTTGGTAAAAATGGTGATACATTTGGTCCGAATGGTGATACGTTTGGTCCAAACGGAGATACATTTGGTCCTGGACCAAATGGTGATACGTGATGTCCGTGATGTCCATGATGTCCATGACCACATGGTCCACATCCACCGCCGAATCCTGGATCGATTGGGTCTACAACATTTACATTCGAGTTTGTTTGTGGGAAGAAGTTTTGGTTTTTAATTTGTTGATGATGAACATGTGTTGTATGCGTTGGGAAAATGTGTGGCACCACCGTTGTTGAAAAAGAATGTGTTACACACTGTTTCGTCGGATGAATGACAGGAGCAGTTGTACAGATAGGTCCTACAGGCTTATGCCCTCCAAAACAAGGATGACAATGATGCATAGTTTTTTCTCTCCTCTCTCGTTAAAAAAATCTGACTACACTTTACAATATGAGAAAAGAGGGAAAGCCGTTTGTTATATATACCCATTTATTACAAGGAAATTTGTCTAGCCTTCTGCTTTATACGTAATGCTTTTTATAGACAATCCCCCAAGATTACTTACCAAAAAAACCTCCAACTTGCTTTACAATACCCGTCACTTGGTTCATCGCATTCATCATTTGTCCAGCTGTATTCATCATTTTATTTACATCATAGTTACCATCTGAGTTTTTAAATTGGGAAACAAAACTAGAAAATTGACTCGGTTGCTGTTGTTGTTTTTGTTTATTCTGCGTCGGGTACGGTTGTTTTGGTGGATAAAACATCGCTTGTTGATTTCCATAGGGAGATGGTGGTGGCATATAGTATTGTGAATTCATATAAGATTGCTGTTGTTGATCCATATAGGGCTGCTGCTGTTGTTGCGGTTGCGGTTGATTCATATAAGGTTGCTGTTGCTGATCCATATAGGGCTGCTGCTGTTGTTGCGGTTGATTCATAAACGACACTTCAAATGGCTGGTAATAATTTTGATTTCCATAATGAGGCTCGAAAGGATACATATTATACCGTAAATATGTATCCGTATTATATTGGTACATATTTTGCTGTGTATATGGATTAGATTGCTGATATACGTTTGGTTGTTGAAACATGCATTCTCTCCTCCTTCACATAAGTTTCTACATATATAATATGTACCAGTAAAATAATATGTGTGACGGAGTATCTGTCTATTTTTGTCGGAAGTTTAAATTTTTAAAAAATTAAAAAAGAAAACCCTTCCATGCTATGATAATAAAGAAGAAGATTCTCATGGGGGAGGAATCAACATGGTATTAGGGGATTTAAAACAAGCGTTTTCTCAAAAAAAGGGGTATTACACAGAGAATGTAAATGAATTGTTAGACTTTGCGAGACATTGGTATCTCGAAGGAAAAATATGCATTTCAGATTACCGAACATTAATAAAAGAATTAGAAATAAACGGTGCAACAAAACCTACAACAATGACAGAAGCATAAAAAACAAGAGGGTTTCCCCTCTTGTTACTTACATTGCTCAATTATATTTTGCAAAGTATACGAAATGGCTTGATGTGTTTCAAAGAATCGCTTACCTTTACCTTTATTTACAAAACATTGCAACACATTTGTCTGTAAATTATCGTACACTTGATCAATTTGCTGTACATGTATATACTTCGGTTTTTCTTCCTTAATCCATTTATAAGCTAATTCTTTCCACACTTTTAATTCCTCATCTACCATATCTACAAATGGTTTCATATCCTTATAAAAATCGTACTCAATCATTTCTCTTTTTTTCACATTCGCTTCATTATTATACTGCATGAGTTTTTCTGAAGATTGTATTAATGCTTCATACTTCATTTTATTCCCACCTTATTATGCACTCACTACGACGTTTTGAAATGCCTTCACCCAATTCCCTTTTTCTTCGTGATGCACTAATTTATTTTCCATATGCTCAATATGCATTTCTGTTATTTCTATTTTATTGCATATTTTTTCACTCGTATCCTTCAATGCATGATTCATTCTAATCCCTATATTCATTTCCAGCAAATCGAGAGAACTTAACATTTGATCCATTGTTTTCATTACATCTTCCTTCTGAACCATCGCCATATACAAAACGCCCCCTTCTTTGCTTTTCCTTTGTCATGTAATTTCGCCGAATGACTCTTCACTCCTGCTCACATGACAAAACTAGTTGTTATTCGTCAAAGAAATCATTTTGTATGTCATTTATAGAAATGGTAACAATACAAAAAGGAGGTGTATGAAAATGGCAAAGAACAAAAACGAAAAAAAGAAAAAACAAAACAAACAAAATAAACCCGAGACTGGCAACCCTAAGTTAGATGGTCCAAACTTCCCTGCTACATAAAGTGAAACTTTAGCACTTTTACAAAAAGCTAATTTCTAAAGCATCCTTAATCTCTTAATTAAATTTTTAGCATACAGGGCAGGATTACTTCACATTAAGAAGTCCCGTCTTCATTTATGAAGACGGGACTTCTTTTTTATTATATCACGAACTCATCCATCCTTTTAACAAAACGATTTACGATAGAAGCAACATATATTTGCTCCCTCTTTCTTTTATACCATTCTGTTATATCAACTTCCCCCTTATACTCTTCCAGTAGAAACAACTCATTTATTTCCGTATCTCTACAAAACCAATCTCTCATACTTATTTCCTTATGTGCAACGACAGGATAAACCTCTCTAAGGGCTGGCGTACAAGATTTTCTAGCTTCTCTTACATAATATTCATAATCTGCTCTTGATCCTGTGTGTATAGTTTGCAATGCAAACCTATGGAATGAACTTTTATAATTCGGATGAAACAGTAACTCCGCTAGTTTCTGCCCTAGTTCTATACGCTTTTGTAACGTTTCAAATTGATAAACTGAAAAACCATACATCCTCCCTTCCACAGTCGGAAAAATAACAGCACTAATATGAAGCATTTCTTGCAATTTAAAAAGTGCAGTATGGAATACATGTTTTTTAAAATATGTATTCTCAATAACTGGTTTTTGAATTTTATTTTGCTCATTTATAATAAGCGCTGTCATGAGCCTATTTATATCTTTTTTTTCCCAAAAATAAATCCATTCTTTTTCCATAAAAATTGATACGTTAAAATATTGTAACAAATAGAATAGTGGTACCTGCCTCCTCTTACTTTCTTCGTATAACAATAGCTGAGGAAATGCATCTAAAAAAATAATCCAATTCGCTTCTTCATAAGTCAGAAACAAATGTTTTTTTACTGTTTGAGGTAAAACAGTAGCATAATATATCCCTTTTAAATCAGTCATATTCCATCCCGCATTTCTCGAGACCATACTTGCTAAAAAGGCCCACCTAATTTCACTGTTCCTTACATAATATTCTTGATAAGAGTGTGTTCGAGAAATGTTGTCCATATTAGCCATTTCTATTTTCCCCTTAATGTTATAAACGATTGTTTTTTCTTCGTCTGTACAAACCATATTTTTACGATATTGTTTAATTTTTGCATAATCATTCCATGTAAACATAAATAAGTCATCATACCTTTCTTCAAAAAGGTCACATCTTTTTTCATTTTTTGTTATAATCACCTTTGTAAGTAATTCTTAGCAAGTTGGGAGTGGACACACTATGACCATTCGTTACCCAAACGGAAAACGGTACAATCAAGCTTCACAACCTCATAAAACACCAATTAAAAAACATACTTATAGTAATAGAGGTATGTCCCTTGAAGAGGAATTGAATGAAACAAATGAATATTACTTAACCCATAATATTGCATGTGTACATAAAAAGCCTACACCTCTTCAAATTGTAAAAGTAGATTACCCCGCTCGAAGTGCTGCAGTGGTAAAAGAAGCGTATTTTAAACAACCTTCTACAACAGATTACAACGGTGTATACAAAGGGAAATACATCGATTTTGAAGCGAAAGAAACAAAAAATAAAACCAGCTTTCCACTTCAAAACTTCCACCTTCATCAAATTGAACATATGAAGCAAGTACTCGCTCATGATGGAATTGCATTTGTTATTATTAAATTTACACTTTTTGATGAACTTTATTTACTAGATGCAAAACATATTATTGCATTTTGGAATCGTCAAAATACTGGTGGACGGAAATCGATTACGAAAGAAGAAATAGAAGAGCATGGATCTTTATTATCATGCGGTTATCACCCTCGGATTGATTATATCCGTGTACTAGACACGGTTTATTTTTCGTGATAGAGTCATCACTAAGGCTCTTTTTTCGACTTTTGGGGAGAGAATGAAAGGTAGGAGAAAGTATAATGTCAGATAATTATCGTTCTCGTACAGAACGAAATCATGTAAAAAATCAAAAGCAAGAAACAAATAAAGAGAACAAACCAAAGAAAAAAGGCTCCTTTTTAAAAAAATTCCTTATAGGTTGTCTACTTCTTGGTATCGTTGGTCTTGTAGCTGGCGTTTCCGCTTTCTTTGTTATGGTGAAGGACGCTCCAAAATTAGACAAATCAAAACTTGTCAATCCTTTATCAACAAAGTTTCTTGATAAGAATGGGAACTTTTTCTATGAATACGGTGCTGAAAAACGAACCCACGTTACGTATGATCAAATTCCAAAGGTAGTTGAAAGTGCATTCCTTGCAACTGAGGATTCACGTTTCTATGATCATAATGGAATTGATTTTAAACGAACTACAAAAGCAGTTATGGAAAATGTCACTGGAGGCTTCGGATCTCAAGGTGGTAGTACGATTACACAACAAGTAGTCAAAAACTATTTTCTAACGATGGACAAAACTGCGAAGAGAAAAGTACAAGAATGGTACCTATCTTACAAATTAGAGCAACAATACTCTAAACATGAGATCTTAGAAATGTACTTAAATAAGATTAACTTAGGTAACCGTTCGTACGGTATTGCAACAGCAGCCAAAAAATATTATAACAAAGACTTAAAAGACTTACAGTTACATGAAGCTGCAATGCTTGCAGGTTTACCCCAAGGTCCTAATATTTATGACCCAACAAAACAAGACAACGTTGAACGAGCTACACAACGTCGTAACGTCGTATTATCATTAATGAATCGACATGGTTATATAACAAAAGATGAAATGAATAACGCAATGAAAATCTCTGTAACTGAGGGTCTTCAACCGTCTTCAGAAGTAACTGAGATGAAGTATCAAGCATTTTTAGATGCTGTTGTAAAAGAAGTTGAAAAAGAATATCCCGATATAAATATCGGTTCAGATGGTTTAACGATTCATACAACACTTGACCAAGATGCTCAAGATTACGCTGACAAAATTATGGATGGCAATCTCATTAAGTATCCTAACGATCAATTCCAAGGATCATTCGTATTTATGGATACACAATCTGGAGAAGTTCGAGCAATTGGAGCTGGGCGTAAAGAAAGTAAGTCTACTTTCAAAGGTCATAATATGGCCATTGATCTAAAACGCCAAGTTGGTTCAACAATGAAACCAATTTTCGACTACGGTCCAGCAATTGAGAATTTACAATGGTCTACATACCATCAATTAAATGACTCAGAGTATACGTATTCCAATGGTAAAAAAATACGAAATGCAACAAATAGTTACAAAGGTGACGTTTCACTACGTGAAGCTTTGAAAAAATCATTAAACATCCCGGCTTTAAAAACAGCCCAAGCGGTGGGTCTTCCTAAGTCACAAGCGTTTGCTGAAGGGTTGGGTATGACATTTAAAGACGGCAAAACATATGAATCAACAGCAATTGGTAGTAACGATAGTTCTCCATTAGAACTAGCAGGTGCATATGCCGCATTTGGTAATGACGGTGTATATAATAAGCCTCACTTCGTAAAAGAAGTCATCTTCCCAGACGGGAAAAAGAAAAACTTTAAGCCGAAAGAACAACGTGCAATGCACGACTATACAGCATATATGGTTACTGACGTACTTCGTGACGTAATAAGACCTGGTTCTGGTGGTACAGGTCCAACAGCATACGTTTCCGGTATAGACGTAGCTGGTAAAACAGGAACACAAAACTTTGATGAAGACGTTATAAAAAAATATGGTATCCCAGCTGATGCAAACAGAGATAGCTGGTTTGCTGGATATTCACCGCAATATACAATGGCGGTGTGGACTGGTTACGAAAAAGATAGCTCAGAAAATTACATTGGCGATCGCTCTACTAGAATTGCGCAACAAATGTTCCAAGTAATGATGAGCAAATTCGCTACAGATAAATCTCGTTTCGAACGCCCTTCTTCTGTACAAGAATTATATGGTGAATTGTACGTAAAAGGTGCTAAGAAAGATGCGGTTAAACAAATTAAAGTAGATGCACCTAGTGGTCTTAATGTCGCTTTCGATGGCGCTAGCACAGTTACACTAAACTGGTCTGGACCAGCAGAAGTTGATGCGTATGCAGCAAGCTATAAAGCAACTGACGGTTCAAGTGGTAGCCTATCAATAAGTGGTACGACAGCTACTCTTGGTGGTATTAAACCAGGCGTTACTTACAGCTTCTCTGTAGTAGCGAAAAAAGGTAATGGAACAAGCCCTGCAGTTGGTGCATCCTTCACTGCACCTGGCGGAACTCCAGACCCGAAAAAAGCTGAAGAAGAGGCTAAGAAGAAGGCTGAAGAAGAAGCTAAGAAAAAAGCTGATGAGGAAACTCAGAAAAAAGCTAATGAAGATAAACTAAAACAAGAAGAAGCTAAGAAAAAGGCTGATGAAGAACAGCGTAAACAACAAGAGCAACAGCAACAACAAGAACAACAACGTAAACAACAAGAAGAAGCTCAGAAAAAGGCTGCTGAAGAAGAAGCCGCTAGAAAGAAAGCCGAAGAAGAAGCTGCTAGAAAGAAAGCTGAAGAAGAGGCTGCTAGAAAAAAAGCTGAAGAAGAACAACACAAGCAACAAGAACAACAACAAAATACCGGAGGAGATACACCTCACGCAGACGGAAATGTTGTTACAACAGAATCTTAATACAAAAAAAGAAGTCCTTTCTCTTAACGAGAAAAGGACTTCTTTTTTGTTATCATTTTCTTTACATATAGCTTTTCTATTTCAATATACAACTGCGCTAACTGAATGTAGGAATGATAATTATTCGGTTTCTTTATAATGAACGAATATCGCTCCATAAAATTAACTGGTTGTACTTCAAATTTACTCGTATAAGCTTCCATTTCATTCAAACTATGAACAGGTTGCTCATTTAACCAAAATACAATCGATAACAAATGTGCCGCCAAAAGAATCATTGGACCTTCAGCTTCTTGCTTATTTCTGTTTCGAAATAGTGTAGCAATGTCTTCATGCTTACTTTTCCACACTTTCAACAGTACAGGAATACTATTTTCAATTTCATTCCATGGCTCATATTGTCTTTCAATATCATGTATAAAGTAAGTATTTTGTATTATTTCTTCAAAAGATTGGTCTGTGTGATACGTAATCGAATTCGCACTCTCTTTAAAAAATGGTACGCACCGAAACTCTTTCGGTATTTCTATAACTCGCTCCATCCTTTATTTCCCCTTCATTCGTTTCTTTCCTTCGCGACATATTTCTAGTAATCGGCACTCTTCACATTGTGGTCGTTGCGCCTTACAGTAATAACGTCCAAAGAAAATCATACGGTGGTGTGTAACTCCCCACTCATCCATTGGAATTTTCTTCATCAATGTCTTTTCCACTTCTAACACAGAATCTTTCCATCTACAAATTGCTAACCGTTTACTCACTCTCTCTACATGCGTATCAACAGCAATCGCTGGAATTCCAAATGCAACCGAAACAACTACATTCGCTGTCTTTCTTCCTACTCCTGGTAGTTTCGTCAGCTCGTCCCGGTCTTCTGGAACTTTCCCGTTATAATCATCTAGCAACATCTGGCACAATTTTTGAATGTTTTTCGCCTTATTTCTAAACAATCCGATGGAACGTATATCTTGTTGTAATTCTTCTAAAGACACACTTAAATAATCCTCTGGTGTTTTGTATTTTTGAAATAAATTTTTCGTCACTTTATTTACAAGTGCATCTGTACATTGTGCAGATAATGCCACCGCGATTACTAATTCAAACGGATTATCATGAATTAATTCACAATGTGCTTCTGGATACATATCCGCCATTGTGTCTAAACAATAGCGAATTTGCGTTTTATTTAACATATACTTCCTCCTACATTACTGCTCCAACCAATTATAAAAAGGCACTTTCCCAGTAAATTTCGTCTCTTGTTTTGTCGTTTGCTGCGTTCGTTGTTGATTTGCTCTAAATTTCCGTCCTTGGTTTTGGGCTTGATCTACTGTTTTAATACCATTCTTTTTCCACTCAAATAAAATACGATCAATATATCGGAAATTAAGCTTACCACTCATTACAGCTTCCCTGAGGGCCGCTTGAATTAAATTCGGATGATGTTGATCTTGATCTTCCCACATACCCAACGTTTCACATTCAAACGGAGAAAGTGGTCTTCCAAATTCTTTTTCAAATACTGTATATAAATTTACTTGCAGTTGTTTTATTTCTTTTTGTTCTTCCTCTATTGATTCGTTCATTAAGAAATGCAATATTTTTTCCCATAGCGGTTGTAAAGAATAACTTTCACAAATCATCGCTTCTGATTTTTGTCCACCTTCTAATGATAAAAAACCTTTTTGAATCAATGTCTGAATTACTTCCATACATTTCATTTCAGTAATCGTCATCCGTTCTGAAATCTCTGACGGAGTCGGGAACGAATTGCCCGATTCTAAAAATGTGTGTACATGAAGTACAACCATAAATTCCACTTCATTTAACCCTAATTTTTTATAATGCATCATAAGTAATTTTGGAATTGCAATGCTTCCCTGCTCAAACCACTGTAACATCATTTTCTTTTTCATCACCAAACACCTCGCTCTCTAGTATAACACACCTTTCGCTATTTCTTTTTGTCACAATTCGTCAAAAAAACCTCCCTATTATGTAGGAAGGTTTTTTGTATTGCGTTAATAAAATATACAATTAAGCTTGCACTTTACTTTTCATAAACGTATGAATGCGTTCTAATGCTTTCTCTACTTGTTCAAGAGATGTCGCATATGATAAACGAACATTATTTGGAGCACCAAATCCTGTACCTGGTACAAGAGCCACTTTTTCCTCTTCTAATAGAGCTTTTGCCCAATCATCTACAGTTTCGTATCCTGATAAAGCTACAGCTTCTTTTACATTAGGGAATAAGTAAAATGCACCTTGTGGTTTAATGCAAGTAAAGCCAGGGATTTGAATTAATTTATCATAAATAATGTTTAATCTTTCTTCAAATGCTTGACGCATTGTTTCTACAGGTTCTTGTGAGCCTGCATATGCTGCAATTGCGCCGTATTGAGCGATTGAAGTAGGGTTTGACGTACTATGACTCGCTAAGTTCGTCATCGCTTTAATAAGCTGCTTATTTCCTGCTGCATATCCAATACGCCATCCTGTCATAGAATGAGATTTAGATACACCATTAATAATAAGTGTTTGTTCTTTTAATGCATTAGAAAGCTGGGCAATCGAAGTATATTCTGCTCCACCATAAATTAATTTTTCATAAATTTCATCTGAAACGATTAAAATATCGTGTTCTAAACATACTTCTCCAAGCTGTTGTAATTCCTCTTTGCTATAAATCATTCCTGTTGGATTGCTCGGTGAATTAATAATAACTGCTTTCGTTTTCTCTGTAATTGCCTCACGCAGCTGCTTCGCTGTAATTTTGTACTCATTGTCTTCCAGGCCTTCTACGTAAACTGGCTTACCTCCAGCAAGCTTTACTTGCTCAGGATAACTTACCCAATAAGGAGTTGGGATGATAACTTCATCTCCTTCATCAAGCAACACTTGGAATAATGTATATAATGCATGCTTTGCACCGTTACATACAATAATTTCAGATGGATCATACGCAATTCCTTGATCACGTGTAAACTTCTTCACAATTTCTTGTTTTAACGCTTGTAATCCACCTGTTGGTGTATACTTCGTATGTCCTTCTAACATCGCTTTATGTGCAGCATCCATAATATGTTCTGGCGTATTAAAGTCAGGTTCTCCTGCCCCTAATCCAATTACATCATGACCTTCTGCTTTTAATGCTTGTGCCTTTGCTGTAATTTCTAAAGTTGCAGATGGTGTTAAAGCAGCTACTCGCTTTGCTAATTTCATTTGTAGTTCCCCCTACATCTATTTTTCAATGCTGTAATGACCAGCATAAGCCCCATTTTGAAACTCTAAATAATAATACGTATAACGATCTTCCTGATCAATATATGTAATTTCCCACAACGGAATATCGTTTTGAGCACCTAATTTTACTTTTATAATTTCTTTTGGCTTTGGCTTCGGCTCATCGCCTTTTCCTGTAGCTTGTTCAGCCAACTTTTGCAAAGCTTCTTTTTCAGGAATACCTTCACTCTTTTTCTTCACAAGGACATTCCCTTTTTTATTTGGCACCCAAACAATAATTTGTTCTCCTTTTTCGTCTACACCTTGTACGACTGTATATGAAGAATTTCCGTTATAATAATCTACAGATTTTACTTTTGTAAGCTTTGCCTTTTCTTTTGCAATTTCTACAGATTTTTCCTCTTTATGGATTTTCTTTTCCATTGCTTTATTATAAACATACGCCCCATATATTCCGCTAGCAACGATTACGATAACGATTGCAAAGATCCACTTTTTCATTGTATCACTACGTTCTGTAAATCGTAAATACAGCTGTTTCTTTATCTTTTTCGTCTAATGCTAATCCGAACATGAGGTCCTGCTCTTTTAACGTACGATTCAAACTATCAACGATTTTATACAAATCAGACGAATATTTAAGACGCGTCGTTGATAGGACTTCGATTTTCTTATCCATGAAAAAACTCCTCCGTTACACAAAAATTTCTAATTATAGAAGAACGCAATACGGTTACAATAAGAGTACATTCTTTACAACCCCTGCTTCATCACCCATCTATTATAGCAGGACATGTACTGCAAAAAAAGGTTTCAAGTCGAAAACCAATACATTTTGTATACAAGAAGTAAGAAAAATAAAATTCCTCCTACCCACATTTTTTACGCCTGAAGCTTAAATGTACTTCAGGCGTATTTTTCTTCCAATTTTATTTATTTGGCCGTTCCTTTAATTGTTCTAATAATTCTTCTAAAGGGCCTTCATAAAGCGGAACAGTTGGGATTGATTGTAAAAAACGTTTTCCATAAGAAGCGCTTGTCAAACGACGGTCTAATACAAATACTGTTCCGGTATCTGTACTTGTTCTAATTAGACGACCAAATCCTTGTTTGAAACGCAAGATTGCTTGCGGGAGTGCTAACTTAGCGAATACGTCCTGTCCTTGATTTTGTAACCACTCTCCTTTTGCTTCCATCATCGGTTGATGCGGAGGTGTAAAGGGAAGTCGTACAATAACAAGACAACTAAGGGCATCTCCAGGTATATCTATCCCTTCCCAAAAACTACTTGTTCCTAACAAAATCGATTTGTCGAACTCTTGAAATTTACGAATGAGACGACTTCGGCTCTTATTATTCACACTTTGCGTTAATAATAAATACCCCTCTAATTCCTCATCATTTTTCAAATTCGTATACGCTTCTTTCAACATCTCATAAGAAGTGAATAAAACAAGCATTCTACCTTTTGTAGCTTTCGCTATTTTTGCAATATGTGCCGACACAGATTCAATATATTCTTCATTACTTGCTTGCTTAATAAAAGGCACATCTGTTGAAACCATTAATTTCATCTGTTCTTCAAAACGGAATGGTGACGGAACCTGTAATGTATTGGGAGCAAAATCATGTAAACCTAGCTCTTCTTTTATATAGTCAAATGAATCGTTTACTGTTAACGTTGCTGATGTGAAAATAACACTCTTTTTCTGTGTTAAAAATTCATCCGCAAGCCTTTCACCAATATGAACAGGCTGTGCATATAAAACGGTTGAATGAATTGTCCCCTTCGTTTCAGTCTCCATCCATGTCACGTATGAATTTTTTTCTAAAATGAGTAATTGTAAAGATTGTTCCATCTTTCTCAACAACTCAATTAAATGCATAAATTCACCTGTAACAACATGCATCTCCCATTCTAATTTACTTTGCAATATATCAACTTGCTTCTCAAGTGTAGTCAATAATTTTCTTACATCGTATACAAAACGATTTGTTAACTCGGTAATGCTATCCCATAACTTACCTTTCTCTACTTCCGTGTTATATCGATAAATGAGTGGCATATTGCTTATCCCTTGTTCCTGCTTTGTTTGTTTAAAGATGAAAGCACGTAACATTTGGAATAGCTCATCCGCATCAAATTTCAATTCCTTCAAACTATGACTCACCATACGGAAAGTCGAACGAGAGGCTTGCTCTGATTTTTTCATCATTTTATATACTTTAGAAAGTACATCATCTGTTTCTAGCGTACCAAGACGAGATAAAACTAATTGAAAATACATACAGGAGAACTGTTCACCTAATGTTCTACTCGCCGCTTCCTCGATATGATGAGCTTCATCAAAAATAATATGTTCACATGAAGCAAATAGTGGTTCTTCGCTTGAAAAATCTTGAAATAATAACGCATGATTTGTAATAACGATATCTGCAAATAATGCTTTATTCTTTGCTCGTTGATAAAAACAACGGCTATACCAGTTGCTTTGCATCCCGCCTGGACTATGTACATCACTACAAATACGGTTCCAAAGTAACTTTCCGCCCTCAGGAATATTTAATTCATCACGATCGCCAGTTTCTGTTTGCAATAACCACACTAAAATTTTTGCCTTTGTGAGCGCCATATCATAATTTTTCTCTTCCTCTTGCAAAGCATATTCAAATTTATGTAGACAAAGATAATGCTTTCTTCCTTTCAAAAGAGCTACTTCAAATGAAAATGGCATTATTTTCTGTAATAATGGAATTTCTTTTTCTAATATTTGTTGTTGCAGTTGTACTGTTTGGGTACTTATGATGACAGGTTCTTCTTTTTTCGTTGCAAAATAAACACTTGGAAGTAAATATGCAAGAGTCTTCCCTGTTCCTGTTCCTGCTTCAATTAGTGAAAACCTAGAATCTCTTAGTGCTGTATATATTTCCTTCATCATAATCTGTTGGCTTTCTCTTTTTTCAAACTTTGGCATATTCAATTCAAGTTTATCGATTGCCTTATGCAAGAAAGCATCAAATTTAGATGAACATGTTTCACTGAGATTTAAAGCATAATTTCGTTTTCGAAGCGCAATATTTCGATATACTTCATACCCCTCTGCCCCTTTTCTACCATGCATCATTTTCTTTAAAATATTTTCAGAAAGTACATCCGCTATATCACTTTGAAAAACATCGCTCAATTCATAAAGCGATTGCAAGGTGACAAGTGGCAAATTTTCAATTTCATTTAAAAATTGTAAAAATAATTCCGCTGTTGCAAGAGCATCACTATCCGCACGATGCGGTTGATCGTGCTCTAATTCATGTTGTTTAGCTAAATCACGTAATTTATAACTATCAGCCGTCGGCAAAAGAATTTGCGCCAACTCAACTGTATCAACTTTCGGACAATGTACTTCTGTATATCCAGCACGCCTTAATTCTTCTGTTAAAAAATTCCAATCAAAGTGAACGTTATGTGCAACGAAAGCTGCACCTTGCAATAGCTCAACAACCATCGGGGCTACATCTTGAAATAACGGGGCTTGCTTAACCATACTCTCATCAATCCCTGTTAATTCTGTAATAAATGGCGGAATCTCTCTCTTCGGATTAATAAAAGATGAAAAAATCTCTAGTATCTCTCCATCTTCCACTACAACAGCTGCGATTTGGGTAATTTTATCCTTCCCGTCCTTCCAGGAGTTCCCTGTCGTCTCTAAATCCACAACGACATAACGTTTACTCATATATGTAACACCTCAATTTCTTACCTATCAAACACAAAATTATATAATGTTACTATACCACGTTTTATCTCATCTTAATGAAAAGATGCACAAAAAAGCTATCTCCGTAATAGAGATAGCCTTCTTACTTATAATATCGTACCCGCTTTTTCAGCGCCTAACATTTGGATAATTTGATTATCATCGTCTAATACTGCAATTTTCGGCTCTTGGTTATGAATATTTTCTTCTGCCACTAAACCGTAGCAAATAATAATAACTTTATCCCCTGGCTGTACAAGCCTTGCAGCTGCACCATTTAAACAAACAACACCGCTACCTCGTTCTCCTTTAATAACATATGTCTCTAAGCGAGCACCATTATTGTTATTTACAATTTGTACTTTTTCATTTTCTACAATATTTACTGCATCCATTAAATCTTCATCAATTGTAATACTACCTACATAATTTAAATTTGCTTCTGTTACCGTAGCGCGATGTAACTTCGCTCTCATCATTGTGCGAAACATAGATGCTCCCCCTTATTTAACCGTTAATGTTATATTGTCAATTAATCGTACATTCTCAAATTTAACTGCAATTGCTAAAATCATTCGTCCTTCAATTTTATCTATTACTTGTAGTGAAGGATAGGCATATAAATCAGCATAATCTACAGTGCCTTTCGTATACGTCTCAATATACTCTTTCACAAGAGTTGTAATGATTTCTGCATTACGTTCGCCTGCTTCAATTCTTTCTTTCGCTTTACATAGACTGCTGTATAAATGAGGAGCCTCTTCACGCTCTTCTTGTGATAAATACACGTTACGAGAACTTTTCGCTAATCCATCTACTTCCCTCACAATATCCACTGGTACGATCGTAACCGGGATATTAAAATCAGCGACAAATCCTTCAATGACAGCAACTTGCTGTGCATCTTTCATACCAAAATAAGCACGCGTTGGCAATGTAATATTAAATAGTTTCATTAGTACAGTCGCAACTCCAGCGAAATGACCAGGTCTTTGTTTGCCACATAATACATCAGTACGTTTCACAACTGCTACTGTTGTCGTTTGTTCTGCTGGATACATTTCTTCTACGCTCGGATAAAATAAATAATCTACACCGTTTTCTTTTGCTACATTTTCATCTCTATCAATATCACGAGGGTATCGATCTAAATCTTCATTCGGCCCAAACTGTAGTGGATTGACAAACACGCTTAAAACTACAATTTCATTTTCTGCTCTTGCCTTACGTAATAAAGTCGCATGACCTTCATGTAAATAACCCATCGTTGGAACAAAACCAATACTTTTTCCACTTATACGAAGTTCGTTTGTAATTTGCTGCATCTCTTGCACTGTAGTTACGATTTTCATTATTGTTTTCCTCCGTATAACGCTAAGCATTCTTCCTCTTTCATTGTGAACGAATGTTTTTCTTCTGGAAATTGTCCCGTCTTTACTTCAGTAACGTATTGTGAAATCCCTCGCACAATCTCCTCTTGAACAGACGTATATTGCTTCACAAATTTCGGAACACGATTTACGCCGTATGAGATAAGATCATGATAGACAAGTACTTGCCCATCTACTTTTTTCCCTGCTCCAATTCCAATCGTCGGAATTGTTAGTTGCTTCGAAATTAATTCCGCTAACTGCATTGGCACACATTCTAACACAAGCGCTATCGCACCAGCTTCCTCACATCTCTTCGCATCTTCTATTAATTTTTTTGCACTTTCAGCATCTTTCCCTTGTACTTTATACCCACCTAGTACTCCTACAGATTGAGGAGTTAAGCCTAAGTGTGCCACGACAGGAATTCCCGCATTCGTCAAGTAATGAATAGTTGATACCACTTCCCCTGCACCTTCTACCTTCAATGCATGAGCACCACTCTCTTGAACAATGCGGCGTGCATTCACCATCGTATCTTGAGGCGACACATGATACGACATAAATGGCATATCAGTTACAATAAACGTCTCTTTCGCTCCTCGGCGTACAGCTTTCGTATGATGAATCATATCCTCTACTGTGACAGGTACTGTTGAATCGTAGCCGAGCACAACCATCCCAAGGGAATCTCCAACTAGAATCATATCAACTTCAGCTTCTTCTGCTAACTTAGCAGATGGATAATCATACGCCGTTAGCATCGTAATCGGCTCACCTTGCTCTTTCATCTTCAAAAAATCTGTTTTTGTTTTCAAAAACTACTCCTCCTTTATACAGGAGAGAGGAGATGGCCGAAATCATATAAAAAACCCCTCTGGCCATAAAAGGGCAGAAGGGTTGTGTGTTAGTCGGCATTATTCATCCCTCTGTCCCAGTCCGTTATTGGATCAAGGCAGAATCCAAGTTATTATTTTTCGTATTGCTTCGAATCATGGTGCAGTTCGCTCTGATACTGCCCACATTCGAACTAATTATAGCAAACTCCAAAAAGGAATTACTACATTTTTTTGAAAAAATAATTTTTTATTCCCATTACGGTATGTAAAAATTTCATAACTAACGAACTCATAGAAAGGGTAAATAGCTTTTAGTTTATATGCATTGTATAACTCGTGAACTAATGATGCAGGTTAATTGAGAAAAGTACTTACAAAAGGAGAATTGCGAATGTTTATGAACAAATGGTTATTTCCATCGACCGGTTTGCTTCTGATGATTGTAGTGATGATAACTTTTAGCTCCTTCCATGCATTTGCCTCAGTTAACGTCGTAACACAACCTATCGATTCAACGAAAGTAATTGAGGTCGAACTGAATGATGATTACTTTCATCCAAACGTCATCACCATTCCAATTGAAGAGTCAACAACATTGTTATTAAAAAACAAAGGTAAGAATGAACATACCTTTACAGTAAAAAAACTCGGCATTGATGTCGTAGTCGAGTCAGGAAAAGAAAAAAACATTACCGTGAAACCTAAAAATACTGGTACATATGAATTAATATGCCGGTACCATCTTCTTAAAGGAATGGAAGGCAAAGTAATAGTCAAATAAAAAGAAGTTCCTTTTTGGAACTTCTTTTACTTAATTTCGATATCTGCAGAATGAATGTGATGTACTTTCCCTTCATGGTCCTCCAGAAGCAATACACCATCCTCTGTAATTCCTTTTGCTACCCCTGTAATTGTCTCTCTCATCGTTCGAGCGGTAATTTCTTTCCCGACGCTCACAGCGTAACTTTCCCAAAGAATTTTAATGACAGAGAAACCATTTTGTAAATACTCTTCATATAATTTTTCTAGTTGTAAAAAGATTTGTTGCATAAGCTCTGCACGAACAATTGGCTCACCGGATTCAATCGCTAAAGAAGTAGCAATATGTTGAATTTCCTCATCAAAATGTTCTTGCTTTTGATTCGCATTAATACCAATGCCCATAATGACAGCATTAATTTTATCAGGATCTGCCTGCATTTCTGTTAATATACCTACAGCCTTTTTACCTTGAATTAAAATATCATTCGGCCATTTTATTCCTACGTTTACACCCGTGCACTTTTCAATTGCTTGTGCAACGCTAACAGCCGCTAATAAAGTAAGTTGTGGTGCATGATGAACCGGGATTGATGGACGTAAAATAATACTCATCCAAATTCCTGTTCCTTTTGGTGAATGCCATTTCCTGCTTAAACGACCTCTGCCAGCTGTTTGTTCTTCTGCAACAACAATCGTTCCTTCTTCCGCACCTTCATAAGCAAGTTTTGCTGCAATATGCTGCGTGGATTCGACAGTTTCTTCAAAATATACCGTTCTACCAATATGTTTCGTTTGTAACCCTAACTGAATTTCATTAGCAGTTACTTTGTCTGGCTTACTCGCAATGCGATAACCTAATCGACGCACAGCTTCAAGTTCATATCCCTCATTCCGAAGGTCCTCCATATGTTTCCACACAGCGGTTCTTGAACAACCAAGTTTATCACTAATCGTTTGGCCAGATACAAACGCGCCATCCGCTTCCGAAAAAACTTGCAATAACTGCTTTCTTATAGTAGATTGCATTCTTGCAGCCACTCCCTTATACACTCTTTCTCATTACCTACGTTTCCTTGTACGATTGCTTCCTCAATTTTTTGAATCATTTCAGCAACCCACGGACCGGGCTTTTTATTTGCCCAGTTTAATAAATCATTCCCAGTCACATTCATTTCTTGGCGACTCTTTATTGGCAATACTTCAAACAACATTTGTACTCGTTTAACAGATGTATGATCATAGCTTTCAATCATCGCTTCATATACTCTTTCGGCCATTTCAGCGATATGAAGTCCCGTTTTATAAAGAAGAACTGTATCCCAATCCTTCTCCTTTCTCGTACGAATTGTTAATAAAACTGCGACGATATCTTTTATTTTTTTATTCGAAAACTTCCATTGACGTAAAAAGACAGATGGATGCTCTTCCCCAATACAATATAAGAAGAATGCCCATGCCTCAATGTCCGTTTCAAAAGAATCCCAGTTATACTGCGTAGCTTTTAATAATCTCTCTTCTGACATTTGTAAATATGGCAGATGAGAAAATAGCTTCGTTTCTACTAATTCTTGCAAGCCCTTCACACAATATGTACCAGTTAACAGTTTCTCAAACTCCACTGTAATTCGCTCAATTGCAATATGTTCTAGCAAATGTCCATATGTTTCAATTGCTTGTTTCGTTTTCATTTCTAAAGAAAAACCTAACGTACTTACGAAACGAATACCACGCATCATTCGCAGGGCGTCTTCTTGAAAACGATCCGCAGCATTTCCAACCGTCACAACTTCTCTCTTTTGAATCGCTTCCTGTCCAGCAAATAAATCAACCATTTTGCCTTCTTCTGTCATCGCAATTGCATTCATTGTGAAATCACGACGTTTTAAATCCTCTTCTAATGAACGAACGAATTGAACACTACTAGGTCTTCGAAAATCTTCATATTCGCTCTCTGTTCGAAAAGTAGTTACCTCATAAGGTTCACCATTTTCTACCACAATTACAGTTCCATGCTCAAGACCAACAGGAACATGTCTTGGAAATATAGCCATCACTTCTTCTGGTAAAGCAGATGTCGCAATATCAATATCACCAATTGGCCTATCGATAATAAGATCTCGTACGCTTCCACCGACAAAGTAAGCCTCATGTCCTTGTTGCTTTAAAGTCTCAATAATAGAACTAGCTTTTTTAAATCTTTCCATTTTTGTCATCCCTTAGTACATCGTAGTAAATCGTTTCATATTGTGAGACGATTTTTTCAGAGCGGAACTGCTCGTAAACACTTTCTCTTGCTCGCTCTCCCATATTACGGTGAAGTTCTTCATCCTTTAATAGCTGAATGGCTTGATTTGCCACTCCTGTTGGATTGCCAACTTCACATAAATATCCTGTTTCACCATGTTGAATGACTTCCGGAATACCTCCAACCCTTGTTCCGATACAAGGTACACCACACGCCATCGCTTCTAATAAAACAAGACCAAAACTCTCCTTCTCTGAAAGAAGCAACATTAAATCACTCATCGCAAGTAGTTCTGCAACATTATCTTGCTTCCCTAAGAATAAGACGCGATCTTCAATATGTAGATTTTTCACTATCTGTAAAATCGTGCAAAATTCTGGTCCATCTCCAACAAGAAGCAACTTCGCATCTACTTCTGTAACAATTTTAGCAAATGCCTGAACAACATCTTGCACACGTTTCACTTTACGGAAATTTGAAATGTGAATTAGTATCTTTTCACTCTCACTTATACCGTATTCTTTCTTTAATTGAGACATATCACGCTTGAAATATACACGTTCGTCTATAAAGTTATATACCGTTTGAATGTTTTTATTTGGTTTTACAAGCTCATGCGTTTCGTTAATTAATGAATGCGAGACCGCCGTCACAACATCAGATTGCTCAATACCAAAACGAATTAAATTATTTAGCGAAGGGTCGGAACCTAACACAGTAATATCTGTTCCATGCAAGGTTGTAACAATTTTAATACGCTCTCCAATCATTTGTTTTGCTAAATAAGCACAAATTGCATGTGGTATTGCGTAATGCACATGTAAAATATCTAGGTTTTCTCTTTGTGCAACTTCTGCCATTTTACTCGCTAACGCTAAATCGTATGGTGGATATTGAAATACAGAGTATTGATTTACCGTCACTTCATGAAAATAAATGTTTGGATACACTTTATTTAACCGGAATGGTAAACCCGATGTAATAAAATGAATTTCATGCCCGCGTTCCGCTAATTGCTTTCCTAATTCTGTTCCAACAACTCCAGAACCACCTACAGAAGGATAACATGTAATACCTATTTTTAATTTCATTTACATCCCCCTATTAAATCAGCATGTAATAAAACCGGTTTCTTACTCATAAATCCCTCGGCATATAAGACTCCAACTTCTTTTCCAAACATTTTCTCTCGAGCGACCACAGTTTCAACATAACCTTCTGTTAACGGCGTTTTCACACCATCACTACTTGTTGAAAACTGACTTTCATATGCTTCTAATGCTTCCACTTTTATAGAAAGGTACTCACTTATATCTATACAAAAATTCGGTTTATGAAAACCATTAATCATATAATAATAAAAAGACTCCACACGATGTGGTGGAAGCTCTGGCATATATTTACGAATTCCCGCTGAAAAAATAGCTTCTTCCACAAGTTTTGCACAATTCGCATGATCTGGATGACGATCTTCATAATACGGCGCAAAAACTAGTTTTGGTTTATATGTACGAATCACCTTTACAATTTCACGTATATACTCTTCTTTCATATACAAACCACGGTCTGGCATCGCTAAATTCAGTCTCGTTTTTACTCCCATTATACGAGCTGCCGCCTTTGCTTCTTCTTTTCTCAATTCTATTGTTCCATTAGAAGAAAGATCAGCTTCTGTTAAATCACAAATACCTACTTCATACCCTTGCTTCGTATATTTAGCAATGGTACCGGCCATGCCGATTTCAACATCATCGGCATGAGCACCAAACGCTAATATATGTAATCCACTCATAATTGTTCCCCTCATTTTCTAAACTTACGGTAATCTAAATCTCCTCGCTCTAATGCGTGCATTAACATTTCAGCACTTGCCATGTTCGTTGCAAGTGGAATCGCATATACATCACATAGACGAAGCAATGCATTTACATCTGGTTCATGCGGCTGAGCAGTTAGTGGATCCCGGAAAAAAATCACCATATCCATATCATTTTTCGCAATCATGGCACCAATTTCTTGATCACCACCAAGAGGACCCGATTGATATCTTGTTACAACTAAACCAGTTGCCTCCATAATACGAAGTCCTGTCGTCCCTGTTGCAAACAATTCATGTTGTTCAAAAATTGGTTTATATGCGTATGCAAACGAAACCATGTCATTTTTCTTTTTGTCATGTGCGATTAAGGCAATTTTCATCCGTTGTCTCCCCTTTAGTCGATAATGTTTTCTAATCCGTACACAAGATGATCTAAATTCATTACTGTATCAATTGATAGTTTTACACCTGACATAAAGGATGCACGATTGAATGAATCATGGCGAACCGTTAACATTTGTCCATCTCCACCAAACATTACTTCTTGGTGTGCAATAAGTCCTGGTAAACGTACACTATGAATGTGAATGCCGTCTACATTTGCACCACGAGCACCTTCTAGTTGCTCTACTTCATTCGGGTGACCTTGCTGCTTTGATTCACGGTTTTGACGAATTAATTCTACTGTTTTTACAGCTGTACCAGATGGTGCATCTAATTTTTGATCATGATGCAATTCAATTACTTCAACATCTTGGAAGTACTTCGCTGCCATTTGTGAGAATTTCATCATAAGAACTGCACCAATTGCAAAGTTTGGAGCGATAATTGTTCCTACTGCTTTTTCTTTCGCATTCTCTGTTAATTGCTTTAGTTCTTCTTCTGTAAATCCAGTTGTACCAATAACAGAACGAAGTCCACGCTCAACTGCTAGTGTAACGTGTTGTTTTCCAACTTCTGGCGTTGTTAAATCTAACAACACATCTGCTTCTACTTCCTCTAAACAAGTATGTAAATCCGCGTAAATTGGCGCTTGTAACGCTGGCATGCCCGGTAAATCAGAGATTTTCTCTCCACCATGCTTATAATCCACTGCTGCTACTAAATTAAAATGTTCCGTTCTTTCCATAAGAAGGACTGCTTCATGTCCCATACGTCCTCTTGGTCCAGCGATAATTACTTTAATTTCTTTCATTATTCTTTCTCTCCCTCATCAATACGTGTCCAGCGATCTTTATCGCGAGTATTAAATTTATTCATTACAATGTTATGTGCCGTTTCTAAATCAATATTTAAACTATTTGCCATACAAATCATAACAAATAATACATCTCCAAGCTCTTCTTCAATACTACGTTCTGTTTCAGTTGTTTTCTTCGGTTTCTCACCATAATAATGATTAACCTCTCTTGCAAGCTCCCCCATTTCTTCCGTTAAACGAGCCATCATTGCAAGTGGACTGAAATAACCTTCTTTAAACTGACCAATATATGCATCTACTTCTTTCTGCATATCCTTCATCGTTTTTGCTTCCATACAATTCACCTCTAATCCTTCCTCTTTCATGTTAGCCAATTCATCGCGATTTGACAAATATTATTCCCCGCAAAACACCTATTTGCGCCCCTTTTTTGGATAGACTATAATAAAGTGAAACTTCTTTTGCATGCTTTTCGCAAAAGATTAGTTGAACCAATCGGGTTCCTACGGCTGGTTTGTCCTTCTTCAGAGCTTTATCCCCTACCAGCCGTTGGAACGGGGTAAAGTGAAACTTCTTTTGCATGCTTTTCGCAAAAGATTAGTTGAACCAATCGGATTTTTTTAGCCTTCACTATTTTTACTAACAACTAGAAATTACTTATCATTATGTTTTACCGTTTCAGCGGAGCAATGCAATCTACATAATTAGGGGGATTTCTATATGACATCAAATTTGAAGATTCGAAATATCATTTTCATTTTAATCGGTTCCGCTATTTTTTCTTTCGGTATTGTGAATATCAATATTGAAAATCACCTTGCGGAAGGTGGATTTACCGGTATTACACTATTATTGTATTTTCTATTTAAGTTTGACCCTTCTTACTCAAACTTAATTTTAAATATCCCTATATTTATTATTGGTTGGAAGTTACTTGGAAGAACGACATTTTTATATACACTAATCGGCACCTTTAGCGTATCTTTATTTCTATGGATTTTTCAGCGTTACGATGTTCTGAACTTACATTTAAATTTACAAAATGATATGACACTCGCGGCTTTATTCGCCGGGGCATTTATTGGTATCGGTCTTGGAATAATATTTAAATATGGCGGGACTACTGGCGGTGTAGATATTATCGCGAGACTCGCTCATAAATATGTTGGCTGGAGTATGGGGAAAACGATGTTTATGTTTGATGCTATCGTCATTATCGTCTCGATTCTTACATATTTATCATACCGCGAGGGCATGTATACGTTAGTTGCTGTTTTTATCGGTGCTAAGGTCATTGATTTTATGCAAGAAGGAGCTTATGCGGCGAAAGGAGCAACTATTATCTCAGATAAAAACGATGAAATTGCTGCCAAAATTTTATCTGATATGGAACGCGGAGCTACTTTTTTAAAAGCTGTTGGATCGTATACAAAAGTGGAACGGAACGTATTATATTGCGTTGTTGCTAAAAATGAAATCGTGAAATTAAAAAATATTATTACTTCTGTAGATCCTCATGCTTTTGTTGCAGTAAGTGATGTACATGATGTAGTTGGTGAAGGTTTTACGTTAGATGAAAATAAAAATCCGTTACATACATAAACGCAACTAGAAAAGCTCTCTAGCTTTTCTAGTTTTTTATTACATGTTTTTTAAGTTTCTCTAAATCCTCATAAATAAGCTCCAATAAACTCCGATTATAAAAAATGGACGCAGGATGAAAAGTCGGGAAAATATGATATTCTTTCTCTGACCATGTAAACTCTGCACTTTGCATATCCTTTACTTTTTGAATAGGCTGTTTTAATAATTGTCCGTGCACATCAGTTATTTTTTTATTTTTTCCTGTTAAACGTTGAAGGCCGATATTTCCAAGTGTGACGATAAGATTCGGGTTTATTTTCTCTAATTCATAATCTAACAAAGGTGCATGGGCAAGTATTTCTCCTTGATTTGGCGTTCTATTATACTTTTTCTGTATGATTTCACCATTTCGTTCTCTTTTCTCTCGCCACTTATAAGGTCTACTCCGAACAGCGCTCGTAATATATACTTCTTCCCTTGTAACGTGAATCCGTTCTAAAAAAACCATTAATTGTTTTCCCGCTCTCCCGCTAAACGGAATCCCATTATGAATTTCTGTTTCACCAGGCGCTTCTCCTAACAGCATAAATTTTGGATTTTCAGGACCTTGTCCACTTAAAAAGCCTTCTAACTGATAAGAAGCGCTTTGTTCTTTCACTTGTTTTACTATATGACTTGGATATTTCACTTCCCCCACCGCCTTTCCGCATTATTTCTATTCCTTCTATTATTTCTATTTGCAATACATTATATAATTCAATCCACAAAACAAAAAAGACTATCAAAATTGATAGTCTTTAGTCGTCGCTACGCTGCATACCAGTATACATTAATACGAGACGTAATAATTCAAATACCGCTACAGCTGCAGCCGCTACATATGTTAATGCCGCCGCATTTAATACTTTACGAGCTTGGCCATATTCATCTGTTGATACGATACCTAACGCTTCAATTTGTTGCATTGCACGCTTTGATGCATCAAACTCAACTGGTAATGTAACGAGTTGGAACACAACACCTGCTGCCATTAAAATAATTCCTAATAACAATAGTTTTGACATTGTCGCAAATATACCAATCATAATAAATACCCATGATATATTCGATCCAAAATTCGCCACAGGCACTAACGAATGACGAATACGCATAAAGTTATAATCTTTTGCATCTTGAATTGCGTGTCCTACTTCGTGTGCTGCCACTGCTGTACCAGCAACTGAATGACCGTAATAGTTATCTGTTGATAATCGAACTGTTTTGGCAGTTGGATCATAATGGTCTGATAAATGACCTGGTGTTTCTTCTACAGCTACGTTGTATAATCCATTTTCATCTAAAATCTTTCGAGCCACTTCCGCTCCTGTCATACCTGATGTTGAATAAACTTGTGAATACTTGCTATAAGCACTACGTACTCTTGACTGTGCATACAACGGTATGATCATTATGATCGCGAAGTAAATTAAATAAAACATCATGAACCTCCATTGAAGTTTTAATTATAGTACTTCTCATTCTATTTTCTTCTGTCATCATTGTCAATGAATAAACCTTACAATCCATATCTTTATTTATTGCATTATCTATTCTTAGAGTGTACATTACTTTTTCTTTTTTCTCTCTCTCCTTTATACTTTCTCCATCCAACATAAGTTAATGTGAATAAAATAAGACCTCCAGTAATTGTCATAAACCAAATGAGAGAGGGTGCAATTTCATCTTTTTTTACTGTGTGAAATATTTTTTGCAAATCCCCTTTAATGATTCCTACTTGCATTTGCCCCCCTTTCGTATTTAACATAACGTTACGAAATTCATCCAAATAAGATAAATGGGCATTTACACGCTGCACTTCATTTTCTGGCAGGGCGATCATTAAGCTTGGATAAATAATATTAAATTCATGTAAAAATGTGTTTAACGTTTGTTGAAACTGTCCCGTATCTTCTTTTTTCATCGCTTTTTCCATTTGAGAAAAGGCACCCATTACTTTTCTTTCTCTTTCCATCCAAAGTGGTTGATATTTCGACACTTGCGCATCAACAGCGAGCTGCAGGGCTAACACATTATCAATTTTAACTTGTTTACCTAAATCTGTTTCCGAGAGAGATTGTTTCGCCTTGTCGTAAGCTAAAGAAATAACTCTAACTTGATCTGGCGTTACTTCTTGCTTCTTTTCATTCCCCTTTATAACAAACTGCTCGGAGAAATGTTGTAATACTTGTACTGCTTTTTCATCTTCATTACGCTTCACTAATTGTAATGAGTCGTCTAACAACCCTGTTAGTTCACTCCACTCTTCAGCATATATACGTAACGGAAACATTATAATTAGAAATACTATTAATCCAATTAATGTTCTCTTCATCACGGTCCCCCCTATAACTACTAGTACAAAATATGTTAATTTGGACAAGAATAGAACAGTACTGGACCGAAAAATATATTATCGTTTTACAAACAAAAAAATTCTCTTTAAACAGAGAATTTTTCCTTTGAAATCCTTTTCTTTTTTACGAAATATCTATACAAGCTGTAACAAAGTATGCTGCCGCATAAAATAAATAATAAAATTGCACACGCAGCATGCATAAAGAATTCTTCTGGTAGCATTAATATAATTGGATCCGTTTCAATATCAAACATCCAATAATCATTACTGAATAAAAGCTTATGGAATAATACAAAACTCTTTTCAAAATTAATAGCGATCGGTAACATGAGCGCGATCGGTAAGATAATTGTTAAAATTGATCCGTGCAGTAAAAACTTTTCATTTTTCTTTTTTAATAAATAAATGCCGCCTATTATTGCAATCATAATTGTCGCATACATTACATATTGAATCTTTACTAAAATATTTTTAACATCTACAAAATGAATACGGCCATTTGTAGACATATCTAATGTTGGCAACTGCAATGCTCCATCATAAAACGGCGATAAATATGTAATAAGCACATCATAATTTCTTTTAATATCATCCTTCGTCATATCCGCTAAATCTGGAATGTTTAAAAAATCAATTTCAAAATAATATAGCCATTTTCCGTATACAACCGCCGTTGTTGCGAGTGCAAATATAGAAAATGCTATGCTATATGAAACAACTATAGTAATCAATCGATCCAATATTTTTGTACCACTCTTATTTTTCTTCATTTTCTCCCCCTACATGTTCTAACAATCATAAAGAAAACTGTTTTCGATTCTCACGCAAGCAATAATAATATGTAATACATAGTGTGGTGATACTTAGCCAAAACGTAAAGTAACCAATTTCTTCTACAAACAAATGCATAATTCCATATCTCGGCATTTGCCAAAATAAATAATCAATTGCATCATTATGTAATGTCCATATAGCCGCTACCGCAAAATGCCATTTTTCTATACGGTAAAACGGTGCATATAACAATCCTTGTACTGCCATCGCAAAATGCGAAAACATTAACAGATATCCGATAAGACCAATGGGACCTTTTACATAGATCATAATTGCATTTACAACAACAGCCCATATACCATATTTTATTAAAGTAACAATCGCTAACGCCTCTATTAACCCCCAATTTCTCTTTCTTAAAAAAGCAATTAAAACAAAGACAAAAAAGAGACTCGCCATCGGGCTATCAGGTACAAACGGCCAAAATATAGGTGAGGTCTCTTTTAATTGATTTCCATACCATATAAATCCGTATATTGTACCTAATATGTTAACAACTAATAAAAATAATAATACAGAGCGTTGTCTTAACATTGCATACAAATAAACCAAGCTGCATGTCCAACACCTTTCAAACAAAGTCATTCTTTCCTCAAACTCTACTCTATTATATAGTAAACTTTCTTTCATCAAAATAAAAAGCTGACTACAAATTTTGTAGTCAGCTTTTTATTATTTTTTATTATACTTAGCAATGAATTCCGAAAGCTTCTTCAATTCCTCATCCGTACCTTTAAATACGCCTTTAGGCATTGAACCTTTTCCATCTTTCGCAATTTTAGCAATTTCTTCTGGCTTTAAAGTTAAATTTTGCAGTGCCGGTGCTGCTGCCCCGCCTTGTAAATTGTCACCGTGACACGTTAAACAAGTATTTTTTTGCATTAATTTATAGCCGTCATCATTTTTATCAACTGGTGCTGTTTTTACAATTGCTCCTTGTTTTTTTGCAGCTTCCCAGTCGTGGTGTGCTACAGATTCCCAAGTTAAAAAGATAATTGATGCAATGGCTAAAAGCATAAATCCAGTTGCTACAGGACGCTTTAACGGGCGTCTTTCTGGTCCTCGATCAAGAAATGGAGCTAATAGTAATGCGCCAAACGCAATCCCTGGCATAATAAACGCTCCAATTACAGTAAATGAACCAGAAGCATAAGAATACTTTAATAACTGATACAAGAATAAGAAATACCAATCTGGAAGTGGTATATATCCGGCATCAGTTGGATCCGCCATTCTCTCAAGTGGTGACGGATGCGCCACTGTTAAACATAAATAACCGATTAAAAAAACTGCACCAACCATCCATTCTTTTAACAAGAAGTTCGGCCAAAACGCTTCTGTTTTTCCTGGGTATTCAGAATAGTCTTTCGGAATATTTGGTTTCCTAGCTACTGGTACCCGAGAATCTCCTACAAACTTCATCCCTTTGCCGCGATGCATAATCTCCCTCCTTTAGTTCTTTCCCCTTTAATTTAGCAATCTCTTATAGCGGACCGGAAATACCTTGTTTGCGAATCATGATGAAGTGGAAGGCCATTAAACCTAGAAGTGCTGCTGGTAAGAAGAAGACGTGAATAGCAAAGAAGCGAGTTAATGTTTGAGCGCCAACAATTTCGGAATGACCAGCGAGTAATGTTTTAATATAAGGACCAATGAGTGGCGTTTGCTCTGCAATTTGAATCCCTACTTTCGTAGCAAATAATGCTTTCATATCCCACGGTAGTAAATATCCGGTAAAACCAAGACCTAACATAACAAAGAAAATAAGAACACCAACAATCCAGTTTAACTCACGAGGCTTTTTATACGCACCCTGGAAGAAAACTCTAAGTGTATGTAAAAACATCATTACAATGACGAGACTAGCGCCCCAGTGGTGCATCCCACGAACAATTTGCCCATATGCAACTTCATTTTGTAAATAATAAACCGATTCCCAAGCATTTTTAATATCAGGCACATAATACATCGTCAAAAACATTCCTGATAAAATTTGAATTACAGTAACGAAAAAGGTAAGTCCTCCAAAGCAATAAACGAATGCAGAAAAGTGATGTGCCGGGTTTACATGTTCAGGTACTTCATGATCAGCGATATCACGCCATATTGGTGTAATATCTAACCTTTCATCTACCCAATCATAAATTTTATTTAGCATCTACTTTGCACCCCCTTTTGGCTTCGCTTTTCCTAAATACAGCGTTCCATCTTTTACTTTGGACTCGTATACATCAAGCGGAGCAAGGGGCGGCGTGCCTTTAATGTTCATCCCGTCTTTTGTGTAACGGCCCCCGTGACATGGACAAAAGAATTGATTCGGATGTGCTTTGTCCGAATTCCAGTTAACTGTACACCCTAAATGTTTACATACCGGAGAGAACGCAACAATGTCTCCGCTTTCATCTTTATGAACCCAAGCTGATTTTGGCTCTTCGGACTTGTACCAACCATCAACCTGCTTCACCTTAAAGTCGAAACGTTTCGGCTCTGTTGTAATATCCTTTACTTGTGCAACAGCAACCATATCCGTTCCCGCTTCTTTTCTTAACACCGGATCAAGCGCAAATCGCGTCATCGGCATTAAAATACCCGCTGCCATAAAGCCTCCTACCCCTGTAAGGGTGTAATTTAAAAACTGTCTTCTTGATACACGATGTTCTTTCTCGCTCACGAAAATTTCCCCCCTCTATCAGAAATTGTCCCCTCGTGATAAATTATATAAAAAATAAAAACTAGGACACTATCATGATATAATACGCTTAGGTACAGGTCAATATCATACTACTCATAATAATAAGAACTTTCTGTTTATTATTACTTTCCCCATTTTTCTTCTAACATCACCATTATATTTTTTATATGTGCATGAATAACTTCTCTTTTCGCTTGATCACTAAATTGTTCTAACGCTAATGAAGGAAACCAAAATAAATCTCCTTGTAACTCTTGCATATCTTCTTTCCATGAAAAATCACTTGTAACATAAGCAATATGCTTAAAACCTTGCTTTTGCAAATGATTTGTCCATTCTTGCAAACGACCTTTTTCATTTTTTTGACTTTCTACTAAATACGTAAATGCAGGTAGTAAAAGTACTCTTCCTTTATATTCTCTTTCCAACTCCATACTCAACAATTCGATAAATTCACCTTGTTCTACTACCATTTTCATTTCTTTTGCTGCCGAAATTGATAAAAGTGGTATAACACCGGTATCTACATACTCTCTTGCTTGCTCAAACTGCTCCACATCTTTTACACTCCATTTCAAATGTCTTCCCTCCCTTCATCTACAAATTACAGAACTTTCACTTTATATATATTAAACCATACTAAAAGAGGTAAAAAAAGAAAAACTACCTATATTAAGGTAGTTTTTCTTAAAAAGTCTGAAATTTGTAAAATTTTATGAATCCAAATGAATTCTATAACATCTTTAACTCAGCTGTTAACTTATGAAACGCTTCCTTATCTTGCTTATCCAGCGCTTCATCAATTTGTTTCAAAAGACGTTCTCTTCTAAAAGAAAATACACTTTCTTCTAAAAATCTTTCTGCAAGTAAACGATCTTTTTCATTTACTTCAATATGCTTTGGTAAATACGGGTTTTCTTCTAATACAGCTACATAATTGGCATTTTGAAACGATGATTTAAAATTGAGTTGAATATAAATATCTTCATCTCGATTTAAACGAATATCATGAAACGATTTTTCAGCATCTGTTGTCATAACATTTTGTTTAAAAAAGTGAAATGGTGTGTCCTTTACACAATTCGCGGACATCACTAAACCACGCGGACAATATTTTGCATGCTCTACGAAGTGGACTTTATGCATCAATTGGTCATGACTCATTAAATAATTCAAAATCCATACGCATTCACGCTGTTTCAGTTGGTAATTATTCAAAAACCATTTTACAAAATCCTTCTTCTCGTTTACAGAAACAGGGGTATTCATAGCAATTAAGTCCCTCCTCTGTCTTTCTCTTTTCTTTTTAGATTCAAGAAGCGGCATTCAGTTTCCTTCCAACTTATGAAAAATCCTCTAAATTATATAACAATTCTTCAATATGAATTTGTGTCGGGTCTAGTTGTATTAACTGAGTAAATACTTCTTTCGCCTCTTTTCGCATACCTTCTTCCAATAAGAAATAACCGTACTCTTCCAAGAAGTCTGGATGATTCTTAAAAGAAGTATATGCACTTTCATAGTGTTTTAATGCATCCGAATACATTTCTAATTGTTTTTTTGCAAACGCAAGATCCCAAAGTAGTTGTGTATCTGGTTCTCCGCTATCAATCGCACGCTCTACAACTGCAATTAACTCTTCATACTTTTCTTGTTCTTTTAAGATATACGCATATTTTAATATCGCACCTAAATGTCCTGGATCTAACTCAAGCGCTTTTTGAAGCACTTCCTCTGCTTCCGCTATTTTTCCTAATTTCGCCGCAATGTTCGCTAATTCTACATAAAATGGTACAGAAAGCTCATCTACTTTAATTCCTTCTTGAAGTGTTTCATAGCTTTCTTGAAGCATTCCTTCTTTTTCATAGCTTTTCGCCAAATACATGTAAAGCGATGCATACTCCGGATCTAATTCTTTTAGTTCTTGCCAAGCACCAATTGCTCTTTGGTATTCTTCACCTTGGTATAATGTGAAGGCATATCCAAATAATGAGTGGATATCTTTTTGTTCCTCTAAACCTGCTTCGTAGTAAGAGATCGCTTCTTCCCAATTCCCAATCGCACTTAACGTTTCTGCGAGGCGAAGTGCAATGACAACTCCACCCATTACTTTATGTTCCGCTAATAGCGACTCATAATGAGTGATTGCCTTTTGTTCTTCACCTTTACTACTATATAACTCTGCTAATCCAAACGTAATAACAGGTTCGTCAGGCATCATTTCTTTCGCCTTTAATAGTTTTTGTTCTGCTACATCATCGAAACCTTGCATTTGGAATAAATCTGCAACAAGTAATAACGATTGGACATATAAATCATCATTTTCTGGAATATCATGAAGCACTTCAATTGCTTCATCTTCTTTGTCTAGATCAATATATAATTCTGCTAAAAATACAGTGAATTCACTTTCTTCCGGATACAATAAACGCAAGTCTTCTGTAATCGCTAACGCTTCATCCGTAAATCCAAGTGTATGATAGTAACGAGCAATATCATATTTCTCTTCATCATCCGCAACTTTTAATTGCTCTTTTAATAATTGTAATCCTTTTTCCGCTTCACCATTTTCAATATATGAAACAGCTTGTTCAAACTTTTGCATAAACGTCTCCTTTAATTCTAAAAAATATTCTTTTCTGTTCATTTACCCCCGATTGGTGCGGGCTAATAATCAGTGAGAGAATGAGCATCCCCTCACTGATTAAAGTGTCACTTTATCATAAGCAACTATGTGTACGAACGCAACCTTTAGAATGAGCATACTTCTTCTTGTACTTTCACTGATAACATTCGAATATGACACCGATACCGCATTACTACTTTCTATTGTACCGTTTTCTTTCATTACCGTGCAAATAACTTCCCTTATTAATTATTAACACACACGGATCAAGCTTTACAGGCCTTCTCCACTTCGATCTTTATTTAAATAAAAAGACTCCTATATAGGAGCCTTCACACACTCTTAAGAGTATGTTTCTTCTTTCTTTACTTGCTCGTTTACAAGCTCTTTCAATAATTCTATAATTTCATCATTTTCTTCTTTCAAACCTACAGTAATACGAATACCATCATGTATACCAAATGCAGCACCAGAACGAACAATATAGCCTTTTTTCATTAATCGTTCGAAAGCTTCATTACCAGGAACACCGAGCTTTAAGAAAATGAAATTTGTTTGAGATGGATAATAGAATACGTTATATTCCTTACAAAATGCGTAATATTGATTTAATCCTTCTTCATTCTTTTTCACACATTCTTGTAAAAACGTTTGATCTTCTAATGCAGCGAGTGCTACAGATTGCGCTACAGTCGATGTATTAAATGGTAACCTTGCTACTTCTAGTTGCCCAATTAACTTCTCATTACCAACCGCATATCCGATACGGAAAGCAGCTAAACCATATGCTTTTGAAAACGTGCGTAAAACCATAAGATTTTCATACTTTTCAAGAAGTGGTAATGTTTGCGGATAGTCTTCTGCTCCGGCATATTCATAGTATGCTTCGTCCATAATAACGAGCGCTGACTTAGGAACTGATTCTAAAAATGAAAGTAATTTTTGTTTCTCTACATATGTACCTGTCGGATTATTTGGGTTACAAATCCATACAATCTTCGTTTTATCATCTACTTGCTGTAACATCGCATCTAAATCGTGAATGCCATCTTTTAGTGGTACTTCACGAACTTCTGCTCCTTCAATAACAGCATGGTGATGGTATTGCGAGAATGTTGGATTCGCCATTACAACATTTGTTCCTTCGTGTAGTAATGCACGGCTAATCATTTGAATGACTTCATCTAATCCACTACCAAATAACAGTTGTTCTGCTTTGACACCTAACTGCTCTGCTACTTTTGTCCGAAGTTCAAATGCATATCCATCTGGATAAAGAGCGTATTGACTCGCTAAAGAAGTTAATGCTTCTGTTACGCGTGCTGAGCAACCGAATGGATTTTCGTTCGATGCTAATTTCACAATTTTTGATAATCCATATTCCCTTTTTACTTCTTCAATATTTTTCCCAGGTACATATGCTCTCAAAGTTAACAATTGCTCTTTCACTCTCATTTTTCTTCCCCCAGTCATTTTATTCAATTACAATACGGTTATAATCCCTTACTATAATCGTTTATCATTACCGTCACTATTACGAGAATACCTCTAAACAAGCACTTCGCAACCTCTTAAGCCATATCCTTTTGAAATGCCTCTAACGCAAGATGAACAGTCTCATCTGGAATAGATACGACGTTCACTACCCCATATTCCTGCATTAGCACCATATGAATTGCTCCAGCATTCGCTTTCTTATCCTGTTTCATCAATTGAACGAGGCGTTCTACATTCAAATCACTCGGCATTTTTGGATAGCCGTACTTTAAGAACCACTGCTTCATCTCTTCATAAGAAAGATCAACTTTGTACACTTGCTCACTTAAAAACAAGGCAAATAACATTCCAACCGCTACTCCGTCACCGTGAGTAATATTTCCATATCCTAGTTCTTTTTCAAGAGCATGGCCTAACGTATGTCCAAAGTTCAAATGGGCACGTACACCTTTTTCTGTTTCATCTTGTGATACAATATTTGCCTTTACAGGAATTGCCTTCGTTAATATATGGATTAACTTCTCATCACGAAGATCCGCTAATGTTTGCACTTCTTCTTTTAGCCAATGATACAGCTTTACATCACCAATAAGAGCATGTTTTATCACTTCTGCATAACCTGAACGCCACTCTTTTTCAGGAAGTGACTGTAAAAACGGCGTATGATATACAACTGCTTCCGGTTGATGGAATGCACCGATCATATTTTTACCTAACAGATGATTGATCGCTACTTTCCCACCTACAGCGCTATCGTGAGCTAATAAAGTCGTTGGAACTTGAACGAAGCGAATTCCACGCATAAACGACGCAGCAACAAAACCAGCTAAATCTCCAATCATCCCGCCTCCAAGTGCGATAATTAAAGAATTTCTATCTAATTTATTTTCAAGAGCTGACGTATGAGCCGCATAGAAATTTTCAAAAGACTTCTCTTTTTCACCACTCGGTACGACAAATGAAAATACGTTTTGCTCTATTTGCAATGCATCTACAACTGTCTGTAAATGGAAAGATGCAACAGCTTCATCTGAAATGATCATGATATTTGATACAGATGGCTGCATGTTTTGAATGATTGTTGTCAAATGTGACAACGATTCTTTTCCTACATGTACATCATATTCTTTTGATTTCGTTTGAATATGTATGTTTCCCATTAAAATCCCCTCGCATATTCATTATGTTTCTCAATATTTTCACGAATAAGGTCCATACGATCTAATCCGAATTGTTCTATTAAAGCTGTCGCTAATTCCCAAGCCACAACCGCTTCTGCAACGACACTAGCTGCTGGCACAGCACAACTATCTGAACGTTCAATGCTCGCTGTAAAAGGCTCTTTCGTTTCAATATCTACACTTTGAAGAGGTTTATATAGTGTAGGTATCGGTTTCATCACACCTCGCACCACAATTGGCATTCCAGTCGTCATACCGCCTTCTAATCCACCTGCATTATTTGTTCTTCGTGTATATCCATGTTCCTCGTTCCACAGAATTTCATCATGAACTTCACTTCCCGGTCTATGCGCTGCTTCAAAACCAATTCCAATCTCGACGCCTTTAAAAGCATTAATGCTCATAATTGCGGCTGCTAATTTTGCATCCAGTTTTCGGTCATAATGCACATAGCTACCGATCCCAATTGGCATTCCTTCCACAATCACTTCAACGATTCCACCGATTGAATCACCATTTGCTTTCGCATCATCAATTGCTTTCATCATTTGGTTACCTGATTCTTCATCTAAGCAACGTACAGGTGATGCTTCTGTAATACTTTTTAATTCTTCAATTGAACTATACGTAATTTCCTGAGCCTCAACACCGCCAATTTCAATTACATGGCCAGCCACTGTAATACCAAGTTCTGCTAACACTTTTTTAGCAACCGAACCAGCAGCTACACGCACTGTCGTTTCGCGTGCTGAAGAACGCTCAAGTACATTTCTCATATCTCTATGACCATATTTAATCGCACCATTTAAATCAGCATGTCCAGGTCTTGGTTTTGTTACTTTCCTTTTCATTTCTTTTTCTTCTTGTTCCGTTAAAGGCTCTGCGCCCATAATTTTTGTCCAATGTGCAAAATCACGATTTTCAACAACAAGTGCAATTGGAGAACCTAATGTCTCTCCATGTCTAACACCACTTACAATTTGCGCTTGATCTGTTTCGATTTGCATGCGTCTACCACGCCCATACCCCTTTTGCCTTCTAGCTAACTCTTCATTTATATCATCCGCTACTAAAGGCAGTCCTGCCGGAACACCTTCTATAATCGTTGTAAGTTGTGGACCATGAGATTCACCAGCTGTAATATATCGCATACGTTATTCCTCTTTTCGTATATGTATTTATCCCGCTATATTAAGCAATGATATTATCTTTCCTTACTCTAAAAATATGAAAGAAATTATATATTTGATCAGCCATTCGCTTATTCTCCGATAGGCCTTTTACTTTACATATCAATATATCATAACAGCTCTAACTTCGTAACTAATTGAAATAAAAAAAGTGCAAGAAGAATACCCCTATTCTCCTTGCACTTTCTACTATTATCACAGTGATTAAAGCGTTTACAAATTATTTCAAAATAATTAGTAAATCCATTCATTCATTAATTTTGAGTAGTCAACTAATTCTTCTTCCTTAAAGAAAATAGCAATCTCGCGCTCTGCACTTTCTAACGAATCAGAACCATGGATAATGTTTTTCGCAACAGTTACACCGAAATCTCCACGAATTGTTCCAGGAGCTGCTTCATGTGGTCTTGTTTTACCCATCATGTTACGAGCTGTATCTACTACACCTTCACCTTGCCATACCATTGCGAATACAGGTCCAGATGTAATAAAGTCAACTAATTCACCAAAGAAAGGTTTTTCTGTGTGCTCAGCATAGTGTTGTCCAGCAATTTCCGGAGTGACTTGCATTAATTTTGCACCAACTAATTGAAAGCCTTTCTTCTCAAAACGAGCTACGATTTCCCCAATGAAGGCACGTTGTACACCGTCTGGTTTTACCATTAGAAATGTTTTTTCCATAAAAAATCTCTCCACTTCTGAATTATGTATGTAATTGTATATCCCCACACACATATTAACACCCTTATCACAATTGTGCAATAGTTTTGAAATAGAGAGATTATTTTATTTTTTAGAAAAAACACTAAAATTTTCGTTTTCCAATATACTTTGCTACATTTTGTAATGCATACTTCGCTTGTCCACGTGGGAGTGGTTTTATAATTTCTAATGCTTTATGTAAATAACGTTCACTAAACGCAAATGCTTGATCAATAGCGGTACTATTCTTTACAGCCTCAATAATTTCTTTCATTTCGTCCGCTGTTGTATTTTCATGTACAGATATGATTTTCTTACGAAGCACTGGATCTTCCATAGCGTATAGGGCAGGAAGCGTAATATTCCCTTGTAGTAAATCTCCGCCAGCAGGTTTTCCAAGCTTCTCTTCTGTGGAAACGAAGTCTAAAATATCATCAATAATTTGATACGACATTCCTACAAAATACCCATACCAAAATAGTCGATTTACCGTATCACGATTAGCACCAGCAGCAATCGCTCCTAGTTGACAACTCGCAGCAATTAATAATGCTGTTTTTCGCTTTATTCTTCTTAAATACGTTCGTAAATTTTGGTCATAATTGTATTTATCTTTAATTTGTTCAATTTCACCTTTACACACTTCTAAAATGGTATGCGATAGCGCCTGATGCGCCTCTGGAATTTCAATATTTGTAATACATTCAAGAGACTTAGCGAACAAATAGTCCCCTGTATACATTGCAATACGATCTCCCCATTTCGCATTCACAGTTGCACTACCACGTCGTAAAAATGCAGCATCAATAACATCATCGTGAACAAGAGAAGCCATATGAATAAGTTCTAACGCAACAGCTACATGCTTAATTGCATCTAACTTATAATCTCCAAATTTTCCCGCAAGCAACACAAATACAGGACGAATTCGCTTCCCACCAGCTTCAATAAGTTGTAATGCCGCCTCTTCTACCAATGGCTGTTCAGAAGCAACTGTCTTTTTTAATTCTTTTTCTATCACATTAATATCCGATCGTAAAAAAGAGTACATAAGTTGTAACTTCATATTGTTCACCTTAACCTAAAACTTCTTTTTTCTTTTTTTCTATTTTGATTCTGGTTTCATACCTAAATGCATCGCTGCTACCCCAAAAGTAAACGGCTTCACTTGTACATGTTCAAGTCCAGCTTTTTCAAACATATGAGCCAACTCTTTCATACCTGGGAATGTACTAGCAGATTCTTGCAGCCATGAATATTCTTTAAAACTTTTCGCAAATAACTTTCCAAATAACGGCATGATATATTTAAAGTATAAAATATACCCTTGTCGAAAACCAATCATTGTTGGTTGAGATGTTTCTAAACAAATTACTTTTCCACCTGGTTTTACTACACGTGTCATTTCTTTTAATACGTGCATATAATCCGGTACGTTACGTAAACCAAATCCAATCGTTACATAATCAAATGTGTTATCTTCAAATGGAAGCTCCATTGCATTCCCGTGTAAAAGTTCTACTTGTTTTAATTGTAACGCCTCTACCTTTTGCTTACCGACAGATAACATATTTTCACTGAAGTCTAAACCAACAACCTTGCCCTGTTCACCTACCGCCCCAGCTAGCGCAATTGTCCAGTCCGCTGTCCCGCAGCATACATCAAGAGCTTTGCTACCTGGTTTTACATCCATAATGCGCATCGTCTCTTTACGCCACGCTTTATGTCTTTGAAAACTAATGACAGAATTCATCACATCGTATTTATCAGAGATTTTCTCAAATACATCATGTACTCTTTCTTCTTTTGATTGTTGCATGCTCGTACCTTCTTCCAATGTAAAATTGCTTATGTCTTCGATTTATCTCTTAACACAGAGTTTATTTCGCTTATATCTGTGTGGTTTTCCAAATATTGATTTTCTTTCTTTCTGAGTTCCATCATCCATCCATGAATAACTGTTTCTACCTCCGCTTTATCCTTCATAATCCCTTGAACTGCTTGAAAAACAGGTGAATGTTGTTTATCAGCGTGCAGTTCACATTCTTTTTGAAGACGGTTTTTTCCTAGTACATACGTTATAAATGGTTTCCAATGCGATACATGAAAATGATCACATGTTTTTTGCAAGAGTGCAGACTCAATCGTTACTACACTTTCCATTATGTCATCCATCGTTTCATGCGCTTTTTGATATAACATTATTTTGTGTTCATTAATTTCTTTAATTCCTTCAGCAAGCGCGCGAATTAAAACAATATCACGATTCATAGACAATAAGTAATAATATAACCCACTATAGTAATCACCAGCAAGTACTGTTAACTGGCGACGTTTATGCGATTCAACCGCTTCTTCCCCTGCTTTATTTGATACTCTTTCATGTGTATCAAGCGCAATTTGCACAAGCATAATCGTTACTACATAATGCTCAATTTGTTCTATATGTAAATTTTCACTTTTTAAAGCACCATATAACAATGCTATTTTTTCTTCATCAATAAATGGTTCTTCAATATAGTTTATAAAATAAGGATGGCGTAATTTCTCCATCAATTTCTCTCTTATACCCGCATACCCTCCGTAGATGTCACACACAAAAATCACCCTTGTTTTCTAATTCATAAAACTTATTATAACACATACATTCTATTTTCTATAACCAAAACTTGACTACTCTTTCCAAACTTCCACCGAACTAAATAACATCTTCCATTCTTTTTAGTAGTCTTTCTATTCTCACTCTGCCTTGCTAAAACTATATCATTTATTTACATAAAAAAAAAAGAAAAGCAGTTTCCTACTTTTCTTTACTTTGTTTTAATAAAAGATAAAATTTCACTACGTGCCGCTGCATCATTTTCTAACACACCACGTACTGCTGTTGTTACAGTTTTCGCGCCCGGCTTTTTCACACCACGCATCGTCATGCACATATGTTCCGCTTCTACTACTACCATTACACCATGCGGCTCTAGTACTTCCATAATAGAGTTCGCTACTGTTGATGTAATACGTTCTTGCAGTTGTGGACGACGTGCAATTGTATCTACAGTTCGAGCTAATTTACTTAACCCTGTCACTTTTCCGCCTTGCGGAATATATGCAACGTGAGCAACTCCATAGAATGGAACTAAATGATGCTCACACATCGAATAAAACGGTATATCTTTTACTAATACAAGCTCCTCGTGATCTTCTCCGAACACTTTATGCAAATGTTCTTTCGGATCTTCATGCATACCCGCGAACACTTCTGCGTACATTTTTGCCACACGCTTTGGTGTATCAAGTACTCCCTCACGATTTGGGTCATCTCCGATTGCCTCTAAAATAAGGCGTACTGCATGTTCAATTTGTTCTAAATTAACTTTTGCCATCCGCTAGCCCTCCCGAAAACCTAAAAGTGATACGAACACATTCTAGCATATTTATGTTTTTAAAAGCAAAAAGAAGAGTTCCCAAAAAGGAAACTCTTCTTCCCTGTTAATATGTAAGGATTATTTAACCGCATCTTTTAACGCTTTACCAGGTTTGAATGCAGGTACTTTACTTGCAGCGATTTCAATCTCCTCACCTGTTTGTGGGTTACGACCTTTACGAGCCGCACGCTCACGAACTTCGAAGTTACCGAATCCGATCAGTTGTACTTTATCACCTTGTTTTAAAGCTTCTAAGATAGAATCAAAAACAGCGTCTACTGCTTTTGTTGCGTCCTTTTTAGAAAGGGAACTTGCTTCTGCAACAGCATTGATTAAATCTGTCTTGTTCATGCCATTCACCTCCTCCCAAAGATAAGACTGTATAATGATCATAAAATGAGTCTTACTTTCATTTGTAGGCAATTTTTACAAATTCTATACTACAAAGATGTAGATAAATCATTATCAACGCCTATATTATACGATTCTCCTTTATAATTCAATATTTTTAAGGAAATTGTTACTCTTAAAATGTGAAAATCTGATGAAACTTGACAATTTACAACAATATATTAGATAATGACTGTTTATTTCTCTATTCTATACGCGAAAATCAAAAAAATCCCTCTACGATGAGAGGGATTTTTTCTTATAATATAATCGCAATTAATCCGCCAGATCCTTCATTAATAATTCTTTCTAGCGTTTCTTTTAATTTATATCTCGCATTTTCTGGCATTAAAGATAGTTTCGCTTGAATGCCTTCTCGAACAATAGAGCTAAGTGAACGTCCGAATATATCAGAATTCCAAATTGATAATGGGTCATCTTCAAAATCCTGCATTAAATAACGAACTAATTCTTCACTTTGCTTTTCAGTACCAATGATCGGCTCAAACGTTGACTCCACATCTACTTTAATCATATGAATAGACGGAGCTACAGCTTTTAATTTTACACCAAACCTTGAACCGTGACGAATAATTTCCGGCTCATCCAAGCTCATGTCAGCTAACGCAGGCGCTGCTACACCATATCCTGTTTGCTTTACCATACGCAGAGCATCCGCCACTTGATCGTATTCTACTTTCGCATGAGATAAATCGAGCATAAGCTTCAATAAATGATCTTTCCCTCGAATTTCTACTCCTACTACTTCTTTTAAAATTTGATCATATAATTCATCTGGTGCATATAAATCAATCTCTGCTACACCTTGCCCCATATCAATGCCAGCTAGGCTCGCTCGATCAATAAATTCATACTGACTAAACTGCCAAACGACACGGTCCACATCACGAAGACGTTTTATATCCTTCACAGTCTCTTGAACAGCTTCTTGATAACTTTGGCGTAACCAATGTCCTTCATTTAACACCATCACCCAGCTCGGAAGGTTAACATTCACTTCTAAAACAGGGAACTCAAATAAAGCTTCTCGAAGCACATTGTACACATCTGTTTCCCTTAAACTCTCTACACTCATCGCAATGACTGGGATATCATATTCTTCAGATAAACTTTGGCGCAATTGCTCTGTATCTGGATGATACGGCTGTACAGTGTTGATGATCATAATGAAAGGTTTTCCGACTTCTTTTAACTCATTTACTACGCGTTCTTCTGCCTCTATATAATCTCTTCTTGGAATTTCACCAATCGTTCCATCTGTTGTAATTACAACACCAATTGTGGAATGTTCTTGAATTACTTTACGTGTTCCGATTTCTGCAGCTTCATGGAATGGAATAGGTTCTTCATACCAAGGAGTATTAATCATGCGTGGGCCATTCTCATCTTCATAGCCTTTTGCTCCTGGAACCGTATATCCAACGCAATCTACCAATCGAATATTCACTTCAAGACCTTCATCTACTTCGATAGAAACCGCTTGGTTTGGAACAAACTTCGGTTCCGTCGTCATGATTGTACGACCAGCAGCACTTTGAGGCAGTTCATCCTGCGCCCTTTGACGGTCAGACTCATTCTCAATATTAGGAATAACTACAAGTTCCATAAATTTTTTAATGAATGTTGATTTCCCTGTTCGAACAGCTCCTACAACTCCAAAATAAATATCACCGCCTGTGCGTTCCGCAATATCTTTAAAAATATCTACCTTTTCCAAGTGATTCCCTCCCTCAATATTTTTGGGAATAATTCCACATTTATAGTCAACTAATACCTTCTCTAACGTTGCCTATAATATCTGATATAATATAATGGTATTCTAGAAGTTCGGACAATATATCATATAATTTTGTCCAATTTCATATGACTATTAAAAAATACCTTTTGTTTGCATCGCAAGTTGTGTAACATAAAAAACCTTTCTTCTAGAACTTATTCACTAAAAGAAAGGTTCATGACTTATGATTTTAAAAAAATTGGTTCTCCATTCTTTACCGTATACGGTAAAGAATACGCAGGTACAAATGGAGAATCTTTCGAAAGTATATTCCGAATATCTTCCCCCTCCTTAAATTGCCCTTCATTTTTTTTCAACGCTTCATATAAATCGATTCGATAATCAACATAAATTTCTCCCTTTTCATTGATTACAAAAGGAAGCCCTTTACCAGAATACGGACTTGTCACTTGCGGTACATCTTTATATCCTAGTTTTTTGAAATCTAATTCATACACACCATCTGAAATTACCTTTTTAAAAGGTGGATATTGATGTTCATCTCGATACATTCTAAGCTTTAATGATAATTCCTGGATTTGTTCAGCCATCCTAACATCAATTAACTTTACTGTCGGGTTTGTTTCAACGTCTATTAATACGTATTGGTATACTCCTCCACTTTCATACGCATTTCCTGGCGCTTCTTGTATGTAGCGCGGAGCAATCTTTTGAAAATCAATTGGATACTTTTGATAAATAGGCGTACTCATATCCCGCGTCTTAATTGGCAATATACCCTCATTTTGCTCCTTAAATGTCACTATAGCTTTTTGAACAACCTGTATCTGATCTTCATAAGGAACGGCATTTTGTTTCATATTTTCTTTCGGATACAGACATCCTGTTAAAAGGCTCATACAACAAAATATTAAAATAATATGGACTTTTTTCACTAGCAATCACCTTTTCATACTAATATAACTTGCTCCGTATGTAGCATTTTCGAGACCATTCCCTTTACTGCTGTACAGGTCCACTAAATACAACAAGAAAAATAACAATTCCTGACACAATCATAAGGGTGTACGCTACTAACGCTGTAATCCCTTTCAAAAATTTATTCTTTATTTTGTATCTACTTAGTAAAATAAAACTTACTGCAAAAAACATAAATCCAATTGCTCCTAAAGCAAACCACATTTTTATGAGCCCTTCTGACATATACACACCCCTTTTTATTAATCTATTTTTATACTATTTTAACAAATTAAAATCTTTAAACAAATACAAAAAGAACATTTTACTACAAATTACGAATATATAACTTTAATCAACAGGTTTTTTCGCATCTTCCACTAATCTAGATAAAAATAAAACCGAAGCGAGTATATCTCTCGCTTCGGTTGACCAAATATGCCCAAAACAGCTCTATTCCCATACTTTCATGGCTATCATATGCAATCTACAAACTCTTTGTTTCTTATATTTTATTTTTTAAACATTTTGCTTAACGAGCCAAAATCAGCGGGCATATTATTGTTAATGATCGCTTTTACAATTTGATCCTCTTGTTCTTTCGGCACTTCACGTCCTGCCATAAGAGCCACTTGATGAATCAATTGACGAAGCACAGTCTCATCACGTAAGTTCGCATTCTGTACAGATGATGCTAATTTAAAAATATCTTCTTTATTCACTTTCGCTTCTTTTTCAATGTTATTAAAAATGTTATTATCCATTCTTTTCACCCTCTCCTCAAGTTACTCTTCATCCTATGCAAAATTAAAAAAATGGTGAAAAGACCCATAAAAATAAAAAGCGACAGAAGTACAAATGTACTTCTGTCGCTTTTCTTTAAAGTAAGTCAGGTATAGCTTCCACTTCATGTTTTCGAACACGTCCCATTAATGAGCCTACTGCATCTTTCACATTATTCCCATTGAACAGCACGTCATATAAAGCAGCTGTAATCGGCATTTCAACTTCCATTTTCTCTGCTAATTCGTGAGCAGCTTTCGTTGTTCTTACACCTTCTACAACCATACCCATGCTTTCTAACACCTCTTCTAAAGAGTGTCCTTTTCCAAGCATATTTCCAGCGCGCCAATTTCGGCTATGAACACTTGTACAAGTTACAATTAAGTCTCCCATACCAGTTAGACCAGCAAACGTTAATGGATTTCCGCCCATTTTTCTTCCTAAACGAGCAATCTCCGTTAAACCACGTGTCATTAATGCCGCTTTCGCATTATCACCTAATCCAAGTCCATCAGTTATCCCAGCAGCTAATGCGATAATATTTTTTAACGCACCACCAAGCTCAACCCCAACAATATCCGGATTTGTGTATACACGGAAGTAACTATTCATAAACAAATCTTGTACTTCCTCAGCAGCTTCCATACGCTTTGCTGCAGACGTAACCGTCGTCTCTTGACGTAAACCGACTTCTTCAGCATGACTCGGTCCAGACAGTACAACAACGTCTTTAATCAAGCCCTCTGGAATTTCTTCCTCAATCACTTCCGAAATACGTTTTGACGTACCAGGTTCAATCCCTTTACTTGCATGAATCCAAGTAGTCGGACCCGCTACATATTTCTTCATATCTTGTAATACCTCTCTATACGCTTTCGTTGGTACTACAAGAAGTACTACATTTACATCTACTAATGCTTCTTCTAAAGAAGAGTAGGCTGCGATTGTGCTTGGCAATGTAATTCCTGGAAGGTATCGACTATTCTCATGTTTTGTATTAATCTCATCCATAAGTTCAGAACGATTTCCCCAAATACGTACATCATGTCCATTGTCAGCTAATACCATCGCTAACGCTGTTCCCCAGCTACCTGCTCCAACTACTGTGATTTTTGTCATAAAATCACATCCTCTCCATTAGTCTCTTGCTCTAGCGATAATGTGAATCGGCGTTCCTACAAAACCGAACGCTTCACGTAAACGATTCTTTAAGAAGCGCTCATATGAAAAGTGCATTAATTCTGTATCGTTTACAAATATAACAAATGTTGGTGGTTTTACCGCAACCTGTGTCGCATAGAAGATTTTCAGACGGCTACCATTATGAGTTGGTGTTGGATTCATCGCTACCGCATCCATAATTACATCATTTAATACGTTCGTTTGAATACGGATACTATGACTTTCATTTACTTCATTAATAACTGGTAATAATGTTTGTGTACGTTTTTTCGTTTTCGCAGATAAGAATACAATCGGTGCGTACTCTAAAAATTGGAAATGAGCACGGATGTTTTCTTCAAATGCTTTCATTGTTTTTTCATCTTTTTTCACTGCATCCCATTTGTTTACGACGATAATAACAGCACGTCCTGAATCATGAGCATATCCAGCAATTTTTTTATCCTGTTCAATAATTCCTTCTTCTCCGTCTAAAACGACTAAAACAACGTCAGAACGTTCAATCGCTCTAAGCGCACGAAGTACACTATACTTTTCTGTGCTTTCGTATACTTTCCCTTTTTTACGCATACCAGCTGTATCGATGATTACATAATCTTGACCATCTTTACTATATGGTGTATCAACAGCATCACGTGTCGTTCCCGCTATATTACTTACAATTACACGTTCTTGACCAAGAAGTGCATTTACAAGTGATGATTTCCCTACATTTGGACGGCCAATTAAAGAGAAACGGATTGTTTCATCATCATACGCTTCTTCTTCAATCTTTGGAAAATGATTTGCAGCTTCATCTAACAAATCACCAAGTCCTAAACCGTGTGTACCTGAAATCGGGAATGGCTCGCCAAATCCTAATGCATAAAAATCATAAATATCACTACGCATTTCTGGATTATCAACCTTATTTACCGCAAGTACAATTGGTTTTTTAGAACGATATAAAATTTTAGCAACTTCTTCATCTGCTGCAGTTACACCATCGCGACCATTCGTCATAAAAATGATAACATCTGCTTCATCAATCGCTACTTCCGCTTGTTGACGAATTTGTGTCAAGAACGGCTCGTCTCCAATATCAATTCCACCTGTATCAATAATGTTAAATTCATGATTTAACCATTCTCCCGCACTATAAATACGGTCTCGTGTTATACCTGGTATATCTTCTACGATTGAAACTCTTTCTCCAACAATTCTATTGAAAATAGTAGATTTTCCTACGTTCGGGCGGCCTACTATTGCTATTACTGGTTTCGGCATATACTTTCATCCTTTCAACTTGCTTCTGTTTATTATGTAAAAAACCCTTCTTTGTGCAAGAAGGGATTTGCATTCCAGAATATTTCTCAGCGTATCAAAACACCTCACATTATACCACACGTTACTAATGTTTCACAATAATATATACATTCTCTTGTAAGCGATGCGCAATACCATCTAAAATTGCCTCTAAATTATTTGCAACAAATTCTAACTCATCTGTCGATTCACAAGTAAACAAAGGGGCACCACCAGCAAATTTCTCCGGCGTTGTTGTAATAACCGCGAGAATCACACTTTCTAACATCATCTTTTATCTCCCCTTCCTTTCGGGGCTTCCGATGACATATGAACAGCACTTTCTAACGTCGGCACATTCCCTATGACACCTATCGCTTTCTCTGCATCTTGATCTTGTGGCAAGACAAAAATCCCAACCCTACCATCTTCTAAATCACGCTTTGCCAACGGCACAAGCGCTGGCGTACCAGAATCTCTATAAATCCCTAAAGCAACAGAAACATCATGTAAAATAGCTTGTCGTTGTCCTAAGTTTGAGATTGTCACCATCGCATCAATTGTTTTCGGCCTTAAAATAAAGCCCATTCCATATTTCATAATTTCCTCTTGCCTTGCTGGCAATCCAATATTCATAATGTAAATGTTATCAATATACAGCCCCGCTCCTTCAAAACGAAGTGGAACATGCTCGATATCAACAAGATCATGTAACCTTCTGCCAGACATTAATTTTTTCGCGATAATAAATGCGATTATAGCCATAATTACTCCAGCAATCCACGAATGGAATCCTATATACGCAAACGTCGTTGCAAACGACGTTAACATCGCCAAATAGTTTCGACTTTCAAAAACTAACGCAATCCCTTCAATATATGTATTTCCACGCGGTACGAGCTCATATCCATCTAATTGTTGAAGGGTATTTCTTTCCATATTACGCACATCACGAAACTGTGTTGCTGCTAATGTAAGAAATGTAATAGCAGAAAAATCTTTTTTCAAAATTGACGGAATCGCAATCGCTCCTAAAGCCGCTGCAATTAACCCCATCGCAACGTGAATAATTTTTCCGTGGAGCCTCGTCGGATATTGACGCGTATCTGTCCGGAGCATTAGCACTCTCGTTATTGTCCCCGCTATTACTCCGCATAAAATGGCCGGTGTATATTCAATCATGTATTACCCTCGCCTTTCTTTTACGTGCTTTCCTCTTGAACTGTTCCATGTATACTGATGCTTTTGCAATCCAAAACAAAATTGCCATGAAAAATGTAGCAACGGCGACGATATCAAAAAACGCTAAACTTCCGTAATCATAAGGGAAATGTAGTTTTCGAAAAATAAGTGTCACTAACAATTCCCCCTGTAACATTCCTATATAAAGAGAACATAATCGCAATATGCGATCCTCATGCAATAAAACCGATGCATACACAAGAGCACCACTTAACAAAAACAACCTGTCCACCACAATCCAAATCGGATCATATACTTCTAACAAATGAAAACTTGTATATAACATTGCAATAATAAGTGCCGAAAGTAAGCTATATAATTTTTTCCAAATAGAATATAGTGCGATTCCTATAAAAGCAACAATACAAAGCAAAAGTGCATTTACTGATACCGTGAATGAAGCAATCGTTACATGTAACGGAGAGCAAATAATAAAAATCAATATACAAACGCTTATCTTCCAGCGCATAGAGTCTTTTTTCATAAAAAAAGTTACAACGATCCACCCTATCCAAGCTAAAAAATAAAAAGTACTCCCTTCCATCATTTCACCTCCTATGTTTTCCATTATGGGAACTTTTTATGAAAGTTAATCCACTTTCTTCGCGCATAGTTTTTTCATATAACAGCAACACTTTTAATAAGGAGGTGCTATTCATTATGGGTAAAGATCGTCAAGAACGAAAACTAAGAGAATCACGACGCGTTGAATCTGATCGTGACCAATCACTACAATATCCGGGTGCAACTGGACTGGATACACCAGAGCAAGCCCGAAAACAAAATCAGCACTAATGAACACAAAAAGACGGTTTCGATATTGTACGAAACCGTCTTTTACATAATTATTTTAATGATTTTTACTTATATCAAAATAACATTTAACATCCGAATTTTTCTATGGTTTATTTTTATCTCCACCTATTTTTTCCTTTGCGAAATTAAACCCTCCCCAATAATTCAGTAGCAAACTATCTACATTTTCCAGCCTCTTTTTCAGTCGCAACTTGCACAAGATAGTGTTTATATAGGAATAATTTTATTTTGATAGAATATTAATTCCATTCCTCACCTTATATTACTAAAACGAACAAAAAACAAAAAAATCAACCAAACGGTTGATTTTTTATCTTCTACTATAATGCGTCGTATCAATACCACGCTGCGTTAACCAATGATACGTTTCGCCCTTTACAACAAGAGGTACAGCCTGTAACTCTTCTATCGTCTTTGCACCAAGAGCTGTCATAATAAATTTCAAATCTGTATGTAAAAGATCAATTTCATCCACTAACTTCTCGATACCATCTTGCATTAAAATACGTAAAAAATATCCAGCAAACGCAGTTGTATTCGCCCCTAATGCGATTGCTTTCGCTACATCAAGCGCTGTTTGTATACCCCCAGATGCAATAAAAGAGAGGTTATTATTTGTAGAGGTTGCTTCAATAATCGAGGTTGCTGTTTGTATGCCCCAGTTATTAAAATAAGAAAGCACTCGCTGTCTTCTTTCATTTTCAACAGCAGCAAAATTTGTACCACCTTGTCCACCAATATCAATTGCCGTTACACCTATGCTCGCTAACTGTTGTACGGTTTCCTTACTCATCCCAAATCCAACTTCTTTCACAATGACAGGAACTTTACTATTTAATACAATTTTCTCAATGCGCTGAAGTACACCAGTAAAGTCACGGTCTCCTTCTGGCATCGTTAACTCTTGTATGACGTTTAAATGAATTTGCAATGCATTCGCTTCAATCATATTAACGGCACGCTCTGCTTGTTCGATAGTTGCCTCACTACCTAAATTAGCAAAGAAAACACCATTCGGGTTTACCTTTCTGATAATCTTATAAGAAGCAGCCTCACTTTCATCTTTTAACGCCGCCATTTGCGACCCTACAGCCATAGCAAGATTATGATGTTTCGCTACATATGCTAATTGCTCATTAATATGTAACGTTCTCTCTCCCCCACCACCAGTCATCGCATTGATAAAAATCGGCGAACTTAGTGAAAGTTCGCCGATTTTTGTTTCACATGTTATTGAGTCATAACTTGAATTTGGCAATCCTTGATGCACAAAATCAATATCATGAAAGCCATGCGTACGAGACTGACCAGTAGAAAGAGCGTATTCAATATGATCTAATTTACGTTTTGCCCTTACCACTTGTACCCCTCTTTATTTCTTTAATTTTTTCAGTTGTTCACCAATAATATCACTTAATTGGAAAGTAGCAGAATCAGCATTTGGTTCATACTGACTGTAATCCTCAATTACATTATTTTCCTCAAGCGTTTCTTTTATACTTAAAGAAATACGTTTCTCTGCAACATGGACTTCAAGCACTTTCACTTTTACTTCTTGTCCCATTTCCAATACTTCATTTGGATTTTTCACGTGACGATTTGCAATTTGAGATACATGCACAAGACCTTCAACGCCAGGTAAAATTTCAACGAATGCACCGAATGTAACAAGACGTTTTACTACTCCCTCACGAATATCTCCAGCTTTTATTTCGCCAGCAACATTCTCCCAAGGTCCTGGCTGAGCTGCTTTAATTGATAAAGAAATACGTTGTGTATCAGCATCAACAGATAATACCTTTACCTTTACCTTTTGACCTTGCTCTAATACTTCAGAAGGTTGCTCTACACGTTCGTGTGAAATTTGTGAAATATGAACTAAACCGTCCACACCACCAACGTTAACGAAAGCACCAAAATCCGTTAATCGTTGCACTGTTCCTTCAACAACGTCTCCTTCTTTTAATGAAGAAATCGCTTCTTTTTTCTTAGAATCTAGTTCTAATTCTACTACTGCTTTATGCGAAAGGATTACACGATTTTTTTCGCGGTCTAATTCAACAATTTTCACGGCTAATGTTTTGCCTTTATAGTCAGTAAAATCTTCTACATAATGTACTTCTACAAGTGAAGCTGGGATAAAACCACGAACACCAAGGTCCACAACTAATCCACCATTCACGATATCTTTTACAGTAACATCAAACACATGACCAGAAGTAAATTTCTCTTGTAATTCTACCCATGCTTTTTCTGCATCAACAGCACGTTTAGATAAGACAAGATCATCTTCTTCTAATTTAATAATTTTCAATTCTAGTATTTGATCTAATTCTACAACATCGCTTGCTTTTTCAATATGAACGTTAGCTAATTCACTAATTGGAATTACGCCATCTGTTTTGTATCCAACATTTACAAGCACTTGTTTCTCTTCAACTTTCGTTACAGAACCTGTAACAACGTCACCAACTTGTAATTCTTTTGAATCCATAACTTCTTCATTCATTTTCTCTACCATGGAAATACCTCCCTACAGAATTGACAAAGCATTTTTATGTATATACGAAATGAAAACATATGTTTTCATTTGCATGTTTAAGAATTTATCATCACATACTCAGTTTTCATACATTTCACTAGAAAATATATTAAACCTATATAAATAGTATACAGCAAAATCATCTTGAAGAAAGTATGTTTTGAAATATAATAGCGAATATATTCTGAAAGTTTTATCCTTCTTTTACTAACTTCTTACAAATCCGATCATTTGTCAAGGAAAGAGACTCACAATTCACGCATCCTTTACATTGCTATATAAACAATAAAGAAAGAGGTTATCCCCTTTCTTTATTTCGCAAACACTCCTGAAACAATACTCATAATTTTTTGGACAACTTCTTCAATTGATAAAGAAGTTGTATCTAATTCCAATGCATCATCAGCTTTCTTTAGAGGAGAAACTTCGCGTTCTGAATCTAATTTATCACGCTGAGCAATTTCTTTTTTTAACTGCTCTAAATTAGAATCGAAACCTTTATTTATATTTTCTAAATGTCTTCTTTCTGCTCTTTCTTCAACAGAAGCAAGCATAAAGATCTTCACTTCAGCATCTGGTAACACATGTGTACCAATATCACGGCCATCCATTACAACGCCGCCTTTTTCCGCTAACTCTTGTTGACGACGTACCATTTCTTCACGAACAAGGCGATGTTTCGCCACAATAGATACTCGATTCGTCACCTCAGGTGTACGAATTACTTCAGAAACATCTTGTCCATTTAAAAATACAAGTTGTGTATTTTCTCCTTGCTGAAACTCAATATTTACATTCTTTACAACTTCCATTAACTTCTCTTCATTTTCAATGTCCACTTTTTGTTCAAGGGCTGCATATGTAATCGTGCGGTACATTGCGCCTGTATCAATATAAACGTAAGAAAGTTTCTTTGCCACAACTTTTGCAACCGTACTTTTTCCAGCAGCTGCTGGACCATCTATAGCAATTGAAATTCGTTTATCCATTGTAACACCTCATTTTTTCACTTATAAAACAAAACGAAAAGCAGGTATTCTCCTGCTTCTTCTCATTTGCTTCACGTCATTAAATCCTCAATTATTGTAGCATAATCCTCCATAGAAGAAAATGAAAACTACCTATTCACCTGTAAGATTTCTGCTTTGTTTTTTACCATGACACCTTCATAATAAACAATTTTAGATAAATATTTCACTGATGACTTATGTATAAATAACAATTGCACAACAGAAAGACAAATGAATTGTATTACTAATATACGAATAAAAATTTTCTCCATCTTTTTCAATGTAATTGCTCCCTCCTATCCTACATTTACACATTTCGTTTCGTGATTTTATACATCGTATATATAGCAGCTAACTTTATTGTCATTTTCGAGGCATACTTTTATACATTTCCATTGTCGAATTTACTCAAAACATGTTATGTTCTAAATGTATTTTTCAACTTGAAAGGGGTATAAGCATTGAAAAGAATCCTAGTTTTACACACAGGTGGAACAATTGCAATGGAGGAAGATAAAGAAACTGGGGTCGTACAACCAGGTGAAAAAAATCCTCTTTTAAAATTTATTCCTGATTTAGAAGGCGATGTTGATTTAATCGTTGAAGACGTGTTCCATCTACCATCTCCTCATATGACACCGAGCGAAATGTTACAATTACAAGTCATCATTGATGAAAGAGTAAAACAAGACAACATTCATGGCGTAGTCATTACGCATGGTACGGATACATTAGAAGAAACAGCCTATTTCTTAGATTTAACAGTGCAAGCAACTATTCCAATCGTTGTAACAGGTGCAATGCGTTCTAGTAATGAATTAGGTGCTGATGGTCTATATAACTTCTTATCGGCTGTAAAAGTAGCTAGCTGTAGTGAAGCTGCTGAAAAAGGTGTTTTAGTCGTATTAAACGACGAAATCCATTGCGCTACAAATGTAACGAAAACACATACAAGTAACGTGGCAACATTCCAGAGTCCACAGTATGGACCAATTGGTATGGTAACAAAGCGCGGCGTTGTATTCCATCACGCTTTAGTACACCATGAAACATATTCAGTAAATAAGGTTTCTAAAAACGTAGTTGTTCTAAAAGCATACGCTGGTATGGACGATACATTGTTAGGAGCAATTGAAAACCTTCCAGTAGATGGGATTGTTATTGAAGCACTTGGACAAGGTAATTTACCTCCAAGAACACTTCCTAGTCTAGAACGATTAATCGACAAAGGAATTCCTGTCGTATTAGTTTCTCGCTGTTTCAATGGCATCGTGCAAGATGTATATTCATATGAAGGTGGCGGCAAACAATTAAAAGATATGGGTATTGTATTCACATACGGTTTAAATGCTCAAAAAGCACGTATTAAATTATTAGTTGCATTAGAGAATACAAATTCTCATGAAACAATCCAAAATATGTTTATGCACAATTAAAAAGAAGCTGTCGAAGTTTATTTCGACAGCTTCTTTTTATATTTCCCTTGACGCAATGGTTTGCGCAATCGCATCCCCATGAAATCGACCGTTCTCAATAAATATTTCATTTGCATTATTTCCAGCAGCAATTACACCTGCAATGAAAATATTTTCAGCGTTCGTTTCCATTGTATCCTCTGCATAAATCGGACGTCCTGTTTCTTCATCAATCCGAACACCCATCTTCGTTAAGAAACTATGATCAGGATGGTAACCAGTCATCGCAAATACAAAATCATTTTGGATTGTATATGCCTCATCATCGACTGTAAACGTTACTGTATGTTCAGTAATTTCTTTCATGTGAGCCCTGAAATGCATTTGAATTGTGCCGCTTCGTACTAACGCCTCAAACTCCGGCAAAATCCACGGCTTAATGCTTGGTGAATACTCACTTCCGCGATATAAAACCGTTACACGCGCACCGGTTTTAACAAGTTCTAACGCGGCATCTATACTCGAGTTTTTCCCACCTATAACTACTACATCTCGATCAAAATAAGGATGTCCCTCTTTAAAATAGTGAGCTACTTTCTTCAGTTCCTCGCCAGGAACATTCATATAATTTGGATTGTCATAATATCCAGTTGCTACAACAACATATTTCGCTATATATATTTCTTTACTTCCGTCACGCTTTGTTGTCTCAACATGAAAAACTTCTCCATCTTTTTGTACTTTCTCCACTCGCTCAAAAGCATTTACACGTACAGATTTACGCTTTACTACTTCACGATAATACGCAAGCGCTTGATTTCGAACTGGCTTACGATTTTCTGTAATAAAAGCTACATCACCAATTTCTAATTTTTCACTAGAAGAGAAAAATGTTTGATGAGTTGGATAATTATAAATCGCATTTACAATGTTTCCTTTTTCAATTACTAACGGATTTATCCCTACCTTTTGCAACGAAATCGCTGCTGCTAATCCGCACGGACCGCCTCCAATTATGATAGCTGTTTCTTTCTGCATACTCAGCTCACTCCTAGTCTTCTACCAATACGCTATTTATAAAAACAAGAAAAAACCTACTTACAGCAGTAGGCACCTATCTTTATTGTATTCATTTTTCATATATTTGTCATCTAAACGAAACGTACATCCGATAGACATCTGCTAAAAACTGCTGAAATTTAATACCTTGTTTCCCTAATACATTTTCAGGATCAATCTTTCTAGCTGGGTCAAGTGTTTTATGTGATACGATATCTTTCTTCGGATTCAAGCCGAAGTTTTGACATAAATACGCATGATACCACGTAAAACGGGTATATGCTTCCCAAAAGTTAACATCACCGCCATAACAAAGTTCCACTCCAATGGCAGCCTTATTGGCATCATAACCATATAAGTCATTATCTGTCGGCACACCATATCGAACGTGATAGGCAACTTCATTTATAGGAACAATTTCCAATATTGTTTTATCATCTATAAATGTATGTGCCGAAGCTTTCGGTTGTATTTCATTAAAATAATCCCGATTCCCTATCGCATTGCTACCAGGGTTCCCCGTATCATGACTTACAATAAACCTTACTTTAGAAAGAGGAATTCCCGGTCGTGAACTTCCATACCCAATATAGTTACGCTCTATAGGAAACATCGCCATTACTACCAACTCCCACTTCAGAAGATTACCTTACTTCTTTATATATGTATTCGGTAGCAATGTCCTTATCGCATATTTCTTACGCGAAGAGAAAATCGAAAATATTTGATGTGAACACCATAAATAATAAAATACTTACAGCAACTCCATAAAAACCGTAAAACCAAACACAATCTTCTTTCGTATCTAAACCGAAAAATTTATTTACAGATTGTAATAATGTGCCGCGCTTACTTTGTTTGTTTCTTAATACTTCCACTCGTTCTACAACATCTGCTGGCATCATAAATCTTTGGTCTACTGTCATTTTCATCATTTATCTCTCCTTAAAATCATTTCCGTTTTGTTTATCTAAGGAAAGTATAGCACGTTTGTTCGTGCAGAACAAGCGTTCTTTTTTGTTTTTATTTTATTTTTCAACAATCCAAGTAAGAATCGAGATTACAAAAGCGATAATCGGCCCTACTACAACTGCACCAAATATTAAAAACAGTAGTCCTTCTCCGAACATCCGAACGTTACTTGTTTTTCGGGCTTTCATCGTTCTTGAGAGTTCTCCCTCTAACCTCTTAACCTTTTCTTCTAATTGTTCTACTCGTTCCATCATTTCATTTTCCATATACAACACCTCACACTAATACTTCAACAAAAAAAACGTGATTCCCTCGAAAGGAATCACGTTTTCTCACGATATAATATTATACCCAACCTCTGAAGCGACTTGCTTCAGCCATTTTACGAACACCGACCATATACGCAGCTAAGCGCATGTTCACTTTACGAACTTGTGCTGTTTCATAAATAGAATCAAATGATCTTACCATTACTTTTTCTAAACGTTGTTCTACTTCTTCTTCAGTCCAGTAGTAACCTTGGTTATTTTGTACCCACTCAAAGTAAGATACTGTCACACCGCCAGCACTTGCTAATACGTCTGGAACAAGTAAAATTCCGCGATCTGTTAAAATTTTAGTTGCTTCTAATGTTGTTGGACCATTTGCAGCTTCAACAACGATTTTCGCTTTAATATTATTAGCATTTTCTTCTGTAATTTGGTTCTCAATTGCAGCTGGAACTAAAATGTCGCAATCCAGTTCTAACAATTCTTTGTTTGAAATTGTATTATTAAATAGTTTTGTTACTGTACCGAAGCTATCACGACGGTCTAATAAATAATCAATATCTAATCCGTTTGGATCATGCAATGCACCGTAAGCATCCGAGATTGCAATAACTTTCGCGCCTGCATCATGCATAAATTTAGCTAAGAAGCTACCAGCATTACCGAATCCTTGAACAACAACGCGTGCACCTTTAATATCAATATCGCGTTTTTTTGCAGCTTCGCGAATACAAATTGTTACACCTTTCGCCGTTGCTGTTTCACGTCCATGTGATCCACCTAATACAAGTGGCTTACCTGTAATAAATCCTGGTGAATTAAATTCATCAATACGGCTATATTCATCCATCATCCATGCCATGATTTGAGAGTTTGTGAATACATCTGGAGCTGGAATATCTTTCGTCGGTCCTACGATTTGGCTAATTGCTCGTACATAACCGCGGCTTAATCTTTCTAACTCACGGAATGACATTTCACGTGGGTCACAGATAATTCCACCTTTACCTCCACCGTATGGTAAATCAACAATACCACATTTTAAACTCATCCAAATTGAAAGTGCTTTCACTTCATTTTCTGTTACATTCGGATGGAAGCGAATTCCACCTTTCGTTGGACCAACAGCATCATTATGTTGTGCACGATATCCTGTAAATATTTTAACAGTCCCGTCATCCATACGAACTGGTATTTTCACTGTCATCATACGAATTGGTTCTTTTAATAATTCATATACTTCGTTTGGATAACCCAATTTTTCTAATGCTTCACTAATAACAATTTGTGTCGAATTCAATAGTTCAAAATGTTGTTCCCTTTGTTGTTGTGTTTTTGTTTGAGTTCCCTTTTCGGCTACCATAGTAAGTAAACCCCCTGTAATTTCACTTGTTTAGTAAACCTTCATTGCCTAGTATACACCGTTAAATTTGGAATGCAATAGAAAACGCTAACAAATATATACAAACTATTTCCTGTTGCAAGCGTTTTCACTATCATTATAGTCCTTTTATCGCTTTTAGAAAAGTAAAATACTTAAATATTTAAATATTTTTTATTTTACTTATATATAACAACTTAAGAAGATATTTTTAAGTATAGTAAAGAGCACCCAAATATTTATGATTCCCGCTATACCATCAATCGTTTTGACATTTTCAGACCAACATTTTAGGTTTCTCCAAATAAAAAACAAAACCTTAGCTTTGTTATATTAGCTAAGGTTTTGTTTTTTCACAAAGTAATTGTGTATTTGTTCAATTGCTTGAGAAGCCATTAATTCTTTACCATACTCCATTAGACGATAAATAGTTGCTGTAGACGGATTACCATATTCCGCTAAAATAGCTATAAAATCTGCCTTCAGTAATTGAACTTGCTCCTCTTCTTCCATCCAAAGATAGAAACGCCCATCCCACGTATATAGTTTTCCGCCAGTTACATCAAGGTTATATAAACGATTCGACAGGTTAATTACGTCATCTAGTGTAGCAAACTCATAAAGTATATGCTCGCTTTCATCTAGAGTCACTTGCATTTCAATAAACTCGTCACGGAACTCATCATCTGTATCCACATCTTGATGTTCTTTCGTTACAATTACGACCATTCCTTGCGCTTGTAGAGAAAATACTTCAACTGCAATCGGGCCATCCGCTTCAAACCCTAGTTCCTTATTTGCTTCTTGCATCATATCACGAAATAATTGCTGTACTTTCGGTGCATTTCTCCACAAATCTTCTTTTGTTAACCCTCGTTCAGATAAATCATCAAATGTTAAGAAAATTTTTATCTTATTGTAATTTAATCGTTCCAGCCTCATCTCATACCCTCCCTACGTAACCAATGAATATAATTTTTATTATATGAAATAGAAAATAGATGGTTCTTTTCGAACAACTATTCTAACATTTTTAACCAATCATCCCATTCTTCTTTCGTATCACCAATTAGGCATGTTTGAATGTTCAACTGATCTCGAGCACCTATTTCTCCTATAAATCCAACAGAAAGTTTCTCACTTTTTTCTTGCAACAAATTCATGTCTTTCATCGCGTTCTTAAGTTCTCGTTCCTCATTAAAAGAGACTACTACATATGTAGGTTGTATTTGCTCAACAGCTAACAAAATACCATCTTCCACTAAGCTTGACCTAATATATATCGCCTCATATCCTTTTAAGCGTAAATACGTTGAGAAAACAAACCCTTTCAACATATTATTTTCTAACACGACAACTTTGTGTATAGAAGAAAATGATGATGCATTATGATACACCATTCCTAGACGAGTTTGTAAAAATGATACGACATATTGGAATTGCACCATTGTAACTTCATTATTATTTTTTAACGTTAACAATTTATTTGACACTTGAAGAACAATACTTGCTATGACTTTTTCTGTTGCATAAATACTGAAAGCCTCGTTTAACAATGCAGAAGTTGTAATTTCATCAAATTTTAACAAAGCTTGCAGTAAATCGTCCACTAAAACAACTTCTCTATCGTAATGTATTTCTTTTTGAACATTACTCTGCAAACGATTCTCTTCTAATAATTGAACTGCTTGTCCAATCATCATGCCGGAAGAAACCTTGTCCATTAACCATTTCAAAATTTGAATATGTTCTTCTGTATATAATCGATGCCCCGCATGATTCCGCTTTGGGGCAATAATTTGATATCGTCTTTCCCATGCACGAAGCGTACTCGGCTGAATTCCAATTATATTCGAAACAGCTTTTATGTTATATTTCCCGTTTAGAGTTGGCATCATTTCCCTCCGCATAACGTAATAATATGTGTTTGAGCAGGTGCTCGGAAGCGAAGTGGAATCAACGTTGTTCCATACCCATTACTAACAAAAAGAGTCATATTTGAATGCTTATATACGCCACCTTTTAAATATTTTTTAGATGGGAATAATCGAATCTGTCCTCCATGTGTATGTCCACTTAACACAAGTGAAATTTGTTCTTTTCCAGACATTTTATTTATTATATCAGGGTTGTGGCTAATTAATATGCGAAAACCATCTTCTTTGCAATCAGCCAACGCTAAATCTAAACGATCACGCTTCAAACCAACATCATCTATACCGAGTAAACAAATTTTTTCTCCTAGTTCAGACTCAAATACAACTCTTGTATTATCTAAAACTTTCACATTATTTTCTAATAACAAAGCATCTAATTCATGATATTCAATCTCATAATCATTATTTCCCCATACAAAATATACAGGAGCTATCGCTCTTAACTTTTGTATATTTGCAGAAATTTTCGATAAAGGGACGCCTCTTTCCGCTAAATCACCGCCAATAATTACAAGGTCTACTTTTCCTTTTACTTGTTCAATTAATGAACTTGAAATGACCCTTCTATGAATATCAGAAATAAAAAACACCTTTACTTTTTGAAAACTTTTCGGAAATTCTTCAAAAAGTAAAGTATGTTCTAACACAGTATTACGCATCGCTTCTGTATACATTACAAGAAGAAATATAATACCAATACATATGAGAGCACTTAATAAGATAATCCATATCATATATTTTTTACTCCCTTCCTCATAAAGATAATCCTCCGTTTTTATAGTAGGTATGTTACTAGCTATCCTGCTTTGCGGACTTATCTTTTATCGGAATTTTTATTTCTTGACCTACATTCACTTCATCTTCTTGTAAATCATTATACTTTTTAATCACTTCAATCCCAGTTTCATCTGAAAAATATTGCTTCGCTATACTTTCTAAAGTTTCCCCTTCTTTCACTGTATGCGTTACTACTTTCTCAGATGTTGCCTCAGACTCAGATTTAGCTGAATCAAAGAAAATGACCTCAAACGCACTTTTCCCAGCGTTATTACCATCACTTTTCACCTGAATATATTTATCTGTATACCATAAGATACTAATTGGTAGTAATATGAATAGAAATGTTAAAACTCGGACGAAAATATGATTCATTTTAAACTTTTCTTTTTTCTCTTTATTTCTATGAATTTCACTACGCGGCGGTAAACTTTCTTTTTCTTCCACTCGCTCAACTTCTAATTCCTCTTCGAAATCAGGAATTCGTTTTCTCATGTTGTTCACCACCACCTTCCATTTATTTTCTTAATTGGAGTCCCATTATAAAATCAACAAGAAAGTGTGCAAAGATTGTTATAAATAAATTCCCTGTCCATTCAAATACATAACCAAAGACAAAACTAATGAAACAGACGAAACAAAACAAAAATGGCTTTGTTATATACCGAATATGTAACACTGCAAATACTAAACTGGCTATTACAATTCCAAAGTGCGTCTGCACTACACCTCTAAATAAAAATTCTTCTGCAAAGCCGATAATGAACGTAATAACGAGTAGGTGCATAACTGACATTCCTTGAAACATCTTATCGTTAATACCACCATCATCAAACCAAGACTCTGGAAATACTCGCATTGCAACATAATCTAATAACACAATACCAATCGCCAACAAGCCACCTATTATAAGTATAGACACCGGTTCCCACTTCCACAGACTATACACCGATTTTATATCTCGGAATAATATATATGCTAGTAAACAACCGATACCGATAATAATGAACTGTGTGATATACAGATTCAGCCTTATTTCTTTCGGACTCATATCTTCAATATTATGCCTTTGAATGTTCATCATTCCCCCATCTTTTCTAGACCGAAAAGCTTTTGTAACTCTGTTTCCCAATTATAGTCGAAATCCGATTGTTGCGCTTGTCTTTTTTTATAATCTGTTTTTGTAATACCACAATAGTCACAGCAATTTTTCAACTCGTTCTCTTTTCTATAACCGAACTGTTGCAACAAATATTCACGCCTACATTCTTTCACTTGTATCCACGATTTCATGTTTTCTAGCTCACTATATTTATTACGTAGCCTTATTTCTACTTCAGCTATTAATCTGTTCATAATTTCATCTGACAAGCTCTCTAATTTTAATTTTCGCTGTTGTATGATTCCAAGCTGTTCGAGATGATAGCGGATGAAACGCCAATACTGTTCATTAAATCTTGCTGCATTATAACAAATTTCTTCTACCTCTTCTATTGGTAATTCTTTCGTTGGAAACATTCTTTCTTGTAGTAAAGAGAATAAAAATTGTATTTGCGACTGACTTGGCAATTCATCTTCAATTATTGAAATTGGTAAATCGTGATCTAACGGACTACATAGTAAGATAGCTATACTCGGTTCACCGTCTCTTCCAGCTCTTCCGATTTCTTGTAAATAGGAAGCTACATTAGTCGGATAATGAAAATGAATAATATAGCTCGTATTCGACTTATTTACTCCCATACCAAAAGCACTTGTACATATTACAAGCTGCAACTGGTCATTCATAAACTGCTGTTGAATTAACATACGCTCTTCATGTTCCATACCACCATGATAAAAAGCGACACCAGTCACGCCTTTTCCTCTTAAATATTCCGTTAAACGTTCTGTCCACGCTCTGCTTGAACAATATACAATCCCTGGCCCTTGTAAATACATCACCTGGTCCAAAAGTGCTTCTTTCTTCTCTTCTATCGTCTCCACAAATTGTACTTCCATTGCGATATTTGGACGATCAATAGAGTATACATGCTGCGTCACTTTCTTCAAATCTAAACTTTCTGCTATATCCCGGAGTACATCTTTTGTCGCTGTTGCCGTTAATGCTAGCACCGTAGGAGACCCGATATTCTCAATGACTACATTTAGTTTTTTATAGTCTGGTCTAAAATCATAACCCCATTGTGAAATACAATGAGCCTCATCCACAACAAACAATGAAATATGAACTTTCTTCAATTCTCTTATTAACACTTCCGACTGCAACATCTCTGGTGAAACAAAAATAAATTTATATGAAGCTAATTTTTTCATCGCTTCTCTTTTTTCATGTAATGTCCGAAAACTATTAAATGCTATTACTCGGTTTTTCACAACATACTTTAATTGTGTAACCTGATCTTCCATCAAAGATAATAATGGTGATACAACAAGCACGGTTCCTTCTTGCATTAACCCAGGAAGTTGATAGCACATAGACTTCCCTCTTCCAGTCGGGAGCATTGCTATAACATCTTTTCCTTCTAACAAATCTGTAATTACCCCTTTTTGTCCTGGACGAAATTCAGAATATCCAAACCATCTATATAAATATTCCTCAAGCTTCATTTATACCCTCCATCCGCGCCAATACAAGACGAACTTCAAAATAAGAGATACCCTCTCCAACCGCTTGTTTCAACTCACGCAACTTACGTGTTTGTAATGCCTCAATTACTTTTGTCACTTTATCTATTTTGTCTTTTTCCATAAACATCTCGATTGAAAACTCTTTTTCCCGCAAAGCAATTTCAACAAAATGATCTTCTATCGTTGCAACCTTTAAATTTCTAATTGTCGCTATTTCATCTAAAGAGCGTCCTTGTCTCCAAAAATTATATGTTTTTTTCGTTGATAAACTAAATAATTCAGCTCTCTCATTTGGATAAGAGATAATCTCAGCTAATAGAGGAAATTCATTTTCTTTATCGCGAACTTCTTGTATAAAGAAGTGAATTGTACCCCAAAATAAAAAATACACCCGGAATATATCTTGTTTCGTAATTTCCGCTAATTGCTGCAATGTACAACCGATACGTTCATATCCTGTTAATCTATATGTTACAATCGTCGCTTCTACCACATCACCTTTTCCTAAAAGATTATGTATTTCTTTCCATAATCTTTTAGCCAATTCACTTCGCCTATATGGTATACCTGTTAAAAAACGTTTTACCCACATCATTATTTCTGTATCTTGTTGAATGGGAATAAACTTCGTATTATTCTGTTGTAAATTAGATATAGTTTGAATAATTAATGATAATCGTTTCCAAAATGTTTCACCTAATTCACCATAGTGTAAACCATGTAAATGCGCGGGAAAAGCATACACTTCCTCCCATGTATGTAACTGCATTTTACCTTTAGATGTTAACAAATATGTATTTTCATGTATTTCTCGAATCAAATCTACTTGCAACAACTTTGCAACTTCCCGATCATAGTCTGTTCTATTTAACGATTTATATATTCCAAACAAAAATGAAATTCGGAACATATTTCCATCTTGTAACGTTTGCGAAGATCGTTTTCCTTTTAATAAATAATAAATAGAAGAAACGGTCCTTTCACCATTCAATTGTTTTAAACAATACAATAAAGTATATTGTAGTTGCATTACCGCTTCCACCTTTCAATCTAGCTTAATTACTTTTTAGTATGATTGCACCATTCTATGTTACTCATTAAACTTATCATATCGGCACTATGTACTTGTATATAGTATATTGTACCAAACGAAATAACATTTACGTATTTTGAAAATCTTATGACATAATGCAAAAATTAGTTGACACTCTAATTGATAAGGATTATCATTATAATTTTATGTTGAAAAGTTTTAAAAACCGTTTTACAATAAGGTTATAATTTTTATGGCGAGCTTTTCACATACATATTATCAGGAGGGAAAAAAGATGGCAAAATATACAATCGTTGATAAAGATACTTGTATCGCATGTGGTGCTTGCGGCGCTGCTGCACCAGACATTTATGATTATGATGATGAAGGTATTGCATTTGTAACGTTAGACGATAACCAAGGTATCGTTGAAATTCCAGATGTATTGATTGAAGATATGATGGATGCATTCGAAGGTTGTCCAACTGACTCAATTAAAGTTGCTGATGAATCATTTGATGGCGACTCTTTAAAATTCGAATAGTCTTTTATTAACTTCAAAAAATATCCCTCATTAATATGAGGGATATTTTTTGTTTTCTATTTTCATTCTACTTAATAAAAAACCACTAGTAGCTCCATACTACTAATGGTTTTATTTTATATTTTATGCATTTTTCATTTTTGCAAACACCCATACTTTCAGGCGTGAGAATAACGCTACAAATACAATTGTCACAACAATTCCTTTAATCAAATTAAATGGTAAGATTGCCGTTACAACCGTTGTTCTTATAGCCTCGCTAGACATAGCTGGTGAATTTAAAAACCAAGTGTAAGCTGGGAATATAATGATGTAATTTAATACACTCATAATGAGCGCCATTGTAATTGTCCCTAGCATTAATCCTGTCGTTAAACTCTTAACAGTACGATACTTTCTAAATAAGAAAGCTGCCGGTCCAATAAATAAACACCCTGCAATAAAGTTAGCAATTTCTCCAACTGGCACTCCCGTTAAACTCCCTTGAATTCCGTAATGTAAAATATTCTTTATCGCCTCTACAATTATCCCTGCAACTGGCCCGAAAATAATTGCTGCAATTAGAGCTGGTACATCACTAAAATCAATTTTTAAAAATGGCGGAAGCCCTGGAAACGGGAAATCCAACATCATCAGTAAATATGCAATACTACTTAGCATCGCTACACTCACCATCTGCACTACACTGTTTTTTTGTTTCATCTTTCTCTCTCCTTTTCCATCGATCTTCTCATGGAAAGTGGAAAGGTTCTGCTATGCCTACTTTTTCATAGAACGAAAAAACCCTTTGTGTTTTACACAAAGGGAGAATTTAAGGCACATCAAACAGACGTTCAAATCCATATCTTTTTTGAACGCTTGAACCTCCATCTTCTCCCATCCAGACTATACTGTCGGCTTTGGAATCACACCAAATCCTGCCTTAACGGCTCGCGGGCTTAGAACAAAATTACATACTGTTCATCACCGCCGGTCGGGATTTTCACCCTGCCCCGAAGATAGACCGATATTCTATTTTCCACTTTATTATACAACAACATAATCGTATTGTGAACAAAAAAAGTGTAACTTATTAAAAATAAGTTATTAATTTTATATAATCAAAACCAATCACTATATTTTACAATACACCCCAGATTTTTTAGTATTCGGCATTTCCCCTATGAATCCCCTAGTCATATATAATGAAAAGTGATAAGATGTTGAATTGTTAAGATAAGAACATTTTCTGGATTATGGAGGAAATGTCATGAAAAAAGAAAAGAGACACTCTATTCGAGAAGCAATGAAAAAAAACTTAAGAAAAGAATACTTTTACTTAAAAAAAGAATTACTTTTCTACTGTCCAATTGATTTAGGCACATTCTCAAGCGAGACATACTATGCTGCTTTCGATGAAGATGGCATCAGTATTTATCAGTATGATAAAAAAACAGAGAGTAAATTAAAACTGTGTGAGCGTCACCCGTGGAAGAGTTGGAATAAAGTGAAGGTGGATCATTATTTGACAACTTCTCAATTTATTTTTCAAGGTGAGCGAAACTGGATATTATCCCTTTTCCAAAAAGGAAAAGAAGCTCAAAAAATAATTGAAGAGCACACATCTTTACAAACTGAAGTTGTTTCCCGTTCTTTCTTGAAAAAACTTCCAGGGTTCCGTTCTAATGCACCGTTGAATAAATACATCGGCAGCATTTGCTACACTGCACTTATTGCATTTTTATTAAAATGGATGATTCCATTTCAAGCGCCACAAATCGCCCTGTACTCCATTTCAATCGGTTGTATGCTTCTTGGTTTACTTTGTTTGACAATCGGTTTAATTGAACCGACTATTGTACTATTTCGAACGAACGAAAAAACAAGAACGAAAGTATTTTACTTATATAGCTACTTAGCTATTTCTGGATTTATATGTGTCTTTATTTTTTGGTAAAAAAAAGAGCTAGTTTAACTAGCTCTTTTTTTTACTTTACGTATAATTGTTGATTTGGATAAATCCAATCTTGCTGCAGTCCATTTTTATCTTTAACTTCCTTAACTGACATACTAAATTTCCGTGCAATACTAACTAAAGTGTCCCCTTTTTGGACGACATATAAGGATGAGGAAACAACTTCATTTCTCTGTTCATTTAGAACAAGCAATGGATTCATCGCATTCTTTTTCGCCATCGTCCATCTTCCTTGATGAACTTCTAAATGTAAGTGTGCACCTCTCGATTCTCCTGTATTTCCTACTTCTCCAATTATTTCTCCTTTTGAAATATAATCCCCTTGAACTACATATCTCTTATTTAAATGCGCATACACAGCCTCATATTCTCCATGTTTAATAAATACAACGTTTCCATAACTACTTGAATAATAAGACTTTGTTACCTTACCTTCTTGAATAGCTGCCACAGGCGTGCCAATCGGTGCCGCTATATCTATACCGTAGTGTTTTCCATGCCTTGTCCCAAAATAATCACTTATCTGCCCTTCAACAGGCCATGTCCATTGATTTCCCTCTGCGTACACATGTAATTGAGATAAAAACAATACCATCAATAACATGACGCCATATTTTAACACTTTCATATACATCCTCCGTTTTCTAATTAACACCATACCTTCTCTTATTTTGGTATATTACAGAAAAAAGTATACAAAAAAAGAAAGTGAATCACTCCACTTCCTTCTCATTTTTATCACAAAAAACGATTGCACTGCGATTATACTCCACATCTTTTACTTGTAATCGAGCGTTTATTACTCTAGCTACCGCAAACAAATAATCAGATAATCTATTTACATACTTTAGAACAACTTCATTTATTTCCCCTTCTTTTTGCAAGGACACTACACATCGTTCTGCTCGCCTTACAACTGTACGTGCAATATGAATAGCAGCTGCCGACTCGCTTCCACCCGGTAAAATAAAACGCTCTAACGGCGGTGCTTCTTCTATATACGAATCAATCCTTCTTTCTAAGCTTTCAACCATTTTGATCGTTACTTTATAAGGTATTTTCCCCTCTACTATCGCCAAGTCTCCCCCGCAATCAAATAGTTCATGTTGAATATTTTCAAGTTCATTGTAAATATCTCCAAAAGGCCCGCCTTGTAGCTTAGTCATTGCATATCCAATATGAGAATTCGCCTCATCTATCGTGCCATATGCTTCAACTCGCATATTATCTTTATCCACTCTACCGCCTATTACACTTGTTGTCCCTTTATCTCCTGTTTTCGTGTATAATTTCATCACTTCACGACACCCCTCTTATTATTCTTCATTCGACTGAGATAGAAAAAAAGTTCTACTATTATTTATTTAATTGATTTTACAAAAAAATAAAAAACAGTAGAACTTTATTCATTATCAACTTTAAAAACGTATATCTAAATTATACGATTCGGTAAATATACAGAGAATGTAGTTCCCTCTCCAACAACACTTGAAACAGCAATTTTACCATCATGGCCTTGCACAATGTTTTTTGCAATCGCAAGCCCGAGCCCTGTTCCACCTTTTTTCCCACGTGTTCTTGCTTTATCAGCTTTGTAGAAACGATCAAATAAAAATGGAATATCTTCTTCTGGAATGCCAGCGCCCGAATCTTGTACTTCAAAAGTAAGACCATTATTTTTCGTATCGATTACAAGCGTTACATGTCCGCCTGCATTCGTATGACGAATTGCGTTATCAATTAAATTCGTCAATACTTGTTCCATACGATCTGCATCAAACGGGTATTGCTCAATTGGATTTTGGAAATCAACCGTTAATGCGACTTCTTTGTCCTTTGCAATCCCTTGGAATTTACGACCTATTTTTTCAACGAAAGGATGAATATCAACTTCACCTATATGTAACTCTACATTACCACTTTCCATACGCGCTAAATCTAATAATTCATTTACAAGTTTACCTAAACGAACGGATTCATCATAAATGATTTGAACAAACTCATTAATTTCTTCTTTCGTTTGCACAATATCATCTAAAATCGCTTCACTATACCCTTGAAGCATTACCATCGGTGTACGAAGTTCATGTGATACGTTCGCAATAAAGTCTTGACGCATCTTCTCAAGACGGCGTTCTTCCGTCATATCACGTAATACAGCTACAGCACCGCGAATTTTCGTTTGGTTGTACAGCGGAGTCATAAGAACTACATAGTTCCCTTTTTGTAAATTAATTTCAACCACTTGTTGTTGTTCGCTTTCTACAACGAGATGGAATAGTTCAACAAGTTCAGAAGGTAGTTTTTTACTGAGCTCGACTTCCTTTTCCTCTTGCCAAACTTGTAAGAAATGTTCAGCCGGCGGATTAATTACAACGACTTCACCTTCTTGATTTAACGTAATAACCCCATCTGCCATACTACTTAAAATACTAGCTAACTGTTCTTTTTCTTGCTGCAGGGCATTCATATTAAACTTCAACTGTTTCCCCATTTGATTTAAGGCCGTTGCAAGCTCACCAATCTCGTCCTGAGATACCATAGGAGCCTTCGCATCAAACTTCCCACGCGCGACCTCAAAGGCAACCTCACGCATTTTACGGAGTGGTGCTGTAATTCGAGTAGATAAGAAGAATGCAAAGAACGTTGTTAATATAATCGCTATCCCTGCTGATAAGAATATAAAATCAGTCGTTCTCTCCATACCTTGTATCGGTACTTGTAAAGATTCGTATACGAACACTGCACTTTGATTTTTTGAATGCATTGGTTTTCCGACAATCATAATATCATTTTCAGTGTTTTTATTCTTTCTACTATTAGAGGCTTTTCTAATGTTATTCTTAATTTCTTTTTTGTCTATAAAAACAGCCGCTAATTCTTTATCTTCTTTCAAATCATCCATTGTAAGAGTGACTAATCCTTCTTGTTTCGGCGAAGAAGATATTTCTTTACCATCTTCTACAATAATGATCCTTGAAAGTGGATCAGAGAATTTGTACGCGATATTCTCAATCGTTTTTACATCGGCACCTTCTTCAATTAACTCTGAAACACTTGTTGCAACTTTTTGAAGCCTAGCTTCACTCATATCAACATAATATGTTCTAAAAAACTGTGAAAGTAAAATCGCAACAAATCCAAGCACAAACGAAACGAGAAGTAATATGGTCATCCATAACTTCCCTACTACACTTCTCCAAAGCATCAGTCGTTCACAACCTCAAACTTGTAACCTACGCCCCAAACGGTAACAATCATCTTCGCAGCATCTGGTGATTTTTTGCTTAACTTCTCACGTAAACGCTTTACATGCGTATCAACTGTACGTAAATCTCCAAAGAATTCATATTGCCATACTTCTTTTAACAATTGCTCACGATCAAATACCTTATCAGGCGCTTTCGCTAAGAATAATAGTAATTCGTACTCTTTCGGTGTTAAGTTTACTTCATTACCATCTGCTGTAACACGGTGTGCATCATTATCAATTGTTAAATGAGGGAACACAGTAACATCTTTTGTCGTTGTATCTTGTGTAAAGAACGTTGTTGGTACAGAACGGCGTAAGACCGCTTTCACACGAAGCACTACTTCACGTGGGCTAAATGGTTTCACAATATAATCATCAGTTCCTACCTCAAACCCTTGTACTCGGTTTACTTCTTCACCTTTTGCCGTCAACATAATAATTGGCGTCGCTTTCTTCTCACGAACCCCTTTACACACTTCAATACCATCTTTACCTGGCATCATAAGATCTAATAGGATCAAATCGTAATCATTTTGTAACGCCATTTCTAAAGCTGTATCACCATTGTCCGCTTCTTCAATTGTGTATTGTTCTCTTTCTAAATACATTTTCAACAAACGACGAATACGATCCTCATCGTCTACAATTAAAATTCTTGATTCATTTTCCATTTCTACCCGTTGCGTACTTTTACCACAACGGTTTACACCTACCCTTCTACACTAGTATGTTGCGCTATTCTCGTTTATTTAAGCAATCTTCTAAATGTTTCACTTCCCATATTATGCTTCACAAGAATAATAAAGTTTGTTCATTTTTTTTCCAAAACTATGTATTTTTTTTGAACAGTACATAATGTCCTCGACATCATTTTACAAAATCAACCGCTACTTTGTCATGTTTTTCTCAAAAAAGAAGAAAAGTTGACAAAAATAAAATAGGAAAGTGACATTCACTCTCCTATTTTATTTCTCTATGCGTATGAATGTAAACCCGCGATAATTAAGTTTACTACAATAAAGTTAAACATAATGATTGCAAAACCAATTACCGCTAACCACGCTGACTTCTCTCCGTGCCACCCTTTTGATAAGCGTAAATGTAATACCGCCGCATAAAAGAGCCAAGTAATAAGCGCCCAAACCTCTTTTGGATCCCAGCCCCAAAAACGCGTCCACGCTATTTGTGCCCAAATCATGGCGAAAATTAATGCACCTAATGTGAAAACTGGGAATCCAATTGCAATAGAACGATATCCGATTTCATCCAGTAAATCACTATTTGTATTCTTTACTAACGGCTGAAGTGCTGCCGATACTCGTTTGCGTAAAACAAGTCTTAATACAATATAAAGTAATGTCCCAACTAACACTGACCAAATAACAGTATTTAATTTTTTCGCATTTACAATCGCTGGAACTTCAACTGTCGGTTCTAATTTATTTTCTGTCAATAACTTTCCTTCGTGCGGTCCTACTAAAGCCGGAAGATTGTACTTCATTTCCACTTGTTGTTCATTTTTATCAATCCATTGAAACTTCGCTTCATATTTCATACTAGAAAATACCGTTGTCACTGCAATAAAACCAACTGTACAAACAAGTGTGAACACTACCGTTTCTAACCAAAATGTACGTTTACTTCTCGTTGATTGATCTACATTTTTCAATAAATACATAACACCCGTAATAAAACTAATTGCTAAAATTGCTTGTCCTGCTGCTGCAGTCGTCACGTGAATATGTAACCAATTACTTTTCAAAGAAGGAATAAGCGGAGATATTTCCCTCGGAAACATACTTGCATAGGCAATTAATAAAAGCGCAACTGGTAATGCAAAGAGTCCGATTATACTTACGCGATACATAAAATACATGACAATAAATGCTCCGACAAGCATCATGCCGAAAAACGTACCGAACTCAAAAAAGTTACTAACTGGTGCATGTCCTGATGCAATCCATCTCGTAACAAAATATACTATTTGTGCAATAAACCCTAAAATTGTAATCGTTATTCCTATATTTGCCCATTTATGACCTTTTTCTTTAATTGCTCCCCCGAAAAATAGAGTTGCAATTAAATATAAAATAAATGCGGTAAAGAGAAAGTTACTACTTATTTGCACCATATCGTTTCCCCACCTTAACTAATTTTTTTATCCACTACTTTATCGCTTGGCTGTGGAATTGCTGTACCTTCTAGTACTCTTTCAATATCTTTCTTTAAACCGAACCAATTTTTATTCGTATGTCCTGCAATCCACCATTCATCATTAACGCGTTGTATCCAAATACGGCGATGATTCCAATACATCCCTTGAATGACACCAACCATAAATATAAATCCTCCAATACCGAGAATCCAAAGCGTTAAATCTTTCCTTACAGTAAGTGCTGTTGCATTTTGCATTTCAACACCTGCAAAGGACATTTTATATTTGTTATTCCCATCTGGTTCTATATTTTGCTGAATACCAACAAAACTCACTTCACCATCTGGTGTTTCAGGCGTAAACATTTTAAACACAAATGCAGGGTTGTTTGGTAATTTCGTTTTCGTATTTGGTCTTCCATTCTCGTCAAAATAAAAATCAGGGAAATAGCTTAATAGTTCTAAAGAATAACCATTTCCTAAATCAAATTTTTCTGTAGGATTCGTTAAATCTACTTTAATCGGTCCCCACTTTTGATTATTTTCTTTGTTTTGCAAATGGAATGACATGCTTTTAAATTCACTTTCTTTGTAATCCACTTGATATACAGCAAATTGATCAAATTTCAGCGGTTCATTCACTCGAATTTCCGCTTCTTTTACTTTTTCTAATTTCGGTTTTTGTCCTGCTATATTTTCGCCGACCGCTTTATATAATACAGCATTCGTTTGGAAGTTTTTCGCAATCATTTTATCACCTACACGGTCAATTGCTTCATCAAAAACTTCCTTGTCCTTACTTTTATCATAAACTTCCTTTATAAATTTCTCGTTTTTTAAATAGTATTGACCATCCGTTCCTGGTATTTCTTTCGTTTCACCATCACGTAACCAAAGCGCTTCGTCTACGTACATACTCGGTAAAAAACGGAGCATTGCACCGAATAAAAAGATAATGAGACCGATATGATTCACATATGGACCCCAGCGTGAAAACCGTCCCTTTTCAGCTAAAATGTTACCGTCTTCCACTTTCACATTATAGTTTGCTTTCTTTAAATTCTTTTGCACTCTTTCCAAGTCACCATCTTGTGGTGTACCAGTCCCGTATAATCTTTGTCTCTTTAAAAAGCTAGGGTGTCTTTTCACCCCTTGCTTCTTTAAAGCTTTATAAAGTGGTATAACACGGTCTAAGCTACATATCACCAGTGAAATACCTATTGAAGCAATTAAAATCATATACCACCACGAACCGTATAAATTATTAAATCCTAATTGATAGTATAATTGCCCTAAAAACCCATATTCTTGCTTATAATACTCAGCTGGTGCAATCCCTGGAGTTATGTACATTTCTTGCGGAAAAATAGTTCCTATCGCTGATGCAGCTAAAGTGATTACAATGAGCCAGACACCCACTTTTACAGAAGAGAAAAAGCTCCAAATTTTATCGACTATCGTTTTTGTTTGTGTGAGAGATCTTCGAGCACTCCCCTCATAGCGCATATCCAATAGTTTTATATTTTCATTACTTTCAAATGGTTTCCCACATGCTTCACAAAAAACAGTTCCTATTGGATTAACATGTCCACATTCACACTTAATTTCTTTCAACACTCTCACCGCCCCTATATCTATATGTACTATTGTATATTCTAACCTCAAGTTACCGCAATACTCAGAATTTTTAAATCAGAGGCACTATAAGTATGCACCTCATATGTAAAGGCTTTCTTTATTACGGAGTAATTTTCTTTAAATATTCTTCTAACTGTTCTTTCGTTTGTTCACCTATAATTTGTTCGACTACTATTCCATCTTTATCAATCAAAAAGCTTGTCGGTAATGGTCCTACCCCATATGTGCCTATGATTTTTGTTCCTTTATCAATAGCAACTGGGAATTTCAAATCATATTGTTTCACAAAGTTCTTAACAGCAATATCTGTTTCATCTGCATCTAACGCAATGATTTCAACGCCTTTTTCTTTATACTTTGGATATAATTCGTTCATATAAGGCATTTCTTTCTCACACGGTTTACACCAAGTGCCCCAAAAGTTTAAAAATACACCTTTTCCCTTTAAATCTTTCAGTTCAATTTTCTTTCCTTCTAAATCTGTCACAACAAAGTTAGGTGCTTCTTTTCCAATTTGCATTTTCTCTTTATCAGCAAAAAATCCTTGATAAAGTGTAAATCCTACAGCACCGCTTAAAATGAGCAGAATAATAACGCGAAATAATAAGCGATTTTTTTTCATATTGTCTCCCCTCTCTTCGACGAGTGATAAATATATGTATTTTTTAATAAATCACCAGCGGAGCATTCCACTGGTGAAAGTTTCACACTATCGATTAGCGCGGCTTTGTAGAAGCCAATGCACGTAATTGTTTCACCTCATGTGGTGACAATTCTCTCGCATCACCAGGTCGCAAGTTACCCACTTCTAAAAAGGCGTAGCGTTCACGCTTTAGTTTCACTACTTTACAATCTAACGCTTCAAACATGCGGCGTACTTGACGATTACGTCCTTCATGAATCGTTAATTGTACAATCGCAGTCTCTTTACGCTTGTCCCAAGAAATAATTTTCACTTGTGCTGGTGCTGTTTTCCCATCTTCTAATGCAACACCTCGTTCTAACATGCGAATTTTCTCACCTGTTAATGGCCCTTTAATTTTTGCAACATATGTTTTTTCAACTTTATATCTCGGATGCATTAATACATTTGCAAATTCCCCATCATTTGTCATCAATAATACGCCAGACGTATCATAATCTAAGCGTCCGATTGGGAATAAACGTTGTCTAATTTCAGGGAAAAAGTCTGTTACAACACTTCTTCCTTTATCATCTGATACACTTGAAATTACGCCAGTTGGTTTATATAGTAAAAAATAAACAGGTTCTTCTTTTTCAAGAGGGATGTTATTTACTTCTACTTTATCTTGAGGAGTTACTTTCGTTCCTAACTCCTTCACTATTTTTCCATTCACTTTTACTTTTCCTTGCTGAATTAATTCCTCAGCCTTTCTTCTCGATGCAATACCTGCTTGCGCAATCACTTTTTGTAATCGTTCCATTTCTTTTTTTCACCTCGAATTTATCTTACCTTACATTAGAAAGACTTGGCAACCGCATACGCTTGACGGCTTTTCGCTTCATCTTACTTAAACAACATAGCGATGATAATAAACATATAAAGGGCAAATCATGTTTTTACCTTTTATTATTGTCCATATTCTTCATATTGCTCACAATAAAAGTTCATCATTTTGTCAAAAATACCGCATAAAAAAACCACTATTAAGCAACACCTTAATAGTGGTCGTATACGTATTATAAGCGAAATAGCATAAAAAATGAATAGCCGCCTTACTTAAACATTAAAGAAACAAACACAATTGAACAAATAATCCCGATTAAATCGGCAAAAAGTCCTACTTTTAATGCATCTCCCATTCTTCTAATTCCAACAGCTCCGAAGTATACTGTTAAAATATAAAAAGTCGTATCCGTACTCCCTTGCATCGTAGAAGCCAATCTTCCAATAAACGAGTCTGGCCCATATGTGGCAATTAAATCGGTCGTAATACTTAAACCAGCAGATCCTGAAATAGGGCGTATAAGTGCTAGTGGAACAATTTCTGCTGGGACATGAATTAAATCTAACATCGGCTTCATTACTGATATCATTGCATCTAATGCACCTGAAGCTCGAAATATAGAAATAGATACGAGCATTCCAACCATAAACGGTAAAATGGAGATTGCAATTTGAATTCCTTCTTTTCCTCCCTCAACGAACGATTCATAGGTTGGTACTTTCTTTATCGTGCCATATAAAAGGATAAAACCAATTACACAAGGGATTACCCATAATGAAATTGTATTTACAATACTCATTTTTTCCGCCCCTTCCTACTCCTTCTTCGGTAAAAATAGCGGTCAATCCAAATCGCTCCGATCATAGAGAGTACTTGTGCAATGAATGTTACCCCAACAATTTCAGTAGGATTCGCTGATTCATACGTCATTCGAATCGAAATGACAGTAGTAGGAATTAAAGTAATCGCTGATGTATTTAACGCGAGAAACGTCACCATAGAACGGCTCGCCGAATCCTTTCCTCCATTTAACTCTTTCAATTGTTCCATCGCTTTAATACCAAGAGGGGTTGCTGCATTACCTAGCCCAAAAAAGTTCGCCATCATATTCGATAAAATAAATCCCATTGACGGATGATCTTTCGGTATTTCTGGAAACAACCTTTTTACTATCGGCATAAAAAGTGCCACTAACTTTTTTAACAACCCTGCTTCCTCTGCAATTTTCATTAAACCGAGCCAAAATACCAATACACTAATAAGTCCTATACAAATTGTTACTGCGTCTTTGGCTCCGTCAAATACGGCTTTATTTATTGCTTCCATCGTCCCATTTATCATGGCATATACAATCCCTATGACTGCCATCGCTACCCATACGAGATTAACCATCGCTCCCAACACCTATCATATGAGAAAAAATTTCTTTCACATTATTCCAATACATTCCCGTCGTAGCTACTAACTTTCGTTTACTATAAAATAAATTCCGTTCTCCAACTTTCTCGTTGCCAACATAAATTTCTGTCTTTCCAACTTTTACTCCATCCTTAAGTTTTGCACTTTTATCGAGTTCAACTTTTAATATGACATTCTTTCTTTCTTGCTCAGTTAAAGGCACCGCAAAACTATTTTTCATATAAACATGATTGGCATATTTCTTTTCTGTTATTTCAGCAAGAGCTCCTTGTCCTACAACGTTCGTTTGCTTGAAACGTTCAAAACCTTTATCAAATAAATTCATATGATCATCCCAATCGCTAGAAGCGCTCAAAGTTACGACAATTAGATCTAGTCCATCTTTTGATGCTGTTGTAACAAGTGTCCGCCCTGCTTTCTTCGTAAAACCTGTTTTTCCTCCTGTCGCAAATTCATAATAAGACGTCACGAGTTTATGTTTGTTTTTCCACGGATAATCCCACGAATCTGATTTATACGTTTTCGTCCCAAAAATCTTCTTAAAGGTTTCGTTCCCCATTGCATACTTCGTTAAAAGTGCCATATCATAGGCTGATGAATAATGGGATCCATCTCCATCCAAACCATGTGGGTTTGAAAAGTGAGTATCTTTCATTCCAATTTGTTTCGCCTTTTCATTCATTAAATATACGAATCCTTCTATACTTCCTCCTACATTTTCAGCAATTACTTGCGCTGCATCATTACCAGATCTAAGCATGAGTCCATATACTAAATCCTCTAACTTTACTTTCTGTCCAGGCTTTAAATAAATTGCTGATCCTTCTACTCTCACCGCTTCATTACTAACCGATACCATTTCTTTCATTTTTCCTGATTCAGCAGCTAACAAGGCTGTCATAATTTTTGTTATACTAGCAATTTTTTGTGGCTCATGTTCTGCTTTTCCGTATAATACACGACCGGACTGTTGCTCCATTAATACAGCATTTCGAGCACTGACATTACTGTTCATCTTTGCATATGTAGGAATTGGCATAACGCTTGCGTACATAATAAGAAGCGTGATTATTACACAAATTCGTCTCATATTTCCCCCCACGTCCTTTTGGCACTTTTTGTACAAGTGTATGCTTGGCCTTTTAAAATATGAACGAAATCTCTTTCTCTTTCTCTTTCTCTTTCTCTTTCTAATAAAAAAGACGCAGAGAACCTGCGTCTAATACGGTGTCCATTCAATTTGTTTCGCACTTTCAAATCTTTTTTCTACATCAGGCCAATTTACAACATTCCACCAGTTTTTAATATATTCATCTTTTCGATTTTGGTATTGTAAATAATACGCATGTTCCCACACGTCTAGTACGAGGAGCGGTATCGTATCCCATTGTGTAAATAATTGATGAAGTGTACTCTGCAAAATTTCTAATCTTCCAGATCGTGGTACCCAAACGAGAAGCGCCCAGCCTGATCCTTCCACTTTAGAAGCTGCTTCTGTGAAATGTTTTTGAAAACGTAAAAAACTCCCAAAATCTTGTTCAATCTGTTGTGAAAGAGCCCCTCTTGGACTTCCGCCACCATCTTTTTTCATGTTATTCCAAAATATCGTGTGTAAGTAATGACCTGATCCATGAAAAGCCGCTTCTCTTTCCCAATGCTTAATTAAATCAAATTGATTTGTTTTTCTCGCTTCTTCCATCATCTTCTCTGCCTTATTTAATCCTTCCACGTAACTGCGATGATGTTTATCATGGTGTAACATCATAATTTCTCTAGAAATATACGGTTCTAACGCATTATACGGATAAGGTAATGGTGGAAGTGTATGCCCTCCAATTGGAACAGCTCGTTCACTATCCCCTCTTTCATATAGTTCATATTCCTCTTCTCCCTGCACGAATACTTCCTGCAAATGATGCTGAATATGTTCTACATCATCACTTATTTCATACATAAACTCTGCATCTGTATCATACTCATGCTCTTTCATACGATCTAATAACGTTTGAATTTTATAAGCAAGCATATGGACATCATACACTTCCATTGCACGGCTATCCAATACGTGAAGAACACTTTCACACCAGCTTTCTACTTCATGAAAGTAATCTGTAAATACACCTTGCTGACTCATGTTACACCTCCTTAATGCTATCCCCATAAATATATTCAAAGGAAATCCCTTATATAACTTTACAAAAGGAAAAGAAGCTAAGTCCCCTTAGCTTCTTTTTCGCAATTAATATTTGTGTAACATCTTTGTTTGGTAATCCGTCTCATAATATTCTAGTTCTTCTCGCATCAATTGAAATTTACCTTCTAAACTCTTCATCACTTGCTCTATAGATGCTGGTGGCGTTTGTTGAAAAACGATGGAGTTTTTCCCTGTATAGGCAGACCGACTATTTTCATACCAATGATCACTCTTTGGTGAGAAAAACTCTGCAATTACTTGATGATAAATTTTATATAAAATTTTCTCAGCTGCTGTTTTTCGAAATGGCTGGCTATTTAACAAAACAAAACATGCATCATGTCCTTCTTCACAAAAAACGAGAAGACGTCTCATTGATGCTAATAACCCTTTATAATATTGCTCGTTCCCTGCTGGTGTTTCTTCTAATAAAGAAGGCAACGTATGATAATTTACATAATTGGTTATCAAAGTAATAACATCTTCTAAAAACATAGAAACTTGTTCTGTTTGATTTTCAACCATCAGATTAGACATTTTTTCCCTCTCCTTTGCCATTTCACGCTATTTCTACTCTTTTATTTTTATGTAATTCAGCCAATATTTCTTGTACTTTCACCACTGTTCCCTCATCAAAATATTGTTGGAATGCTTCTATATTATTTAAATATAAACGTTTTTGCATGCGATGCTCATTCTCTTTCAATAAACAACATATCGCTACAATATCTCGTAAATATATGTCTTGTTCTTCTACTTTACATACTGGATTTCCTTCAAAAGGAGTAATTTCTTGTAAAATTTCTTCAAAATATCGAACGTATAAAACGGAAAAAGTTCTTTCTTTATTATTTAATATATATGTCACTTCAGATCTATTAAAGAAATCTTCTGATGTATTAGGTTTCGCTTTCTCTAACTCATATCCCGCATAACCTATTATAATCATCTACTTCCCCTCTCTTCCTTCTTTCAATTCATTTTAACTTAATTTTCTGACAAACGAAATACTCTTTTAAATATAACCCATATAAAAAATAGCTTCCCTATACAGGAATTTACCTTTTTATTTTTCTTGAAGTTTGTCATAATAATATTATTGTCTCAGTTTTCTTATACAAGGAGAGTTGTATTTATGTCGTTTTCATGGAAACGTTTCTTACAAATCGGGAAAATTATCTTCCCATTTGTTGTATTAACAATTGTATTCTTTCAAGCAAAAAAAGAATTAGCAGGCATTTCTTTTTTAGAAGCAATCAATACAATTAAAAACATTCCAACCGGAGGAGTTTTTTTAGCAATTACACTGGGTGCATTTGCCGTATCAACAATGTTTTTTTATGACTATGTTATGCTTCGTTATTTAAAAGCTGATATACCAGTCCAAAAGATTTTTCGTATCTCATGGATTGCTAATACTTTAAATGGATTTATTGGGTTTGGTGGTCTCGTTGGAGCTGGTGTACGCACAATGCTTTATCGTCCATACATAAAAGAAAATGGCAAACTTATTAAAAGTATTGCCTGGATGACAACCGCTTTTATTAACGGACTCGCAATTCTTTCTTTCCTCGGTCTTATTGGAATATTAGACACAAGTTTTATTTTGCATGAAAAACCGTGGCTATGGCCTGTTCTTATTTTCTTCGCCCTTTTCGTCCCTATATACATTGGCTTTTCTAAACTAAAAAATAGAAAATCAAAGCAAACCGAAGAGCAAGAAGAGGGGGAAGAAGAGAAAAATCCAACTGTTTTATACTCATTAGTTTCATTAGTTGAGTGGGTATCTGCCGGTATTGTTATGTACGTCATACTAATATTATTTGGTATCGATATCGAATTTCAAAAGTTTTTAGGTGTGTATGTAATTGCTGCTTTAGCTGGTGTTGTTAGTCTTGTTCCTGGTGGACTTGGTTCATTTGATCTTGTCTTTTTAACTGGGCTCGGACAATATGGCATTGATACAGGCGTATTACTACCTGCCATGTTATTATATCGCCTCGTCTATTACATTTTACCTTTCTGCCTTGGTCTTATTTTTGCAGCTTTTGAAATGACAGGCGTGGCCATTAAAAAGTTTGAAGATAAACCTTTTATTGCGCCTGCATTAGAAACAACTGGTGTTATATGGACTTTGCAGCGTGATTTTCTAGGAAAACTAGGTTCATGGGCCTCTGCTGCTTTAACAGTATTTGCTGGATTAATGGTTATTTTATCGACCATTCTACCGACAAGTATAAACAGAGCACACGCCTTACATATTCTAGCTCCAAAACATCTTATTCAATTTTCTTTTAGCTTATCACTAACATTTGGTATTCTCCTCCTAATCCTTTCACGAGGCATATATTATGGAACAAAACGTTCTTACTATATGACGATTATTTCTTTAATCGGAGCAGCCATCTTTAATACGCTAAAAGGGATTGATATTGAAGAGACGTTTATTTTATTAATCGTACTCGCTGTATTATATATGCTTCGTAAAAGATTTGTACGCGAGAAAATGGAAGTCTCACTTTCTGATATGGTAAAAGTTTTTATATTCTTACTCATCACTTTATATTTATATAAAAACTTAGGTATTTTATTTGCAGGTGCAAAAGAAGCTTTTAAACCTGATTTTGTCGTTCGTAATATTACGCAAGTGAAACGAAGTGCATTAGCAGCTGCCTTTTTCGTTCCTACATTTTTACTGATTGGTTCACTCATTGCCAATCGTTATCGAAATGAATTTCCCGGGCAACCAGCTAATGATAAAAGATTGCAAAACTTTTTAGATGAACATGATGGTAATGTACTTAGTCATTTAGGATTTTTAGGAGATAAACAATTCTTCTTCAGTAGTGATGGGAAAGCGCTCCTTCTCTTCTCTATAACTGGAAAACGTCTCGTTGTGCTAGGTGATCCAATTGGGGCTCCTTCCTCCTACCGTACTGTGTTACAAGAGTTTTTAGCTGAAGCTGATCGATTTGGATACATTTGTGTATTCTACCAAATAGAAAGTAAATGGATGAGTTTATATCATGATTTTGGTTATAACTTCTTTAAACTTGGTGAAGAAGCTGTCGTTGATTTGAACACATTTACAATAACAGGAAAAAAACGCGCCGGTATGCGAGCAACTTTCAACCGTTTTGAAAGAGAAGGCTATACATTCTCTATTCACCAGCCACCGTTCTCAAACGAATTATTTGAAGAATTAAGAAAAGTTTCAGATGCGTGGCTCGGCGGAAAAAAAGAGAAAGGTTTTTCCCTCGGATATTTTGATCGTGAATATATTAGCCGTGCTCCTATCGCTACATTATGTGATGCGGATGGAAAAATCATTGCATTCACGACCTTTATGCCCGTATATCAAGACGGATCATTGTCTGTTGATTTAATGCGCTATTATCCAGATGCGCCTAGCGGCATTATGGATGCAATTTTCATCCACCTATTCCAGTGGGCAAAAGAAAATGAATACCACTCCTTTAATATTGGTATGGCCCCACTTTCAAATGTAGGTTTATCGACACAATCTTTCTGGTCTGAACGAGTTGCTGCTGCCATCTTTAATAATGTTCGTTATACGTATAGTTTCAGCGGGCTACGTCATTTTAAAGAAAAATATAAACCAGCATGGAGCGGTAAATATTTAGCATTTAGAAAGAATCACTCTTTACCAATTACAATGCTCTCTGTAACAAAATTAATAGGAAAACGAAAAAACAGCTAAACATTTAGCTGTTTTTTCGTTTTTGAACTTGTACAATAAATTCTTTTTCATATTTCTTACCATTTATATAGAAATCTCCCCATATTTTATACGTTCCTTCTATAGGAAATGTAATACGATATTGTAATTGCTCATCTGTATCAACAGGTATTGCGTATAAAAAGTTTTCTCTCGTTTCGTCCACGATATAGAGCGCCTCTACTTCTCCTCTCTCTGAATGTAATTTCAATTTGTCACCCTTTTTCGCTTGGAATTGAAATGTTAACGTCGCTGGTTCATTCGGATGCAATGCACCAAATAAAAGAGAAACTTCATACTCCCCTATTTTTTTTGTAAGTACACTATCGATTGGAAACTTTACTTTTTTCTTATTTTTCTCCTCTATTTCTCTCCCAAAATCTTTCTTCGCAAATGATTTCACAGATTTATTTTTGTCTTCATATAAAAATATTGTATACCCTTCATCTTTCGCTATTTTGGAAAATACCTTATAGGATCCATTTCCTGCAAATGTAGGTTTCATTTGTTGTACATGCTTTAATTGTCCGTCTACAATAACTGCCCGAATTTGATCATTCACACCACGAACTTCGTTATTTTTATTATTTAGTAATTGAAACAAAATATCTACTTTCTCATTTCCTTTTCCATTTGACACATCCCATTTTACTTCCTGAACATCACCTACAGTCTCTGTAGTTTCCTGATACTTTTTTATGTAAAATCCTCCTACTACAATAAATAGCAAAGCAACAAGTCCAATGACAAGATTTTTCAAAACATCACCTACCATTTTTATTGTCTCTGTTCATACAAAACTTCTTACATATATATTCTAGATTATGATTTATGAAATCCTCCTGCTTTGCACATATTACAAATAATTAAAAGATTTTAATTGAAAGGATTGATAGTGTATAATGCAAATGATATTGATTTCTATCGATACATTATAAGGAGGACTTTTCATGAGTGTACATATTGAAGCAAAACAAGGCGAAATTGCTGAATCTATTCTATTACCTGGTGATCCATTACGTGCAAAATATATCGCTGAAACATTTCTAGAGGACGTTACTTGCTATAATAACGTGCGTGGTATGTTAGGTTTCACTGGAACTTATAAAGGAAAACGCGTATCTGTTCAAGGTACAGGTATGGGTGTTCCTTCTATTTCTATTTATGTAAACGAATTAATCCAAAGCTACGGAGTTAAAAATTTAATTCGCGTTGGAACTTGCGGTGCGATTCAAAAAGACGTAAAAGTACGTGACGTTATTATTGCAATGACAGCTTGTACGGATTCTAATATGAACCGTTTAACATTCCCAGGTTTTGATTTTGCACCAGCTGCAAACTTTGACCTTTTAAAGAAAGCTTACGATGCTGGAACTGAAAAAGGCTTACACGTTCGTGTTGGTAATGTTTTAACAGCAGATGTATTTTACCGCGAAAGCATGGACATGGTTAAAAAACTTGGAGATTATGGTGTACTAGCAGTAGAAATGGAAACAACTGCTCTTTATACATTAGCGGCGAAATACGGTGTAAATGCGTTATCTGTATTAACAGTAAGCGATCACATTTTCACTGGTGAAGAAACAACATCTGAAGAGCGTCAAACTACATTTAACGAAATGATTGAAATCGCTTTAGATGCAGCAATTCAACAATAATACATTAAAGAACTCGTCATACGTCTGTCGAGTTCTTTTTATGTGACTTTTTACTAAAAACTACTTTCGGAAGAGACAGATTTTCTCCTCTACTTTTTTGTAACGTTTGTTATAATAAAGAAATCATTTACAGTATTTCTCACAAGAGGTGACGCAGTGAAAAACAGAAGTATCGTCTTTAAACTATTTTTATTAACATCAACATTATTTACAATCATATTCCTCCTTTTTTTCTTAGGACAATCTCTATTTTTAGAGAAATTTTATATTAATAAAAAAGTAAAAACAGTTCAAACTGCTTTTGAAAAATTCGTAGCTAATTATGAAAAAAGCGAAAAAGACCCTGAGGAAGTTAGAAAACTAAAACAAGAATTTCATGATAAAACAAATGCTGATATGCAATTTTTAAATTCTGAGGGCATTATTAAAAGTGACAACAATTACTACATTGATGTAATTAATCCTAAAAATAATGAAACATATTTCATTCCACTCAATAATCTTTTAACGCCTGAAGAATATAAGAAATTCGAAAACTTAGGATTGAAAAAAGATGGCATGATAAACGTCGTCGGTTTGGTACGAGGGAAAACAATAACACCACTAGAATTGACAACAAATTATAATCGATGGCAAAACGAACGTTTCAATTCAGATTTTCAATCCATTAATGGCAACTCTTCTAAAAATAGACTTACAAACCGCTCCAAAACTGTGACTCAAATTGAGTTTACTGGTATTGTATCTAAATTACAGCTTCCATCAAAAGCCGAGGTTCGTCTTGCAAATGATTTTGAAACATTACAAGCCGTTCAATATTTTGCAGACATTATTAGAAATGGCACTGCTAACTCGCACCAATTAAACACTTATATAATAGATGGTGGAGAAAATATAAAAAATAGTATCTTTGTAAAACCTATTGTGGAAAATGGAAAAATTACAGAATACGCTTTTGCCATAGCGTCTTTGCAACCTGTTAATGAAGCAATGCTCGTTTTAAAGGATTATTATGTCTATGCCTTAATCATCGTTTTTCTCGTAATTATTTTATTATCCTTCTACTATTCAAAAATCATTGTGAAACCATTAATTAAAATGAATCGCGTTACAAAGAAAATGGCCAATTTTGATTTTAGTGAGAAATTACCTGTAACAGCAGACGATGAAATTGGTGGGCTTTCCGGCAGTATTAATACGTTATCTGTAAACTTAAAAGACCGAATCGATCGATTAAATGTTGCCAATACAAAATTGCAACAAGATATTGAACGTGAACGTCAATTGGAAAAAACGCGAAAAGAATTCATTTCTGGTGTATCACATGAATTAAAAACACCACTCAGTGTAATTAGAAGTTTCGCAGAAGGAATTAAAGATGGCGTTAGTAAAGATACGACATATTACACAGATGTTATTTTAGAAGAAACCGAAAACATGAACAGACTTATTGTTGAAATGTTAGAATTAGCAAAATTAGAATCAGGTACGTACAAACTAGATATGACGACATTCTCAATCGGTGAATTAATTCAACAAGTCTATACAAAGTTATTATTTAGCATGGAGGAAAAGCATTTACAAGTGAACATAGATGTAGACTCTTCGATAGTTGTTAAAGCGAATCGTAGTCGTATTGAGCAAGTAGTTGTGAACTTACTTAGCAATGCAATTCGCTATACGCCAGATGGAGAAAAAATACAAGTCTCCGTTATAGCAATGGAAGATACAGTAAAAGTCGAAATCGAAAACACAGGAAACCCTATCCCTGAAGAAAGTCTTGAAAAAATTTGGGATCGTTTCTACCGTTTAGATGCATCTCGTAGCCGTCATACTGGAGGTACCGGTCTCGGGTTATCTATTGTAAAAAACATTTTAGACCTCCACCATGCCGAGTACGGTGTATATAACACGACTAATAGTGTTGTATTCTACTTTAATTTACAAAAAGTAAAAGAAGTCAAATAATTTGTCTTAATTTCACTAGGAGTTCACATGAAATTCACACTCTCCCTTTATAGTAAGAAACAAGTTAATCCTTTCCTTTACACACATAAAAGAGGAGAGTGCGTGAAATGAAACAAGCAGGACAACCTATTCAAAATGAAAAACAATTAGAAACTATCAAAAATATACTTTTACAATCTTCGAAACGTGATGGCTTATTATTCGTATTAGCTGTAAATTCTGGCTTAAAAGTAAGTGAAATCTTACAATTAAAAGTTAGTGATGTAATTGATGAAAATGAAAATGTTCGCCATTCCATTTTATTTTACAATGAAAAAGTAAAAAAACATAAATGGTTTGCTGTAAATGAAGACTTACAGCACGCGATCGAAGACTACATGAAAGAACGTAAAACTTGGAAACGTAATGAACCATTATTAAAGTCTCAAAAAGGAACGAAATCTATTACGAGACAACATGCATGGTACATTTTAAACAAAGCTGCAAAAGAAGTTGGATTAGAAGGGATTAGCTCACATACACTTCGAAAAACTTGGGGATATTGTGCATACAAATCAGGTGTTGATATCGCATTTTTACAACACTTCTTTGATCATAGTACTCCATCAAAAACTTTAAAGTATATCGGTATTGCTTAATAACTCTTATACATAAAAAAGGTTACCATTTATAAATGGTAACCTTTTTTATGTTTCACATTCTCTTTTCTTGTCTTGTCTCTCCTATATTGTAGTGGTACTCTAATAGTAAGGGGGAGAAATTATGAACACATTAACAATTGAATTACCGAAAGAAACGGCTGAAAAACTTGATTTATTAAAACAAGCTTATGAAAAGAAAACAGGTGCTTCCATTTCTGAGAGTACTCTTGTTCAAACACTTATCTCAAAAGAGTTTATCCAAGCGATAACTCCTTTTGATTTACAACAATTCATCACTGGAAAAGAACAGCATTAATTGCTGTTCTTTTTTTTGATACTTTATCAATGGTTTACTGGATACCCCGAAAAACTTCTTTGCATCAGCCACACTTTTTTAGAAATCTATCTACTTTTAATGTCTCATAAAAAGTTTTTTATTTATTTTTCGGAAAACTATTGACATTGATAATGATAACCATTATCATTTATTACGAAGCCAACAATTGATGAATCAACCAAACGCTCAGTAACATTGTTACCCCTCTTTTTCATATAGAAAGGCACTGTACATTCCCCCTGTTTGTACAGTGCCTTTCTTGTTTATTATCATTCAAACAAATTTAATTGCTCGGGCTTCGGCTCACCATATGTAATGTCCATCATTTTCATAAGTTGTTTCGCATTATCCGCTGCATCTCCGCCCGAATTATTGTTAAATAGTACATATATGTCCTTTGTCTTCTTTTTTAATTGCTCTAGTCTTTCTACCCATTCTTCTAATTCTTTATTGTTGTAGCGATATAAGCAACGAACCGCTCTCCAATTTTCTCCTTTATCAAGCCAGCCATGAACATTTCGACCATGAAAACGTATTAACACCATCTCTGCATTCGTTACTTCTAATACGAGCGGTACCGAACCTGTCCCGGCCTGTGGCTCATCACAAATGGTATGAATCCATTTCTCTTGTTCCAAAAACTGTAGCGTCTTATCTCTCATTTCCGGATAAAACCATGTTTGGTTCCGAAATTCTATAGCACACGGTAAACCTTCCATTTTTTCTTTCGTATATCGAAGAAAATCCACATTTTTCTTTTTACAATCAAACCATGGTGGATATTGAAATAAAATCATTTTTAATTTATCAGCTTCTATTAAAGGCAGAATAGATTGTTTGTACACATCAAACATCTCGTCGAACGTAGAAAAAGGGATTTCACCTTTCATATGTCCGGTCATCCCTTGATATGCTTTTACGACAAAAGAAAAACCTTTCGGTGTCTCCATTGCCCATTTTGTATAGTTTCGTGCAGGTTGCATCGCATAAAATGAACTATCTACTTCCACAATAGGAAAATGCTCACTATATGTTCGTAATTTATTTCTATTTTCATAGGGATCTATATATAAAGAATCATGATCTCCCCACCCTGTCACTCCAATGAAAAGCAAATATATCCCTCCCTTTTTCACTTCACCTTCTATTCATTCTACTCACTTCCTGAACACTTCGACTAATCAATTTCATTAAGTAGCCCCTTCTTTAAGAGTATCCGTATAAAAATATGATATACTAGATGGAAGAATTTTTAAATTGAGGGGTTATTTATTTATGCTTCCAAACGATGATATTGTATCTCATGAAAAACGAATAGAAGAATTAGAAAATAAAGTACGTTTTTATGAAGAACTTGTGAATCAATTACCACATCATTTCACATACAAAAATCCACATATTGGTTTACAAATAAAGAAAACGAGAACGACTCATTCCATTCAAAACATACAAAAAGAGAATAGAGAGGCTGATTTTCAACTTACTTGCGATTCATTATTTTTATTTAAACAACTTGAAACATACTTTGTTCATATTTTTGATGCTTTTTCACATCATGTAACCTTTGTTGATAATAAAGGAAATATAACATTATGTAATCAAATTGCAGCAGATGATTTTGGTGTAGTACGAAATGATATAATCGGAAAGCCAATTCAACAATTACTACAATTACCAGAAGAAAAAATTAAAGCTCTTGAAACATTAAGAACGGGAACAGAAATATATAATGAAGAAGTTTTAGACAAAAACTATGGCATTTTAAATAACCGAATTATTCGTGATTATAACGGAGAGATTTTTAGAGTTATTAGTGTCTTTCATTATTTAAACACAGAACGTGATGCAGAAAAATTTTCGTTAGCAGGACGAATCGCAGCCGGTATTGCACATGAAGTACGTAATCCTCTTACAACCGTACGAGGTTATTTACAATTTTTACAAGAAACTGTTTCTCCATCTAATAAAGAACTATTTAAAAACTTACTTATTCCTGAATTAGATCGTGCAAATAGTATTATTACAAAATTTTTATCTATTTCAAAAACACGCGAATTTACAAGAGAACCGTTTCCTATTAATACATTTTTACGTGAGTATATTCAACAGTTACTAGCTAGTGAAGTATTTTTACATAACATTTCAATTGATTATAATTTTTCTACCGAATTAGATGATGTATTGGTCCATATTGATCGTCACGAACTTGTGCAAGTTTTTTTAAACCTATTTCAGAACGCTTTCGATGCCCAAGGTGAAAAAAAACTTTCTATCCAAATTACTAGTTATCGCCTAGATAATTTTGTTCGTATTACTTTCACTGATAATGGGATTGGTATTCCTCCAGCCATTCAAGAATACATCTTTGATCCATTCTTCTCAACAAAAGATTCAGGTACAGGGCTTGGCTTGTCCGTAACGAAGAAAATCATTCAAAATCATAACGGTACATTAAAAATGACTAGTACTGAAGATGGTACAACTTTCACTATTTCAATTCCAATCTTACCTAAAACAGCCCTTGAAAAATTAAATCAATGCAAATAAAGGACCAAGCCACAAACTGCATGCCAATTGTTAAACACTCCCAACAATTGGCATGCAGTTTTTTCTGTTGCACGTTTCTTCTTTACATTATATAAACCCTTCTCTATATCTTACTTATTTTTGCTAGATGGGCCAATTACTTATTTTTTTAGAAATGGTAGTTTGTCCATCACGAATTTAGTATGAACTTCATTTTAATATATAGTAATGACTATTGATTCTATGAAAGAAAGGAATGAAAAGATGAACAATAAAAATAAAGGAAAAGTATTTTATGGGAATGATTGTTGCGAAGTCAGAGCTTGTAGTCATATTAACATTTCTAAGTCCGAACTTACAGAATTCGTTAGACTTCTTCAAGCTCTTGGCCAAGCTATTCAAGCTGTCTTTCAAAACCCTTCTCAAAATAATATCGATAACTTAATCGCTGCCCTAAATAACTTACAAAAATTCCTCAATTGCTTAGATTTATCTCCAGCACAAAAACAAATTGGAAATTCTATTATTGCTAATCTATTAACTATTTTAAGAACAACCCTTTCTCATGCGGAGCATTGTACGTTGAACTACAAAGCCTGCTTAATTATTTATTGTATATCGCTAAGTTATTCAAAGTAGATTGTTGTACGATCGACAAATTAGTTAAACTCATAACAGAGATTCAAACTATCCTAGTTCAATACGGATCAGGTTGCCTTGGAGGAGGAGCAACAGGAGCTACTGGACCTCAAGGTGCTACTGGTGCTCAAGGTCCAGCCGGCGCTCAAGGTGCTACTGGTGCTCAAGGCGCTACTGGTGCTCAAGGTCCAGCCGGTGCTCAAGGTGCTACTGGTGCTCAAGGCGCTACTGGCGCAACAGGACCAGCGGGTACTCCAATTCCTGTAACTATCGCTGCAATTGGAAACTCCAATGCTCAAACTATATCACCTGGAATGAATATCCAATTCAATCAAGTTTTTGAAATAAATAATATTAATTTTAATGACACTACAGATACTCTAACAGTTTTAGAAACAGGCGTATATGATATTAGTTTCTCAGCGTCTACAACTTTCCCAGGATCTTCACCATTTGGATTCGGTATTTCATTCAATGGTCAACCACCTACTCGTAATTTCTCAACTAACGTTATCGGTAGTGCTGTTTCTTTCTCTACAATCGTTACTTTACAAGCTGGTACAACGATTTCTATACAGCCTACAGCAAACACTATTTCTATTCCTAACACAGGTGATACAACTGCAACACTATCCGTATTCCGAATTTACTAATTTTCAATCAATAAATAGATTTATACTAATATGTATCGTTTAACCGTGCATTAAATCTCTCTTTATATAGAAAGGAGCACTTATTTGGGAGGATAAGTGCTCCTTCTTTACGTTTCTTTACCTCAAATTTACTCTGTCTTAATCCTCATTTTGTATGATAAATAGTGAAGTCAAAGATATGAAAGAGGGATGAAGATGAGAGTTATGTCACTAATACGCATTTGGTTTGCTCTTATGGTATGCATTATTTTATGTGTAGGATTTTTTTTAACTCTAAAATATTCCACTATATCAAAAGCAGAGAGAAAAACTGTTCCATACAAACTTTTGTATACAAAACAAAGCAACATCCCTTATTCCAATACCACAAAGAATGAAAAAAAGGTTATAAAAGGAATGCTTATTACGAAAGCTTCTAGTTCCGAAGCGTTACTTCAAATTGCTGAAACGATTAAAGATCAGTATACAAATAAAAAAATCGATGAAATCACACTTTCTATCCACAATGAAAATAATGGTAATTACGAAGAAGAATTACTTTACGAGCCTATTAGTAAAGGAAAAATAATCATCACATACGATTCTCAATCCTTTGGCAGTACAAATGTTACACTTAACGAGTAATACTATTTATCCCAATTGATATGGGCTAACAACTCGTAGAGATAGATACAGCTCCTCCCACCGATTAAAAGTTCACTTAATTTCTCATACGAAAAAGAGGCGAATTTCGTTATTCGCCTCTTTCTTTTACCAAAATGAAGGAATCCATTCTTTCACTTTATCAATCCACTCTTGTTGCTCTTTTTTTCTTTGTTGTTCCTCTTCTTTTCTTCTCTTCTCTTCTTCTTTTCTTCGTTTTTCCTCTTCTATTGTATTCAATTGTTTTTTATAATCAGCCTCAGATATGAGCGATAACTGGAATGCTTTTTGAGCTGGATTGGCATTCGCTTTTTTCATAATATCCCGGAACATTGTCGTCGTAATTTGACTTCCCCCCGGAACATAATGATCACTATCTGTTTTATCATATCCTACCCAAATCGCACCTACTAAATCTGGTGTGTATCCAACAAACCATGAATCCTTTGCACCGGTGCTTGGTCCATTTACAATTTGAGTCGTTCCTGTCTTACCAGCCGTATCAACATTATTAACTTTCGCCTTTTCGCCCGTTCCCTTTTCGACAACACCTTTTAATAAATATGTCATCTTTTGAGCAATTTTCTCGCTCGTCACTCGTGTCTCTTTCTTATACCACTTTCCAATTATTTCACCTTCAGCATTTTGTATCTCTCTAATCGCATGAGCTTCCACTTGGACACCGTCATTTGCAAATGCACTATACGCTTGAGCCATTACAAATGGAGATGTCCCCACATGCATACCGCCTAAAGCGATCGGATACGTACGATCTTCTGGCACTAATGGAATACCAAATCGCTCTAAAGATTTCAATCCCTTATCCAATCCAATTTGTTCTAATAGCCAAACAGCCGAAACATTGTACGACTTTGCCACAGCTTCATACATTGTCACATCACCGTGAAAAGTGTGATCGCTATTTTGTGGTTTATATTCTTTAATATTAAATGGTTCATCTTTCAATATATCGTATACTTCATACCCTTGCTCTAACGCTGGTACATATACAGCCAAGGGCTTTAAGGTTGAGCCAGGTTGTCTTTTTAATTGAGTTGCATGGTTAAACTGTAAAAACTGATACGGCCCTCTTCCTCCAAATAAAGCTGGTACGCCACCTGTTTTTGGATTCATAAGAACTACACCCGTTTGCATAAGCTGGTCTGAGCCATTATCTTTGAAATAACTCTCATTATTCACAACGTCTTCCACAGCCTGTTGTTTTTTCGGATCAAGCTCTGTATAAATACGATAACCACCCGCTAAAATTTCATTTTGTGTTAATTCGTACTTGTCCATTGCTTCTCTAACAATATAATCTACATATTGAGAGTATTTCCCCTTGTATTTATCATCCACACCACGTTTTAACACAAGACCGCTCTCTTTTTCTTTATTATACTGTTCGTCAGAGATATATCCTTGCTCTTTCATTAAACTTAATACAACATTACGTCGTTCGATTGATTTATTAAAGTTTTTATAAGGCGAATATGCAGACGGTGCTTTAATCAAGCCAGCAATCGTTGCAGCTTCTGAAACTGTTAAATCTTTTACATCTTTATCAAAATAAGATTTAGCTGCCCTTTTTATGCCCCAAGCACCTTCACCAAAATAAATTTGGTTCATATACATTTCAATAATTTCATCTTTCGTATACGTACGCTCTATTTTTTTTGTTAAAAAATATTCCTTTATTTTTCGAGAGTATGTGCGGTCTTGTGTCAGAAATACATTTTTCGCAAGTTGTTGTGTAATTGTACTTCCCCCCGCCACGACTTCTCCTGCTGTAATATTTTTAAAAACTGCACTTATAATTCCACTATAGTAAATACCGTGATGGTTAAAAAATTCCTTATCTTCTACTGCAACAATTGCCTGAACCATAATGTCAGGAATATCTTTCCTTTTAACACCTTCTGTTTTAGAAGAAGCTAATTTCGTCGCAACTTCATTATTTGCATCATAAATTAAGGTCGGTTGCGGAACAGCTTGTTTCAATTCAGATATGTCTTGAATAGAAATTATTATATTTATAGCAATAAATAGAGTAGCAAGTAAACTTCCTAATACAATTAATGAATTACGAAGTTTCTTCCTCTTGTTGAACCACTCCCGCATTTTTTTTAAGTGAGTGTTCTTCAATTTCATTCGTTCACTTCCTTCGTTTGTTTACACTCTTCTTTTCAAAAGGAAGAATATACCTCCTTTTAAATTTATTATAATAACGTAGTCTTTCCTGTAGTGTAAAGCTTTTCTTTCACATTCATACTTTTTGCAAGAAAAGGACATTCTACAAGTAAGATATTCACTATTGATTATTAATATTATTAATACAACAATGAGAGTTATGTTAAGTTTTTGTAAACTTTTCGATAAAATGTTTTAAAAAACGACAGTTTTTTGTTAGAATTGACTAGCCAATATATTTTACATATATTACTTTTGTGGGGGTAACTAATAATGGTATTTAAATCAAAAAAAGATAAATTTTCTGAAATGTTAATGAATGTTTCCGAAAATTTAAAAGAAGGCGCGCAGTTTTTCGTGGAGTATAAAATTAAAAATGCTAGCGATTTAAAAGAGTTTTCTATGCGCATGAAAGAGTATGAGTCAAAAGGTGACTCATTTATTCACGAAATCATTATGGAGCTAAACAAAGCGTTTATTACTCCAATTGAACGTGAGGACATCCTACAACTTGCAATGAGTATGGATGATGTATTAGACGGATTAGATCATAGTGCTGGTCTATTCGAAATGTATTCTATTACAGAAGCTGATGAATACATGATTAAATTCGTTGAAGCAATTAATCAATGTGCGATTGAGATTGCAAATTCTGTTGAACTACTGTCTAAAAAGAAGTTAGTCGACATTCGTACGAACGCGATTAAGATTAAGGATTACGAATCACAATGTGATGATATTCGCCGTCATGCGATTAAGCACTTATTCTCTCGTGAGAAAGATCCGATTAAGATTATTCAATACAAAGAGATTTACGAAGAGCTTGAAGAAGTAGCGGATAGCTGCCAAAGCGTTGCAAACGTATTAGAAACAATTATTATGAAGAACGCGTAAGGAGTTTGATCATGGATACACTCTTGATACTGACCGTTTTAGTAGTCATTTGCGCTTTAGCTTTTGACTTTATCAATGGATTTCACGATACAGCAAACGCTATTGCAACGGCTGTTTCAACGAAAGCTCTAAAGCCTAGACATGCAATTATTATGGCAGCTATTATGAACTTTTTAGGTGCGATGACATTTACAGGTGTAGCAAAAACGATTACAAAAGATATCGTTGATCCATTTGCCTTGCAAAATGGTTCTCTTGTAATTTTAGCTGCTTTACTTGCGGCAATAGCTTGGAATTTAATTACTTGGTACTACGGTATTCCAAGTAGTTCTTCGCATGCAATTATCGGCTCAATCGCAGGTGCAGCTATCGCTGCTGCCGGTATTAGCTCATTAAATCTTAAAGGGTTCATAAAAATTCTTGAAGCTTTAATCATTTCACCGATTATCGCTTTTGTTATTGGTTATATCGTATACAGTATTTTTAAAGTAGTCTTTAAAAACTTTAATTTAACGAAAACGAACAAAAACTTCCGTATATTCCAGATCTTCACTGCAGCATTACAAGCTTATACACATGGTACGAATGATGCACAAAAAGCAATGGGAATCATTACGATGGCTCTTATGGCCAATAACTATCATACTTCTGACGACATCCCGTTCTGGGTACAATTATGTTGTGCAATCGCAATGGGTCTTGGTACTTCTGTCGGCGGATGGAAAATTATTAAAACTGTCGGTGGACAAATTATGAAAATTCGTCCTGTAAATGGTGTAGCTGCTGATTTATCATCATCACTTGTTATTTTCGGCGCAACATTCATTCACTTACCAGTTAGTACAACGCACGTTATCTCTTCTTCTATTTTAGGGGTTGGTGCTTCACATCGTGTGAAAGGTGTAAAATGGGGAACTGCAAAACGTATGTTAATTACATGGGTTATTACACTTCCTATTTCAGCTTCGTTAGCTGCATTATTTTACGCTTTATTACACTTAATCTTTTAATTAAAAGTCGTCTTCCTTATTTTTCTAGGAAGACGACTTTTTTGTGAACAAACCTTTTTCTTATTAAAAAGCGTGTATAATAATTGGTGGATAAGTTATATAGAGGAGTTGGAAATTTTGGAATACATCATGTTACTTTTCATCGGGTTAATCGCCGGGACAGTCGGGAGTCTAGTCGGGCTTGGTGGCGGAATTATTATTGTTCCGTTATTAATTGGATTACACAGTCTATCACCACAACTTGCAGTAGGAACTTCAATGGTAACAGTCGTTTTTACAGGACTATCTTCCACCCTTACTTATATGAAGCATAAACGAGTAGATTACAAAAGTGGACTTATTTTATTTATCGGGAGTGGCCCTGGTGGTATCATCGGCTCGTGGGCAAACAAATTTTTAAACCAAGATACATTTTCTTTATATTTTGGGATTTTCCTTATTTTTGTCTCCATTCTTCTTATGTTACGAGACAAATTAAACCCCCTTTCTTTATCCAATATGACGGTAATTAAGCGTTCTTTTACAGATAACGAAGGAAACACTGTACACTATCAATTCCCACCGCTTCTCGCTATCTTTATCGCCTTTATAGTTGGTTTTATATCTGGATTATTTGGAATTGGCGGCGGTGCCTTACTTGTTCCAGCAATGATGCTACTTTTTGCATTCCCAGCACATATTGCTGTAGCAACTTCGATGTTTATCGTATTTTTATCAGCAATTGTAAGTTCTGCAACTCACATCTCCCTTGGAAATGTCAGCTGGGTTTACGCATTAATTCTTATTCCTGGTGCATGGATTGGCGGAAAAATCGGGGCTTATATTAATACAAAATTAAGTGGTAATGCCGTAATTAATTTATTACGTATCACATTAATTATTCTCGGAACTAGATTAATCATCACTTCTTTTTTATAACGCGTTCTTTTTAGGATGCGTTTTTCTTATACACATGAATATAAAAATCCTCCTAAGAGAACAAATAAAATTAAACAAACACATAATAACATATAATTGGAAATATGTACTTTCTTCAAGTTGACCACTCCTATAACTGCGACTGTTATCTTTATGATAGCGAAAAAATAATTCACTTGCAGTTACAAAGTGCTAACAATGCAAAATCATTTATTACAAATTTTATCCTTATATTTCATTTCTTTGTATATTCTATCGTTTTAATAAAAAAAGATGTCATATTGACATCTTTTTTAGTGAAGAAGTGACCATCCCATAAAATCCTCATGTACTTGGCACGCCCTCTTATCGTTTCGATCATATAATTCAGCATAACTATCTGTTTCTTCATCATAAGCCATCGTATAAATAATTTGGCCGTCTACTTCAACGGATAACACGACTCCACCTTTCATCTCTTCTACATGAATGATAGCATTCGCCGGAATTCTCATATCCGTCATTTTTATCGCATCTAACAATATACTAAACCCCCTACAGCGTATTCATTGCTAGTACTATTACACACTAAATAGTATACTACTGTAATAGCATATATTTCGTCAATGAAATTGCTATTTAAAAGCATATTGTCTTTATACATATACGCTAAAATAGAAGAAATAGAAATGTTTAAATGGGGGGCTAACATTGATTCTACACAAAGGAGATGTACTATTCCGTCAAGGCGAGGACGGTCCTTTATATTTTATAAAAACAGGTTTATTAAAAGTAGTACGGATAGAAGAAGATGGAACACCATTTCTATTCAACATTATCGTTCCAGGTGAAACGATACCTCACCATTCTTTAATTTCACCGAAGGAATATCACGGTACAGCAATCGCTTTAATGAAAACAGAAGTTGAACCTATAATTAGTAATGAATGGTACGATCAGCTTCAGGCAAATCCTGCATCATATGCAAATATTGCTATGCAACTACAATCAAAATTAAGAATGATGCAACAGCGTATCGATCAATTGACAACCGTCTCTCCGAAAGAACGTCTACATCGTTTACAAGAATGGTTCACACTATATTTAGGTGACATTCCTATATATGAAATATTAACACAAACTGAAATCGGTCAACTCATAGGTATACGCCGTGAAACGGTAAATCGGCTGTTACGAGAACAAATAAAAAACGAGGTAAAATAATACCTCGTTTTTTTACTTATTTCAAACTTCATCTATTGTAAGCTTGCTGCTGGACCGAAAAATTCATAATGAATATGCTCTTGTTCCACACCTAAATTAGTTAGTGCAGCATTTATATGCTTCATAAATGGTACGGGACCACAAAAATAAAATTCTGCTTCAGTTGTCGGAATAATAGTTTGTAACCATTCAGCTTCAATGAAACCTTCTTTATCAAAGTTCTTCATTTCCAAATCTTTTTCAGTTGGTGCAGAATAGCAAGTGTATGCTTTAACTTGTTCGTATTCATTATCTACTGCCTCAACGTGTTCTTTCATTGCATGTGTATTACTATTTATCGCTGCTTGAACAAAACATACATTACGTTTTGAGTTTTGTTCAATTAACGTATTTAGCATACTCATCATTGGTGTAATACCTACTCCACCACTAATTAGCACAACTGGTAATGTTGAATCCATATTTAATACGAAATCTCCTGCTGGTGCACTTACTGGTAACATATCCCCTTCTTCTACATGATCGTGTAAGTAGTTAGATACTTTACCGTCCGGTGTATCTACACCTTTTTCTTTCTTTACACTAATACGATAATATTCTTTTCCAGGAGCATCTGATAAACTATATTGACGATTATGTGTATACGTTTCACCTTCTATGTTTATTTGAATCGTTACATATTGTCCTGGGATGAATGAAGAAACTTGCCCTCCATCTTCAGGTTTTAAATAAAATGATGTAATAACGTCGCTTTCCTTCACTTTTTTAACAACCACAAAGTTACGGAAATCTTTCCATCCACCTTCTTTATGTGCCGCTTCTTCATACATCTCTGCTTCAATGCTAATGAATGCATCAGCAATGACACCATAAGCTTCTCCCCATGCATTTAAAACTTCATCAGGTGCACCTGCGACCTCTTTAATTGCACGTAGTAAACATGTACCTACAATCGGGTAATGCTCTGCTTTAATACCTAAACTTCTATGCTTATGACCAATTTGTTTTACAACTGGAATAATAGCTTCTAAATTATCAATATACGTTGCAGCTGCATAAACAGCATTCGCTAGCGCTTGTTGTTGTCTTCCCTTTTTCTGATTTGTATGGTTGAAAATATTCAATAACTCCGGATGTTCCGAAAATAAAATTTGATAAAATCTCGTTGTAATTTCAACGCCTTTTTCTTGTAATAATGGTACTGTTGACTTTACGATTTCAATTGTTTTTGCACTTAACATTGTATCCCACTCCTCTATTTCCTTAACTGTTTTTAGTTTAACTGAATTGTATAGTACATATTGTGATTTTAATCACTATTAACACGGTGTTTTTGTGAATAATATATGAACATTGCACTTACAAAAGAAAATAAGCCAACTAGAATTCTAGCTAGCTTATTATTTGGACTGTATAGCTTGTTCAATTACCCTTATATCTTTCCCCTCTCCAAACTCTGTATACCCCCAGATGTTCGTTTCACCTCTATATTTATTTACAATAATATCTAAGTCATGGTATACACGATGTGCATAAACTACATACTCAATATTTTGAAGTTCCACACCTTTTTTTACAATTTCATAGCTTCTATTTACATCACGTTTTATTTTTTCATTCTTTATTTCTGTATGTATATTTTTTAAAGACGATTCTTGTTGTTGAAACCATTGTTTAAATTGGCTCCAGTCCCCTTCTGTATAATTCTCTGCTTTACCGTAATTTAAGAAATTATTATAACTTTCATGCGTCATACGAATAAAATCTAGCACTTTTGTCTCTTCTTGCACATCTTCTATTTGAGCTATTGTACTTACCTCAGCAGGCTTATTCGCATAATGTAATAGCAATTTCATAAGACTATAGCTCGCAATGATCATTACGATAATACTCCCGAATACAATTAACAATTTCTTCATATACAGAACTCCTTCTCTACTAAAGATATTACAATGTATAACTATACTTGTAACATTCTCTCGTAGAAATATAATTCCTGTATAAATTCTTCCTATCATTTCGACAATATTTTTCTATACATTTCTCGTTGGTAAATGTTCTTGTAAAACAATGTACCCTTCATAAGCTGTGTAACCGAGTATAGCCATTAATCCGATATAACAAGCAAAGACTGTCCATTTTGTTTTCATATCAACTTTATAATAGTTTTCCTGTTGTCTCTTTTCTGTCTCCCATTCCTGTAATTTTCTTTCTGACATTTCAAATGCTTCTCTTATATGAATTGTATGCGTTTCTTTTTCATCTTCATATGGAACGTAATCAAGCGGCTCAAACTTTGGTAAAAGATGCTCTAACACTTCAATCTTTTGAAGTTCTCCTACTTTTAATTCTTTCTCTCTTTCTTTTTGCCTTAATATATTTATTTCATGTTGCATCATATATATATTTCGATGCACCGCACCTGTTTCTTTTAACTCTTCTTCAAGCCTTGCAACATATTCTTTCATTCCATCAATTCTATATCCTAATTCCTTAATTGGCTCATCTCTCTTTATTACTCTATATAATTCCATACAGCCGATAATAAAAATAAATCCTCCCAAAATACTTTTAAAGTAAATGGAATAACCGAGCAATACAATAAGACCCGCTCCCCAAATCTTTGTACTTACAACTGAGATAATTCGTCCACCATCTAATGGAGAAACCGGAATCAAGTTAAAGAAGTTAATCATACTTCCAAGTAAAATAATTAATGCCCAAAATGGCTCTTTCGTTATTATATAAAGTGGAATCGCAGGTAAAAATGACAACAATCCGAAAAGAGGTCCCATATAGGCGATATAAGCTTCATCTTTTGCATTTTTTGGCATCTCTTTCATCCCAATAAGAGCACCCATAAACGGAATAAATATTGCTGGCGATGTTGGTATCCCCTTTCTTTTCGCAGCCCATAAATGGCCCATTTCATGAATAAACAATAAATAAATGAGCGCTACCCCAAATTTCCAACCATATATAACTGCGTATGCACCAAGTGATATAAACATACTAAATACCGTTGAAAACTTTGCTAATTTAAAAATTGCAAATACCCACTTTAACTTAGAGAGTAAAAATAGCCCTATTGCAACTATAATTCCCCATAATCCTTTTTTATTATTTTTCATATTTCTCTCCTTTATCTCTCATTAATGAATCATATTCATTCATCAAAACTATTCTTTTCTCTATTATGACATATTTTTTTCTATCGTTAGAAATAATGTTTATTTAATCCATTTTTAGCCAAAAATATAAATATAAGGAGGTGTTTGCAAATGAATTTACAATCTCTCATAATAGGCGCTCTATCGTTTTTAGCTTCAACTCTTATTTTTTATACTGTTAGTTACGTATTATTATTAGATTTGTTGCCCAATCACGTATTTATTGCCCTTGTCATCCTTTCCGCTCTTATGATTTCTTTTCTTATTACACGAAAATCAATGAATGAGCCATCTGCAAAAGCAAAATAATAGAGAGGGGTGTTTTCCCCTCTCTATTATCATTTCCTAGGAAAGGTCATATAGACTTTACATTCATCCCGATCCGTAAGGGCTAATTAAAGTTTCATTTTATCTTTGTAAATCCATTTTTTCACCATACTCTTTAACAATTTGAATGATATTTTGAAAAACACCTATTTTTTCTTTTTTACTATTTAATATTATCAAATCATAATTTTCATAATATGTTTCTAATGACTTTAATTGTGATTCTGAAGCATCTTTTACCTGCACAGTAGCATGCAATTCATATTGTTTATACCCTTCCTTTACCTTTTCACCTGAAATTTTTTCACTCTCTTTTGCTCCAATTAATTTTTGAACTTTTTCTGGGAAAACGACTTGTAAATAATATTCTTGTTCCTTCTCTAACTTGTTGTATAGTGATTGTGAAATCGTATAACGCACCGTATAATTCACTTTTTGATCGCCTGCTTTAATATGAAACGCAGTAATCTGCAAATCTTTTTTTGTTACTTCCGTTAAAGGACCTACCTGCATCTCATCTTCTTTTTGTTCTGAAACATTTGGAAATATAGCCAAAAGCTTTTCCGTATCTTTTTTATTCAGCATATACATAGCTTTCTTATATTGTACCCATCCTCGTCTGTCTTCTCCTCTTAGCCATGCATAATATGTTTCTTTTTTTCCATCCCTATTAATTTGTATTTCATATTCCGGTTCACCAAAACTACCTGTTACTTCTTGTTTTTCCGCTTTATCTATAATGTCTATTACTAACTTAGCTTCTGATTCCTGTAACTTTTTCTCTTTATGTTTTTTTTGTATAACGGTTGCCCCTATTGTTTCTTTCACTTCATTCACCGTCTCTTCCACTTTTTTTGTTTCTTTTTTTTGCTCTACTTGACCACAAGATGCTAGTAACATAGCAAATAACAACAATACATATTTCCTTTTCAACTTAATCCTCCTCTTACAATAAGAAATTCTTATACTCTTCATATAAAAAACAAAAACGTGACACACTATAAAATACGCTATACTAAGTATTGAAAGGAGGTCTTTTTCATGTCCATTAATTTTCACGATGCAAATAATAAATACACATACGCACAGCGAAACGCCCATATTTCTTGGGGAGAAATGATAAAAAGTATTACAAATATACAAAACAAACAAATAATTGATATTGGCTGTGGTGGCGGGATTTATACGAAAGAACTTGCTCTTATGGGGGCAAAAAATGTCATTGGACTTGATTTTTCAAAAGAAATATTACAAGCTGCAAAAGAAAATTGTAGCGGCTTTCCAAATATTTCATTCATTCACGGTGATGCACATAGCGTCCCATATTCTAATGATACATTCGACATTGTTATTTCGCGCGCAGTGATTCATCATTTACAAGACATTCCTACATTTCTACGTGAAGCTTCTCGTATATTAAAGAAAAACGGTGTACTTATTGTACAAGACCGAACCATTGAAGATTGTACAATTCCTGGAAGCCCCGAACACATTCGTGGATATTTTTTCTCTATCTTTCCAAAACTCATTGAAATAGAATCAAAAAGGCGGCCAAAAACCACCACGATACAGCAAGAATTACAAAAACATTTTCTTCACGTGTTCCCCTCTCAAACACAATGGGAAGTACGAAAAATACATGATTCTGTAGAAGCATTGCTACAAGATTTATCACCTCGAACAGGTCGATCCATTCTATATGAATTAACAGATCATGAACTTTCTCAACTTCTACAACAAGTCCAGACCGCACTACAAAGCATCTCTCCTATTATCGAAAGAGATCGGTGGACAATTTGGAGCGCCATGAAATTGTAAGGAAGGAAGCCTCACAACATAATGTGAGGCTTCCTTCTTTCATAATCTAATTTTGCAACACTCTTGATAGCCTCCACTTCTGGCCTGTGCACTTCCACACTTCGGACATACTAAATATCTAGACTGATTTGTCAACAAACTACCTTTTTGAAAGAGTAAAACTTCTGCTTGTTTAAACGAACGCGAATAATATAACCACATAAAACCAATTATAGCAATAATGCCAAATAATACTCCCATCGCAAGCATTTCAGTCACCTCTTTTGGTTTGTTCTTTCCAGCAAGTGGATTGTTGTATTATTCTCTGTAAATTCAAACAATACCTTCTTTACTCCTATAAATATCAACTTTCTCTACAAATTTTACAATTCTCTACAAATTTTCACTCCCGTTTTACAATCCACCATTCCCTTTACATCAACGAATATCACATTCAATATTTCCGTATATACATATATCTTTCAAAAAAATATTGACTTTCAAAAAAAAACATGTGACAATACTTTCAGAATACTTGAATAAAAATTCATTGACGAGAACGAGTACGTTATAGGACTGTCCCCCAGAGAGTTGGCGATTTGCTGAAAGCCAACGTTCAGTGCGTAGCCGAAAATCATCTCCGAGAAGTAGAACCGAATGTCACAGTAAGTTCTTACCGGCTGTCCCCCGTTACAAGGAACACGTATCATGTTGTACGTTGTAAAGCCGTATACATATAGACTAATTTCTACATGTATAAATTAGGGTGGTATCGCGGGTAAATATAACTCGTCCCTTTCTTTAGGGACGAGTTTTTTGTGTTCTTACAAATGAATTTAAAAAAGGAGGAAAAACAATGAACACTGTATCAAAAAAACATATTTTTTTCACGGGTCTTATGCTATTTTCTTTATTTTTTGGGGCAGGTAATTTAATTTTCCCTCCCATGCTTGGACAAAATGCAGGTGAAAACTTTTGGCCGGCAATGATTGGATTTTTACTAACAGGAGTCGGTTTACCATTATTAACTGTTATTGCAATTTCTTTATCAGGAAACGGTATGCAACAACTTGCAAGTCATGTTCACCCATTATTCGGAATTTTCTTTACTGTAGTTGTATACATCGCAATCGGTCCTTCTATGGGAATTCCACGCGTTGCAAATGTCGCTTATGAAATGGGTGTTAGTTCTTTCTTACCGGAAACAATTCGCTCTAGTAACCTAGCTCTATTTTTATACACGGTCATCTTCTTCGCTATCGTATTTTGGCTTAGTTTAAATCCATCTAAACTTGTCGATCGCATCGGAAATATTTTAACACCTATTTTATTACTCTCTATTTTCTTACTATTTGTTAAAAGTGTATTTACACCACTCGGGCAATCAGGACCAGCAATGCAAGAGTATCAAACTTCTCCAATCTTCAAAGGCTTTATGGAAGGATACTTAACGATGGATACCATTTCTGCGCTTGCATTTGGAATTATCGTTGTAAATGCCATTCGCTCTAAAGGTGTGAAAGATCGTAAATCCATTGCTATCGCAACAGCGAAAGCAGGACTTATTGCCGCTACTGGTCTCGTACTTGTATATGGTGCACTTGGCTGGCTCGGTGCAACTAGCGTCTCGCTCGGATATGCACAAAATGGCGGACAATTACTTACTGTTATCGTACAGCAATTATTCGGTCCATACGGTTTACTTCTATTATCTCTAATCGTTACACTCGCTTGTCTAACGACTTGTGTTGGACTTGTATCTGCGTGTAGTCAATATTTCTCAACATTATTGACTACATTTTCATACAAAATGTTCGCGATTATCATTTGTGCGTTAGGATTATTAGTTGCCAACTTAGGTTTAACGAAAATTATTGCCATCTCTGTTCCAATTCTACTTGTTGTATATCCAATTGCAATTGTACTCGTTCTCCTATCATTACTTCATAAATATTTCGGTGGATATCGCTCTGTTTATGTAGGTGCTTTAATTGGAGCAGCAATCGTAAGCGTATTTGATGGATTAAAGCAAGGTGGTATTTCAGTTTCATTTATCACACCATACTTTGAATTTATCCCTTTATATAAGGAAGGAATAGGCTGGTTAATACCAGCATTAGCCGGGGCTATTATCGGCCTTACAATCGCTAAGTTAAGCGGTGCGAAAAAAGTTCCCTTAATAACCGATTCCCGCGAAGTAAAAGCATCCTAAAAAACTCCCGAAAGGGAGTTTTTTTACTTTTGATAAGCAGTATGATTAAAACTGCTTATTTTATACGCTTTCGTATAATATTCGATATTTGTATCCACTGTTTCTACTTTGACAACATCGTAGCAATCTTCTTGCTTTACTAAAAATAAATAGTACTCTTCTGTCGCCTCAACAATTGCAATTTTATCTGTTTCAACATTATATTGTGCACAAAGCGCTTGTAATGCGTTCACATAATCCCCTAATTTTTTAGACTTATCCATGCCAAATATCGTTTGAACTAACATACACTCTCTCCCCTTTGTATGTACTGTTAACAAATCAATGATAACGCTCACATTTATTAACGTCAATAAAAAGATTTGGCGTTAACTAATAATCAGTGGGATAGCCCCCACTGATTAAAGTTTCACTTTATCATTTCGTCAATTGATGTCTAAACGCATAAATAACCGCCTGTGTCCGGTCACTTACATTTAGCTTATTTAAAATATTACTCACATGTGTCTTTACTGTTTTGAGGGCAATAAACAATTCATCTGCAATCTCTTGATTACTTTTCCCCTCTGCAATTAATAACAAAATTTCAGACTCTCTTTCTGTTAACTCCTCATGCAAAGGCTGTTCTTTCTTCTGACGCATACGAGACATCATTTTACCAGTAACTTTTGGCTCTAATACCGTTTCTCCATCATAAGTAGCTCGTACAGCGTCTGCTATATCACTTGCTCTTGATGTTTTTAATAAATAACTTGTCGCTCCAGCCTCAATAACAGGGTACAATTTCTCATCATCTAAAAAGCTCGTTACAACTACAATTTTCGCTTCTGGCCATTCCTGAATAATAGCACGTGTTGCTTCAACCCCATCCATCTCGTCCATGACAAGATCCATCAAAATAATATCTGGTCTTAATTGCAGTGCTAACTCTGAACCTTTTCTTCCATTTTCAGCTTCTCCAACTACTTCTATATCTGGCTGCGTTGATAAATATGCTGATACACCCATTCGAACCATTTCATGATCATCGACAAGTAACACTTTTATCATGATTCTCCCCCTCTCTCAATCATAATCGGTACTTTTACTTCTATTTGCGTCCCTTTAGCCGGGAAACTAAGTACTTTTAATGTCCCACCAATCTCATGAACACGCTCTTGCATTGATCTTAAACCATATGAACCAGCCTTATTCACTCCGACTTCAAATCCAACGCCATCATCAATAATTTTTAGAATTGCATATTGATCAATTTTCCGAAGACGTACTTCCGTTTTCTTCGCTTTCGCATGTCGTAAAGTATTGGATAAAGCTTCTTGCACAATACGAAATAAATGATCTTCTACACCTTTTTTCAATTCTATTGGCTCGATTAGCCATTCAATTTTCATATGTTGCTTTCGCGATAATTCCGTTAATAATTCCTCTATACCTTGTGTCAGTTTCTTACCTTCTAATTGTACAGGCCGTAAATGAAGAAGCAATGCTCTCATTTCTGATTGTGCATTTACAACCATATTTTCAACGAGCTGCAACTGCTTTTTTGTCGTTTCTGGAATTTCAGCTACTTGTTCATTAATAGCCGACATCATCATCGACATTGCAAAAAGCTGCTGACTTACAGAATCATGCAGCTCCCTCGCCAATCGATGCCTTTCTTGGGATATCGCTTCTTGTCTCATCTCTTCATTCCAATGAGCTCGTTCATTCGTTACTTTTTGAAAGAGTCCAGCTTGCTCCTCTAATCGACGAGCAAGACCGATTACTTTTCGTTCTACTTCATGAAATTCATCATCTGCAGTAAACGAAACATCGCTCGGAAAATTCCCTCGCTCCACTTCAAATAGAAAAGTATTTAACCCTTGTATACGCTGCTCTATATAGTAACCGATTGCATATCCTACAATTCCCCCGATAAGTAAACTTGTAGTCATAATAAACAAGCCAATTGGAACAGAAGCAATGGATTCCTTCCATAATAAATCATACACTTGTTGCTCGCTTTTCCATACGTATACAATTGTACAAATGAGTGCGATACTAACAGAAGACAACATAGAATAACGAATATACATCCACGAAATATTTTTTTGTTTCTTCATTATACTTTCCTCACTTCCGTATCGCCTACGACAAGCGAAGAAATAATTTTAATACGACGAGGAGCTTCTTTATACTGCTCTGTTCTAAATGTAACATTGCGGTTAAACCCTGTCTCTTCATGACCTGGCAGGATCACACGTCCAACAATAACAGAATGATTTAAAGACAGTTCAATATCATATGGCACATATAAACGAATATTACCAACGACACCTCGAATAACAATTACCGTCTCCCCTTCTGGGATCATAGCAGTTGTTAAATCTATTTCCACATCACAAGCACCATATTGAACATTAATATCCTCAAGTTCATAAATATGATCCATCATTCGTATATTCCCTACAAACATATTTTTTAAATATGGTTCTGTGCGATATATTTGCTTCTCTTCATCTATAATCCCTTTTTCTTTAATTTCAACCTTCATTGCTTTTTGCTGATGTCCTTGTTGAATCAGTTGATAACCAATTAAAGCTAAACAAGCAAATACGACAAGAACAAATGCTGCTGATGAAAATAAGAAGAATAGAAATACGATACCACCAACAAATAAAAATACATTTCCCCGTACGTAACGATTCTTCTTACGATAATGCCTTCCAAACATAAGCATAATAAATGCAAAAATGAGACCACCTGGTTCAAAATGTCCAAGTATCATATCAAGAAAAAGACCGAATCCAAATATGATGAGGAGCATCCCCATTAATTGTGTTTTTGAAAAATGCTTCTTCATTTCAGCTCCCCCCTTCTTGTCACATATACATAGAAGAAAAGGCATTGCTTTCCAACACCTTTTCTCCTATCACTATATCATAAGCCTGTTTTATAATATACTACTATTATTTTGTTAACTCTTTCGTTAACGATACATCATTCTTCTCTTTCATTTCACGCTCAAGCTTTGCAATCTTCATATCAAATGTGTCACGTTCATGCTCCTCATTTATACGAGATTCTAAGTCGCAAATATGATCTTCAATTTCTTCAAAGCGTAAGAACGGATTATTTTCATCCATTTTATGCATCGCTGTATTCATACGACGATTTGCATGTGCCATATTTTCACGTGCCATTAATTCCATACGTTTTGCATGCATTTCTTTTAATTTATTTTTCATCTCAGCAAGACGACGCTCTAACTCATCAATTTGATCTACAACACCTGCATACATTTCTTCTAATCGAGTTACTTGCCCTTCATAATACGCTACTTCTTCTAACGCACGCTCATGTAGTTGTAATTCGCCTGCTTCTTGAGCGACGATCGCTTGCTTTGATCTTTTATTAACGAAATAACGTGCTTGCTCAAGCTCACGAGCGAAATTAGATTTTAATGTTTTGTGGCGCTCAATTAACTTCTCAATTTTTATTATTTCACGCTCACTATCGCGTAAATATTGGTTTAACATCGCGATTGGATTCTTTCTTTCTTTCTCATCTAACACATTATGAAAATCTGCTAAAATTGCATCGCGTACACGTCCGAATAAAGATTGTTTCATTATAATCTTCCTCTCTTCTACTTTATCAATTTGATTTGGTTTTTATTAATTTTTTATTAGTTTTTTATTAGTTTTTCATTAACTTGTTCCACTCATCTTCAAAGTTGCTATATGGTTTAGAACTTTCTGGTGCAGAATCAACAACTACATTTTTTTCTTTTTTCCACTCACGGTATCCGTAGTATAAAACTACTAATGCTGCGATACCGATTAATGCTGGGGAGTGCGAAAGTGCGATGGACAAGCCGATCAAACCTACAATACCCCAAGCTAACTTTCCAAAAAATGATTGTGCTCGCACAAATGATTTATAGCTCCAGTACACAACTCCTGCTCCGATTGCGAATCCTACAATACCAGCAAGACTACCAAGAGCAATTAAAGCCAAAATAGCGGCCGCGATAAACGCTAGAAATTGTTTCATCTTGTGCTTGCCTCCCTTCGATTTGATACTCTTATCTTAACTATTTTTTCACTTTTCCATAACGAGCTTAAGAACCGTTTTCGACTCAGACTTAAGACTGAGTTGCATTCAGCCTTTTGTAAAAATATGCGGTAGGATAGGATGATTCACTCTTTTATTGCACATAAAAAGCCGTACAGAGAACATTCTCTGTACGGCTTTCGTTACGATTCATAAACTTCATTTTAAATTATGCTGTTTTGTGATACTCTTTCTTTCCCGCTACTTTAGAAAACCTCGGGAAACCAATTAATATAGAAATGATTCCACATACTCCAACTAAGATTGGATAAAACGCATATGGTAACAATTCAATCGGAGATAACGCCGCAAATCCTGCTGCCGTTAACATTTGCGCACCATACGGAATTAATCCTTGCACACAGCATGAGAAAAGATCTAATACACTCGCTGATTTACGAGGGTCAATTTCATATTGATCTGCAATGTTTTTCGCAAGCGGACCTGTAAAGATAATAGAAATCGTATTATTCGCTGTACACATATTCGTCAGACTCACTAAGCCAGCAATACCGAACTCTGCTCCTTTTTTCGAACGAATGTTACGCGTTAAAAGATTCATTAAATATTGAATGCCACCGTTATATTGAATCAGTTCGACCATACCACCAATTAAAATAGCAAGTAATACTAACTCCATCATACCGCCCATTCCAGACGTTACACTTTTAAAGAAACTCTCTAACGTGTAACTTCCATCTAAAAGACCGATAACGCCAGATAGTACAGTTCCACCAGTTAACACAATAAGTACATTCCAACCAAGCAATGCTGTAATAAGTACTCCTGCATACGGTAAAATCTTTATCCAGTCAAAGCTATGCGCTTTAATCTGCGTATCGCTTCCTAAAGTAATGATTACTAATAGTACAATTGCAATAATAGCCGCTGGTAATACAATTAAAAAGTTCGTTTTAAACTTATCTTTCATTTCTGTTCCTTGCGAACGTACAGCTGCGATTGTTGTATCTGAAATAAATGATAAATTATCACCAAACATCGCTCCGCCAACAACGGTAGCCATCGTAAGTGCAATTGAGATATCAGTTTGCCCACTAATACCTACAGCAATCGGTGCTAATGCAGCAATCGTTCCCATTGAAGTTCCCATCGCTAATGAAATAAATGCCCCTATAACAAAAATTCCAGCTACGATAAACCCTTGCGGTAAAATTGATAACGCTAGGTTAACTGTAGAATCAACGCCGCCCATCCCTTTTGCCGTTTCAGAAAATGCTCCTGCAAGCACAAAAATTAGAACCATAATCATAATATCTGGGTTCCCTGCACCTTTAGCAAATCGTTCTACTTTTACATTAAAGCTTTCTTTACGATTCATTGCTAAAGCGACCCCTACAGCAATTGAAATTGCTACAAGTATCGGCAATTTATAGAAATCACCTGTAATAATTCCAGAACCAATAAATAGCGCCAAAAATATCCCAAGCGGTAATAAAGCCAAACCATTTCCTCTCGTTTCTTTCAAAGTACCATCTCTCCCTAGTTTCAACCTTTTTCTAATGAATAACAAAAGACCTCTTCCAATGAGAAGAGGTCTTATACATCTATAAGAAACACTCTTCTCATCTTTCAAGCACATGCTTGCTGGATTTGGCACAGCACTCTGAAATCGAGTCCGCTGCCGAGGCATCGTAGGGCCAGTCCCTCCGCCTCTCTTTATAAGAAGGTTTCATATTTATTTTTTAATAATAATTTCTTCCCTAACTTTACTCGCTTACAAAACAAAAGTCAATTATTTTTTGTATAGATTTTTTTGGTAATTATGCAAAAATTTGAATACAACAATCATTTTAACTTTTTGATTTCTTCTTCCAATATTGAAATCCAATAATATTCATTATTTTTTATTGCATCTATTATCCATTTCGTAGTGTACCAAGCTAACTCATACTCTTCTTTTGTAACATCGCTACTTTTATAAGCATCCTCTAGCTCATCTTCATCCAATATATACATTTTACCGTTCGGTAATAACACTACATCTAAATATAAATCATCAAAATACGGTAAACCACGGTCGTCAATTTTATATTCTTTCGCCACATCGATATAATATTGCACTAATTTTTTCTGATCATCTAACATAGCTGTAATCGCAAAGTTTTTCCCGTCTATGAAATATTGAATCCACGTATATTGATTCCCTGCGATACAAAGTTCTTTACCATCATATTCTTTACAACTAGGTTCTCTTACCTTTTTTATTTCTAATATTCCTAGCATTCCTTCTTCTACTTGCTTAACCGTATAATTCTTCTCTATTAGTCGCTTCCACGAAGAACCGTCACCATATTTACGTTTCATTACGTCCGCTCCCCTTCTATATAGAAAAGCCCCCACATATTATGTGAGAGCTTGTTCAAATTATAATTAAGCTGCTTGCTTATTAGAAATTTCTTTCAAGTAGGCTTGTCCTTTTTCAGCGTCATACTGACCTTCCCACTTAGACATAACTACAGCTGCTAAAGAGTTACCTACAACGTTAACTGCTGTACGAGCCATATCTAAAATACGGTCAATACCAGCGATGAATGCTAAACCTTCAGGTGGAATACCTACTGTACCAAGTGTCGCTAATAATACAACGAATGATACGCCCGGTACGCCTGCGATACCTTTTGATGTTACCATCAATACAAGTAATAATGTAATTTGTTGTGTAATAGATAAATCAATACCGTACATTTGCGCTAAGAAAATAGCCGCAATTGCTTGATATAAAGTTGATCCATCTAAGTTAAATGAATAACCTGTCGGAATAACGAAAGATGTAATTGCTTTCGGACAACCGAACTTCTCCATTTTCTCCATGATTTTCGGTAAAACTGTTTCTGAACTAGCTGTAGAATATGCTAAAATCAGCTCGTCTTTTAAAATCTTAAAGAATTGGAAAATGTTAATTCCAAATATTTTCGCTGTAAGTCCTAATACGACTACAACGAAGAAAATCATTGCTCCGTATACTACAATTAATAATTTCCCTAATGGAATTAATGAAGCGAGACCAAATGTAGAAACTGTAACTCCAATTAGCGCAAACACACCAAATGGTGCAAATTTCATAACCTGGTTCGTTACGTAAAACATTGCATCAGCTACACCTTGGAAAAATTGAAGAACCGGTCTTCCTCTTTCACCAATTGCTGCTACACCTAAACCAAATAGTACAGAGAAGAAGATAATAGCAAGCATATCTCCGTCAGCTAATGACTTCATAATGTTCGTTGGAACAATATTTACAAATGTATCTGCAAAGGAATGACTTTGCACTTGCTCTGTCGTATGTGTATATTTCGAAATATCTGTCTTTGTTAACTGCTCCATATTTACGCCTTTTCCAGGTTGGAAAATATTCGCAATCAATAGACCGACAATAATTGCAATTGTTGTAATAATTTCAAAATAAAGAATTGTTTTTCCGCCTAGTCGACCTAATTTTTTAACATCGCCAACACCAGCAACCCCAACAACAATACTTGCTACAACAATCGGTACAACGATCATTTTAATTAATCGGATGAAAATATCACCAATTGGTTGTAAGTAACTCACCACTGCCGGATTGCCAAAGAAAATCGCCCCAACTGCAATACCAAGCGCAAGTCCTATTAATATTTGCCATGCAAGTCCTATTCTTTTCATATTTGTTGTAACCCCCTCTTCGATGTGTCACTCTATCTCTCATTCTATCTCTATAAAACTCGAAATTAAGAGTATTACATATTATTCGACAATTCACTACATTTTGTCCCTGTTAAAAATCATAAATCAAAATTTAAAATCTGACAACAAAATAACTTTGCCCGAATGCAAATAATTTTCTTGACAAAAACAAAACCCATGTCAGAAAACCTCACATGAGAACGATTCCTTATCAGTGTTTCATTGGATTCCTGTCTACTATTTTACTATATAAAACAAATATATTTTTCCTTTATTTTACAACAAAATCCAAAAAATACATCCTTGTTGAACGAATAAAAAAGCGCATCCAACATGACAATTATCATTAAAAAATGATAATTTCCGACAAAACTTAGCAATTTTATAAAATTTTCTTTACATTATGGTTACAACGATAGACACTCTTCTTCTTATGATATATAACATTCATAGGGAAAGGAGCCAGACAACTATGAAAAAGAAATTTGCGGCGTTTAGTGTTTTAGCAGTAGGAACGATTTTTGTTTCTCCACTACTTTCACCCGTATACGCTGAAACGAATCAAGATAAATTATCTAATATTCAATCTGAATTAGAAGGAAAACAAAATGACTTACAAAATAAATCAGCTGAGAAAGAACAAATAGAAAAAGAAATTCAAGAATTACAAAAGAAAATTGACGACTTAACTACTTCTATTAATAAAAACGAAGCTGAATTAAACGATACAAAAAAAGAAATTAACAAAACACAACAAGTAATTACTGAAAAAAAGAAACATATAGAGCAATTACAAACAAACATAGATACGCGTCAGGAAGTTATTAAGCAACGTTTACAATCTATGCAAGAAAAACCTCGTACAAATATCATTACAGAGGTAATAACAACTTCTACAAACATTGCTGATCTTGTTGATAATATGTACTCTGTAAGTTTAATTTTAAACAACGATACTGATATTGTGAAAAAACAAACAACTGATCAAAATGCTGTGACGAAAGAAAAAGAGGCTGTTGAGAAAAAAGAGCAACAACTAAAAGACGCTGAACAGAAATTAGTTCAAAAACAACAAGAGTTGCAAACGAATCAACAACAACAGCAAACATTTATTAGCGATCTACATACGAAAGTAGCAAAAGTAGATTCAGAGATTGAAGGGTTAGAAGAATCCAAAGGTATTCTAGAAAATCAGCGTCAAGCTGTTCAAAAAGCAATTGAAGAAGAAAAGCGTGCCGAAGAGGCTCGTAAAGCTGAGGAAGCTCGCAAGGCAGAAGAAGCTCGTAAACAAGCTACTACATCTGCTCAAACAGCTCAAGCAGCTCCAACACCACACGATACAAATATTGGCGGATTTATTAAGCCAGCAGCTGGATCAAAAACTTCTGGCTTTGGTGTGCGCTCTATAGATAACCATAAAGGAATCGATATCGCAGCTTCAGGAACCGTTCCAATTATTGCCGCCGCTGACGGCGTTGTTATCCGCTCGGAATTATCATCTAGTTACGGAAACGTTGTGTATTTATCTCACCGTATAAACGGAAAAACATATACGACAGTATATGCTCATATGAGTAGCCGTTCTGTATCAAATGGACAAACCGTAAAACAAGGCACTCAACTTGGATTTATGGGGAACACTGGCCAATCATACGGACAACATTTACACTTCGAACTTCACCTTGGAGAATGGAATGTCGGCAAGACAAATGCAGTTGATCCATCTCCTTATATCGGATTATAGAAAAAAACTCGGTGCACACCGAGTTTTTTCTATACCCTTCACACAATATAGGCATTCCACATAGACTACAACTAAACGCCTATATTTTACGGGGTGAATCATATGAATACACAATTACAACAAAAAATAGAAGAGGCTAGAGAAACTTACATCGGCCGGCTATTTACATTTGGCGGCTCAGCATTATTTTTAATCGGGTCATTTATCGCAGTCGTCACAGCCTATAAAGCATATAATCGTTTATTAAATACACCTACAACATAATAAAAAGACGGAGAAATCTCCGTCTTTTTATTATGCAAACATTTTAAATACGCCTATCGCATTTAAAAATACAATAATTACAGTTACTGGAATAACATAACGAAGCAAGAAGAACCAAATATTAAATAATGTTTTACCTTTCGTTTCCGTAACTTCTAATTCTTTCATTAACATCTCTTTACTCATTTTATTTGGTACGAATAGCGAAATGGCTAGTACTCCGAGTGGCAGCAATACATTACTTACCGAAAAATCGACGAAATCAAAGAATGTCTTACCAAATATTTTCACATCACTCATAATTCCAAACGATAATGCTGACGGGATTCCAACTGCAAAAATAAGAATACCAATTAATAATGATGCTGACGGACGCTTTTTCTCATTATCTTTCGCAACAGATGCTACTACAATTTCAAGCATGGAAATAGCAGATGTTAACGTTGCAAAGAAGAATAAAACTAAAAACATAATGAAGAAAAATTGTCCAAATGGTATTTTCGCAAATACTGCCGGAAGGACGATAAACAGTAGTCCTGGTCCTTCAGTCGGCTTAACGCCTAATGCGAAAATCGCCGGGAAAATTGCTAATCCTGCAAGTACTGTAACAAAAACCGTTAAACTTACAATAGATGTTGCTGATTTAGCTAAATGTTCTTCTTTCTTCAAGTACGAACTATACGTGACCATTACTGAGGCACCTACTGTTAGTGAGAAGAACGATTGTCCCATCGCGTATAAAATCGTATCTGCTGTCAGCTTTGAAAAATCTGGTTTCAAGAAGAACTCTACCCCAGCAAAAGCACCATCAAGTGTTAAAGCACGAACTATGATTGCAATAAACAAAATAAATAATAGCGGCATCATATACTTACTTGCCTTTTCTATTCCCTTCTCTACACCTTTACTTACTACAAAAATAGTACAAAGCATAAAGATAAATTGCGCTCCAATCGCACTTACTGGATTTGAAATCGTTTCACCAAATAATTTTCCATAATCAACAACACCATTCCAGAAGCTTCCTGTAACACTATAGTATAAATACAGTAAAATCCATCCACCTACAACACTATAGAAAGAGAGTACACTAAAACAAGTTACAACTCCCATACGACCAATCCAAGGATATACTTTACTATTTGGTACTAGTACTTTATAAGCTGTAACCGCCTCTTTTTGAGTGCTACGTCCAATAACAAACTCCGCTAATAGTAAAGGCATACCTATAAATAAAGTTAATAGTAAAAATACAAGGAAGAATGCGCCTCCCCCACCATTACCTGCAACATATGGAAATTTCCATATGGCACCAAGACCTACTGCGGCTCCGGCTGCTGCGAGTACAAAGCCTATTTTCGACGTCCATTGCTGTGTTTCTTTCATCATAAATTCTCCTTTTCTGAATATTTAAACTTTTATTAATTATACACTTTCATTTCATACTCGCACACCTCCTTTAGAAAATAAAAAAGTCCCCTACACGCAAATATGCATGTAGAGGACGATATATGTAATGTAAATACCGTGGTACCACCTCAATTGGATTGATAAATCCCACTTGTTCAAGTACAGGAAAACTCCGATACTCTATCCTTTTAACGGCGGAACCCGGGTTGCCTACTACAATGTTCAACATACCTCTCGCAAGCCCATTCTGTATATTTTATCGTACCGGGCTCCCACCTTACCCCAGCTCTCTGAACGTATCAAATATACATACTCTTCTTGCTCATCGATTTCATTTATTGAAGTTACTTGTGATTATAAATTATATTTTTATAGTTGTAAAGTACAATTTATTCATTATCCTATATGAACTCTTCTCTCTAATTCTTGTAAAAACAATTTTCTTTTTTGTTCATTTTGAACATATATCGAATTTAATACTTCTTGCAACAATGTATTTCTCTCTCTTTTCTCTATTTGTAATTCTTTCACTTTTATTCTAACTTCGTATAAAAAATCAAGATACGATTCATACGCCTCATCATATTTATTTGCGATATCATCACGGATTTTTTTTGCCAATTTCGGACTTGCTCCTCCAGTAGAAACAGCCACATTCAGTAATCCACGATGAATCGCCGCCGGAAAATGAACATTGCCACTTTCCGGGTTCGTAATAACATTTACTAATTGATTTTCTGTGCTATCTTCAGCAATTTTTTCATTTAATACGGCATCACTACTCGCTGCAACAACTAAAAAAGCACCTTGAATATCACTTTTTTCATACTCCCTTTGATACCAACGAATTTGCTTTTCTTCCACTAGTTTCACTAAATTCGCATCCAATTCAGGACTTATCACAATTATATCCGCACCTTGTTTTAGTAAAGGAATAATTTTAAATCCCGCGACTTTTCCTCCACCAATGACAACAACACGTTTCTTCTCAACTCGCACTGTAAGTGGATACATATTGATCTCCCTTCAATAATTTCTTCGTTTTCTGAATTAACATATATTGAAACGCTTCATTTTTTCCTAAATACGGACTTATTTTTATCTCATCCGACTCATATTGGCGCACTTCTTTTTCAATATGTTTCATAAGTAAACCTGTAAATAATAAGTAAGGCAATACAACGATATTCTTTTCTTTTCGTTCAACAACTTCCTTTAACTTCTCCTCAAATTTTGGCTCGGCAGCCGCTAAATAACAAACCTCTACTTTTTTAATTTTCTCTTCATGTTGAAATAAAGAAGCGATCCAGTTTATATCTCTTAATACGTCAGGATCACTACTCCCTCTTGCAACGAGAAGTAGCGTTACTTCATCCTTATCTTCCTGTTCAATGCCACTTCCGCTATACACCGATTTAACAAGTGTTTCTGATACACCAAACGGGTTACCGTAGGTCACTTTAACATTCAAAAATTGATTATTTAACTTTTCCAATTCAAACGGTATATCTTTTTTCACATGACCTGCCGCTAATAAAAAAACTGGAATAACAATAATCTCTGTAGCACCACGCTTCACACATGTACGGAACCCTTCATCAATCGTTGGACTCGCTAACTCTAAAAAACAAACTTCTTGAATACTTGCCTCTACACGGTTCATGCATGACGTAATAAATGCAACCGCTTCTTCTTTAGCTGCTTTCAAACGACTTCCATGACATATATATAAGATGGCTTTCATTTTATAACACTCCGCTTACTTGATACGTACTTTCTGTCTGTTTCTCAAACCAATGGATTTTTTCTCTAAAACGGACCACTTCTCCAATTACAATCATGCTCGGATTTTGAATTTGTTCTTTTTTCGCAACATCTACAATTGTTCCTAACGTCCCAACAACTGTGCGCTGCATTGATGTCGTTCCCCGCTCAATAATAGCCGCAGATGTACTTTTGTCTTTTCCATGCTTCATCAGTTGTTCACATATGTAGGGTAAATTGCTAACCCCCATATATACAGCTAAAGTCTCTACACCTTTCGCTAAATGTTCCCACTTCACTTCTTCTTCAACACCTTCTTTCCTATGCCCTGTCACAATAGCAAAACTTGCACTTGCATCACGATGTGTCACTGGAATGCCAGCATAAGCAGGAGCAGCTATTCCAGCTGAAATACCAGGAACGATTTCAAATGGTACACCTTGCTTTGCTAACGCTTCAGCTTCTTCGCCTCCTCTACCAAATACAAATGGATCGCCGCCCTTAAGCCTCGTTACAACTTTTCCCTTTTTCGCATATTTAATAAGAAACGTGTTAATCGTCTCTTGCTTCATCGTGTGATAATTTGGTAGTTTTCCGCAATAAATTAAATCTGCTTCAGGCTTTGCGTATGAAAGTAACTCTTTATTCACGAGACGGTCGTATAAAATAACGTCTGCCTTCTCAATACATTTCAACCCTTTCACAGTAATTAAATCTGGATCACCAGGACCTGCACCAACGATATAAACCTTCCCCATCATCTCTCCTCATTTCTACTATTAAAGTGAAACTTCCATCCTTATATACGAATGGAAGTTTTCATTATTTCCTATTACCTGTTCCCTACTCATGAATAACAAATGCCGCACCTTTTCGAATCTTCTTTTTTTCAAATAGAGAAATCTCCTTTACTTCTGGCAGCGGTAAAAAATGCTTTTCAAGCTCCATCTCCGCGAGCTTAAACGCCTGTTCTTCACTTTGAGCAACAACAACAATCGGAACAATACTATTTACTAACATAGCTTCAAATCGATATAAATCCATATTGTCCCTCCTAAGACGCTATTACTTCTTCTAACACGGTATTTAACACTCTTTGTAGTGTCTCTATACCAACACGACCGACAAAATCATAAAACGTTTCGGCTGGTAATTTATTCTCTTTGAAATAACTTATAAATGATGCAAGTACTTCAGGTAGGTCCTCACCATCTATTTTTCCTTTTAGCTTTTGATTGTAAGCCCCTCCATCTAACAACGTTCCACCTACATATATTTCAAATGCTTCAACAATTCCTTTTTCCTTCGTTTTCATTTTCACCCCTTGTAATCCAATGTCAGCAATTTGACGTTGACCACATGAATTCGGGCATCCTACCATATGAATACGAACTGGAACATCGAGTGCAATTTGTGTATCTAAGTATTCGGCAATTTTTCGCAATCTTTCTTTCGTTTCTACTAAAGCAAGATTGCAATATTCAATACCAGTGCAGGAAACCGCATGACCAATAAATGATTTCGGGCTTGCTGATATTGCTTCAAACAACGGCTCATTCAGTAAACCCGTTACATTTTCTGGCGGAACATTCGGAATAATGAAATTTTGAGAGTTGCATGTACGAATCTGTCCATTTCCATACCGCTTAGCAATTTTTGCAATCTCAAACATTTCTTTTGCATGTAAACGTCCTACCGGCACATTAAAACCTACATATTTAAGTCCATCTTGTTTTTGATCTTGAACACCATAAAAGTATCCAGCATTCCAACCTTTGAGAGCACTTTCTCCTTTACTTTGCAATGGTCCTGTATACTCTATTAGTTTCTCTTTAAATTTCTCTGCTCCCCAGTCTGCAACTAGAAATTTCAAACGGGCTAAATGACGTTTTTCACGGTATCCAAAATCACGGAATATCGTCGCAATCGCAATCGCTACCGTCTTCACTTCTTCTGGTAAAACGAATACATCTAATTCATCAGCTAAATATGGACGAGCTGATAATCCACCACCTACTTTTATATGAAAACCAACTTTTTTCTCACCATCTATTTCTTTCGTAGCAGGTGTAAATGCAACACAGTTAATCTCTGCGTTTGCTGAATTATAAATGTTAGAACTAATAGACATTTTAAATTTACGTGGTAAGTTAGAAAACTCCTCATTATGTTGGAAATAGTCATATACCTCTTTCACAATACCAGTTGTATCAAACAGTTCATTTGCATCAATGCCAGCAAGTGGATTCCCTGTAATATTACGCGTTATATCACCACACGCCCCTGCTGAAGATAACCCAACTCTTGCCAATCTTTTAAAAATATCTGGAATTTGATGAATTTCTAACCAGTGAAACTGAATCGCCTGTCTTGTCGTAATATCTATTACGTCACGTCCATAATCCTCAGCGATAGAAGCAAGCACTTCTGCCTGTGCATTCGTAATAATCCCTGAAGGAATATTTACACGCATCATAAAATAACCAGCTTCTTTCGGTCTTTGTAAATATAACCCTGCCCATTTGAATGCGTCCCACTCTTCTTTCGGAATAGATTCGAAGCCATTCTCTGCATAGTAAGGAATATCATTAAAGATTTCCAATCCATCTTTTTTTAATTTATTTTTCTCAGTCTGATTTAATTTTTCATTGCTAGCCCATACTTTTTCATAACTCATTTTTTATCCCCCTATATAAAACTACGCTCTTGTAAGTACTTCACGATTTGTTCTGCACATTCTTCAATAGAATACTTGTGCGTTTCTACAATTAATTCCGCTTTCTCTGGTTCCTCATACGGTGAATCAACACCAGTAAATTCTTTAATATCACCTTGTCTTGCTTTTTTATAAAGCCCTTTCGGATCACGCTTTTCACACTCTTCAATTGGACATTTTACAAACACTTCTATAAACTCATCTGCTGCTAATAAATCTCTTACTTGTTTTCGGTCTACTCGAAACGGTGAAATAAACGCTGTAAGAACAACAGTGCCTTGATCTACGAATAGCTTCGCCACTTCGCCAATCCTTCTTATATTTTCCATACGATCACTTTCAGAAAAACCTAAGTCTTTATTTAAACCGTGGCGTACATTATCCCCATCTAGTACATAGTTTCCAATATTCTTTTCAAATAGTTTACGAGCAACCGCGTTCGCCACCGTAGATTTACCTGAAGCTGATAGACCAGTAAACCAAACTACAAAACTATGATGCCCATTTCTTACTCTTCTCTCATCTTTTGAAACAGACGCTGTATGCCAAGTAATATTCGTGTCCATGTCATTCTCTCCCTATTCTGTTACTACTTCTTTTTTCAAACCTTTAATTAGCACTTCCACTACTTCTTTACGACTAAATGTACTTGGCGGAACCTCACCGTTTCGTAATAGTTCTCTTACTTTCGTACCCGATAAAATAACATGATCTTCTTTGCCGTGCGGGCATGTTTTCGTCGAAGCCATCGCTTCACATTTCGTGCAGTAAAAACTATGTTCAAAAAATAACGGTGTAATTCCTAACTCTTCCACTGTAAAGTTTGTAAAAATTTCTTGTGCTTCATACGTACCGTAATAATCTCCTACCCCTGCATGATCGCGTCCTACAATAAAGTGAGTACATCCAAAATTCTTTCTAACTAATGCATGGAATATTGCTTCCCTCGGTCCTGCGTAACGCATTGCTGCAGGAAATACCCCTAAAAAGACACGCTCTTTCGGATAATAGTTTTGAAGTAATACTTCATAGCTTTCCATCCTTACATCAGCAGGAATATCGTCCGACTTCGTTTCCCCAACTAAAGGGTTTAAAAAGAGACCATCTACAATTTCAAGAGCAGATTTTTGAATATACTCATGAGCACGATGTACCGGGTTTCTCGTTTGAAATCCGACTACTGTTTTCCAACCACGTTTTTTAAATTCTTCTCTCGTTTCAATTGGATCTAAATGATAAGAAGGAAACGGATTATTTTCAAAGCGTTTTGTAAGAATAATAGCTCCACCGACATAAACGTTCGGTCGCTCATATAACTTCTTCACTCCTGGATGAGCCTCATCCGTCGTTTTATATACAAGTAACGCTTCTTTTTCTTTATCTGGTACAAAAATATCTTCTATTTGAATGACACCATATATATTTCCATCACTGACAAGCTTTACTTCCTCTCCAATTTTTAGACTCTCTGCTACTTCTTCTGTTACCGGTAATGTAATGGGGATACTCCAAACGCTCCCATTAGCTAAACGAATCGTTTCTACGACCGAATCGTAATCTTTCTTTCCTAAAAAACCTGTAAGTGGGCTATATCCCCCTGTCGCTAATAGCTCTAAATCACTTAATGCAATGTTGTCTAGTTGAATTTCTTTTTTAATTTGTGATACGTCATATGTCTCGTCTATTCGATTTATTAATTCGTTTCTTGTACTCATTTTCAGTACCCTCTCTTAGCTTTATTTTCAAATTCATCTTATTGGTAATGAAGACCACATTCTGTTTTCACTTTCCCGGCCCATCTACCATCTCTCGAATTGCCACCCTCTCCTACAGGTAACGTACATTTCTCACACCCAATACTTGGATATCCAACATCATGCAGCGGGTTATACGGCAAGCTATGTTTGTATACATATCGCCACACTTCTTTCCACGTCCAATGAATGAGTGGACAAACTTTAATAGATTGAAAGCGATGATCTTGATTTATAAACTTTGTATGCTTACGTGTTTCTGATTGTTCCCTCCTTAAGCCCGAAATCCACGCTTTTTCCGCTGCTAATGATTTTTCTAACGGTAAAATTTTTCTAATTTTACAACAAAGGTTCGGATTACTTTCCCATAATTTCTCACCATGTAACTTCGCTTGTTCATCAAGCGTAAGTTCCGGCTGTTTTTCTATAATATTTAATGAAGGAAATCGTTCCCGCACTTTTTGAATTAATTCATACGTTTCTCGAAAATGAACATTTGTATCTAAAAATACAACTTTAGCAGATGGATTTACTTGGTTTATAAGATGCAGTAATACCATCCCTTCCACTCCGAAGCTACATGCGTATACAATTTCACTTTTATATTCTTTATAAGCCCAACTTAATACTGATAGCGCGCCTTTCGTTTCATCTTCTTCTGAAAATGAAACATTATTTTCTTCCCACGTTTCATACGTCAACATGTTCTTTCCCCCTGTAAAAGCAAAAAGACGGTTTTAACCTAATATAATAGGTTAAAACCGCCTCTAGTTTTTCTAGTCAGCGCTTTTTACTTTAAACGTACCTTTTCACTTTTCTCTAATTGAATGACTTTCCCATCTTGCACAACAATTGTAATTGAACCATATTTCATATCAGCAAGCATCGCTTGAATTTTCTCAGATACTTCCTCAAAATGTTCCCGTACACTCACGCGAACAGCCCCCCTTTTTATTCATAAAAAAAATCTTTCCCATTTCGAAAAGACTGTTCGGTAATATATTTTACCTTATCTTTCAAAATGGATTCCATTTTGCTGGATTTAGCACCTTGCTTTCTATAAGCAGGTTGCCGAGCTTCGTCGGGCCAGTTCCCTCCGCTTCTCTTGATAAGCTTTGTATTTGTATTTTATCACAATTCTGATTTTTTTCAATCCTAGTTTTCCGATATATTTTAATTATTTTATTTTATAAAAAAGGAATTGCCCATCCGAACAACTCCTTTTTCCTCATTTAAACAAGTTCTTTAATACGTATGCGATCGTTCCCAATAATATTTTCATATGTTTCGCGCTCTACAACAATTTGTGATGTGCCGCCTTTCGCGAAGACGACAGCTGGTCTACGAATCCGATTATAATTATTCGCCATCGAGTACCCATATGCCCCTGTACAAGAAATTGCTAGTAAATCGGCAGCAGCAACTTTCGGTAGAGTAATATCCCAAATTAACATATCTCCACTCTCACAGCACTTCCCAGCAATCGAAACAAGTTCCTCATTCTCATCATTCCCTCGATTCGCTAACATCGCTTCATAACGAGCGTTATATAAAGCAGGTCTTAAATTATCAGTCATCCCACCATCCACTGATACATATTTCCGAATACCAGGAATGTCTTTCACAGATCCGACTGTATAAATTGTCGTTCCAGCATCCCCTACAATACTACGGCCTGGTTCAACCCATATTTCTGGAAGCGGATAATTACATACCGTAAATTGTTCCCTCACCGCACTTGTTACAGCTCGCACATATGTCTCAAGAGTTAATGGTGTATCTGACTCTGTGTAGCGTATTCCGAATCCTCCGCCTACATTTAATACTTTTACTACATAGTTCGCGCGCTCTCTCACTTGTTCTAAAAATTGATGAAGAACTTCAATCGCTCGAACAAATCCAGCCGTTTCAAATATTTGTGATCCGATATGTGAATGAATTCCTAACACATTATAATTTGATTTTTGTAAAGCAAACTCAATTGCTTGCATCGCTTGACCATTTGACACGCCAAATCCAAATTTCGAATCATCTTGACCTGTTGTAATATATTCATGTGTGTGCGCCTCTACTCCAGGCGTTACACGGATTAATATGTTCACAAATTTCCCATGTTGCACTGCTAAATCATGCAAAATTTCTAATTCTAAGAAATTATCTACGACAAAACAACCAATATTCGCCTGCAGAGCCATCACGATTTCTTCTTCTGTTTTATTATTGCCGTGAAAATGAATGCGCGATGCTGGAAATCCTGCTTGAAGCGCAGTATATAATTCTCCTCCAGAAACAACATCTAATGACATATTCTCTTCACGAGCTACTCGGCACATCTCCATGCACAAGAACGCCTTGCTTGCATATGCTACTTGATAAGAGAAACCACTTTCTTTAAACGCACGATGAAACGCACGGCACTTTCCTCGAATTGACTCTTCATCGTATACATAAAGTGGTGTTCCGTATTGTTTTGCTAGCTGCGTCGTATCGCACCCTCCAATTTCTAAGTGTCCTTGCCCATTGATTCGGCTTGTGCCGTGTAAATACATTTGAATTCCTCCCTTATTTCCTCTAAAACTCATAACCCCAATCTTCTATTCATTGCAGCACGCTTTTAGATAGACAAAAAACGCGCGGAACAATGTTCACACGCGTTTCTTATTAGGAAAAATATATAGAAAAAATAAACGAGTTGTTATCTCCTCAAAATAAGAAACCGCATCAACATCTCCAAATAGCTCTCCATAAAATAAATATTATGACAGTACTACATTTATTCAATGCAGTCCCAATATATGAATAAGGTGGTTATTCATATATTTCGGCAATAGTCCCTTTCAACCTATGATCACAGATTCCATTAAATCTCCCATAGCTTACTCTTTCCTATCGCGGCCTCTACCTTTGAGAGTAGATGAGGTAAGTCTATTTAATTTTCAAACATCTAATTGTTGCTATTAACAATACCAAAGGACCATTTTATTTGTCAAACAATTTTTTATATTGTTTTTTTACAGTTTAATTTCGTATCATTTGGTAAGCGCTTTACTGAAATCTTTGACACTTCCCATTCGCCTTCTTCATTATTAAATGTAATCGTTACCTTCTCAAATGGTGGAGCAATTTTCCCAGCAACTCGTTCATACTTCGTTACTTCAATACTTGCTTGAAATAAATATGTACCGCTATACACTTTTTTTAAACTAATAATTTTAGGACATTGATAAGGCTTCAAGCTCCCATATTGTTTTTCAATTGCTTTATTTATTTTCGGAAATAAAACAGAATAAAGGGCATCTTCCATAAGAGGTGCATCATATTGGGCTACCGACACACTCGGTGAAGCAAAAAGTATAACACTACTGCATACTATAAAATATAATAATTTTCGCATTATAACCTCCGTATCATTACACGATTCTTCTGCGCACGATAATTATCATACATAGAAACTCCGTTTTATTGTCTCCCACTGCCCTTTTTCTACTCAATTATTATAAAAAAGTCCACAACTCTCTTTTATTTTCGTATAATGATACTCATAGTATAATAAACATAATAACAAAGGACTGTTCGTATATATAAAATGAGGCGCTAATCAAACCGGCTCACAAGAACTGTCATGCTTTTTAGGAGAGGAGTATATTATGCTACAACGTCTGTTTCCAAAACTGCGATTTGCACTCGTTGCAGTCGTTTTATTATGGATAAAAACATATATTGTGTACAAGCTAGCATTTGATATTAAAATTGATAACTTCTTTGAAGAATTTATGCTTTTTATTAATCCACTAGCTGCGTTACTTTTATTTTTCGGTTTTGCTTTACTTGCATCTAAGCACCGAAACCGCATTATAGTTGGAATCAGTTTTATACTGTCCTTTATTTTATTTGGAAATGCAATGTTTTATGGGTTTTATAACGATTTCGTTACGTTCCCAGTTTTATTTCAAACAAATAATATGGCTGATTTAGGGACAAGTATAAAAGAACTCTTTACGTACAAAACATTACTTTTATTTGCAGATGCAATTATTTTAATGTTTCTTTCACGTAAACTCCCAGCATTTTGCGACAAGACGCCACTTTCTCGCTCTGAGAAGCGAACTTTCTTTAGCGGTGTAACAGCTCTATTAGCACTACAAATTGCCGTTTCAGTTATTTATAAGCCGCAAATGTTCTCACGCTCATTTGATCGTCAAACTGTCGTGAAAAATTTAGGCTTATACACATATCATCTATTTGATATTACACTTCAATCTAAATCTTCGGCTGAACGTGTATTTGCAAGTGGTGACGGGTTCTCTGAAATTAAAAACTATACAGACTCAAAAGATAAGCAAGTTGATAAAAACTTATTTGGAGCTGCAAAAGGTAAAAATGTCATTTTGATTTCAATGGAATCTACACAAAGTTTTGTTATTAATAAAAAAATAAATGGAAAAGAAATTACTCCATTTTTAAATGAATTTATTAAAGATAGTTTTTATTTCGATAACTTCTATCATCAAACAGGACAAGGTAAAACTTCTGATGCTGAATTTATCGTTGAAAATTCACTTTATCCGCTAGACCGCGGTTCTGTATTCTTTACTCACGCAACAAATGAATATACAGCTACACCAGAACAATTAAAAAAATACGGATATTCTTCTGCTGTCTTCCATTCCAACGATAAAACGTTTTGGAATCGTGATGTAATGTATCCTGCACTTGGATATGATCGTTACTTTAATTTAAATGATTACGTAGGCATAGAACAAATGTCTGTCGGTTGGGGATTAAAAGATAAAGAGTTCTTTGAACAATCGATTCCAAAGCTAAAATCTTTACCACAACCGTTCTATACAAAATTTATTACTTTAACAAACCATTTTCCATTTCTTCTAAATCCAGAAGATCAATATGTTGATGAGTTTAATTCGGAAAGTGGTGTTGTAAACCGCTACTTCCCAACCGTTCGTTACACGGATGAAGCTCTGAAATTATTTATTAAACAATTAAAAGAGGAAGGACTGTATGATAATTCCGTTATTGTCATTTATGGAGATCATTACGGTATTTCTGAAAACCATAATGCAGCTATGGCTCAGTTCCTTGGGAAAGACGCTATTACACCGTTTGATTCTATGCAATTACAACGCGTCCCTCTCATTATTCATGTACCTGGTCAAGAAGGAAAAGTCATTTCTAAAGTATCTGGTCAAATTGATATTAAACCAACGCTACTTCATTTACTTGGTGTTAAAACAAATCAATCAGTTGAATTTGGAACTGACCTATTTATTAAAGAAGAAGATCCACTTATGGTAATGCGTGATGGTAGCTTCGTTTCGGAAAACTATGTTTATACAAAAAACATGTGCTATAAACGAAATACAGGTGAAGAAGCGGACATTTCATTATGTCAACCAAATATTGAAAAAGCAAAAATTGAATTGAAACTTTCCGACAAACTCATTTATGGAGACTTATTACGTTTCGACCCTAACAATCGTTATAAAACCGGAACAATGACAACGAAATTTGAATAGCACCAGAAGCAACTTTTATAAAAGTTGCTTCTTTTTTTACTTATTTTTCAAATCATTCCGCTATGAAATCTTTCACAAATTGGGAATTTTTTTCGTATGAGGAAGAAATTTATGGTATGATAAAATAAGTAAAATTTCATAAACTAATTAAGAATTTATTACAGAAAGCAAGGGATCAGATTTTGTATAGAGCAGCTATTCCAAACTTATTTACGCTCGGAAATTTATATAGTGGATTCTTATCAATCGGCTATGCATCTTTAGGATATTATAAATCAGCTGCTATTTTAGTACTTATCGGGATGATGTTAGATAGTCTTGATGGACGTGTTGCTCGTTTATTACGTGTTGATTCACAAATGGGAAAAGAGCTTGACTCGCTGGCGGATGTCGTAACATTTGGTGCAGCACCTGCTGTTCTCATGTATTACACATCTTTCTCCAATTACGGAATCATCGGACTATACATAGCGGGACTATTCCCTCTTTTCGGAGCATACCGTTTAGCACGATTTAATGTAACACCATCTTCTACTTCAATGAAATATTTCACTGGCGTACCGATTACAGCAGCGGGAGGGCTTGTTGCTTTCTTAACATTATTTTCACATACCATTCCAAAAATCGTTCTTATTACAGTATTTGTAACGTTCGCATTTTTAATGGTGAGCCGCATTCGTATCCCAAGTTTAAAAGATGTACCAATTCCACGATATAGCATCATTATTACACTATTTCTAGTTGGAATCATTATAACAATGTACCAAACAGGGTTCGGTAATTTTTCTGTTTTCTTATTCATTGCTATTCCACTATATATTTTGTATATGCTATCTCAATTTCTCAGACAAAGACCGTCTAAAAGAGCAAATAAAGAAAAATAAGAAACCTTCCGATTCCGGAAGGTTTCTTTTTATTTTGTAACTACTACTTTTTGATTTACAGGTGTTACAGGCTCTTCCCCTTTTAATACGGCTAAAATATTTCTTACTGCCATTTCAGCCATCGCATCACGCGTTTCGAACGTTGCATTTCCTACGTGAGGAGCAAGTACTACATTCTTTAATCCTTTTAGCTCTTCTGTAATTTTCGGTTCAAATTCAAACACGTCAAGAGCTGCTCCTTCAATTTCATTCGTTTTTAATGCATGAGCAAGTGCCGCTTCATTCATAATTGGTCCACGTGAAGCATTTACAATATACGCTGTTTTCTTCATCATTTTAAACTGTTCATCATCAATCATATGATGCAATTTCGGATTATAAGCACAATTAATTGTAATAAAGTCTGCTGTTTGTAATAATTCTTCCAATGTTACATATGTTGCTTCCAGTTCACTTTCAGCTTCAGGCTTTCGATTTGGTCCTGTATATAAAACATTCATTCCAAACGCTTTCGCACGCTTTGCAACTGCCTTTCCGATTTCTCCAAGACCAATAATTCCAATTGTTTTACCGTGTACTTCACGGCCTAAGAAAAATAATGGAGCCCATCCATTAAATCCAGTTGTACGACATAATGTATCGCCTTCAGGAATTCTACGTGCAGCTGCTAAAAGAAGTGCAAATGTTAATTCTGCTGTCGCTTCAGTTGATACTTTCGGTGTATTCGTTACCGCAATCCCTTTTTCTCCGGCATACGAGTAATCAATATTATCGTAACCAGCACCGTAGTTTGCAACAATCTTCAAATTAGGTGCCGCATCAATAACTTCTTTTGTCACCTTTGTAGAAAGTAGACTTAACAATGCATCTTTATCTTTTACACGATCTGTTAATTCATCTAAAGAAATTAATGCATCTTTATCATACATTTCTACATCATGATCCTTTAATAGTTCTAATCCGATTGCTGGAATTTTCCCTGCTACTAATATTTTTGCCACTACTAACACCTCTTCTATAAAAAATAAGATATCTCTTATCTTTCATTGTAAGAAATCCACCTATAAAAACCAAGGAATTTGATCATAGTTTTGAAAATCGACATTTTTTCCCCATAAGAAAAGAGGAGATCCATCTCTCCCCTTTTCTTACGCTTTCTCTTGCGATTCTTGTCCAAGCTTTGCATCGATCGTTCCCTCTGCAACTGTATCGCTAATTTGTTCCTCAATAACTGATTGAGATGTAGCATTCGTTTCAGAAGTATAAGCTTGTTGCTGTGCACCTTGTACATCTTGTACATTTTGTTTATTTTGTTGTTTCGCCATTTCTTACCCTCCTTCTTATTCTTTCTTATTTTGAACAAAAAGGGTGGTTTTCATCAAAAAATCGTGATCATTTTGAAATTGTTACTTCTTCTTCCAGTAATCTCATCGTTCTTACTCGTTTCGTAAATGTAGCTATGTGAGAAATATCATGATTACGTAACGTCTTTATATTCTCTGCCACATATTTTCCTAAATCATTCGGATAATGAGCATCTGAGGAGAGAGTAACTGGAACGCCATACTTAGCTAATACTTGTAAATATAGCGGACTTGGACACATTTCGCGTACAGGATAGCGATAGTACAATCCTGCATTTATTTCCGTTGCCGTATTTGTTTCTACTAACGCACGCGCAATTTCCTTATAATATGAAAGTTGTTCATTTTCATCTAACCGATAATTAAATACTTTTATGTTATCAAGATGAGCTATAATATCAAATAAATTAGAGCGAACTGTACACTCAACCGTTTTGAAAAACGTATCATATAAAGCATATAAGTCATGTTCTTTAAAATATTCTTTCGTATCTGGATTATCAAATCCCCAGCCATTTAAAAAATGAACAGAACCAATTACATAATCAAAATCTCCTAATGCGAGTAAAGATTGTAATTCTTGTTCACCACCAATAAAATAATCCGCTTCAATTCCAAGTTTTAGCATCACGCCTCGTTTACTCCATCGTTCTTTCGCCTCTTCAATTGTCTTTGTAAAATCATGCAGTGACGCTACCCTTACTTGACCTAACCATTCCTTCTGTAAACGACCAAGCCCTGAATCACTTATATCGACATATCTTTCATAGTATTCTTTCGCTTCATAAAAACGGTATAAATGATCGACAATACCAACTTCTTTTATACCTTTTCGCAAAGCTTCTTCTAAATATAAATCAATCCATTTCGTTGTAAATGGCCCTTCTTTCACACGTCTTTGCAGGTGTTCTTGTGTTTTCACAAGCCATTCCATAGAATGTTTTTCTTCTTTAAGCGGTTCATAATGTTGCAATGCTTCATTTATTTTAGCTAGCCATCCTATTGAATATGGCCCTTCTTCTAAATGAATGTGATAATCCACCTTCATCTACATTTCCCCCTTATAATGTATCTATTTCACTTCTGTCCCCTACTCGCGAAAGCTTCCCATTTCTTTCTGTCACTTCCTCCATAACATCTTCTAATGATATATTTTTTTCAGCTAATAAAACAAAGCAGTGATACAATACATCAACCATTTCTTTCACTAATTCTTTTTTGTCATTATTTTTAGATGCGATAATTACTTCCGTGCATTCTTCACCAATTTTCTTTAAAATTTTATCTTCTCCTTTTGAAAATAAATAATTTGTATACGATTCAGGAAGTGGATTTCCCTTTCGTTCTTCAATTGTTTCAAATAGTAATTTAAAGGCATTTTCCATATGTATCCCCCTATATAATTTTGTAGTGAAAACATGTTTTCTCTCCTGTATGACAAGCAGGTCCCACTTGCTTTACGACAACAACAATTGAATCTTGATCACAATCTAAATAAAGAGATTGCACATATTGGACATTTCCTGATGTTTCTCCTTTGTTCCATAACGATTGTCTTGAACGAGAATAAAACCATGTTCTTTTCGTTTCTAGCGTTTTTTCATATGCTTCTTCATTCATATAAGCTAGCATTAAAACTTCTTTTGTCCCTTCTTCAATTACAACTGCTGGTAATAATCCTTTTGAAAAGTTAGGTTTCATAACCGCACCTCAACATTTGCATTTCTTAATTTTCTCTTTACGTCCTGCACTGTCGCCTCACCATAATGAAAGATGGATGCCGCAAGTGCTGCATCAACTGTTGTCTTTTGAAAAACTTCTATAATGTGATCAACATGACCACATCCGCCTGACGCGATGACTGGTACGGAAACGCTTTTTGAAATTTCTTCTGTTAAACGAAGATCATACCCGTTTTTCGTTCCATCTGCATCCATACTCGTTAACAAAATTTCGCCTGCCCCTAGCTCGGCAACGCGTTTTGCCCATCCGATTGCATCCATACCCGTATCAACTCTTCCGCCGTTCACATAAACATTCCACTTTTCTTCTGCTACTTTTCTAGCATCAATTGCTACGACAATACATTGTGAGCCAAAGTGTTCTGCCCCTTCTTCGATTAGCTTTGGATTTCCCACTGCCGCTGAGTTGATTGAAACTTTATCCGCTCCAGCTCTTAGTAAATTGTACATATCTTTAACACTTGAAATCCCCCCGCCAACTGTAAGAGGAATAAATACTTTCGAAGCTGTTTTTTCTACAACATCTATAATTGTTTTTCGTCCTTCATGCGTTGCCGTAATATCTAAAAATACAATTTCATCTGCTCCCGCCTCATTATATAAAGCGGCTATTTCAACAGGATCACCGACGTCTTGTAACCCTATAAAATTTACACCCTTTACGACTCGGCCCTCTTTCACATCTAGACATGGAATAATGCGTTTCGCTAACATAACTTTGTTACCTCTAGCACTTCTTCTAAATCAATCGTTTTCTCATAAAGAGCCTTACCAATTATGACGCCGTATATATTCATATCATTTAATTTTTTCACATCTTGAATAGATGCCACTCCTCCAGAAGCAATAAGACGAATGCTCACGCTTTTTTGTAGTAACTCCAATTGCTCTAAATTCGGCCCTGCAAGTGTCCCGTCTTTCGAAATGTCTGTAAACACAATCGTTTGAACACCTACATTCTCCATTTGCTTCGCTAAATAAATGTAAGAAATTTCAGACACATCAAGCCACCCTCTCGTTGCTACGAAACCATTTTTCGCATCAATTCCAACAATGATTTTCTCTTTATATAGAAGAACTGCTTCTTCTAAAAATTCCTTATCATAAAGAGCAGCTGTTCCTAAAATCACTTTATCTACACCTACTGACAATAACTTCTCTACCGCTACAAGTGATCGAATTCCGCCTCCAACTTGCACAGGAATACGTATTGCCTTGCAAATTCTTTCAATAACGAGCAAATTTACTGACTCGCCAGCAATTGCACCATCTAAATCAACAATGTGCAACTTTTTCGCTCCCAATTTTTCGAATATAATCGCTTGCGCAACCGGATCTTCATTCATTACTGTTTCTTTACTAAACTCTCCTTGATAAAGTCTAACGCATCGCCCCTCTTTTAAATCGATAGCTGGGAAGATTTCCATGCCTCTACCACCCCTTTGAAATTTTTCAACATTTGCATTCCAATGTCACCGCTTTTTTCAGGATGAAACTGTGCGCCGTATATATTTCCTTTTGCTACAAAACCAGGTACTTTCACTCCATATTCACTTATCCCATACACAATTTCATTTGGACAATCTGCATAATAAGAGTGAACATAATATACGAAAGAACCGTCCTCTACTCCATTCCAAAGTGCTATTTCTCCCTCTTTCTTTAACTCATTCCATCCCATATGTGGAATTTTATAAGGAACCTTTAACTTTCGAATAACACCTGGCAATAAACTTAATCCGTTACAGTCTTGTAGTTCCTCACTTTTTTCAAATAAAAGCTGCATCCCTAGGCAAATGCCCAGAAGCGGTTTTCCTGAACTCCCGACTTCTTTTAATACACGCACTAAATTTTTTTCTTCCAATACATCCATCGCTTTCGGAAATGCACCTACTCCTGGTAAGATTACTCCATCACTTCTAAAAATCTTTTCTTTATCACCCGTTACGATGTACTCTGCTCCAATATATTGTAATGCTTGTTCCACACTGCGAATATTTCCCATTCCATAATCTATAATAGCAATCAATTACAACATCCCTTTCGTGGAATTTACACCAGTAATGCTGGCATTTCTTTCGACTGCTTCTCTAAGCGCTCTACCAAACGCTTTAAATAACGCTTCAACTTTGTGATGTGTATTGCTTCCGTATAAAATGCGAGCGTGTAATGTAATATTGGCAGCATGAGCAACTGCTCTAAAAAATTCTTCTGTTAGTTCTGTATCAAAATCCCCTAGCTTCGGATTCGTTAATTTTCCTTGAAACACAATATATGAGCGCCCGCTAATATCAATTGCGACAAAACCTAAAGATTCATCCATCGGTACATATGCGGAGCCATAACGGTTAATCCCCTCTTTATTTTGCAATGCTTCTTTCAAACAATTTCCGAGTACAATTCCAACATCTTCAACTGTATGATGCGCATCAACGAATACATCGCCTTCCGCCTCCACTTGTAAACCGAATCTTCCATGCCTTGCAAATAAAGTTAGCATATGATCAAAAAATCCAACTCCCGTTTGTACAGAAACGTTCTTGCCTTCATCAAGCTGTAAACTTAATTTTATTTTTGTTTCTGTCGTCTCACGTATTTGACTGCACTCACGCATTATTCTTCCTCCTCAAATCTTATTTGAATTGCTCTCGCATGCGCATGTAACCCTTCTTTATTGGCAAGTTCTACAATATGATGTTGTACATCTCTTAACGCTTCCTCCGTATAAGACAGAAAGCTTGATTTTTTCACGAAATCATCGACTGATAACGGTGAGAAAAACCTTGCCGTTCCACTTGTCGGTAACACGTGATTCGGTCCTGCTAAATAATCACCGAGCGGTTCCGGTGCATATGAACCAAGAAAGATAGATCCTGCATGTTTCACATAAGCTAGAGCATTCATCGGTTCTTTTATATGTAACTCTAAATGTTCTGGAGCGATTTCATTCGATAATTGTAGCGCCTCATCTAAAGAAGGAACGATAAAGATAGCTCCATTTCTATTTATCGATTCACGTGCAATTTCGCTTCTTGGTAATGTTTCTAACTGTCTTTCTATCTCTCTTTCTACTTCTTTTGCTAACTCTATATTCGTTGTAATACAAATTGCTGTTGCTCTCTCGTCATGTTCTGCTTGTGATAATAAATCAGCAGCGATATATTTTGCATTACCGGTTTCATCAGCAATAACTACAATTTCTGACGGTCCAGCAATCATATCGATATTTACTATTCCGTATACTTCTCGTTTCGCCAGAGCGACGTACAAATTTCCTGGTCCAACTATTTTATCCACTTTTGGAATCGATTCCGTCCCATATGCTAAAGCAGCAATTGCTTGCGCACCACCTATCGTATAAATTTCATCTACTCCTGCAAGGCTTGCAGCAACTAAAATATGTGGATCAATTCCCCCTTGCCTTGGTGGTGTTACCATTACAATTTTTTTCACACCTGCGAGTTTTGCTGGCAATACATTCATTAATACTGATGAAGGGTACGAAGCCGTTCCGCCCGGTACATATACCCCTACATTTTCTAAAGGCCGAATGATTTGTCCTCTAATGATACCTTTACTCGCGCAATCGAATATAGATTGCCTTTTTTGCTTTTCGTGATACGAAATAATGTTTTTCTTCGCCTCTTGTAACGCTTCTAAAAATGAATGTTCTACAAACATACCCGCTTGTTTTATTTCTTCTTCACTTACACGAAACGCTTTAGTCTCCACACCATCAAACTTTTTTGTATAAAAAGATAGAGCCTCATCCGTACTCTTCCTTACATTTCGAACGATTTCACTTACACTTCTTTGAACAGTTTCTTCTATTATATTAGCGTTTTCTCGTAGCAATTTTATTTTCGATAACGCCTTTTGAAAATCTTCACAAACTATCTCCATTACAAGTCCCCCTATTTTCCTGACAAAATTTCTTGCTCCATCATATTTACAATACTGAATATTTCGTCTTTTTTAGTTTTTAATGCAGCCTTATTTACAATCATTCGAGCAGATATAGAACACATTTCCTCAAATACAATGAGCCCATTTTCTTGTAATGTTTTTCCTGTTTCCACAATATCAACAATTGCATCTGCCAATCCAAGAATAGGAGCAATTTCTACAGAACCTTCTATTTTGATAATTTCTACATCCTCCCCTTTATCATGAAAATAGTTAGAAGTAATATGTGGATATTTCGTCGCAATGCGTTTCTTTCGGTAGCTCTTCGGATTATACGTAGGAATAGAAGCAACACAAAACTTACACACGCCCACTCCTAAATCCAACATTTCGTAAATATCTTTCTCATTTTCCATTAAAATATCTTTTCCAACGACCCCAATATCAGCTACTCCATGTTCTACATAAGTAGCAACATCTACTGCTTTCACTAAAATAAATGAGATATCTGTATTTTTACTTTGAAAGACAAGCTTTCGTCCTTTATTTTTGAGCTCCGAACAATCAATCCCAATCTGCTCAAAGAGCGGAATCACATGTTTTTCTAATCTTCCTTTCGTTAACGCAATTTGAATGTTACGCATGAAGTTTCTCCTTCTTTCTGGACTACCCATTTCTCTTTCCATACATATTCCACTAATGATTCGTTCTTTGCCTCAACGACCGTTACTATTTGATTTTTTCTTGCAAATTGAAAGGTGTCGTTTACATTAGAGAATAAGGATAGCTCTACTTTTTTTCCGTTCTTTTGAAGCAAATTTCGTAATCTTTCCGCTTCTGCTAATCTATTTAACTCATAATGAATAATAATATCTATTCCTTTTCGTTCATATGGTTCTTGTTGCTCTTGCAGCGCCTTCACAATTTGATTGACTTGCACCGCGAGTCCAACAGCCGGCAGCATCTCTCCAAAATTTCCAATTAACTCATCATATCTTCCGCCACTAACAATTTCTTCTCCAATTTCATATATATACCCTTTGAAAATAACTCCCGTATAGTAATCTAAATGTTGGATCATACCTAAATCAATTGATATGTAAGATCCATAGCCTAGTTTTTCAATTGCTTCATATATTTCTTTCACTCTTGCAATCGCCATTTTCATTTCATTACTTGAGGCGAGTTTTTCTGCTTCCTCAATCACTTCTAAATTCCCAAATAGCCTTGGTAATTTCTCAAGTAATCTTACTGTTTCATCACATTGATCTAATTTCTTTTCTCTAATAAAATTTGATAGAGCCGCATAATTTTTACTTTCAATGTATGTCCTAAGTACTCTCTCTTCTTCCTCATGAATGGAGAGTTTTTTTACAATACATTTATATAACTGCACTTGCCCAATCTCTATTGTAAAAGATTGCACCTTCACCTTTTGAAGTGATTGAATGACGCTTATGACGCATTCAATTTCAGCTCTTACGTTATCAATCCCTATAATTTCAATACCACTTTGTACAATTTCATTATATTTTCCAGTAAGGGACTCATTCGCCCGAAATACATTCCCGCCATACGTCAGTTTAAGCGGCGTATCCCACCTCTGCGTTCCCATCACTCTCGCTAAAGGAATTGTCATATCTGGACGTAACACGATAATCCGTCCTTTTTCATCAAAAAATTTATACATCTTTTCTTCATCTATCGGTCTATTTTGAAAAGCAAAAACATCATAAAATTCAATTGTAGGTGTCCTTATTTCCTCATAACCTCGCCCTAAAAAAGTACGTCTTAATTTTTGCTCCACTTCTTCAATTAACGTACATTCTTCGAATAAATAGTCTCTCGTTCCATTTGGGTTTGCCCGTTTCCATTTTGTCATCTAAATTCTCACACCTTTCCCTTTCTAATGTATGCCCATTTCATTCACCTAAACCGAAAATAAAAAGAGCCTTGTAGACAAAATACCTACAAGGCTCTTTAGTAGAGTGTAGGTACAACGGGAATAACCCTTGTGCCTACACGTTTTCACGCTAGGTTCAAGGGCTTTATGTATGATGATGTAGTTGTGTAAGCATTTTAATAGATTGCATGATATTCATAATACTTACTCCCTTTCTCCTCTGATTTTTACATAGTATATAATACTTAATTCTGAATGTAAATACATTTTGAACATTCCGTTATTTCTTAATATAAAGTTACTTTCCTTTCATACTCTACAATTTCTTGTTCATATTGCATCGTAATACTAATTTCGTCTAGACCATTTAATAATTTCTCTTTCCACATTTTCTCGATCGTAAAATGAAATCTGTGCGTACTCTTTGTAATTACCTCATTCTCTAAATCTACTTCTATTTGTTCTCTCGCATCCGTTTTGGCAAGTTGTTCTCGCATTTCTTTATCCATTACAATTGGTAACATACCATTTTTCATACAATTCATATAAAAAATATCTGCAAACCCGCCGGCGATAATAACGCGAAAACCATAATCAGCAAGCGCCCACGGAGCATGTTCTCTTGAAGAACCGCAACCAAAATTATCACCTGTAATTAATATACTTGCTCCTTTTCTATTTTGTGCATTAAGCGGAAAATTAGGGTTTTCATGGCGGTTATTATCATAACGCCATTCATCGAATAAATATTTTCCAAATCCCGTCCTTTCAATTCTCTTTAAGTATTGCTTCGGAATAATTTGATCTGTATCAATGTTATCATTCATCAGTACTGCAGCAGTACCTTTATGAATACGAAATGGCTCCATCATAACTCTCCTTTCTAGTATCAACAAAATGACCGTATAACGCAGCTGCTGCCGCCATTGCTGGGCTAACTAAATGTGTTCGTGCCCCTTTTCCTTGTCTTCCTTCAAAATTACGATTTGAAGTCGAAGCACAATGTTCTCCTTCAGGTACTTGATCTGGATTCATTCCAAGACACATTGAGCATCCAGGTTCTCTCCATTCAAATCCAGCTTCTTCAAATATGTGATGTAGCCCTTTTTGCATCGCAGCTTCCCTTACTCTTTTCGATCCAGGTACAACGAGCGCTCGCACACCTTCTTTTACCTTTCTCCCTTTCACAACAGATGCAGCAATTTCTAAATCAGAAAGCCTGGAATTTGTACAAGATCCAATGAAAACATGCTGAACAGGAATGTCATACGTGCTTTGTCCAGGGCTTAATCCCATATAAGAAAATGCTCTTTCGTCATTTGCATCCTGCTTTTCTGGCAATTTTTCATCAATACGAACACCCATACTCGGGTTGGTTCCCCACGTAACGTACGGTGCTAAATCCGTCACATCTATCGTAATATGCAAATCATAAATTGCATCTGAATCTGTATAAAGTTCAGACCATTTCTTCTCGAATGTTTCAAAGTCATTCGGTGCATATTTACGTCCTTTTACATAAGCAAATGTTTTTTCATCTGGTGCTATAATACCAGCCTTTGCTCCTCCTTCAATTGCCATATTACAAAGCGTCATTCTCTCTTCCATCTCCATAGCCTCAATCGTCTCTCCGTAAAATTCCATTACATATCCAGTTCCAACTGCTACACCGTACTTTGAAAGGAAATGCAAAATAATATCTTTTGCGTAAACACCTTTCTGTAATTTTCCTTTTAACTCAATACCCATCGCTTTCGGCTTTCGTTGCCATAACGTTTGCGTTGCCAATACATGCTCCACTTCACTCGTACCAATGCCAAATGCTAGCGCGCCAAACGCACCATGCGTTGCTGTATGACTATCACCACAAACAATTGTTTTTCCTGGTTGTGTAAGTCCAAGTTCTGGTCCGATAACATGAACAATCCCTTGCTCTTCATCCCCGATATCCGCTAACGGCACCTGAAATTGTTTACAATTTTCCCGGAGTGTATCTAGTTGCTGTTTCGCAATGCGATCGGTAATATTCCAAACATCTTTCGTTGGAATATTATGATCCATCGTTGCGAATGTTAAATCAGATCTGCGAACCGTTCGATTTGTAAGCCGCAAGCCTTCAAAGGCTTGCGGTGACGTTACTTCATGAACAAGATGAAGATCGATATATAATAAATCTAATCCATTTTCGTTTGTCGTAACTACGTGTCTTTCCCAAAGTTTATCTAGCAGCCTTTTTCCCATTATCTCCCTCTCCCTACTAACGCTTGCTCTTCCATCTCTTGTATAACTGCCTTCGTAAATGAAGTTGTCGTCTCATCTCCTCCGATATCTACTGTACATTTTCCTAATTTAAGAACTGCAGATATCGCAGATTCAATTGCATTCCCTTCTCTCGTTAATTCAAATGATTGCCCAAGCATCATTGCAACAGAGCGCATCATTGCAATTGGATTCGCCTTATTTTTTCCGGCAATATCCGGCGCTGATCCGTGAATAGGCTCGTATAATGAAGGTCCCTTTTCTGCATGACTTGCTGATGGAAGCATTCCTAATGATCCCGCTAATACTGAAGCTTCGTCACTCAAAATATCCCCAAATAAGTTTTCCGTTACAATTACATCAAACCGTCCTGGATTCCGAATTAACTCCATCGCAGCTGCATCTACTAAAATATGTTCTAGTTCAACGTCTGGATAACGAAGTGCTACTTCTTCCGTAACAGTTCTCCATAGTTTACTAGATTCTAAAACATTCGCCTTATCAATAGATGTTACTTTTTTCTTCCGCTTACTCGCTAATTGAAAGGCATAAGAAACGATCCGTTCAATTTCATGTCGATGATACGTAAGTGTATCTGTTGCTACTTCGTCCGTTCTTTCTTTCGGATAAGAAAAATAAATTCCACCTGTTAATTCACGAACGACAACGAAATCAATTTCATCAGCGTTTTTTAATGGCGATAAATGTGCCGTTGCGCTTTCTACCGTTACAGGGCGAACATTTGCAAATACTCCAAGCCCTTTTCTTAGAGCTAATAATCCTTTCTCCGGTCTTTCCTTCGCGCTATCCCACCTTGGTCCACCAACCGCTCCAAGTAAAACCGCATCACTTGCTAAACAAGCGGCAAGCGTTCGTTGCGGTAATGGTTGCCCATTTACATCGATAGCACTCCCGCCAAAATACTCATCTTGCAAATGAAAATGATGCCCATATAACCTCTCTACCATATGCAATACTTCCTTCGCACTTTCCATAACTTCTGGGCCAACACCATCACCAGCTAAACAAACGATACGTTTTTCCAATTTCAACACTCCTTTTGACTGAATTTTCATAACTTTAATTTGATAGGTGAGGAAGGCTTCTCTCACCTATCAAACACTTATTTCACAAGCTGGATAAAAGATTTCAATTTCCCTGCTGCATGGACATATGCTCTCGCCGAAGCTTCCAATACGTCTTGTGCAACACCAAAACCTGATACTTGATGCGTTCCTTCTTTTAATTCAACATGAACATGAGCCAGTGCATCTTGACCTTGTGTAATAGATTGTATGCGATAATCCGCCAATTCACATTCTAATCCTAAAATTCTTTGGATTGCATTATAAATCGCCTCAATACTACCAGAACCAGTGGCTGCATCTTCGTATACATTTCCTTCTTCGTCTTTTAGCACAACTGTCGCGCATTGTGTACTATTTGATACAAAATGTACTTGTAGTTGCGTAATGTTATATTGCTGAGCCGCAAATGCTGATTCCCCAAGCATAAGTGCACGTAAATCTTCCTCAGTAATTTCCTTCTTACGATCAGCTAATTTTTTAAAGGCTTCAAACACCGCATCTCGTTCTTCCTTTGTAAATTCATAACCAAGCTCTTTCATTTTTTCTGTAAACGCGTGACGTCCAGAATGTTTTCCAAGTACGAATAGATTTTGAGATTCGCCTACTAGCTCTGGTTCAATAATCTCATACGTTGTCACTTCTTTTAATACACCATCTTGATGAATTCCTGATTCATGAGCAAATGCATTCGCTCCAACAATCGCTTTATTTTTCGGTACAACCATACCGGTTAATCTGCTTACTAATGTACTCGTCGCTTTAATCTCTTTTAGCGTCATAGAAGACTCCGCTTTATAGAGATCTTTTCTAATATGAAGAGCAACTGCGACTTCTTCTAACGCCGCATTCCCTGCTCTTTCTCCAATTCCATTAATTGTTCCTTCTACTTGCAACGCTCCGCCTTCAACCGCAGCTAATGAATTCGCTACTGCCATCCCAAGATCATCGTGACAATGACAAGAGAAAATTGCTTTTTCATATGAAGGAACGGATTCTTGTAAGTATTTAAAAAGAGAATAATATTCTTCTGGATTCGTATATCCAACTGTATCTGGAATATTAATTACATTCGCTCCTGCACGAATTGCAACTTCAACTGCTTCAACTAAAAAAGCTTTTGCTGTTCTTGTCGCATCTTCTGCTGAAAATTGTACTGTCGGAAATAATGATTTCCCGAGTGTCACCGAGCGGTGAATACTATCTAATACATCTTCTTTTGACATACAAAGTTTATATTTCATATGAATATCACTTGTAGCTAAAAATACGTGTAGACGAGGAGATACAGCACCTTTCACGGCTTCATATGCTCTTCGAATATCACTTTCTTTCGCTCTAGCTAAACTCATAACTGTAGCATTTTGAATGGTATTTGCGATGCGTTTTACCGATTGAAAATCCCCTTCGGAAGCTGCTGCAAAACCAGCTTCCATGACATTAATACCTAGTCTCTCTAATTGCCTTGCAATTTGCAATTTCTCTTGTTCATTTAAATTCACTCCTGGTGATTGTTCGCCATCACGTAGCGTCGTATCCATGAACAAAATCTGCTTCATATTATTTAACCCCTGCCTTTACTCGCGGCTGTACAAACGGCATCATTTCACGTAATTTACGTCCAACTACTTCGATTTCGTGTTCATTCTCTTTCTCATTTGTCGCATGGAAATTTGGTTTTCCTGCTTTATGCTCTGCAATCCAGCCTCTTGCAAATGTACCATCTTGAATTTCTGCTAGCACTGCACCCATCGCTTTCTTCGTATCTTCCGTAACAACGCGTGGGCCTGATACGAAGTCGCCCCACTGCGCTGTATCTGAAACTGAATATCTCATATTTTCAAGTCCGCCTTCATACATAAGGTCAACGATTAGTTTTAGTTCATGTAAACATTCAAAATATGCAAGTTCCGGTTGATAACCGGCATCAACTAACGTTTCAAATCCAGCTTTTACTAGTGCAGTTACTCCGCCGCAAAGCACAGCTTGCTCTCCAAATAAATCTGTTTCTGTTTCTTCTTTAAACGTCGTTTCTAATACACCGGCTCTCGTCGCTCCAATTCCATCAGCATAAGAAAGTGCCTTTTCAGTCGCAACTCCTGTTGCATCTTGGTATATTGCAAATAATGCAGGAACAGCTCCGCCTTCAGCAAATGTACGGCGCACAAGATGCCCTGGACCTTTTGGTGCTACTAGAAATACATCTACATTAGTTGGTGGTTTCACTTGATCAAAGTGCACATTAAATCCGTGAGCAAAAACGAGAGAATTTCCTGCCTTTAAATTTGGCGCAATTTCCGCTTCATATACTTCTGGCTGCAGTTCATCCGGTAGTAGAATCATTACTACATCAGCTTTTTCCGCTGCTTCTGCTACTGTATATACAGAAAATCCATCTTCTTTCGCTTTATCCCAAGAGTTCCCTTTTCTTAAACCTACTACTACATCAAATCCGTTATCACGTAAGTTTTGTGCATGTGCATGACCTTGCGAGCCATATCCAATGATTGCTACTCTCTTTTCTTTTAATACATTTACCGTTACATCTTTCTCATAATAAACTTTTGTCATTTTCATTTCCCCCTATATTTAAATGGTTATTGAATTAACATAACTTGCTTATCTTGTTTTTTCATACTACGCGTAAACGCTGTTACACCTGTTCTAGCAATTTCTTTCAAACCATACGGACGAAGTAATTCAATTAATGCTTCTACTTTCTCCTGCGTACCAGTTACTTGCACAACTATGGAATCCTTCCCAACATCTATTACAGCGGCTCGAAACGGTTCAATTAAACTATATAATTCTGCTCTTGCTACTGATGTTGCTACTTTAATAAGTGCAAGTTCTCTTGCGATCATCGCTTCTTCTGTAATATCTGATACTTTCAGAACATCAATTTGCTTATGAAGTTGTTTAATTAACTGTTCCACTTGCTGTTCATTTTCAACGTGTACAACAATCGTCATCCGCGATATGTCCGATGATTCCGTATGACCTACTGAAATACTTTCAATATTAAAATGTCTTCGTGTCATAACACCCGTAATTCGGTTTAACACACCACTTTGATTTCGAACTGTCGCTGTAACAATTCTCTTCACCTTTTTTCCACTCCCTCCATTTGGTGAACACCTTTCCCTGGCGCAACCATCGGCATTACCTTTTCTGATTGAAGTACACGGCAATCAATTACGACTGGTTCTTGTAATTCAATCGCCTGCTGTATTTGCTTCTTTGCAAGAAGTGGATCATCTATACGAACTCCTTTTATGCCATACGCATTCGCAAGAGCGACGAAATCTGGTTGACACGACAGTAAAGAGTGCGAGTATCTTTGATTATAAAATTCATCTTGCCATTGTCTTACCATTCCTAAAGCTTCATTATTTAAGATAAATACTTTAACAGGCAATGAGTGTTCTTTTAACACACTTAATTCTTGCAAGGTCATTTGAAATCCAGCGTCACCTACAATTGCAATAACTAATTCCTCACGCTTTGCAATTTGCGCACCAATTGCTGCTGGAAATCCGAAGCCCATCGTTCCTAATCCTCCTGAAGTTACCCATTTATCAGGAGTTTTGAGCGGATAATATTGGGCTGCCCACATTTGATGTTGCCCAACATCTGTTGTTACAATCGCTTCTCCTTTCGTAATTTCATATAACATATCAATTGCGTATTGAGGCTTAATACTTTCCGAATTCCTTTTATAAGATAGTGGATACTTTTCTTTTCTACTCTTTAATAAAGAGAGCCACTTATGATGATTTTCTTTCCTTCCTTCTGGTTGAAGTAATACTTCCAGCGCTCGCTTAGCACTTGCAACAATTGGAATCTCAGTCGGCACATTTTTTCCGATTTCGGCTGGATCAATATCGATATGCGCAACAGTCGCCTTTTTAGCAAAATAAGCTAAATTCCCAGTAAGACGATCATCAAATCTTGCACCTATATTAATAAGTAAGTCGCATTCATATAACGCCATATTGGCTGTGTAAGAACCGTGCATTCCTCCCATTCCTAGAAAAAGTTCATCATCTGGCGGAAACCCACCAAGACCAAGTAATGTATGCACAACAGGAATTTCATATTTACGAGCAAAACTTGTTAACTCTTTCGAAGCCTTCGCATGCAATACACCTGCTCCAGCTAAAATTAACGGCTTGTTTGCAGCCCTAATTGCTTGTAATAATTTGTTTATTTGGAGTAAATTCGGTTCATAATTAGGATTGTATCCTGGTAAATCCATTTGTACGTCATTACATCGTTCTCCTTGCTCTACTACCATATCTTTCGGAAGGTCAATAACGACTGGGCCTGGTCTTCCTGTTCTAGCAATATGAAATGCTTCTTTAATAATTCGAGGTAAATCTGAAGCCTTTCGCACTTGATAGTTATGTTTTGTCACTGGCATCGTAAGCCCCATAATATCCGCTTCTTGGAAAGCATCACTTCCAATTAATGTCGTTGCTACTTGCCCTGTAAATACAACAAGTGGTAATGAATCAATCATCGCATCTGCTAGGCCCGTAATAACATTTGTAGCACCTGGCCCACTCGTTGCAATGACAACCCCTGGATTGCCAGTAATTCTGGCATACCCTTCCGCGGCGTGAATAGCTCCTTGCTCATGCCTTGTTAAAATATGCGGAATTTCACAGTCATAGAGTGCATCATAAAGAGGTAAAACAGCACCACCAGGATAACCGAAAATTACTTCTACTCCTTCCTTTTCTAACGCTTCTAACAATAGCTGTGCACCAGTTGCCAGTTTCTCTTCCGTTTTTGAAGACATTGTTCTTATAAGCCCCCTTTTTGAAAACTTTTATCAATAAAAAAAATCCTACGTCCACACTCCAGCTATGTGCTGAAGGGACGAAAGATTTCGCGGTACCACCCTTCTTCGCAAGAATACTCTTGCCTCAGTGACCCATAAATGAGTCTAGCTAATAACGGAGCTACCGTCTAAGCCTAGACAAATGCTTCAGCTTAGCACTCAAGGGCGATGTTCGTCGACGTGAACCATCGGTTTTCAGCAACCACCGACTCTCTGTGAGGCTTCACAATCAACTACTCCTCCCTCTCAACGCTTTCTTATTGTTATAAAGAGTTGCTATCCAACTTTATTTTCTTCGTAAATCTTCTCTCCATCTTCTACAACTAACTTTCGGAATTCTTCTAATAAACGATTCGTATGTAGACCTGTTTGCCCTAAACCAATCGTTCTACCATCTACTGTCGTAACAGCAATTACTTCAGCAGCCGTTCCTGTTAAAAATACTTCATCAGCTACATATACATCATGTCTTGTAAATAACTCTTCTCTAACGTCATATCCAAGTTTTTCACCGATTTCTAATATAGCGTTTCGTGTAATGCCTTCTAACGCTCCAGCAGAACTTGGTGGTGTAATTAATTTATTTCCTTTTACAATAAACACGTTATCTCCCGATCCTTCAGCTACGTATCCTTGATCATTTAACATAAGTGCTTCTTGTACTCCAGCTAATTTCGCTTCAATACGAACTAAAATATTGTTTAAGTAATTTAAAGATTTTACTTGAGGCGACAAAACATCTGGACGGTTTCGGCGCGTTGCAACTGTTACAACCGGAATCCCCTTTTCATAATATTCTTGCGGGAATAAAGATAGTTGTTCTGCAATTACTACTACATTCGGTTTCTTACAAGAATCAGGATCTAATCCAAGATTTCCTGCTCCTCTCGATACAACAAGGCGAATGTATCCATTAGATAATTTATTTTGTCGAATCGTCTCAACAACAATATGCGTTACTTCATCTAAAGAATATGGAATTTCTAACATGATGGATTTTGCTGATTCATATAACCGGACAAGATGCTCTCTCAAACGGAAAACATTACCGCTATATACTCTAATTCCTTCAAATACTCCATCGCCATATAAATAACCATGATCATATACTGAAACTTTTGCCTCGTCTTTTGGAACAAATTCTCCATTTAAGAAAATCCATTGCTCGTTCACTGGAAAGCGCCTCCTATGTTCTATGAATTTTTTATTGTTTCCTAGTTTACTCTCCTTTCTAAATAAATCAAGTAAATTTTTAGAAAATTTTTAATTTTTAATCGTACATACATCTTTGATTATATTGATTTAACAGCATTGTTAACGTTTACAAAAAGTCAAAAAATTTTTTTCGTCAATTTCCCCTAAAAAAAATATTTGTTTAAAAGAAGGATTTTCATCAATTGATACGAATCTATTGTATTCAATAAACGGACGTCCGTTTTTATAAATTCGGGAATATATAACGACTTTTGCTGAAAAAGGGGGAAAATAATAAAAATAACGCTGTCTAAAAATAACATTCATATTTTTCGTTTCGTAATCATAATCCTATTTTTAAAAAACAATTTGTCAAAATGAAGGAGGAAATCAATATGGCGTGTGTACAAATTAAAGGAACGAGACAAGAGGTAGTAGAAATGCTTCAACTATTTGATCTAATGGATACGAAAGGTTTTTGTAAATTCGATAATTATGTAGAGGTAGAACCAAATAATAAAGAACATAATAATTTTATTGCTTCAATTGACATTCATTCAAATACTTCTTCTGCCCAAGATACTTTAAACGATCAATTCGTAAGTCAAATGCTTACTGGTGTATATAACGACTAAATAAAGTGATACTTTAATCAAGCTATCCGTAAATAGCAGGATAAATATATGCTTCCTACCGTCTTTGCATAAATATATACGATGTACTAGAGCATACTAGCAACTAGATGGTAGGAGGTGAGAATTATGGCTAGAATTGGCGTTGAAAACTCATTAACAGATGTTCAACAAGCTCTTCAGCAACAGGGACATGAAGTTGTTACCCTGGGCTCAGAACATGATGCACAAGGGTGCGATTGTTGTGTTGTAACTGGGCAAGATTCTAATATGATGGGTATTGCAGATGCATCAATTAAGGGATCGGTAATTGCAGCTCATGGTTTAACAACAGATGAAATTTGTCAGCAAGTTGAGAGCCGCACTTAAAAAAGAAAGAGGACTCCTTTTGAAAAGGAGTCCTCTTTTTTATATTCACCTAACGGGAAAGTAACATATACTGGATGAAAGCCCTACCTCTCTCTCATCATTACGGTTCCACTGACCGCTCCTTGATTCACTAGTATACATATAAAGCCTACAATAATAATTTATAGGGTTTGTTCACAAAAGTTGTTGGTAAGACTACCCGATCTTTCGCAAACTTTTCGTATTACATTTATAAGATTTATTTACTTTATACTAGCTGTAACCGAGACACGAATTAAAATTTTAACACCAATACAATAACTTGTCAACATTTTTTACAAATTAAAAACAGACAGTAACGGTTTGTCTGTTTTAGAATGGAGCTTTTTCTTTTATTACATATACAACAAAACCGCTTACTAACATACATAAGCCAACTACTAAGTTTTTGATATTAATCATAAATTCCTCTCCCTTATTCCACACATCATATATATTTACAGTTCAATTATTCCGATCATCTTAAAGCGCACTTTTTCTAATATATCATAATTCCTAAAAAATGCAAGTTCACTTTTGGCGACCATTTACAAATTTATCTACAGTGCTTGGTACCGTATTTAAAGCCTTTTCAATTAAATGTGTACTACTATTGAGGTGTAATACTTGCACACCGTTAGAACCGACTACTAAAAAAGCAACTGGGCTAATAGAAACCCCAGCCCCGCTTCCGCCTCCAAATGGATGACTTTGCTTGTGCTCTTTATGCTGCCCTTGTCCGTTATTATGTTTTTCGGAAATAAAATCACCTTTAAAGTCACTTCCACCGGCACCAAAACCAAAAGCCACTTGAGATACTGTTAATACTACATTTCCATCAGCTGTTGAAACTGGACTTCCAACAATCGTATTTACATCTACCATTTCTTTTAAATTTGTCATTGTTGTTTTCATTAAATTTTCAATTGGATGTTCCATTATGTATTGCACCCTTTCCTCATTATTCTTTTTTATACTTTCCAAAATAGAGGAAGTCATACTAACTTTTCCTATTTCAAAAAAATAATTCCACTCTTCTAAGTGGAATTACGCCTTGTACAAGCTCGGATAAAGTAAAATTTTAATCAATGAGGTTTTGTTCATCACCCACTAAGTATTAACCCTTACCAATCGGGCGTTTGCGGGCCACAAATAGCGGGATAAAAAAGAAAAAGAGATGCATACTACTATTGAACCTTGTTATGAAAGGAGTCATGACTTTGACTGAGAAATTTGATGAGTATAAAAAAAGAGATAGAATAGATAGTGATTATAGTGACTATAAAGAAGAATATGCAGCTGAGGTTGCACCACAGCGCATTGATTATGATTACGATGAGAAAGATAATAAAGATGATGTAAGATCGTCCGCCGCTGGATCAACTGCTGGCTTTATCGCTCTTGCCTTATCTATCTTATCACTCTTTACCTTCCCAACATTATTTGGTCTTGTTTCTGTATTACTAGGAATTTACGCTTATAATCGCGGAGCTACTGTAACTGGTGGTATCGCTGCGATTGTCGGCGGAATTGCAGCACTCATTGCAATTTTATTCCGAGTAGCACTTGTCGGATTATTGTTCTCCCTTTTTTAAAAAGAAAAAGGTATCTCGCTTATGCGGGATACCTTATCCTGTAAATACATCTTCCGATGGATATTTGATTTTTTGTTTTGCTGGTCGCGCTAAAGAAAAAACAAGTGTTAACGGTCCAATTAATCCACAAAACATAACAAACATAATAATACATTTTCCAAACGCTGATAACTTTGCAGTAATCCCCATCGTTAACCCTACTGTTCCAAACGCTGAAATTGTTTCAAATAGTAACTGAATAAAACTAAAGTTTTCTGTAAGCATTAATACAAATACTGCTGCAAAAATGAGTATTTGACTGGCAACAGCAATGGCTAACGCTCTCGTTACTGTTGACATTTTTATAGTGCGCTGAAATAAAACGATTTCCTCTTTTTTTCTAAAGAAAGAAAGAACGGATGTAACTAAAATAACAAAAGTTGTTAATTTAATCCCTCCACCTGTTGATACACTTCCTGCACCAATAAACATTAAAACCATCGTAAATAATATAGATGATTCTTCCATTCCCCCGTAGTCAACTGTATTAAATCCAGCAGTACGAGGAGTAATACCTTGGAAGAAAGAAGCCCATAACTTTTCATTTAAAGGTAAATTCCCTAACGTCTTCACATTATTATATTCCAATACAAAAATCACAATCATTGCTATAACATTTAACGCTACTGTTCCAACAATCATGATTTTAGAATGAAGTGATAATTTTCGAAAGCTACGACTATACCATATATCAATTAATACGGTAAAACCGAGACCACCTATTACGATTAAAGAGCAAATCCCAATATTAATAATAGGATCTCCTACATACCTTGTTAAATTATCCGGCCATAGAGCAAATCCAGCATTATTATAAGATGCAATAACGTGAAAAATACTATAGTATACACCTTTTCCAAAGCCAAACTCTGGAATAAAGCGAAACGATAAAAAGATGACTCCAATAAGCTCAATACAAATTGAAAATATAAAGACACGCTTTACTAATTTTACAAGACCACCTATATTTGTCTGATTAAATGCCTCTCCGATTAATAATCGATGGCGTAACCCGATTTTTTTACCTAATACCCAAACAATTAAAATGGCAATTGTCATAAGACCTAAACCACCTGTTTGAATTAAAAACATAATAACAATCTCGCCAAACATCGTAAACGTACTTGCAGTATCTACTACCCCTAATCCCGTTACAGTTGCTGCTGACGTTGCCGTAAAGAAAGCATCTACCCAACTAATATGTACTTTCGTTGCGAATGGTAACTTTAATAACAAACCGCCAACCACAATTAAGCAGAAAAAACCTAATGCTAATATTTGTGGTGGATTTAATCGTATAAAACGATTATACAGCCCTTGTCTTTTTGTTACTTCCATATTCACTAACTCCCTTTTCCCCTCATAACTAAAGGCTTATAAGAAACCTTACATAGCGGGATAAACCTTATATTCTTATAATATAGTTGAGCATAATCCTTTTTTTTAAAGATTTCAACTTTTATTTATACTCGAACTCCACTTCATTTTATGACAAGAAACTTTCTATTATATTTATTCGTACTCTACAACTCTCGCAACAATCATTTTATATGTATCATTTCTCAAATTCTCATACCTTTCACTCTATGTTCACACCAAGGTCACTTCTATCTTTTATAGTATATATATCGAAGTTGTTCCTCCCTAATTTATAAGACATTCCCCAGTGTCTTGAACAACTTCCATCCCTAATTAAATTGACATAAATTGTCCCCTTCCTTGACCATCTCTTATGTGATGGTCTTATTTTTTATTTACTCTACCTCTTATCTAAAACTCCCTCTCTCTTTCACTCTATGTTCACACCAAGGTCACATCTATCTTTTATAGTATATATATCGAAGTTGTTCCTCCCTAATTTATAAGACATTCCCCAGTGTCTTGAACAACTTCCATCCCTAATTAAATTGACATAAATTGTCCCCTTCCTTGACCATCTCTTATGTGATGGTCTTATTTTTTGTTTACTCTATCTCTTATCTAAAACTCCCTCTCCCTTTCACTCTATGTTCACACCAAGGTCACTTCTATCTTTTATAGTATATGTATCGAAGTTGTTCCTCCCTAATTTATAAGACATTCCCCAGTGTCTTGAACAACTTCCATCCCTAATTAAATTGACATAAATTGTCCCCTTCCCTAGACCATCTTATGTGATGGTCTACTTTGTTTTCTAACTAGATTCCCCAACTTTTTTGCTTACTTTAGCAAAAGCAATCTATATTTAAACACAAATTTTTATACAAAATATTCAGAAAATAATGTCAAAACAAGTAGTTTTTCGGTACAATTAATGTAGAAAGCAATTTCACAAAAATAAGGGGGGTTTTATTGAAACAAACAAAAGCAATCTTAATTGCATTATTTCTCGGTTTAGTTGTTGGACTCACTTTAAATTTAGCTGCACCATCCATTTTTGAACCATTAAACCAATATGTGTTCAATCCACTTGGTCAATTGTTTATTCGCCTCATTAAAATGCTAGTTGTTCCTGTTGTATTCATTTCTATCGTGCTCGGAGCTGCTGGGCTTGGAGACCCGAAACAACTTGGAAGAATCGGCTTAAAATCAATTTCATTCTTTCTTGTAACTACAGCCGGTGCTATCTCTATTGCAGTTACATTTGCACTGATTATTCAACCAGGATCTGGCGGTAACTTTAAAACAGAAGGGCTTAAATATGAAGGGGCAAAAACCGAAACATCTTTCGTGGATACATTGCTAAATATCGTACCAGATAACCCAGCAAAAGCGATGGCTGATGGAAACATGTTACAAATTATTGCCTTTGCCGTATTAATCGGACTCGGTATAGCTATTTTAGGAAAACGGGTTCAAGGTATCCATTCATTACTTGAACAGGGCAACGAATTAATGATGTATCTTGTTAATCTCGTTATGAAATTAGCGCCAATCGGAACATTTGGATTGCTCGCTTCATCCGTTGGTAAAATGGGTCTTGCAGGCGTCGCTGCGATGTTCAAGTATATGATTGTCGTTATGCTAGTACTTATTATTCACGGCGTCTTCGTCTATGGCGGATTATTAAAGGTATTAGCAAAAGAAAGTATTGTCCGTTTCTTTAAACATTTCGGACCGGTAATGGCAATTGGATTTAGTACATCTAGCTCTAATGCATCTCTTCCGTTTGCGATGAAAACAGCACAAGAAAAACTTGGCGTTCCAAAAGCGATAAGTTCTTTTGTACAACCACTAGGTGCAACGATTAATATGGATGGTACTGCCATTATGCAAGGTGTAGCAACTGTGTTTATCGCTCAAGTATACGGAGTTGATCTTACTATGTCCCAATTAGCTGTCGTCGTATTAACTGCTGTACTAGCTAGTATCGGTACTGCCGGTGTACCAGGTGTTGGACTTGTAATGCTTACGATGGTTTTAAATCAAGTAAATCTACCAGTAGAAGGTATTGCCTTAATTATCGGTATTGACCGCATTCTAGATATGTCAAGAACAGCTGTAAATATTTCTGGTGATGCAATTTGTGCAATGATCGTCGCAAAATCAGAAGAAAAATATAATACAGATCAATCTGCAGCATCTTAAATCAAAAAAGGAGTGAAATGATTCACTCCTTTTTTGATTTACTTCCTTTTTTCGAACGATATTCTTTTCCTTTGTTATCATTACCAGTATCAAATTCCGCACTAAACTCTTGCTGAAATTGTCCTGATTTTGGTGAGCCTTGATTTCCGCTCCCTTTACTACCATTTCGATTTGTCATATTTTTGCCCCCTTCCTTTACTAGTAGTATGTTACATATTTTCTTTTTTATAATCTTTTACATACGAAAGAAGACCTTCCTCATATAAGGAAAGCCTTCTTCTTCAATACGTAAGCGTTTTCTTACTTGTAATGACTTAAATAAGTTTTTTAGAAATAGATATCATTATATTCATTTCTTCTTCTGAAAGCGCGGAGAATCTTTCTTGTAAATATTTCTTTTTCTCCCCTTCCATTTTTGCAACTAAATCTTTTCCTTGCTCTGTAATCTCTAAATATACAACTCTGCGATCTGATGTAGAACGTGAACGGGTTACAAAGCCTTTATTAATTAATTTTTCTGTAACAGCTGTAATATGACTATTCGACACATTTAACTCATTGGCTACACGTGATACCATTTCTTTATTCGTACGATTCAATATTCTAAGGACGATGAACTCATTCCACGGTATGTAACCACCAAATATCTTTCCAATATCATTACGCAACGTGCGGAACATAGCAAAAACATTTGTCGATAGTTCTTCCATTAATTGCTCTCGATTTTGAGACAACTTTGACAGCCCCTTTTATTTCATTTAGTTAAATAAAAACCTTATTAATAATTTTACATGAAATCTTACTTTTTGTCACCTTATTTTCCCATAATTCGTAGTTTTTTAATAGACATTTCATGATACAATAAAGTTGATTTTCCAGAAAAAGGGGATGGAATAATGAATGAAGAAGACAAATTTTCTAATCTCAATCTAAAAGATAAGACTTTGATTATTGGTTTTGTTATTCTGTTTCTCATTATAATTTTTGCATTTATATTCTTTTTATATGTAGGAATCTTTCATATTACAGGTATAGAATATTCATCAAGAACAGCTCTACTACTCTTTTTTTACTTATTCTTTTATTAGATGGTATTACATATTTTATATTTATTTTCTTTAAAGTGCTCTTTCATCCAATGATGATAAATATGCCCAATTGGCTCTCAATCGCTCTGCTCTCCATAATTGAAATTACGTTAGATTGGTTTGTCATACATACCGCCGACGACTGGATAGAGAGTGTACAAATGTCCAACATAGCTGAACTATGTGTCGCACTATTCCTTTACACACTCAATAAATTATTTAGTGATAAGAAAGAGTAAGAATACAAGCTTTTCTATATAAAAATTGGTACAATGAAAACAAATCATACTAAAGAGGTGTTACTTATGAACTTACAACAATGGGCTGATAAAGGTATGTCCTTTGATACATATGTGAATGAAATGAAAGTAAATCAATACGAGCTACTGCACATTTACAATAACTTTTTAATTCCAAATGAATTACTTCCTGTATTAGAAGAACGCCAAAATGATGGCTGGCGTGTTATCGTATTAACAGCTGATTGGTGTGGTGACGCTCTTTTATGCGTACCTGTTATGAAACGAATTTCTGAAGTTGCAAATATTGATATGAGATTATTAATTCGCGATGAAAACTTAGAATTAATGGATCAATATTTAACAAATGGAACAGCACGTGCCATTCCAATCTTTATTTTCATTGATAAAGATGGAAATGAACAAGCCGTTTGGGGACCACGCGCTCCAAAAGTACAAGAGTTAGTAACTTCAATGCGCGCTACATTGCCTGAAAAAGAAGATCCAACATTCGAAGAGAAACAAAAAGAAATGTACGCTAATTTCCGTGCCACATTAGCTGATGATACTTCTCTTTGGGAACATGTAATGGAAAGCATGATGGAAAAAGTAGTAAAATAAAAAAACTGCCGAACTCGGCAGTTTTTTTATTACATAATGAAGAAATAGAATACCGCAGCTAAAATGAAACGGTAGTAAGCGAACGGTGTTAGTTTTACACGACCTAATAATTTTAAGAATGAAACAATTGCAAGCATCGCAACAACGAATGCTGTAATAAATCCTGTTGCAAATAACGGGATATCAGCCGCACTTAATATATCCCAGCTTTTAATTAAATCTAAACCACTTGCAGCTACCATCATTGGTACTGCTAAAATAAATGTATATTCAGCCGCCGCTGTATGTGACACGCGAGCTAATAAACCACCACTTATTGTAGAACCAGAACGAGAAAATCCTGGCCAAAGCGCTAAACATTGGAACATTCCAATTGTAAAAGCTTGCTTATATGTGATTTCATCTAATGTTCTTGCTGTACTTGGTTTCGAAAACTTCTCAGCAACAATCATTAAAATACCACCAGCCACTAAACTGATGACAACTGGGCCTGGCCCAAATAAAACTTCTTTAATCGCACTATGGAACAATACGCCAAGTACGCCGGCAGGAATCATCCCGATAATAATATGTAATAAATTTAACGATGGTCCCTCGGTTACTTTCCCTATACCTACTAAAGACCATAGACGCTTCCAAAATATAACAACAACTGCTAAAATCGATCCCAATTGAATAACAACTTCGAAAACTTTCGCTCTCTCGTCGTCAAATCCAAGTAAATGACCTGTTAAAATCATATGTCCTGTTGATGAAACTGGTAAAAACTCTGTTAAACCTTCAACAGCCCCCATGATTATTCCAATTAACCAATCAGCCACGAGTAGTGCCTCCTTAATAACGAATATGTAATTTTTCACACCTTATCATAATACCTTATCCCCTTTTAAAGTGCATCCTTTTTTTATTGATTGTACATGTTGTATGCGCATATTTCTTTTCTATTTTTTGATTAAATTGTATGATAGTAAGAGTTTGTTTTTTTAGCGGAAAGGGGATTTTATGAAAGAAACTAATTCATTCTCACAAAAATTAAAGCAATTTGTATTACTATTTTTCCCGATTTTCGTAACGCAAATGTCATTATTTGCAATGAGTTTTTTCGATACGACAATGTCAGGGCACGCAAGTCCTATTGATTTAGCGGGTGTTGCTATCGGAACAAGTATATGGCTTCCCGTTAGTACCGGATTAACAGGAATTTTAATGGCTACCACTCCAATTGTTGCACAGCTCATTGGATCCAAGAAAAAAGAGGATGTTCCCCAAGTTGTCATACAAGCAGTATATTTAGCAATTTGTGCTAGTTTCGTGGTCATCCTTATCGGTTTCTTCGCTGTTTCACCTATTTTAAACGGCATGCGCCTGGAAGAACCTGTGGAACGTATTGCGGCACAATTTTTAAGTATTATTGCAATTGGAATTATCCCTTTATTTACTTACACTGTTTTACGCGGGTTTATTGATGCATTAGGAAAAACTCGCACAACGATGATCATTACATTACTATCATTACCAATTAACGTAGTATTAAATTATGTATTAATTTTTGGTCATTTCGGTTTTCCAAAACTCGGTGGTGTTGGAGCGGCAATTGCTTCTGCAGCAACCTATTGGTGCATTTTAATTATTACCGTTATTATTATTCGTACGAAAGAACCTTTCGCATCTTTCAATATCTTTAAACAATTATATCGTCCTTCTCTTTCAAGTTGGACTGAATTCTTAAAACTTGGCGTCCCTATTGGATTTGCTATCTTTTTTGAAACAAGTATTTTCGCTGCGGTGACACTTATGATGAGTAATTTTAGTACGACAACAATCGCAGCTCATCAAGCAGCTATGAACTTCGCTTCCTTGTTATATATGACTCCTTTAAGTTTAGCAATGGCAATGACCATCGCTGTTGGATTCGAAGTTGGAGCAAAGCGATTCAATAACGCAAAACAATATGGATTTATCGGGATTGGCTTAGCACTTGCATTCGCCCTATTATATTCAATTCTTCTCTATTTCTTTGATGATGCAATTGCTTCTATTTATACGACAGATATACAAGTTCATCATTTAGCAAAAGAATTTCTTATATTTGCGATTTTATTTCAAATTTCAGATGCAATTGCAACTCCTGTACAAGGGGCACTACGTGGTTATAAAGACGTAAATGTTTCCTTAATTATGACATTAATCGCTTATTGGGTAATAGGTCTCCCTCTCGGTTACATATTAGCAACTTACACTGACTGGGCAGCAAAAGGATATTGGATCGGTCTTATTATCGGTCTAGCATTTGGCGCCACCTTCCTTCTTGTCCGTCTCTTTCAAGTTCAAAGAAAATATACAACAGAAAACCACCGCTCACGATAGAGGGGTGGGTTTCTTTATGCATATTTTTTCTTTGAACGTATAACATAATGAAAAAGAAAGGTGGATACATATGGACGAAAAAGAAAAAAAGCAATCATTCGATGAAGAATTCGCCCCTGAAATTTCACCTGGATATCGGCAAGATGTACATAAGACACCTAAATATAAAAACACTTCTTTTTTAATGGGCATTACCATTTTTGCCGCTGTGTTACTCGTACTCATCATTTTCGTTTATTTTTGATGGAAGGTGGTCTATTATATGAAGAAACAAAATTCCAATCGTTCAAAAAAAACTGTGAAAATAGAAAAAGGGTATGCAGGTGATTCTGTTCTTACTCAAAAACAAGTCGAGCAAGGAAATTTATATATTGCTCAAAAAGAACTTGGTCAACAAAATGAAAACCTTTAGAATCCCTCAAAGAACTGGGGGATTTTTTTATCCGCTATTTGTAGCACTGATTCATGTTTCACTTTATTGTACATACTGTTTTTGTTCTAACACCTTAAATATATTATTAACCTTTACAATTTTCATTTCATAATTCAATTTCATTTCGCTTCTCTTACCATTTTCAGTACCCGCAACGTACGCTGCAGTTTGATAACGAAAACTTTCATCCGTCACTTCACGTATGTCCTCGTTTATAAATTTATACTCTAAATCCCGAAACCGATTTGGATAATAATTTCCTATTAATTGTTCATATCCTCTATTTACAAATAGTTCTTCACCTTTTCGTTTCACATCTTCTTTATTATTAAGCCCAAACACTGATAATTGCTCTGTCACAAAATGTTCTCCTACCTTTTTCATTTCATTATGAGTTAAAGTTTCTATACTTTTGTTCTTTAATTCATTATTTAATCCGTACTGATCAATCAGTTTAAAGCTAGCAAAAACCTCTTCTTTATATGACCAAAACAATCCAAAAGCGATACATAAAGAAGTGATGAATAGTCTTTTCTTCATAATACTCCCGCCCCTCTTCATAATGATAGGTATATTTTAACATATAGAAAGAAAATTCTGATATCATAAAGTGGAATAAGTTAACATAGAAATGAGGAACAATTATGGACTCTTACAAACAATATATAAAAGAAGCTTTGCCTAATCTTTCTATACATTCATATAAACAAAATGAAGAAGGATGGGATAATGTAGCGGTTATTATCAATGATGAACTACTGTTTCGTTTCCCGCGAAAACAGGAATATGCAATGCGAATTCCGTTAGAAAAAGAACTGTGCACACTTCTCTCTTGTTCACTACATGAAATTGAGGTCCCACAGTATCACCTATTATATAGCAATAATGCTGATGCGGTTCCACTTTGTAGTTACTATACACTCATTCATGGTGAGCCGTTAAAACCAGAAATAGTTACTACACTAGAAAAACAAGAGCGGGAAGCACTTATTACACAATTAGCCACCTTCCTTGCGACTCTACATAGTATTCCTTTAAAACGTGTGGAAGCGTTAGAATTCCCTATAGAAAAAAACTGACCTACTGGAAAGAGCTACAAACTAAATTAAATCAGTATGTTACTAACAGTCTTACTTCGTTACAGAAATCATCTTTAAATCGGTTATTCGAAAATTTCTTTACTTTTATCGATACAACCACTTTTCAAAATACAATTATTCACGCTGATTTTACACATCATCACATTTTATTTAATAAGCAGAACAAAAATATTTCAGGGATTATCGATTTTGGTGATGCTCAAATTGGCGATCCTGCTTTTGACTTTGCTGGACTATACTATAATTTCGGACATGAATTTACTACAGCTGTATATAAACAATACAGTACGCTTACTTCACACGATGACCCATTACTCATTCACCGCATCACGAGTTTTTATCAATACAGCCCTTTACTACATAATATTGTTTATAGCTTTGAAACAAAGAATGAACTTGAATTCCTAGCGGGTACAGAACAACTGAAAGTAATACTACAGGGATGAGATTACATTCTCTCCCTATACTCTCTCTCCTCATACATCATTAACTTTTTATCCATTTCAACAATAACTTGATACAGTTGAAATGCTTGTAAAATTTGCAGTTGAATTCCAAAAGGAGCATTCTGTTCTTTTAACCATTGAAATACTTTCGTTTCATCTTTCATTGATTATTCCTCCCTTTATTAAAATCTGCTACAAATATACGGTATATGATGAAAAGCTTTTCATGTCAATAACAAAAAAGGATACAAACTTGTATCCTTTAATGTACGATATTTTTCTTCTGTTTCGCTTCTTTCTTTGCTTCTTCCCTTTGGCATTCACTACGAAACGCACAACTTATACACTCAGAACGAAAATGACGCTCTGTATAATGCTCAGGTTGTTGCAACATTTCTTTCATTCTAGATAAATCAGCCATTCCAGTTATAATATCTTCCTGTTTCGGAATGTACTCATACTTAGTTCCTTCTATTAAATTAATAACTTCAATTTTTCCGGGAAGAATGCCAAAAGCTTTATAACTGAATACTGTCATTAACTTTTGACAAAGAGCAAGCATTTCCTCATCCGCATCGACAACATACTTTTTAATTACAAACGACTCAGTACTCCACTCACCAACTTCTACTGTCAATGACATGTGGACACCTAACTCTTCCATATATGTTTGAAATTTTTCATATAAAAATAACGGCGGTATCTGACTATCATCTCTTTCAACAAACTGTAATAAGTGATCCGTTAGCTTCGCTAACACAATATAATACTCCGTCTTTGAAGCAAACATATTAATCCTTACCTTTTTCCAATACTTTTCTATTAATATTAAAAGTACGATTTTCGTTTGTTGGCCCGCAGGTAGTGTGTAATATTCATTAATAATTCGATTCACAATCATTTGTGCGATTTGTTGCCATTCAAATGAAGAAGGTTCTCTTCTTTTTATATGACGGAAATAAAATTTATGCGGACAACGCATAAAATCATACAAATGATAATCTGTCATCGTTTTGATTGCGATTTTCTCATGCACTTGCTCTTCATCTCCCTTCTGCCATTAAGAAAGGTGTTTTACAAATTCAGCTCCAAACTGTAAACATTTTTCTACATCTTCATCTTCTGGCGTTAATTCTACTTTTAGTCCTTCTAACACAACTGCAGCTCCGCGCTCTTGTAGCTTTTCTATTAAAATGTCAACCGCCACGCCGTATTTCGGATAAGCCGAATCACATGATCCGAATACTGCCGCTTTTTTCCCGGTTAAATCAATAGAATCCATTGCATCATAAAAATCTAAGAAATCATCAGGAAGGTCACCATCTCCCCAAGTGTAAGCACCTAAAATAATTCCATCATACTGTTCTAGTATAGAAGCTTCTGGTGAATCCATAATATCGATAACTTCAATTTCATTTTCTGTTTCACGAATTGCACCCGCAATATGATCAGCCATTTCCTCTGTATTTCCACTCATACTTGCAAAAATCATTACTAACTTACTCAACTGAATCTCTCCTTTTACCTTGTATCTCTTTTTCTGTTGGAAGCGTACTCTTCTCATCTACATATTCAGAACGAATTACATTTCGTTGCCATTCCATATGCTGATCAACATCTTTATTTTTATCTTTTAATCCCCTCCGCAGAAGGTGAAATTTTTTTCTCATTAACATGTCTCATCCATCCTATTGATAATAATTATCAATTTCAACTACCCTTAGATTAATTGACAGTGATTATCAATGTCAATAACTATTTTTTAAAAAATGATTAAAATGTACAAGCTTGTCCGTTAGCTATTCATATACTATAAATGAGCATAGTTCTTTCTCAGCCCTCTCTGACGGAAAGAAATAAAAGCAACTGCGATAGAGCGCAGTTGCCTTTTTTTATACTTTTCTATGATTTTAGTAGTCTTATCGCTGTCTCTAAAAATAATTCCACTCCATAAATTAAAGCTGATTCATCTACATCAAATTTCGGATGATGATGCGGATAACAAGTATCTACCTTTTCATTCCCCGTCCCCAATTTAATGAAGCAACCCGGTGCCTTTCTTAAATATGCTGAAAAATCTTCTCCTCCCATAGAAGGTTCAAGCTTCACAACACGCTCATTCCCAAACAAATGTAGTGCACTTTCTTCTACTACTTTCGTAATATATTCATCATTAATAACCGGATCATATCCGTATCGATACGTATATGTATACTTTCCTCCATGTGCCTTTGTGATTCCTTTCACGATTTGCTCAATTTTCTCTTCTGCTTCTATTCTTAACGCTTGATTAAAAGAACGCACAGTTCCCATTAAAGTTGCTGCATTAGGAATAATATTATCAGCCATTCCCCCATGAAACTGCGTAACTGAAACAACTCTTTGCATGAAAGCACTTGTATTTCTTGATACGATATGTTGTAAATTTGTAATAATCTGCGCTCCGATAGCAATAGGATCTATCGTTTCTTCTGGCCTCGCCGCATGCCCTCCTTTCCCTTGAATTTCAACTGTAAATACGTCTGGTGCCGCCATCATCGGTCCATACGCAATTCCGATTTTCCCGCTCTCCAATCCAGACATAACATGTAAACCTATTACATAATCAACACCATCCATCACGCCTGCCTCAACCATTTCTTGTCCCCCGCCAGGATACACCTCTTCTGCGTGCTGAAAGAAGAGACGAATCTCACCTACGAAATCTTCCTTTATATTTGATAGCACCTCTGCTGTACTTAACAAAATAGCTGCGTGAGCATCATGCCCACATGCATGCATCATTCCTTTATTCACAGACGTATAAGATTTCCTTGTCTCCTCTTGAATTGGTAAAGCATCTATATCAGCTCGAATCGCAACTACTTTCCCTTGTCCCGTCCCTCTTTTAATTGCTAGTACACTATACTTCGTCGGTCTCGTTACTTCTAAAGAAGAAAATGAGCATAATGTTTCATATATAAATTGTGAAGTTTCTTTTTCATGAAATGATAATTCCGGATATTTATGAAAATGCTGTCTCCATTTAATAATGTTTTCTTCTAAAATAAGATCCTTCCACATCCTCTTCATCAGAAATTCCTCCTCTTATGAAACTTTAACAATTCATACATTAACTATGAAAAACTCAAACAAATATTACATTTCTATACATTCTCCCAGACCACTTTTATACATTCACACAATCCACTTCCTATTTACATGTCAAACCCATTACAAATTCATACTGAATGTAATATAATTGCTAAGTTAGGGATTTTCTTTTTTAGTATTTAGTGCTAATATCAGAAAAGAGCCTTTTGACTTATTTTTACCTAAAATGTGGAATTTTGTTTTTTTCACAATAATGTAGGACATGATACCTACAAAGAGCTATCATTTCATTAAGAGAGGGAAAGACATGGAAAGATTAAAAGAGATATGGTCTCGACCACTCACACAATGGGTTGCAAAGACGGTTTATTACCTTGCAATTTTATTTGCATTGCTTTGGTTGTATGGATTCCATGATACAAACACAAGTACATTTATTTACAACGAATTTTAGGGTGGGAACGTTATGAAGTTATTAGAACAAATTGAAAAGTGGGCTATTGAAACGCCTGATCAAACTGCTTTTGTTTGGCGAGATGCGAAAATTACGTACAAACAATTAAAGGAAGATTCTGATGCGTTAGCACATTGGATTTCTTCTGCGTATCCAGATGATCGTTCACCAATTATGGTGTATGGCCATATGCAACCTGAAATGATTATTAACTTTTTAGGATGTGTAAAAGCTGGACATGCTTATATTCCTGTAGATTTATCTATCCCAGCTGATCGTGTACAACGTATCGCTGAAAATTCTGGTGCGAAACTACTTTTATCAGGAACTGAAGTAACAGTAACTGATTTACCAGTTCGCATTGTAAGTGAAGACAACTTAAAAGATATTTTCTTTACTCATAAAGGGAACACTCCAAATCCTGAACATGCGGTAAAAGGTGATGAGAACTTCTACATTATTTACACATCAGGAAGCACAGGTAATCCGAAAGGGGTTCAGATTACTTATAACTGCCTTGTAAGCTTTACAAAATGGGCTGTAGAAGATTTCAACTTACAAACAGGGCAAGTATTCTTAAACCAAGCACCTTTCTCATTCGATTTATCTGTCATGGATATTTACCCATCCTTAGTAACAGGTGGTACACTTTGGGCAATCGATAAAGATATGATTGCACGTCCAAAAGACTTGTTTGCTTCTTTAGAGCAATCGGATATACAAGTATGGACTTCAACACCATCTTTCGCAGAGATGTGTTTAATGGAGGCATCTTTCTCTGAGAGTATGCTACCGAACATGAAAACATTCTTATTCTGCGGTGAAGTGTTACCAAATGAAGTAGCTAGAAAATTAATTGAGCGTTTCCCGAAAGCGACAATTATGAATACGTACGGTCCAACAGAAGCTACTGTCGCTGTAACAGGTATTCACGTTACAGAAGAAGTGCTTGATCAATACAAATCACTTCCAGTTGGCTACTGTAAATCAGACTGCCGCCTTCTTATTATGAAAGAAGATGGCACCATTGCACCTGATGGTGAAAAAGGTGAAATCGTAATTGTCGGTCCAAGCGTAAGCGTTGGATATTTAGGAAGCCCTGAATTAACAGAAAAAGCATTTACTATGATTGACGGTGAGCGTGCCTATAAAACAGGCGATGCTGGCTATGTTGAAAATGGTCTTCTATTCTATAATGGTCGTCTTGATTTCCAAATTAAGCTGCATGGTTATCGAATGGAATTAGAAGAAATTGAGCATCACCTTCGTGCGTGTTCTTACGTAGAAGGAGCAGTTATCGTTCCAATTAAAAAAGGTGAGAAATACGATTATTTATTAGCGGTTGTTGTTCCTGGCGAACATTCATTTGAAAAAGAATTCAAATTAACATCTGCAATTAAAAAAGAACTCAATGAGCGATTACCAAACTACATGATTCCACGTAAATTCATGTATCAATCTTCTATTCCAATGACACCAAATGGAAAGGTAGATCGCAAAAAATTATTGAGTGAGGTTACAGCATGACCGCATATGGATCATTTTATTTTTTCGCTATAGTGGGCATTTTATTAATACCTACTATCATAGCTGGATTAAAAGGTAAAATGTTGCGTAAATATAATGCCGTTTTAACATTAGTCATGCTCGCTATTATCTTCTCGGATAAACCGAAGCAAGCGATTATGTTAGCCGCATTTATTATTTGGCAATATGCCCTGATTAAAGGCTATTTAATTTTAAGAAAACAAAAGAATAGTACATTCACGTTTTGTGTAGCTGTTATTTTATCGATTTTGCCACTTATTTTGGCGAAAGTCGCACCATTTGCACCTGAACTAAAGTTTATTGTATTTCTAGGCATGTCCTATGTAACATTTAGAGCAGTGCAAATGGTATTTGAAGTTCGTGATGGCTTAATTAAAGAACTTTCCTTCTTTAATTTTTGGGAATTCGTTTTATTCTTCCCTGCGATTTCAACGGGACCTATCGATCGTTACCGCAGATTCCAAAAAGATATTCAAAAACCACCTAGCGCTGAAGAATATCAAAATTTACTATATACAGGATTAAACCGTATTTTCCAAGGTTTCTTGTATAAATTTATTATCGCTTACTTAATAAAGCAATATTTTATGGATCCGGCATTTGCTCAGCAAGATACAATCCTATCCAATATGATTTACATGTATAGCTATAGCTTATATTTATTCTTTGACTTTGCTGGTTATAGCTCATTTGTAATTGGTGTAAGTTATATGATGGGTATTAAAACACCAGAAAACTTTAATAAACCGTTCATTAGTCGTAACATTAAAGACTTCTGGAACCGCTGGCACATGAGTTTATCATTCTGGTTCCGTGATTTTATTTACATGCGTTTCGTCTTTTTTGCAACGAAGAAAAAGTTAATTAAAAACCGTTACACAATTTCTTATATCGGTGCATTTTTGAACTTTTTCATCATGGGAATTTGGCATATTACTGGTGAGCATGTGTATCAATACATTATTTATGGTCTTTATCATGCCGCACTGTTTATTTTATTCGATATTTTCGAACGAAAAAACAAGAAGCATAAGTTTTGGCCAAACAATAAATTTACACATGTCCTTGCGATTGTAATTACGTTCCACGTTGTATGTTTCGGTTTCCTAATTTTCTCTGGACACCTTAACAGATACTTTTAATGCACCCTTCTTATACTAGTAAGAAGTTGCACATATAATATATTTCGGATATAAAGGAGATTTTAAAAATGGCAGAATTCAAAGAGCAAGTATTAGATATTTTAGAAGAAGTATGTGAAAACGATATTGTGAAAGAAAACTTAGATGTTCAATTATTTGAAGAAGGTATTCTTGATTCTTTCGCTGTAGTATCTTTATTAGTTGAATTCCAAGAGCGTTTAGATATTGAAGTTTCTATTTCTGATTTTGACCGTGACGAGTGGGCTACACCAAACATGGTTATTAAGAAGTTGGAAGAAATCCGATGAACAAAGCAAAATTTGGTCCGATGCTTTTAGCATTGGCCCTTTTTGCTGTATTCTTACTTATTCCAACGCGCTTCCTACTTCCACTTTTAAGTGATGAAAAAGTAGAACAAGCTGCCACTTCTTTAAAAGAAGAAAAGATTCAAAGTATGATATTACAGCAAAAGATGTTAGCAGACCCGAAATACCTTCCGATGTACGGTTCATCGGAATTCGCACGTATGGATGCTTTCCATCCATCAAATTATTTCAAAGTAAAGCCTGAAGGGTTCACACCATTCCTACTTGGACGCGGAGGAACACAAGACCTTGTACATGTGTTAAACTTTGCATCTACTATGGATCAATTGAAGGATAAGAAAATGGTATTCGTTCTTTCTCCTCAATGGTTTGTACCACAAGGTATTGATGAAACACACTTTGCACCTAACTTTTCAAAACAACAAGGCTATCACTTGCTTTTCAATGATGACTTAAAGCCTGAAATGAAAAAGCAAATTGCAAAACGTTTATTAAACTTTGAGATCGTCAAGAAAGAAACTTTACTAAAAATTTCGCTTGAAGGTATCGTTTATGATGATACAAAGCATAAAGTAAAAGCACTTGCTGCTAAACCTTTCGCTTATATTTATCGTAACATTTTAGATCGTAAAGATTTATTTACAGCAATGTTTAATATTAAACCGCATAAAGAAAAACTTGACCCTTCATTAAAACAAATGAATTGGGACGAGGCTCGTAAACATGCAGACCAAACGGGTGCAGTAGAATCAGGATCTAACGAATATGGTATCGAAGATGATTACTTCAATAGCAAAATTAAGAAGAAATTAAAGCAACGTGAAGGCTACTTAAAAAATGATGCTTATGATCAATCGCCAGAATATGAAGATTTACAAATTGTACTTGATTTATTAAAACAATCTGGTGCAAAACCACTCTTCATTTCTGTTCCTGTAAAAGGTCCTTGGTACGATTACGCTGGCTTCCCGAAAGAACGTCGCGAATTGTACTACAAGAAAGTTCATGAGCAAATTGAGAAAGCTGGCTATCCAATTGCCGACTTCTCAAATCATGAGTATGATAAATACTTCTTAAAAGATCATATGCATTTAGGTTGGAAAGGCTGGGTTTATATCGATGAGGCCATCCAACAATTTTATAAAGCAAACTAATGAAAAGACCACTTGAATTATTCAAGTGGTCTTTTTCTATATATATTTTGTAATTGTTCGATTACGTTCTCTGCTTCTTTCATAACTCGCTCCACTACATGCTGAGCTGATTCTATTCGTGCTAATGATGACGCTTGCCCTGCCCAAAGCGACATGTATTCTCCTTTATTTTGTTTTGCTGCTTCTTGGCGTATTTTAGAGGTTAATACATTTTGCACTGGATACATCGGAAGCCCTTCTTCTTTCCCTTCATGTCTCTCTATAAATTCATTACGAATACCCCGCGCATATTTCCCGGAAAACGCACGGGTCACAGTTGTACTCGTATCTGTACTATGTAACACTGCTTCTTTATACACATCATGCGTAATACTTTCTTCACTCGTTAAAAAGGCTGATCCCATTTGAACAGCTTCTGCCCCCAGTGTAAATGCTGCAACAAGCCCTTGTCCGTTCATTACACCACCTGCTGCAACAATCGGGATATGCGGGACTGCTGCTACTAACTGTGGAATTAATGCAAACGTACCAATCATAGCGTCCTGTTCTTTCCCAATAAACGTTCCTCTATGCCCTCCTGCCTCACTACCTTGACCGACAATAATGTCTACTCCTAATTCAGCAAGCACCCTCGCCTCTGTCACATGAGTAGCTGTTCCGATAACTTTTATTCCTCTTCTTTTTAAGTCACCTATTTCTTCTTTTTCTAACGTTTGAAATGCAAAGCTAACGACTGGTACGTTTTCTTCTATTAACACTTGTAATTGTTCTTTATAGCTTTTGGGGAGCTTTATCGCCTCTTCTTCCCCTATACCGAATTCTCTATTCATCCCGCTAAGTAATACCTTTGCCAAGTTTACTTTCTCTTCTTCTATCTGTATCTCTTTCGTTAACAGTAAATTAACACCGAAAGGCTTATCAGTTCGTTCCCTTATTTTATAAATTGCTTCACGAATTTGCTCAGGGCTCATATAGCCTGCTCCAAGCGTTCCTAGTCCTCCGCTATTACTTACAGCTGCAACAAGCTCAGGCGTCGTAATCGCACCTGCCATACCTGCTTGAATGATGGGATACTTAATTTGTAATAAATCTATTACGCGACTTGTAAACATCATTTCTCCTCCTATTCCCCTTATATCTTCTTTATTTGACAAACTTTCCCCTTCTTTTACAAGGGTTGAACTTCATAGGAAGCGAATATATTGAAAGGGAAGGAGGCTGAAAACAATGATATATCCAAATGCGTTACAACAAGGTGATACAGTAATGATTATTGCACCGTCCGGCCCACCAACAATTGAAAATGTATTAAAAGGGGTAACCCTATTACAAGAAATGGATTTATCTGTAGTAATCGGGAAGAGTGTTTATGAGAAATATGGATATTTAGCTGGAAGTGATCAAGTTCGGCTCGATGATATACATGGAGCATTTACAAATAATGAAGTAAAGGCCATTTTCTGTGCACGAGGTGGTTATGGAAGTGCCCGTCTCCTCCCTCACATTCAATATGAAATCATTCAGCAGAATCCAAAAATCTTTTGGGGATATAGCGATATTACAGCTTTACATACTGCCTTTTCACGTTATGCAAAGCTTGTTACTTTTCATGGTCCAATGGTTGAAGAATTAGGTAAAGGTGTAGATTCTCTTTCTTTATCTTCTTTCAATCAACTATTCCATCCGTATTCAAACATCTTATCTGCTTCAGAATGTATCGTACCTACCTCTCCATGTACAGTTACAGGCACATTGGCGGGAGGGAATTTAACTGTATTAACGAGTATAATTGGCTCACCCTATGAGATAAATACGGCTAATAAACTTTTGTTGCTTGAAGACATTGGGGAAGAACCGTATCGCATTGACCGCATGTTAAATCAGCTACTTTTATCTGGCAAGTTTAATGAATGTAGCGGTGTTATTTTTACAAGTTGTCACGACTGCACTCCTTCTAAACCATCTCAATCATTGCAAACAATACTATATGAATATTTCGCACCATATCATATACCTGTCCTATTCGGTTTACCGATTGGACATATAAACCCAAACATCGGGATTCCTCTTGGAGCTACAGCGACAATAAATACAAATAATAAAACACTCTCTATTTCTTCTGGCGTAGCCAATCCGTATTCAAATTAAAAAGGAAAAGCGATTCCGCTTTTCCTTTTATTTATAATAATTAAAAATTCGTCCAGATGCGATATCTGCAACTTCTTCTGGAATAAATGTTTTACTTATATCAGTGCCAACATTTAATACTGCTGTAGCATCTTTCTCAATGCTACCAAATAATTCTTTTCCACGTATCGTAATAAGGGGCGTTCCTTCTGGCAACACGTCTTTTACAAATTCCATTTGTGTAAAGAACGGAACGATCCATCTACCCTCTCCTTGGAAATGACGCAAGCGAAGTATTCCTTCTGTTGCCCCGTCCTCTGCTTCTAGTGAACCAGCAACATAAAACTCAGTAGATAAGAGCAATTCATAAAATTCCTTTTGCTTCTGTTTATCGTCCCCTGCTACAACAAGTACTTCTTCTATTCTCTTTACCGGAATTTGCTCCATATGATGCCACCCCTATTTCAAAATGATTGTACTTAGATTATACGAAATATTCTTATTTTTTTCTACATAATTCGCAATTATTTTCTTAAAATAATTTTAATACTTCTTTTTTCGTTACAATCGTAGCAAATTCATCATGTAAGTTTACAAGTGTCATATTGTGAATGTCCTCTGCACTATACTCTGCCCCGTCCAGACCTTTACGATTGAATGTAGCCGTCGCATCGCTCACTAAATACGTTGTAAATCCTAAATTACCTGCCATTCGTGTTGTAGTCTCCACACAATGATTTGTCGTTAATCCTACAATCACTACCGTATTACATTTTTGCTCTCTTAATTGTTCTTCTAAATTTGTCCCAATGAACGCGCTATTAACGGATTTCCGAATAATTATTTCATCTGGCAGTGGTTTCACTTCTTCTTTAAAGTTTACTGTTTCTGCTTGTTGATAAAACATCGACTGAACATCTTCTTTATTTACATGTTGAATATGAAAAACTGGTCGCTTCCTTCTTCTCCATTCTTCTAATAAATTTTTCATATTTTCTTCAGCAAAAAGATTATTTCTCTCACCCCAGTATGGTAATTGAAACGCCTTTTGTACATCAATTATGATAAGTGCTATTTGATTAGTCATCATTTTCTCCTTAATTTGGTTGTAGTTGAAATACAAAACCAAGTTGCTGCGACGCAGTAATAAAACAAATATAAGCGCAAAGTTCTACAATTTCTTTTTCCGTCCAATATTGTTTTAATACATGAAACATATTATCATCTATCGCCTTTCGATCATGAACAAATGTATGCGCAAAAGTAACGGCTATACTAATCTCCTCTGCCTTTTGCACATCATCAGGTCTTCCCTTTGCCATGCAGTACGGACATTCATTCCCATACGCTAATGTTCTTCTCACTTGCTCCTTCAACTCTGCTGAAAGTGTTCCTTTATTGTACAGTGTATCCTCTAACGTACTCCACGAATGTAATATATCCAGATTATGGCCTAATAAATTTTGAAACTTTGTAACTCCTACATTTGATAATGAAATTCTCTCCATCATTTCCCCTCCTATTTCCTTCCGTTTTATTGTAAAATAAATAAAGTTCACTTTACATTTCATATGAATCTTAATTTATATTTTCACTTTACAAAAATTATTATTTTACTGGAGGTATATTTACAAATGCAACTAGACCGTGTCGATCGAAAGATTTTAAATGAATTATATAATGATAGTCGCCTTTCCATGCGTGAATTGGCGAAACGAGTAAACTTATCTGCTCCGTCTACTGCAGAACGTGTTCGCAAACTTGAAAGTGAAGGCGTGATTCAAAAGTACACAATCGATATCGATTATAAAAAAGCAGGACTTGTTTTAGATTGTATTTTAGAAATCACTTTAAAAAATGGTGATACAACACGTATGCAACAGTTTATTCAGTCTTATCCATCTGCAAGTTTTTGTTACCGAGTAACAGGAAGCTTATGCTACATTGTAAAAATTTCTGTTCCTTCACTCGTTGAACTTGAAGATTTTATAAATGATGTTTCTTCATATGCAACGACAGTTTCTCATATCGTATTATCAGAAGTATCTCTTACTCCTGATATTGAACATATCTTCCCAGAAGATTAATTTATTTTTATTCATAAAATACAAAAAAACCCCTTACATTAAGAATAAAAATAATATATTATGTATTAAAATACATAAAGTTCGAGAAAGGGGCTTTACATTGAAAATCTGGTTTTATGAAAAAACGGCACAATTAGACGACTTGCTTGGCATTTGGGATAATGTTCCCACTATCCCTCGAATTGGTGAAAAAGTGGAGATTTTAAAAACAGTCCGTATCGTTACAGATATTAAATATGTAAAGAACGGTAATAATTTTCGTGTAGAAATTATTACAAATTAAAAAGTAGCTCTTTAGGAGCTACTTTTTAGTTATCTATCATGCGCTTTCTTTATAACGATTTTATCTTCTTCTACAGATACTGTTACATAATCATTTTCTTCTAATCGAAGCTTATTTACAGCCTCATCTGGTAGCTCTACAGCCATCAGTCTATCTGTTACAATTACTTGACTATACACTTCATTTTCTTGTGATGCACTCACTACTTTTTCCTCATTTATAAAGCGCACTGGTGGCACACCCACTTCTTTTACAGTACACCATTGTTTCCAAATGTAAGGAATTAACCAAAGTAACCCAACAACTGTCAGACCAATACCGATCCATAAATTACTTTGTGCTTGTAATTCAGTAATTGAGATTGCGCTACTCTCTTCTCCACCTATAAATTGCATACTTGTTGCAATTAAATTATTTAGAGCATGTACAGCGATATTCGTCCATATATTTTTCGTCTTTATGTATAAAAGACACATTACAATACCAAACATAAATGCACCAATAACATCAAAATGTCCTAAACCAAAAATAAGTGAAGATATGATTACAGCTTTTTTAATTCCCCATTTATAAGCCATTCGCTGTAAAAAGAATCCCCTAAAAATAACCTCTTCCATAATAGGTGCTAATACACATGCTGAAATGAAAGTAAATATCGTCATATATACGTTACTCGTGTTAATAACATTTCCGTCTTCTAACATAGTAACTAAGAAATTCGGTAACGTATGTGCTAATATGTAAAATTGAATATGAGATATACCAACTGAAAAAATCATTCCCATTATCGTTGCTAATACAATTAATCCCCACGGTAAACGTCCTGGCTTATCAAAAAAACTCTTAAATACAACATTATTTTTATTTGTTTTTACGTATAACCAAAATAACGGAAATACAAAAAATAATGTTATTTGTGAAATAACCTCCATCGTATTCTCAGAAACATTTGATAGACCTAATGGGATCATCGTAAGGAACACCCCTATAATCATCCATCCAAAAAAGCTACGTAGTCTTATACGTGAAAATGCATAGTGCATATAGAACACCCCCAAAGATAGTAAAATAAATGGTGTGATAACTAAATTATAATATGAATATAGTTGAAATTCTTCCTGTTTGTCTCAAACACTTTTGAACAACATATATAGTAATCATTCTTTTCTTTCAATTGAAATCTATGAGAAAGTTATGTAATAAAAATCCCCGTTTTTACAAGCGGGGATTTCTTTTATTATAATACGTCACGTTTTTGGAATAATGCACTTGATGCTACAAGTAATACAACAAAGTATGCAGCTACAAGTAATAATGAAGTTGTAAATGTAAACTCTGTAAATGTTGGTTCCATTCCGCCGCTTACTAGTTTATTACTATCGTACACACTTAAATTTAAATGGAAAAACACTACAAATTTCGCTACACCTTTTGCAAACATCATCAGTACCATATTAATTGCTCCTTGTAAAAAGAAGAGGAACATCGTAATAATTAATGGTAATACAGACTTTCTAAATACGTTTGCTAAGAAAAATGCTAGTGTCGCAAAGAAGAACGGTGAAAGTACTTGATATAAAGTAGATTTCATTACGATTCCTACCGTTAATTCTGTTTTACTACCATCCATTACAATTCCACCAAGAATCATTGCAATTAACGTGCTAGCAAATATGATAAATACTATAGTAAGTAACACTGTAATATATTTAGAGAATAAAACTGTAATTCGTTTTCTTGGACGGATTAATAACTGCTTAATTGTACCTTTTTGGAACTCATCAGTAATCATACGAGAAGCAATCGTAATCCCAAAAATTGTTGCAAACAAAGTAATTAAACCAATCTCTGAACTTGCAAAATCTAAATATGATCCTTTAAATTCACTTCCGTCTCCCCATTTCAGCATCGCTAAAACTCCCAAACTCTCCAATACTGCAATGACACCAATTAAAATATACATACCTTTTTTCGCATGTAACTTTAAAAATTCATTTTGAATTAATTTAAACATTACGCTTTCACTCCCCCTGTAATCGCTAAGAACTCATCCTCTAACGTTTTATTTTGAACAGTAACTCCGTATACAAGAACATCGTCATTCACAAGTTTTTTTACAAGTTGTGGGATTTCTTCTTTCATTACAGATACTGCAATTACATTTCCTTGCGTCTTACCTTTAATGATTTCATTTGCTTTCTGTACTTGATCTACTTCAAACGCTACAACTACTGTCTCATCATGTTTCGCTTGTTCGTGTAAGTTGTACTCTTGCACAAACTCACCTTGCTTAATAATAACGACGCGATCACACATGAGTTCAATTTCACTTAATAAGTGACTTGATACGATTACAGCAATATTCTCTTCTTTCGCTAAACGTTGTAAATAATCACGAATTTGGCGAATACCAGCTGGATCTAATCCATTTGTCGGCTCATCTAAAATTAAGATTTTCGGCTGATGAAGTAATGCCTGTGCAATTCCTAAACGTTGTTTCATACCAAGTGAATATGTTTTCACCTTTTTATGAATCGCGTGCTCTAATTCAACAAGCTTTACAATCTCAGCAATGCGCTCTTTACTAATTGGTGTAATTGCCATGTTCGCAAAATGCTTTAAGTTTTGCATTCCAGTCATATAATCATATAGTTCAGGATTTTCTACGATCGCCCCAATTTGCTCTAGCGCCTTTTCACGCTCCGTGCGAATACTATGACCGCAAATTGTAATATCGCCCTCTGTCATTGATATAAGACCTGTCATCATACGAATTGTCGTCGTTTTACCACTACCGTTCGGTCCAAGAAACCCGTACACTTCCCCTTCACGAACTTCAAATGATAAACCACGGATAATTTCCGTTCCACCAATCTTTTTTCGAACATTCTCTAACTTTACTACTACATTTCCCAATGCTGATTCCTCCTTTAGACTTCTAGTTTTTTATCAATTATGCGACCTGTTATATAAACAAGTAAAACAAATATACCGATTGAAAAAGCAATACTATATAAATTCATAAGACTTTCTGGATATAGTATAAGATTTATATCCACTGATTCATCTATATAAACTAACTTCCTAATAAAAGTAGATGTAGGTGCAAGTCGGCCTAGCATTTCATATATCATATTGATTGCTTTCGTTACTAATAAAAATAAGAAGAAAATAATTACATACTCCATTTTTTTCTTTTTCAAAGAAAATACTTTAACACCAGCTACTGTGAAAAGTAAAACCAACAATATACTTGATAAATTAAATACATATAACACACTACTAAATACTTGTTTTACTATATCTAGCTCAATTGTACTTTCCGTAAATAACATTCCATAGAGTTCTGTACCTTTTATTACTTTCATCGAAATACTATAGACAAATATAGTACCTATCACTTCAAAACACATTAAACTAATTGCCGCATATGACAATATTGCCAAAACAATTTTTTTACCAGATATCGGTGTTAATCGAAATAATGTACTTTCGGTCATTTTGCCAAATGCAGACATCGCCTGCAGCAATACAAGTACCGCAAAAATTATATAAACTAAGAATACTAAGGCAATCGTAATCATTTGCCTTACTTCTCCTGATCCTTGTTTAATATAATTTCCCATACTTACAAAAGCGACAGCTACAATAAATATGAATGACAATAACGAAATGAAAATTTGTTTTTTATTCGCATTGTACATATATATTAAACTGGCCTTCATCTACTAAACACCTCCTTAAACACATCTGTGACAGCTTTTCCTCGCTGAAAGCGTAACTCCTCTACATTTTCATGTAGTACACTCTCACCATCTTTTAAAAAGATTACTTCGTCAAAAATATTTTCCACTTCTCCAATTAAATGTGTTGCAATTAAAATGGTACAATCTTCACGATAAAACTGTAAAATAAGTTCTAATACGTGTTCTCTAGAAACAAGATCAATTCCGCCCAGCGGTTCATCTAGTACGTATAACTTTGCTTTCCTCGAAAATGTTAAAATAATTTGTAGCTTTTCAACCATACCTTTTGATAAAGCTGTAATTCTTTCTTCTAACGGTATTTTAAATTCCGCAATTGTATCTACTGCTTTTTGAATGTCGAAGTCTTTATAAAAATCTCGATAGAAGAATAAAGAATCTTTTACCGTCATCCAATCATCAAATACTGGTTTATCCGACATAAAAGAAACAATTTCTTTCGTTTCTAATCCTACCTTTTTACCAGCGATTGTAATACTGCCTTCGGAAGGATGCTGCAGACCGGCAATCATTTTCAATAACGTCGTTTTCCCACTCCCGTTATCTCCAACGAGTCCTATAATTTTCCCTTCCGTAATCTCTATGTTTAATTCACGGATCACTGCTTTTAATCCGTATCTCTTCCATAAGTTTTCTATTTTTAATAACTCTGTCATTCGCTCTCCTCCCTCTTCTCATGTAATGAAGAACGAAGGATTGTAAGAATTTCTTCTTCTGAAAAACCTAAATTGTCCATTCCATCTATAAAAGAATGAAGTAATTCTTTCGCCATCTCTTTTCGCAGCTCCATAATTTTCTCCCCTTCATTCGTTACATATCGTCCCATTCCTCTACGCGTTACAACAACCCCATCCCGTTCTAGCTCTTGAAATGTACGCTGAATCGTATTTGGATTTACTTGTAATTCACTCGCTAATTCACGTACAGAGGGAATTTTATCACCAGGCAATAAATGTCCTGTTACGATTTCTTTTTTTATGTATTCCATTACCTGAATGTAAATTGGTGTATTTGGAGAAAACTCTATTTTCATTTCTTCCCTCCTTTTGTATCAGTGTACTAGTTAAATAATACACTGATACAAATAATTTGTAAATACCCATTTAATTACAAAAAAGTTCTATCCCTTTGCTGGATAGAACTTTTTAAACAGAACTCGTTATACGAAAATAATAGTGTTATGTAAACAAATTCATAAAGAAAAGCTGTCTTATCAATGAATAAGACAGCTTTTCTTTATAATCGTATATTAAAAATTAAACACGAAGTCATCGTCAGATAACTTTTCAACGTTCGTTGCTTTTACGTAACCATTCCCTTTTACAGAGAAGAAATCATGGTTTTTCGTATCTGTACGTAAACCATTTAAAACGATTGGGTTAATTTCTTCTTCTTCAAACTTCGGCTCAAGTCCTAAGTTCATAAGTCCTTTATTCGCATTGTAACGAACGAAACGATTTACATCCTCTACAAGACCGATAGAAGTGTAAATTTCTTCTGTGTATGCCATTTCAATTTCATATAATTCCATTAATAACTCTTGTGTTTCTTTTTGCACTTCTTGTTGATCTTCTGCAGAAAGTTCTACGAAGAGTTGTTGTGCTAAAATACCGACGAATACGCCGTGAATTGACTCATCACGAATTATTAGGTTAATAATCTCACCACTTGCCGTCAATTTACCTTGACCTGCTAAGTAAAGTGGGTAGAAGAATCCACTATAGAATAAGTAACTTTCTAAGAATACACTTGCTACCATTGCCATGTATAACTCTTTTTTCGTTACTTCAGGCTTTAATAAACGACGATAGTAACTAGTAACAATACCAGCTTTTTTCTCAAGTAATGGATGATTGTCTACCCATTCAAAAATATCATCAATTTCTTCTTCAGTAGCTAACGTTGTGAAAATATGACTGTAACTCTTCGCATGTACTTCTTCCATAGCTCCCATGAAAGCTAATACACTTTTTGCTTGTAAATTTTCAAGATGAACAAGTACAAGAGGCATCCCTTCGCCACCTTGTTTCGTATCTAAAAGTGTTAAACCACCTAATACACGCTTATAAGCAACCTGCTCTTCTTTTGATAATTGTGCCCAAGTATTTTTGTCAGAAGATACCGCGATTTCTTCTTCTGTCCAAAACTGAGCGATGTTTTGCTTCCAAAACATTAAACTAAAATCATCTTCTTTTTTGTTCCAGTTTACCGCACGCATTCAATCGCCCCTTCTCTAAATAAACATGAAAAATTGATAACTAAGCATGAGCAGGGTTCAGAAAACCCTGCTCATGATGTCTCAATTTTTATATTAAACGGTACAAGCTACGCACTCTTCCACGCTTAACTTACGTGTTCTCGTATAATAAAGACTCTTTAAACCTTTTTTATGTGCATAGATGTAGTAACGTGCTAATTCACGTGTTGAAATATCACTATTAACGTAAAGAATTGTACTAATTCCTTGGTCAATATGTTCTTGGATTTCTGCGATTAAATCAATTAATTTAAACTGATTCATATCGTAAGAAGATTTATAGTACCAGAACGTATCTTTTGATAAATACGGCATTGGATAATATGTTGTCGCATTCGCATATGTTCTTGATTCGATTTGACTTACGATCGGCATTACGCTTGAAGTTGCATTTTGAACGTAACTGATAGATTGTGTTGGAGCGATAGCAAGACGGTATGAATTATATAATCCATTCTTCTTCACTTGCTCTTTTAAACTTGTCCAATCTTCTTTTGTTGGAATATGAATTCCTTCAAATAGTTGCTGAACTTTTTCAGTTACTGGGCTGTAATCTGTCGTTTCGTATTTTTCAAAGTATGTGCCATTCGCATAATCAGACTTATCGAAGTCTTTAAATGTTTCGCCTTTTTCTTTAGCGATTTCCATACTTTTCTCAATAGAGTAGTAATTTAACATCATAAAGAATGTACGAGCAAACTCTTTCGCTTCTGCACTTTCATATGCGATTTTGTTTTTTGATAAATATCCGTGTAAGTTCATTGCGCCAAGTCCAACTGAATGAAGCTCATCATTTGCTTTTTTCACAGTTGGTGCATTCGGAATAATCGTCATATCAGAAACAGCTGTTAAAGCTTCCATTCCCGCATGAACGGCTTCACGAATTTCTTTATTTTCCATTACATTTACGATATTTAACGATCCTAAGTTACAGTTAATATCACGACGGATAATATCCTCTGTACCGTAATCATTTATTTCAGAAGTTTCTTGAAGCTGGAAGATTTCTGTCTCGAATGTTCAACCGAGTCCGCTACTCCTCAGTCCGTTGCTCATGCAACTGCTGTATGTCACCATACAGGACAGACTATATCATCACCTACAGCATTACCTGATTAGGTGCTCCGCTTTTCGAACGCCAATCGCTTGCGCTCTACTCCCATAAGGGATAGTCGTTAGGCTTTTACTTATCTTAATCTTTCAGAAAGTCTCTTATTACTTTATGTTGTCCCATAACTCTGCTATACAAAATAATAAGATACATTCTGAACTTTTATATTTTCATTCTAAGATAAGATTTAGCACGGTAGGTTACCTCAAATTTGAGGCTTTCCCCGTTTAACGGAGTTTTCGACTAGCATTTCTACTAGAAGGTGCTACATATTTAACACAAGTTCGACATCTTCACAGTTCCAATATCCTTCAGTGGATGTTGGTTATTTGCATTTGATTTAAACATTAAGTATGGGTAACCAGACTCAAGCTGAATCATAGCAATTTTAATAAGCATATCACGTGCACTAATATCTAGCGGCTTCTTCTTCACTTTCGGATTGCTCATTAATTCATCGTACATTTCATCAATGTCTATATCATCTAAATGCTTTCCGTATTCTTTATACACCGTATAAGGCGCGAAAACATGGAAAGGTTCGTTTTTCTCAGCAAGCTCAAAGAACTTACTTGGAACGATAATTCCGATTGATAGAGACTGAATACGGCTCTTCTCATCGGCATTTATTTTTTTTGTATCAAGGAATTCAATAATATCCCAATGGAAAATGTTTAAGTATACTGCGCCGGCACCTTTTCGTTGCCCAAGTTGATTCGCATATGAAAACGAATCTTCAAGTAATTTCATAACAGGTACTACACCACTTGCAGCGTTATCGATACCTTTAATTTGCTCACCGCGTGCACGTAGCTTAGACAAGTTTAAAGCTACTCCACCGCCGATTTTTGATAATTGCATTGCAGTATTAATGTTAAAGCCGATTGAATTTAAGCTATCGTCCATCTCTAACAAGAAACAAGACACCATTTCTCCTCTTCTGCTTCGGCCCGCATTTAAAAAGGTTGGTGTCGCTGGTTGGTAGTTTTGTTTTACAATCATGCTTGCGAAGTGTTTTGCCTTCGCAACATCACCGCGTCCTAAGTATAATGAAACAATTGCTACACGATCTTCATAGCTTTCTAAGTATTGTTTTTGATCATTTGTTTTTAACGCATAATCTTTGTAGAACTTAGATGCTGCCATATAAGATTGGAACTCGAAGTTTTCACCATAAGCGATGTTATATACCTCTTCTACTTCCTCCAAGCTATACTCGTCCAGAACGTTGTAATAGTAATCATGTTCTTTCATATACTCCATTCGCTCTGCCACGCTATTAAAATGAACGGTATTCTCTCTAGCTTCTTCCATAAAGACTTCTAATGCCTCTTTATCTTTATGAAGCTGATAAAAACCGTCCTGCATTTGCGTGATTTCATTATTCAGTTCAATGTGTCGCAATCTCCCGCACCCTTTCCTTAAAATATTCTACATCGTTATTTGTTCCTGATAACTCAAATTTTGATACAATAGGCACTTCATATTTAGCAGAAATTTTGTCAGCACTTGCACCGAACATGTCTCCCCAGTTACGATTGCCGCTTGCAGATACGCCTTTTAATTTTTCATTATTGCGCTCTAAAAATTCTAAAACACGTTCTGGTACATTGCCAAAACCTGTTGTATACGTAATTAAAACAAAGTCTTCATCTATTACTAGATCTTCACCAATTTGAACGGCCGGCATATTTAATTTGTGAATGAAACGCTTCACGTTTCCTGTCATAGAATCATATGCAACTATCATTTCCGACCCTCCCTCTCCAATCTATACTCTCTGTATGTTGTTTCTTGATTTCTCTATATATTGTATTACGTTTCAAAATAAGACACAAGATATATGTATAAATTCTTTCTTTTTTTAAATTTTACTTTTCGACAAGACAGTCGATTTTTTTCAATACAATGACTATGAAACAACATTCTAAAACTCATGTCAATAAAGTGCTTTTCAAAAAAGTTGTCAACGAATTTAACCTTATTTTAAAAAAAGTTACCAATATATTTTGTCATAAAACGGCAAATGCTGGAGGAATATATTTCTCCAGCATCACGAAAAAAAGAACAGACATGAAACGATAATCTGTTCTAAAAAACGATTACATTTATCAATTTTACTTTATTAAATATTATACATATACTTTCGGTTCGCGTTACATACTAAAAGATAACTATTATAGAAAAAGATTATTATTATGGAAATTCAATTTATTTATGAAAAGATTATTCAGAGTGCTCAATACGCAAAATATCTTTTACAAATATATGATGTGGATTTTCATCTTTATCAATGATTGTACATACAGGAGCTTCTTCATCAAAGTACACAATCATTCCTTCTACGTACTGAAATGTATGTTGAACTTGTACAGTTACTTTAATTTCTACAGCCTCTTCATATGCTCTTTTTATTTTCTGAAGCATTTTTGCCGAACACTTTCGTTTCTCTGGGTACATGACCATCCCCATAAACCTATTGCCGGCTCTATCTTTCCACATATAATCCCAATGCGGTAATATGCCTTGTTTAAAATCGCCCATAATTCTCCTCCCCTATATTCTTCTAGTTACGAACGTGGCGTTTCTGAATATGTATAAATTACTTGTCCGCCGCGCTGCGCGTTTCCAATAATATGTTTAAAATCTTCACGCCCTACTACAACTTTCCTAAACGTATAAAATACATCTTTCGTTGCAACATACTCCTTTATTTCACCATTTTTCAGCTGATCCAAAATTGTATTTGCTAATTGTTCATCCATGTATTTCACCTCTATGCAATATTTTATTTTATCGTATATTCTATAGGTCAACAACTGTAAAATTATCCAGATGCTATACCTTCATTTTATTTTCATTATTCACAAACGATATCACTTTACTATATGTCCACTAAATATCATATACTAACATAGCTACTTCTCTATATCAAACATTTCGACATTCAATTATGCAAAGTTCCATACCACTATGCTACAATATATAAATAGAACTAGGAGGGATACTATGATTCGGAAAGCAAAAAAGACAGATGCGAAGGCAATTGCGCCTTTATTGTATAACGCTCTGCACGAAATTGCTGAAAAAATCACAGGTAGCACTGTTGAAACAGAAGTATTACTAGGACTTGAAACATGGTTCTCAAAAGAGAGAAATCGACTGAGCTACGAAAACTGTTTTGTATATGAGCAAGACGGGGATGCAGTTGGAGTTATTGTCGCTTATCATGGTAGTGAAGCAACAATGCTTGATGCACCAATTGTACATCACTTAAGAGAATTACATAAAGATGAATCGATTACGTTAGAAAAAGAAGCTGAGCTTGATGAATATTACATTGATACATTATCAGTTTCAAGTGCATATGGCGGAAAAGGAATTGGTTCTCAATTAATTGAAGCTGCTGAAATCCATGCAACTGAAAAGATGTATGAAAAAATCGCATTACTTGTTAATTTAGAAAACAAACGTGCCTATTCACTATACGAAAAACTAGGTTATAAAAAAGATCAAATCATTATGCTCGTAGGCGAACCTTATGCACATCTCGTAAAAACATTAAACATCAAAGTTTCTGTATCTTAAAAAGAAAGCACACGATTTATATAAATCGTGTGCTTTTATGTTAAATTCGTATTCAATACATTTCCATTCATCGCCTCGTGAAATGTATATGTTGTACATCCCCATGGCTCTCTGTGCAAAATAGGCGTACCAGACCATCCCATCGCTCTCAGCTCCGCACCAACCATTGCGTTAATGTAATTATGACCTACAAGAGCAATACTTCCATGTACGAGAGCATAACGGTGTAATACGTAAGCCGCTTGCCTTGCCCTCTCTCTTACTTCCTTATAAGACTCAACATCTTTATGGTAACCAAGTATCCATAATGTTCGCCCGATAAACATCCATACGTTAGGTTTACATTTCAACCATGTTGGAGCATAAAAACTCGTCGGAATTTCAGCTTCCCTAAAAAGAGAATTTTGCATAAAAGATAAAGAATTCATTAATTCAGCTGCTGACTGTATAGCACACCTTTGATCACTCGTTACAATCAACTTTGCTGCTTCAACCGCTTCCATTGTTTCCATTGGTATAGGTGCTTTTTCTGTTATAGTATGTAAGTCATATCCTTTCATCCATTCATGAAAGGATGTAACCGTCATTGGTTCTATAGTACGATCTAAGCGACCATGACGAATAAAAGAAATCTTCATTCTTTCCACTCTCCATTCATCACTTACGAACTCTATTATGTACTATTTTTAAATATCATACCACGCAAAAAAAGAAAGTTATACACCTTTACATATCCTCGCCACTCTCATGTGTGACCCCAGCATGTATACCATCCATCCCATCAAAATATGTAGTCGTTTCATGATGACGAATCTTTTTTAAATTTATATAAGAAAATACAAATAAAGTTAATGCTATAACACTCCCCACAAATTCAAACATCATTTTACCGCCTCTAATTTATCCCACTTTAGTAGGTTATTGTATATTTTTCATTATACCCTTATATAAAGATGCACGCATTTAAACCGTTCTTTTTTTCTAATAACTTGGAGTTCTTGCATATTTTCTTACAAAATGTGAATATTTTTCGAATTTTTACTTTGGAAACATTTACAAACTAGACAATATGGTTCAAAATAAGAGGAAATAAAAAAAAACCAAAATTATTCTTTTTTTGGAAAACTGTAACAAGGAGAGTTGCTTATGCAGATCGCAGAAACTGGAGATATCATTGAATTTAAAGGTGGAATGCAAGGCCGTGTTCAAAAAGTAAATCAAAACTCCGTTATTGTAGATATAACAATTATGGAAAATTTTAGAGAACTAGATATGGAACCTCTTACAGTTGTAAGTCATAAAAACTATACTGTCATTAATCAAAATGCATAATATAATAGAAAGAAAGGATCTGTATGTTATACAGATCCTTTCTTTCTATTATATATTAACGATTATCAATTGTTTCTGGATATAGATCATGGTTCATCATGCGGTAGTCTGCCATTTTTTCATACTTCGTGCCTGGGCGACCGTAGTTGCAGTAAGGATCAATTGAAATCCCTCCACGTGGTGTGAATTTCCCCCATACCTCAATGTAACGCGGATCCATTAATTTAATTAAATCATTCATAATAACGTTCATGCAATCTTCGTGGAAATCACCATGATTGCGGAAACTAAATAAATATAGCTTTAAAGATTTACTCTCTACCATTCTTTGTTCTGGAATGTAGCTAATATAAATTGTTGCAAAATCTGGTTGACCTGTTTTCGGACATAAGCTTGTAAATTCAGGGCAATTAAATTTCACAAAATAATCACGGTTTGGATGATTGTTATCAAATACCTCTAAAATTTCTGGGCTATATTCAAATAAATATTTTGTATTTTGATTTCCTAATAATGTTACATCTTTTAAATCTTCATCTAATCTTCCTGCCATTTTAAACATCCCTTCTCATTATACTCCGCGTTTATTTCCCCATACTAACGCATGAAGCTGCGGCAATACTTTTGCATTATTCATTTCTTTACAGTTAACCGCTTTTTCAATAAGCCACTCATATTTATCTAATAATTTTTTAATCAACATCGCATCATCCACAGTTTTTGTATCATCATTCCCTACTTGTAAGAAGAATGGAACATCTGGATAACGTTCGTGCATCTTAACTGCATACTCAAAGTCATAATCGTCAAATACTACTACCTTTAAACTAATATCTTTTCCTGCTAGTTTCTGAATAACAGCATCTAACTTCTGAAAATCAGTATTCATCGTCGAACTTGGTGGTTTTGGAGAAATCGTTATCTCATCAATTTGAAGTAACCAATCTTGCCATTTACTCCCTTGCGTTTCGATTGCCGTCCGCATTCCATTCTCTTTTAATATAGAAAGAAGAAACTCAATATTTTTCAACAATGCTGGATTTCCACCTGAAATCGTAACATGAGAAAAATTTTCGCCACCAATTTCCACAAGCTCGTTCCAAACGTCCTCTGCTGTCATCTGTCTAATTTGTTCCTTAGCCGATCCATCCCACGTAAAAGCAGAATCACACCATGCGCAGCTATAATCACAGCCAGCTGTACGGATAAACATCGTCTTTTGTCCCACAACCATTCCTTCACCTTGAATAGTCGGACCAAATATTTCTAAGACAGGGATCTTACTCATCGAGCATCCACTCCCGTCTTACTTCCGCATAACTAGTCGGCGTCTCGAAAAGACGAACAAATTCAACACGAGCTCCTTTATATTCGTTCGCACGATTATCTTTTAGTAATGCTTCTGCCATCTTTTCATAAATCCAAACGACCATGTTTTCAGCAGTCGTATTCATTGCTGGTAACGTTTCGTTTAAATAACGATGGTCTAAATAAATTTCTATTTCATTCTTCCAAATTTCTTTTATATCTCCAAAGTCAATCGCAAGACCTATTTCATTTACATATCCACTAATCCCAAATACAACTTTATATGTGTGACCATGTAAATTTTTACATTTCCCCTCATAACAGTGTAAATGGTGTGCTGCATCAAATGTAAATTCCTTGCTGACCATTACTCTTTTATTATGATATTTAAGCTGTTTACGCTGAATATCCTTGTCCATTTTTTGCAAATTTTCTACGATGCGAAATCCAAAGAAATTATCCATTAGTTATTTGCTCCTTCGCGTTCTTGTAGGTACGTATCTAATCCTGCTTTACGAAGCTGACATGCTGGACATTCACCGCAACCATCACCAATGATTCCGTTATAACATGTTAATGTTTTTTCTCGAACAAACTCGAATGCTCCAAGTTCATCTGATAATTTCCATGTTTCCGCTTTATCAATCCACATAAGTGGTGTATGAATTACGAACGGATAATCCATGGATAAATTTAAAGTAACGTTTAACGATTTCACAAACACGTCACGGCAATCTGGATAACCACTAAAATCAGTTTCACATACACCCGTTACAATATGACGTGCCCCAACTTGTTTTGCTAATACAGCAGCAAATGATAAGAATAGTAAATTTCGTCCATCTACAAACGTCGATGGCAATTCACCTTCTTCATGTGTAATCTCCATATCCGTTCTCGTTAACGCATTTGGAGCAAGTTGATTTAATAGACTCATATCTAGTACCGTATGTTTAATTCCTAGTTCTTTCGCAATTTCCGCTGCACAATCAATTTCTAGTTTATGACGTTGATTGTAATTAAACGTTACAGCTTCTACTTCTGCAAACTGCTCTATTGCCCAAAATAAACATGTCGTACTATCTTGTCCTCCACTAAAAACAACAACTGCCTTTTCTTTTTTCATTTCACTCATTCTCCTTCTCTACTACGAATAAGAAGAAAGAACGTTCTTGAACTGTCACAATAAAAAAACAAAACAATACCTAAAGATATTGTTGTTTCCATAGTTTTTTATAGAGGGAGTTCGCGAACCTCTCCCGCGCATCGCACGGAATTCCTTCTTTCATTGACAAAGCTTATTGTAACATATTGTATACTACCAGAAAAAATTTCTGATTTTTCCGCTATTTCTCATTTTATTTCTTTCATTTTATAGTATGATTAATTTAATGTGAGAAGAGAGGAGGCATCCCACTGAAACCCTTTATTATTTATCTCTTTTTAAATATATTATTCATTCTTGTTACAATGCTCGTATACCATTTATTTTGGAATCAAAAAGGGAAACGTTCTCCTAAATTAAACTCAGCTATATTTATTGCATTATGTTGCCTCGCAACCATACTATGTATTACTTTCGGAGCAAAAACAAATTATGGATTTCAATTTGATATGCGCCATATCGTATTAATTGTCGGTACATTAACAGGAGGTCCTATTGCTGGTGGATCTATATTAGTTGTATTAAATATATACCGCTTCTTATTAGGAGGAATCGGTGTTTTCCCATCGCTTATCGGTTCTATCCTTCTATTTATTGTCCTACTATTTACATATAAAGTTTTCAATCGAACTTCTAATCGTATAAAAGTAGCACTTGCCATTATCTACAGTCTCACATACGGATTTAGTTGGATACCTTTCTTCCTTTCAAAGGTTACAAATAAGACTGATTATATACCACATATTATTGTGTATGAGTTATGTACGATACTTGGTACGATACTTATTTTATATTTACTACACATATTACAAACTCAAGTTCGTCTTCAAAACGAACTTATGAATGCTGAAAAGTTTCATTTAATTGGAGAAATGGCAGCGTCCATTTCTCATGAGATTCGTAATCCATTAACTTCAACAAAAGGCTTTTTACAACTTTTGCAGTCAGATACATGCACTGAGCAAGAGCGAAAATTATATATCGACATAGCCATTAACGGAATCGAACAAGCAAATCACGTTCTTACAGATTATTTAACCTTTGCAAAACCAAGTATTGAAAAAGAACAAACATTACAGTTAGAAGAAGAACTACTACACGCATTAGCGTTAATTACACCTCTTGCTAATTTAGCAAATGTGCGTACTCATTATATAAAGCAAAGCACTTCTTTTTTTATCGCGGGAGAAAAACAAAAACTAAATCAATGCTTGTTAAATGTTTTAAAAAACTGCATTGAGGCCATGCCAAAAGGCGGTGATCTTTATTTCTCATTAGTTCCTGATCATAAGCATATTCAGTTATATATAAAAGATACAGGAGTTGGTATGGATCAAGAACAAGTAAAACGCCTTGGATCCCCTTTCTACTCAACAAAAGAAAAAGGTACTGGTCTTGGAATGATGGTCGTATTCAGTGTTGTGCAAGCTATGAACGGAAAAGTTGATATTATAAGCGAAAAAGGTACAGGTACAACCTTCTTATTAACTTTTCCACTCATACAAAAAACGTGATGAAATACTCATCACGTTTTTTCTGTTCCTTCAACTAATTCAGCAAAGGCTTTCACTTTACCATGTGGTTTTTGATTTTCTTTACGTGCTTTCCACGCGCGCTCTTCTTCTTTCTTTTTCTTGGACATACATTTCAACTCCTTCTGTTCTTTCTCCATGTAGTATTCCAAAATAAGAAAGAAAACTATGCACGCATCAAAAAAGAAGTGGTCTCCCACTTCCTTCTAATTATCGTTGCAAAATTGCGTGTTTCGCCTCTTTTAACTGCGTAAGATGTCTTTGTTCATGCAAATCAAGAAATTGAACCCACTGATACAAATTCAAATCATTAAAAATAGGATGCTTTAATCCATTTTCAAATAAATCTTTTTCATCTATCACACTATGAAGCGCGTGTAATAGCTCTTGTCGTGAATGTTCTAGTAATTGAATTCCTTGCTGTTTTTTCATTAACGTTTCTGTTGGTTGCATTTGCTGAGGAGCTTCTCGTTTATATGTGCGATCAAGCGTAAGTTGGAGGTCTTTAAATGGAGTCGTGTTTCTTTCATTTTTTTGTAAAGCATATACAAGGGCAGACGTAACTGATTGTTCAACTAAATGCAAGTGATGCAAAATTTGAATAATACTCCATTTATCACGGCGTGGCTTTACATTCACTTCTGTATCATTTAACATTTCAATTTCTGATAATAGCGTGCTTCGAGTAGACTGTAATGAGTTCACCAAATTTTCTAAACTCACATCCATATTTGATTGAAGCATACTTCTTTCCCCCCTTTTTGTTGGTGAAAAGAGGTGCTCCTTATTAGAAACACCTCTTTAGTATTCTGAATTTTCTTTTATTATCTCATCATTTTCTCATTATGTCGATGTTAAACATGTGAAAAAAAGCGCATGTTTTTTACAATTTTGTGTCGTCAATCGCATGTAGCCACGCTTCAATTTCTGTAATGACACTTTTCACACAGCCTTCAGCAAATGGTGATGTTAAATTTGCAACTTCTACTAATTCCAAGAATGATTTACTTCCACCTTGTTGGCACAAATTTACATAATCTTCCCACGCCTCTTGTCTATTATCTCTTGCACGTTTCCAAAATTGCAGTGCGCAAATTTGTGCTAATGTGTAGTCGATATAGTAGAACGGCGAGCTATAAATATGTCCTTGACGTTGCCAGAATCCACCGCGCTCTAAATAATCATTATCTTCATAATCACGATGCGGCAAATACTTTTTCTCTATATTACGCCATGCTGTCTTACGCTCTTCTGGTGATGCTTCTGGATTTTCATATACATAATGTTGATATTCGTCAACAGATACACCATACGGTAAAAACAGAAGTGCTGAACTTAAGTGAGAGAAATAATATTTATCTGCATCCTCTTCAAAGAATGACTTCATCCATGGCCATGTAAAGAATTCCATACTCATAGAATGAATTTCACATGCTTCATACGTTGGCCAATTGTATTCTGGAATTTCAAACTTACGGCTTTCATATACTTGGAAAGCATGACCAGCTTCATGTGTTAATACATCAATGTCGCCAGATGTTCCATTGAAGTTTGAGAAAATAAATGGCGCTTTATAATTCTCAATATATGTACAATATCCGCCACCAGCTTTTCCTTTTTTCGCAACTAAATCTAATAAATCATTATCTAGCATGAAATTGAAAAATTCATCCGTTTCAGCCGATAACTCTTTATACATCGTTTTCCCATGATTAACAATCCAATCCGCATCTCCTTTTGGAGTTGGATTACCAGTAGCAAACTCAAAGTTTTCGTCGTAATACGCTAACTTCTCTACACCGATACGTGCTTGTTGTCGTTTTCTTAATTCCGTTGTAACTGGAACGATATAATCAAGTACTTGCTGACGATAATTCGCCACCATTTCCGCATTATAATCTGTACGGTACATTCTTGCATATCCAAGTTCAACAAAGTTTTTGAAACCTAAAGATTTGGCGATTTTCGTTCTCACTTTAACAAGCTCATCATAAATACGATCTAACTCTTCCTCATTCTCAGCTAAAAATCCGTAATATGCTTCACTTGCTACTTTACGTTCACTTCTTTCTTTCCCTTGCATAAATGGAATAAGCTGCGATAACGTTCTTTCTTCTCCTGCAAAGTCAATTTTTGCAGATGCTAATAACTGCGTATATTGTGAAGATAATTTATTCTCTAATTGTAAATCTTTCACAACTTCATCAGAGTATGTTTTCAAATCACACTCCGCTAAAGCAAATAATTGCTTTCCATAATACGCTTCTAATTCTTCACGGAATGGAGAATGAATTAACGCATTATAATACTTTGTACCATAACCTTGTACAACTGGAGAGAATTCATCAAAGAAATCTTGCTCGTCCTTATAAAAAGCATCTGTCGTATCAACAGAATGACGAATGTAACAAAGATTCCCCATTGTACCGAAGTCGTTGCGAATTTCGTTAATTGAATTGATGACTTGTTTTTGTTCTTCTACAGTTTTAGCGTTATCAAACTTCTCTAAAGCAACATTAAACTTCTCTTTTAATTCTTCAATATTTGGCCGTTTATATTCATAGTCTTTAAATGACATGAACGAGCCTCCTCTCCATTATATGCATCCTTACTATAATTCAATGCTTACTTACAAATCTCCTCTTATTCTTCAGCAAAATACGGCATATTTTGTCATAATTACATGTAAACAAAAAAGCCTTGGATTTCTTTATCCAAAGCTCCTTTGGAACATACTATTATTTTTCATACTTTCCAATCTTTTTTAATAGATCAAGTAATTCATCCTTTTCCTCTTTCGTTAACATTTCAAAAGACTGATGTATAACTTGCTCATGCCCTGGAAAAATAGAAGCAATAAAGTTCTCTCCAGACTCAGTTAATTGTGCATAAATAACACGTCTGTCATTCGGGCACGGAATTCTCTTTACTAGTCCCTTTTTCTCTAGCTTATCTACAACATATGTAATGCTGCCACTAGCAATCAAAATACGCTCACCAATTTGCTGAAGTGGTTGACCGCCTTTATGATATAGCAGTTCTAATACAGCAAATTCAGTTGGATTTAACCCGTTACTTTGTATAGATTTATTTGTAGTATCCATAACAGAACGATGTACACGAGATAATGCAATAAATACTTTTAGAGATTGAGAAATATCTTCTCGTTCATTATTTGATGTCATACAACTTTCAACCCTTCACTTAAATTCTCAGTAATAAAAAGAAAAAACAGCTTAGTACTTCATGTAAATTCCGAATGAGTATTCACTCATTCATTTCCTCTCCCCAAATATATTACGAATGATTCTTGAATAAAAACATGACAATTTTAACATAGTTTATATATAATGATAATAAAAAAGAAGGAGTACCAAATTTGAAAGTCAAATTCCACAGCATAGTTTTATATATATTACTTGTTATCCTACCAACGATAGGGATTGGTGCTACATTTTATTCATATCATTCGTATAAAATGAAGCAGGAAAACAAACTATCTGCTCACACGGTTCTCTTTTTATATAGAGACTATTTAGATCATCACCTTGGTGAAGCAATTTCCGCATTAGAAATGCTCTCAAAGGTCATAGGAACCGAGACTGGAAATATAAATGGAGTTAAACAAATTGTACATGATACAGATGGAAACGATGCACGTTTTTCTGGTTTATACTACGCTACACCAGAAGGAATCATTACAATCGCATCCGAAGGCGACCGACCACCTGTTGATGTCTCAGATCGCAAATATATTCAAGACGTATTGCAAACGAAGAAAACAACTGTATCATCAGTCATTACAGATCGTGTTCTTGGACATCAAGCTATTATGATTGCTTCTCCCATTTTCAATAAACAGAAGGAAATCTCAGGCTTATTGTTAGCAAGTTTACGCTTTGACTACATTTCATCATCTTTAAATGCCATTAAGCCACAATACCATTTTGAAGTAACTGATAAACATGATGTAGTTTTTCTCACCGATGATAATAACGAAACAAGTGCTGCGCATTCTAATATGCTTACTACCCCACTCAAAAGATTAAATTGGAAGGTCTCTGTTTCTCCTTTGCCTATCCATCAAAAAACTTTATATCAGTGGGTTGCAATAGAGTGTATAGCTACTTTATTTTTAATGTCTATTTTATTTTTACTTGCTCAATATATGTTGTTAAAACGTCAAACAAAACTGGAAAGACAACAAAATGAACTACAAAAAATTGAATTGGTTGGAACTTTTGCAGCTAGTACAGCCCACGAAATCCGTAATCCTCTTACCGGAATTAAAGGGCTCGTCGCTCTATTAAAAGAGAAATATAAAGATGAACAAGATCAGTTTTATTTTTCCGTCATCGAACAAGAAATAGAACGGATTAATGAAATTGTAAGCGAATTTCTTATTCTTGGAAAGCCAACTGCTATCATTGAACAAACATATGATGTGAGAACTATTCTAAATGAGGTATCATTAATTATTCAATCTGAGGCGAATCTACATAACATTGTATTCCATTTACATTTGCCAGACCATCCTATTCATATCCGTTGCTCAAAAGACCATATGAAACAAGTGGTTTTAAACATTACAAAAAATGCAATTGAAGCCATGAATTCTGGTGACACACTGACCATTTCCGTAACAAACAATGAAACACACGCACAATTGAGAATTACAGATACTGGAAAAGGGATTCCAAAACATATTCAAAAACACCTCTTTCATCCGTTCTTTACTAATAAAGATACTGGAACCGGTCTTGGACTTGTCATATGTAAACGAATTGTAGAGATGTACAATGGGCATATTTTTATTGATAGTATAGAAAACGAAGGAACGACAGTTCATATCGAAATTCCGTTACACCTAGTATAATTATCCTTATCCCAAAAGGGTAATTATACTTATTTCATAAAACCAGCCACAAGCATTCGCCAAAAATTACTTGATTTCCCTTCATACCCAATTTGAAAAATAGGTACCTTAATAATTGATAGCCATTTTGGTGTTTGTTTTTCTTTATAACGCTGGTACTGTAAAATAAGCTTGTCCAATTCTTGACTCACTTGAATTGTCTCCATACTATTTAACCCACTTGTTAAACCTAATTGAATCATTTCTTCACGTTTCATATGAATATCACGTGAAAGCTTTTCTAATGTGTACTTCCTTTTTACGGTAAACATTCATATCCCCCTTATTATACTTCCATGCTTTCAACTTTACTTCTCCATCGGCCTTTTAACTACTTAATCATATTTGAATTTGAAGAATCAGAAAATTTAACATTTTCTCCCTGTAATTTACAAATCTTTACCCTCACTTTGAGAATTATTACAAATTATTCTATCTTTGTAAATACATTCGCAATAATAGACATTTTTTTCATCTTCTTTTTTTACAAATACCAATTAAATAGCGGATTCTCTATTTTCTATATACTTTTCTTCGACATTTTTTGTTTAATTTATATAAAAACGCAAAACATAATGATGATTGATAAAGTGAAATTTAATCATTGGGGGATTTTGTTCATTCCTCACTGCTCGCAAATAGCGGGAAAAAATAGAAAGGAAATATTTATATGCGCAAATATACGATTGCATTGCTTATTTTTACTATGTTCTTACCATCCTTCTTGTTTCCTGTTCAAGCAATGGCCCATACAAACAAAGTCGCTATTGTCATTGATGACTTCGGCAATAATATGAAGGGGACTGATAAAATGTTATCACTTCCTATTCCACTGACTGTTGCCGTTATGCCTTTTCTCCCTTCCACAAAGGAAGATGCGATAGCGGCTCATAAGAAAGGGCACGAAGTTATTATACATATGCCAATGGAACCGATTAAAGGTAAAAAAGAATGGCTTGGACCAAAAGCAATTACAACTGATTTAAGCGACGAAGAAATAAATAACCGACTCGAACAAGCGATTCAAGAAGTACCGCATGCAATTGGGATGAACAATCATATGGGCTCAAAAGTGACCGCGGACGAAAGAATTGTACGACTTATACTTGCAGCTTGTAAAAAACACGGTTTATTTTATTTGGATAGCAAAACAAATCCTAAGAGTGTTGTCCCAAAAATCGGGAAAGAATTAGGAGTGCCTATTATTGAAAATCAATTATTTTTTGATGATGTGTATACAGCGGCACATATTTCAAAACAAGCCCAATTACTCATTAAAAAGCTTCAAGAAAAACCGATTATGGTAGCTATCGGACACGTTGGACCTCCAGGTGAAATTACATCACGTGTTATAGAAACTTCTATTCCTAACATTCGCGCACATGCAGATTTTATTTTTTTATCTGATTTAGCATTATCTCCACCTCCTGTTTCAAAATAAGATTCATTACTCGCACTAAAAAAGGTACCAATCTGCATATAGCAAATTGGTACCTTTCCTTTTCACCTTAAATATAATCTACATGACTCACCCTGAATCCTTTTTTCTCTATTTTTTCGATTAATTGCTTTAATCTTTTTTCATTTAACTCATCTGCTATATTTACGATAACGCGGCGAATATACTGATCACCGTTATCTAGCGTAAATAATCCACCGATATTAAATGCTTTCAACAATGTCCCAAGTTCTTTAATCGTTCCCTTACAATCTTGTGTTGCAATTGTTAATATATAACCACCCGTCCGCATACCGAATGAATCTTCAATAACATCAAATATATTGGAATGCGTTAAGATACCGACAAATTCATTATAGTCATTTAACACAGCTAAAAATGGAAGTCGACGAATAACATAAAATGCTCTAAAAAAAGAATCCTTTTCAAAAATAAATGCAGAGGAATCTTCCAGCATATGTTCCGTGCTTAATTTCTCTAATCCGCTATTACACTTCTTTTCTAAAAGATCTACTTTATAAATAATCCCTATGAATTTCTTTTCATCTTCTGCTAATACAGGGATTGCTCGAAATCCCGTTTCATTCATAATGTGCAAAGCCTCTTCACCTGAATCGTTCATTTTGCAAAATGTTACTTGTTGTTTCGGCAGAAAATGGTATTTAACTCGCAAAATATGTTCCTCCTTACATGTCAACATGTAATCTATATATAATAAGGAGACCTATATTTTATGAGTAAAATTACATTTAAAACGCTTTCATTTTTTATTGACTTGTAACGACATCACAAACATTTTATATAACAGAGCTCTTTGCACCTTTTATCATTAACAACTTTACATGGTAATTCATTAAATATTCTATACCCTCTAGCCATTTTTTCGCTTCTTCTGGAGTTTTCCCCCACACAATCATGCCATAATTATGAACAAGAACTACTCCTCCACCTTCAATAAAATTCGGTACATTATTTTCTAATAAATCAGCGAATTTTTTCTCATCTTCTACAATAGGAATTGTCATTTCTGTTATACCTTCTTTTCCAAAAACACGTTCCACGCTACGTTTATCGAATGTTACTTCCCCTGTTTCTCCATATAACTCTGATATTAAATGGCTATCTACAGTCTGCACTTGTAAAATACATTCTGCACTACTTTTTTTATAAATATCCGCATGCATAAATGATTCTGCAGCTGGTTTTTCTTCATTTTCAAATACTGGCTCACACATACAATTAACAACAATAAAGTCTTCTTCTGAAAATAACCCTTTATCTCTTCCCTCAACGTTTACTAAAAAAGTTAACGGCTCTTTTGACGTACAGAGTGATAAACTAATTTTTGTACCATAAAACCAATCACGAAGTGCCAATTCAGATTTCACATCTTTTAATTCATTCCATTTTTTTAGAAAAAATAACATTTCGTCACCCCCGGCATAATATTTATATAATGTTCGAATCCTTTCTATGTAAAAGGAGTATTTTTTGATTATTCTAAAAATTTAATTGAATTATCACATGAGAACGCCTTTTTGTCAATATAGTTTCACAGCTCTTCTTTAAAATGGGCCATTCATATATCTATACTTCTGTCTATTCCCTACTTCATTTTGTACATAAAAAAATACGTTATTCTTTTTAAATCAAAGAATAACGTATTTTCTCATCTTTTATTTCTTTATTGCATTATATAAAAACTGTGCATATTGTTCACGTGTTACGAAATCATCACCTAAAAAGTTTCCTTTTCCATTACCTTTTGATATATTATTATCCGCTAACGCTTTCACATATCCTTCTGCCCAATGACCAGTCGGTACATCAGTAAAGTTCACTTTATTATTTCTATCTTCTTTTAACTGAAATACTTTATATAATACTACAGACATTTCGTATCGAGTTAATACTCCATCTGGACGAAACTCCCCAGTACCATCTCCTTGCATAATTCCAGCTTGCGCAACTGTGGCAATATCTTGCTCAAACATATGCCCTTTCGTATCTGTAAATCTCTCTTTCTGCTCTACTTTATTTTCTAATTTCATGTACCTTTGTACTAAAGACGCAACTTGCCCACGAGTAATACTATCCCCAAATCCAAATTGTCCATTTCCATATCCCTTGAAAATATTTTCTTTCGCTAAATAATGAATTGCTTCTTCTGACCAATGTCCTTTTGGTACATCTTTAAATTCTACTACTTCTACTTTTTCATCTTCTTTAGAAGTATTGTCTTCTTTAGAATTGTTGTCCCCTTTACTTTCTACTACATTTTGAATTACAGATCCTGTAAAAAAGATTCCTGTATCCGCAAATGGATCTTTCACTCCAAATTCATATACTTTCTCACCTGGTGTACTCCATTTCACTACACCATTACTATACGTACCACCATCACTCTTCAGACGGATTTTTGTAGATACCTCGCCGTCTTTTTCGTATATAGGTACTTTTACTTCTTTATTTACTTCTGTATCCTCTAAAAAGACTTTTTGGTTTTGAACATTAATATAAGCTTTCTTACTTAGTTCTATTACTGGTCTAACATCGCGGATTTCATTTGCAACAAAACTTAAATATACTAACTTATTCAACTTACTAACTGGCGATAAGTCTGAAATATAATTTGCTTCTAAATCAAGTTTTTGTAAGTTTACTAGATTTGATAATGGAGTAATATCCTTTAACTCATTATTAGGTAAATCTAATTCTGTAAGCTGAGTCATTTTAGCAAGTGGTGTCACATCTTCAATTTGATTTTTACCGATAAATAATTTATTTAATTGATTCATTTGATCAATACCCGATAAATCTTTAACTTTATTACGCGTTAATACTAAATCTTTTAAAGGTAATGAATATAACGGTTTAATATCTTCAATTTGATTACCTGCTAAAGTTAAGTATGTTACATTTTTCAATGCGCTTAATGGAGCAACATTCGTAATTTTATTATTTGCTAAATTCAAGTAATCTAGTTGTTCCATTTTCGCTAATGCTGTTACGTCTTCTATTTGGTTGCCTGATAGATATAAACTTTTTACATTTTTCATTTCAATGAGTGGTGCAACGTTTGTAATTTTATTATTACTCAAATCAAGAGATGCTAAATTATCCATCTTAACAAGTGGTGTTACATCTGAAAATTCATTACCACGCAAAGCTAAATGATTTAATTGCTTTAAATTCGCAAAGAACGATGGATCTGTTATCTTCGCATTCGCAACTGTTAAAGATTTTAAATTTGGCATATATTTTAATGCACTATAATCAAGAATCTCATTCGTGTTTAAAAACAAGTCCTTTACTTGTAATAACTCCTCTTTCGTAATTGGTGTATTTAAATCTTTTCTATTAAATACTTTTTTATTAACAAGTTCTCTTAATTTGTTATCTGTTATCATATTTTGACTATCAATTGGATGATCCGTTTCCGTATTGCCTGAATTAGCGTTATCATCTGGTTTCTCTGTTTCTTTGTCACCTACAGTTGGATCTTTAATTTCAAATTGAACTTGATATTTGTGATCATATCCGATGGCCGGAATAAGTATATGCATTTGCATATTATGCTTTTTCTCAAATTCGCCAATTTCAAATTGGACTACTTTCGTTCCATTTTTCCTCTTATCTTCTGATAAAACTTTCACATCTTGAAATACACCAGGTTGGTTTTTATCCTCTATTCTAAGATATTGAAAATAATCGCTATCTTGTATTGTTACAGTAACGATTTTTTTCCCATCTTCAATTGCTACTTTAGGATTTTTTATGTACTGAGAAACCATAGATGGCTCATCTTTTTGATCCTTATATATTTTAATCTCAGTATCGTATGTACGTTCACTAGCTGCTGCCACCGACTGGTTTGCTTCAGCTTTTAGTGCTGCTAATGCTGGAGTAGAGTATGTAGCAAATGGAATTGCTAATGTTGTGGCTACTACTAGCGCCTTAATATAACTTTTTTTCAAAATAATATCCCCTATCATATATAATTTTTATAATTGATAAATGTTATCAATTACTTACAAAATAAATGATAATGAATCTCATTATCATTGTCAATGATAATATTACATTGAGTTTATATTTCCAAAGATAAAAAATAAAAAACCCTTTAATCAAAGGGCCTTTTTACCTAGCGTATGAAGAATTTCACTTTTTTCTTTTTCATTAATAAAACCAATTTTTTGCAAAATATTTGCATACAATACAAGTTTATTATATATCCGTTCTGACATGCTTCTCCCTTCTTTCCTTCGACCAACTTTTTTTGTATTGGTAAATTATATGAAAGAGATGAGAAAATGTGTCCACTTTTTGCATACATACAAATCTTTTATCCTGCTATTTGTGGACAGTAAAACTCCCACCTCAAAAACAGGTGGGAGTTCAATTTATTTAGCAAATTGTCCATTGAATATTATGCTTTTTGACTTCCTCTTCAAAACTATAGGGCATTTTCTTATCACAAATTACATGTTGAATACGTGAAAATGCTGCTATTCGGTAATTTCCTTTTACCCCTACTTTTGTATGATCACATAAAATATATGTTTTCTCCGCTAATTTCAGCATCGCTTCTGACAGTTTCGCCTTTTCTAATTCAAAACTAGAAACCCCAAAACCAGGTAACAATCCATCAATCGAAACGAATGCTTTATGAAAATGAAATTGCTGGATTACTTGCTGCGAAATAGACCCTGACACACGTGAATGCTTTGGAGACACTTTTCCACCAATAAATAAAACTTCACCGTGAAACATCTTTTTATTAATAGAAGAAATTAATTGTGTAGCTACTGGAAATGAACTTGTTACAATCGTTAAATTTTTACGATGAACAAGATATGGCACCATTTGAAGCGGTGTACTTCCATCATCAATCGCAATCACATCTCCATCTTCCACAAACGTTGCTGCTTTATACCCAATTCTCTTCTTCTCTTCTATATGCAGCATCTCTCGTTCTAGCATTGGTGCCTCTATTCCAGCTCCCGGAAGTTGGACGGCTCCACCATACACTTTCTTCAACTTCTTTTCACGATCCAATTCTTCTAAATAACGACGAATCGTCTCTGTTGATACAGCAAACTCTCTCGCTAACTCTGAAACTTTTACTTTCCCTTTAAACTCTACCTTCTCAAGAATGGTTCGCTTTCTTTCTTCACCTACTACAGACATAGCTTCACCCCATTGATTTCTACCTCATAAACTGCCTTACTTATACAAAGTTATAACTTTCTTTTTCAGTGAAAACTTCTTCATGAATATGAATACCACGCTTTTTTAGTTCATCAAAAATGATTTGTGGATTTACAAAAGCTTCCTCAGGTGTCACAACACCAGCTTTATTTACATTCCCTTTTGCGATTAACTCTGTAGCAATCCCAAATGGAATACCGACGTTTCTCGTATAAGCTCTTAATTTTTCCCATCCTACAACAGAACCATCAGATAACGGGTGTGTATGATATAATACGTGCCTTTGTTTTTCATTATTTTTCACACCTATTACTTCTACATGAAGTGCATAACCGTAAATTTCTGTTTCTTGCCCTTCTTTCGATTGCAATAAATACTTCGAAATACAATCCATAATGCCAATTTCTTTCCCATTTATGTCAACCCGATCATTACGCAATATACCATAATCATATAAAGCACGTACGAGCTGCATATTTTGCTTTGGCCAAGTTCCTCTCGTCTCTATCAGCTTGACGCCTTTATTTTCTAGTGCTTTTGCTAACGTAATCGTTTCAGAATGCGGTATTATATACTGCGTTGCCTTACCATAAGGCGCCGGTAATTCAATTTCTCTTGGACGCGCAAACGGCGGTACTTGCTTAAACTCACCATCTTCATATACTGTACGCAATCGTAAATGTGGATCATATTCATATGTCGTTGTTTCTGTAATTGATGCAGAAAAAGCAATTGGACGGTACGAGCCATGACTTACACGTACTGACTCTACAGTATCTAGCTGATTTGCTGCATGCATTGCCATCATTTGCGTTACACCTGGCGTCATACCAAAACCAGGTAAACACGTTTTTTCATTTTGAGCAAATATAGAATGAAATTCATTTTCTTCACCAAATCCATTCAAATTCACACCGTGACAACCTGCTTCTGCAATACATCGAGTAGACAATCCATTTAACTTAATTGTCGTACCGTCCATTACAATGTCATAACCTTTCATTTTTGCAACCGTATCCTCGTGATTTGTTACATCTACTTTCACAAAATCAACACGAGGATCGTTGAGCCATTCTACTACTTTCAGGCCCTCTTCTTCATTAAAATCAGCTACTGTAATCGCCTCAAAAGATGAAAATTGTACTAAATCTAAAATTGCTTCACGACAAATTTTACCTGCTCCACCTAAACAAAATACTTTCATCCTATAGCAACTCCTTCAGCTATACTATTTACTAAACGATTTATGTCTTCCTCATGTACGTCACCGATATTTCCAATGCGGAACGTATCTACTTTCGAAATTTTACCAGGATAAATAACAAATCCATATTGCTTTAATTCATTATATAGCTGTTGAAATTCAAATCCTTTTTCTGGATAAATGAAGGATGTAATAATAGGCGATTGATATTTTTCATCTACTAGTGGCTTAAATCCGATTTCTCTCATTCTACTCACTAATAGTTTTTGATTGTTATAATATCGATTGTAACGAGCTTCTACTCCGCCCTCTTTTTCTAATTCAAGTAGTGCTTGATAAAAAGCGTGCACAACATGTGTAGGTGACGTAAAACGCCATTTCCCATTTTGATTTTCCATTGTTTCCCACTGATCGTATAAATCTAATGATAATGAACGTGCCTGTCCCTTACATTTCAACAATTCAGCACGCTTTGCAATAACAAAGCCGAACCCAGGAACACCTTGAATACATTTATTCGCACTACTAATTAAAAAATCAATTTGCAACTCAGCGATATCTATTTCAATACCACCAAAACTACTCATTGCATCAACTAGTGTTACTTTTCCATATTGCTTCCCTAATTTACATACATCTACAATTGGATTGATAATACCTGTTGTTGTTTCACAATGAACAACTGCAATATGTGTAACCTCTTTATCTTGTTGCAATATCCTTTCTACTTCTGCAATATTAGTAGGCTCCCACTCTTCTGTTTGACTGACCACCACATCTATATGTAACATCTCTGCCATTTGTACAATTCGCTTACCGTACGCACCATTTGTACATACGAGCAGCTTTCCGTTTTTAGGAATGACAGATCCAATCACTGCTTCAACTGAAAACGTACCGCTTCCTTGCATTAAAACAGTTGTATATTTCTCCTCTTCTTTCGTTGCTAACGATACAAGTTTAGCTCTTACCTCTTGTACCATTGTGTTATATTCAGCATCCCACGTACACCAATCGTATAACATAACTTCTTTTACTGTTTTGGTTGTTGTTAATGGTCCAGGCGTTAATAATAAATAGTGATTTTCAGTCATGATCCTATTCCCCTTTTATGAAATAATAAGTTCTTGTTTCTCGATATGTTCCATTACGTTTTCGAGTTCCTGCATCGTTTCTATCGTAAAGTGCGCCCCATTTTCAACGAAACGATTGCGAACTACTTCTATTTTTTCACGAAGTTCTACCGGATCCATATTCTCCACTTCCTCTTCAGTTAAGCCGAGTTCGCTACTGCCGAGAATTACACCTACTGTCCACATACCAGCATTTCTTCCCTCTTTCATATCTGATACTGTGTCTCCAACTTTTATCATATGATTCATTGGATATACACCAAGCTCCATCGCATTTTTATAGCACATCCACGGATACGGACGACCTGCTGGAACATCATCTGGTGTTACAAGAAAATCCGGTTTATACCCTTGTAGTGCTGCTTCTTTTGCTACAATGTCCATCATTTCTCTCGTATAACCAGTCGTTGAACCAATTTTAATTCCTCTTTCACGTAAAGAAGCAATCACTTCTTTTACTCCATTAATCGGCGACGCATAGCGCGGTAAAATAGCGAAGAGAATCTTTTCGAATTCTTCATACATCTCCTGAATGTCTGCTTCTGTTGGTAATTGTCCGAAAATACGATTCCACTCACTTGCAATACGAGTCATCTCAGTTAATGCTCTAACATGATCAATTTTCAATAATCCCATTGGCTTACGGGCTTCTTCTGCAGTAATTGCAACACCGCGTTTATGGAAAATCTCCATAAATACTTCCAGTGGTGCAAAACATCCGTAATCAACTGTTGTACCTGCCCAATCAAAAATAACTGCTTCTACTTTCATTCAATCCATCACCCTTCTTATTTATCTTTTTTGCCATTGTGACGTTCGGTTACGAAGTGCTTTCGTTCCCCATTCATATACAACTCTCACTACAATATTTGTAACAACAATAAGTACACTCATTGCAGCTGCTGGTGCTACATTTCCTGCATCATCCATATTTACAATTGATACGGCAGCTAGTTTAAAATCAGCTGCATACAGGAATACAACTGCTGAGACAGTTACCATTGAATTTACGAAGTAGTACATTACCATTTCTAAAATGGCTGGTAAACACATCGGTACCGTAACTCGAAAGAATGTTTTATAAAACGGTATCCCCATCGACTGTGAAACAAGTTCAAACTCTCGATCTAATTTCTTTAAAGCTGTCGTTGCCGTAACAAATGTTACAGAATAAAAATGAATGATATTGACTAGTACTAGCACAGCAATTGTTCCGTATAGAGAATGGAACGGGTTCGTTACGGAAAGTCCAAAGATTTGTATTGTTGGTTGACTAAAGAAGAAGACGTAGCCTACCCCAAGTACTAAACCTGGTATCGCTAAAGGAACGATAGAGAAAAAGTAACCTGCTTTTCGGAAAAATTGTAGCTGATCTATTTTCTCAATCGCATAAGCGAACATAAATGTTAAAACCGCTCCAATTACTGCAGTAATCGCTGAAACAATTACGCTATTTTTAAATGCTCCAAGTCCATCTCCTGTTAAACTGGAAAAATTGAAATGCTCAAATGTAAAGCTCATATTATATGGCCATACTTTCACACTTGCAGCAATACCAACTGCCACAAATAATAGAATGATCATAAGCGTTACTACGCTACAATATACGAATGAAATAACATCTCTTTTCTTATTATTTATTATTCTGTAAGGTACTGATTTGGAAGATAAAAGATTCGCCTGCTTTCTTTGCGTAATGCGATCAACTGCAAAGGCAAATATAGCTGGGATTAATAAAATCATTCCGACAGTTGCACCCATCGGCATATTTTGCTGCCCAATTACTTGCTTATATACGTCAGTAGCAAGTACATTATATTGCCCACCAACAATTTTTGGTGCCCCAAAATCAGTGAAACTAAGTGTAAACACAACGAACATCGCACTAATTAATCCGTACTTTACACTAGGTAAAGTAACAGTGAAAAATTGCTTTGCTTTACTCGCTCCTAACATATTAGAAGCTTCATATAAACGATAATCAGAGCCTTGAAAAGCAATTAATAATATAAGAAATGCTTGCGGAAATGTATACATGACTTCAGCCATTACAATTCCTACTGGTCCATATAAAGGGATTTGTATCCCTTCAAACAAACCAAACATTCCTTTCGTTACTAACCCTTGATTACCAAATAAATATGTCAGTGCGATACCATGCATCATCGTAGGTGCGAATAATGGTAACAACGCAATATATTGAAATACACGCTTTCCAAACACATTCGTACGAGCGATCGCATAGGCGTAAGCGAAAGCGAGTGTCACTGCAATAATTGTTGTCGCGCCCGAAATCCATATCGTATTTTGTAATGATTGAACTAGCGTTGGTGTTGTGAAATATTTACTGAAATTCGCAACACCAATGAAAGCTCCATCTTTATCATAAAAAGCTTGTGTAAACAATTGTAATAAAGGTAATACAAGCATGATCAAAAACGCGAGAAGCATACCAATAATTAATAGTCTTTGTATCCACTCTTCTTTACCGATACGTCTCTTAATCTTTTTTTTCGTACTTTCTACCTTGAAATCTTCTAACATCTCCATCTATACAATGACCTTCTTTCCATATGACAACATATGATTTTCTGAGAAAGAGATTTGAATCGGCTTTCCTTTTCTAATTGCGGTTGCTTCTACTTCTGATGCCAATATATCCACTACAATTTTCTCGTTATAAAGATGTGCTTTTTCTTCTACGACTCGCACTTCCGTCCGATATACAGATCCGCGAAATTCCATGTTTTCAACAACCGTTTTAATACCATCCTTTTGTACAACTGTTACATGCTCAGGACGAATTGCATGTTCTTCATTGTTTTTCGAAAAGAAATTAATAGAACCAATAAAATCTGCCACAAACGGATTGGCTGGTCTTTGATAAATCTCCTCTGGTGTGCCAATCTGCATAATTTCCGCATGATTCATTACAACAATTTTATCGGCCATCGTTAATGCCTCTTCTTGATCATGCGTAACCATAATAGTTGTTACTCCTACTTTTTCTTGCAAATCACGCATTTCTCTACGTAACTTTTCACGCACTTTTGCATCTAAAGCAGATAACGGCTCATCGAGTAACAAAATATCCGGAGACAGAGCGAGCGCACGTGCAAGTGCTACTCGCTGCTGTTGTCCACCAGACATTTGAGCAGGATATTTATCTTTTACATTCAGCAAATCTACAAGTTCTAACGCCTCTAACGCTTTCTCTTTTACTTCTGCTTTTCCATATTTTTTTGTCTTTAAGCCGTATTCAATGTTTTCAAGTGCTGTTAAATTCGGAAATAATGCATACGATTGAAACACCATTCCGAAATTCCTCTTTCCAGGAGGTAATGCTGTAATATCTTTTCCATCCACAGCTATACTACCTGTTGTTGCCTCTTCTAGCCCTGCTAAAATTCGAAGCAATGTTGTTTTCCCACAACCACTTGGGCCTAATAAACATACAAACTCATTTTTTTTCACAGTAAAAGAAATATCTTTTAACGCTGTAAATGCATCAAACTTTTTTTGAATGTGTTGAATTGATAAATATTCGCTCATTTTTTCTCTCTCCCACTCACTTACTTACTTTTTCGGTTCTGCTTTTTGGCCAAAATCTTTTTCCCATTTTTCTAAAATTTTGTCACGATTTTCTGCTGCCCACTTAAAGTCATTCTTTTTGTATAACTTTTCTGTCACATCTTTAGGGAATCCATCTGGAAGTTTATAATCATTTTTAATTGTCGCAAATCCATTTTTCTCGAAGTATAACTTCATTACATCATCAGTAATTGCCCAATCCAAAAATGCTTGCGCTAATTTTTCATTTTTTGCATTATCTTTTTTAATAAGTGCGTTCGCTTCTACTTCCCAACCTAATCCTTCTTTCGGCAATACAACTTCAACCGGTGCACCTTTTTGTTTCTCTTTCAAAGCACTATAAACCATTGATACGCCAACTGGATATTCACCTGCGCCTGCTAATTTCGCTGGTTTTGAACCTGAATGAGTATAAGTTGCCATATTATCATGAAGTTTCTTCATGTAATCCCAGCCTTTATCTTCACCCATAATTTGTAACCATGCAGAAACTGTTAAAAATCCTGTTCCAGAAGAAGCTGGATGTGGCATAACAAGCGTTCCTTTATATTCTGGTTTCGTTAAGTCTTCGTATGATTCTGGCATCGGTAAATTTTTCTTCTTTAATTCTTCTTTATTTATAGCAATCCCCGTCATAAATGCCGTATTACCTACCCATTTTTCTGGTTGCTTATCATCTTTAAATTGCGGAAGAACACGATCTGCGCCTTTTGGAGAGTATCCTTTTAACATATCTTTTTTATCTAAAGCTAATAGACTAGACGCTGCTGTTCCCCATACAACATCTGCTTGTGTATTTTTTCCTTCAGCTAGCAATTTCGCTGTAATAACTCCAGTTGAATCACGAACAATGTTCAGTTTCACATCTGGATACTTCTTTTTAAAAGAATCAAGATAAATTGGTACAAGTTCTTCTTCAATCGCTGTGTAAACAGTTAATGATCCATATAATTTATCATCCTTTACTTTTGCCCCAGCACTTTCTTCTTTCTTTGCACCACACCCCATTAATAACGAAAATACCATTCCAGTTGCTACAGCTTTAAAGATTGTTTTTTTCACTGTCTCTCTCTCCTTTTATAAATCTTATGTACAACTCAAATATAAACAACTAGTGTAAAAGCAGTATTAAACCAACATTAATCTTTTGTTTGTTGTTTGTTTTTGTGTAATACGTTGCTATTTCTATGTTTTTTCGCATTTTTCTGCCAATAATGAACACTAAATTTACAAATAATTAAAAAAACCTTTATAATCCCACAAAAAAATGAGGCGTTTGTAAAAAACGCCTCATTTTTGTTTACCTTTTTTTGAATTACGATTTGCATACTTCGCGCTATTTTCTCCTTCATACTCTAATGCAAATTCTGCATCTGGTAAGCTTTCTTTCGGAGTTTTATTATTGTTGATTGCCGCATTTTGTTTCACTTTTCTTTTTACCAATACATTCACCTGCTCTCAAGAATTCACTTTCTACTCTAGTTTGAAGCAACATTAAATAATTATTACTGGCAAGTGTTAACAAGTACATAAGAGCCGCTAGATGGAAATACTACCTATGAAGAAAGTATTATAAAAGGGGCGATTATTTTGAAGAAGAAAGATAAAATTCAGTCACCAATTTTAGATGAAACGCTCCCGCATCAAATGAATTTCCCATCTTTTAAAGGAACAGGAAAGAAGATGCAACAACCTTTCATAAATCAATATGACGTCGTAATCGGAGACAGTAAATATGATTCCGAGAATAGTCCACTTCACAATTGGACTGATGAAGTAGACCCTGCCATTATGGCTGGAGAAGAATGGATTCATCCTACAAATGATATTGGGTGGATTTCAGAAGAAAATCAAGAGTTGCTAAAAAAAGAAGTGGATAATAAGAATGACGCTTTTATGCATCCGCAATTTGGCATTAACGACTAAAAAACCATTCTACCTCACATAGGTAGAATGGTTTCATACTATCCAATAATAATTCTCTCTTTCGGGTATTTATAGCGAGGTGGCTGTTCTCTTCCCCCACTAGCCAGTATAAATGTTAAAATACCGACACGCCCAATAAACATAAGTACAATGAGTACAAGTTTACCAACAGTTGTTAAATCTGGCGTAATACCTGTCGATAGCCCTGTCGTCCCGAAAGCAGAACACACTTCAACAATTAAACTCATAAGCGGTACATTTTCCGTAATAGATAAAATAAAGAGTGCTGTGGCACATAATAAAATCCCCATCGTCATAACGACAGATGCTTTTAGCACGTCCTCTTCATGTAACTGACGTTTGAAGACTCTGACCGTTCTTCCACCTCTTGCAAAAGTGTATAACGATAATATACTAACAGCAAATGTTGTTGTACGTATTCCGCCCCCAACCGAACTTGGAGATGCCCCTATAAACATTAATATACTCATAAATAAAAGCGTCGGTTGTGACAATTCACGTATATCCATTGTAGCCAGTCCACCACTTCGCGTCGTCACAGATTGGAATAATGTATAAAAAACTGTTTCATGCCATGACTTTCCTGCTAAAAACTGATTTCGCTCTAGTAGAAAAATCATAATTGTTCCAACGATAACGAGTGCAAAAAATGTCGTTGTCGTCAATTTTGTAAACAACGAAAAGCGGAATAGTTGCTGTCTCCTTTTACTAAAGAATTGCTTTACTTCCATTAACACCGGGAAGCCAATCGCTCCTAAAATAATAAGTAACATATGAATCATTTGCACAATATAATCTTTTTTGTACGGAATTAGTGATTGTCCAGTTAAATCAAATCCTCCGTTCGTAGTTGCACTAACAGCGGCAAAGAAACCGTGGAAATAAGCTTCTTGCCAAGTTGGAAAATAAAGTAGAAATCTTGTACCTAATAGTATTGCTCCAATAAGTTCTATCGAAATAATTACAATTAAAATAGAACGCATCAATTCTACAAGGCCTGATAAATTCCCTTGATTATGGTCTGCCATAATGAGTCTTCTTCTCTGCAAACCGATTTTTTTCCCCGTTATAATCCAAACAAATGTACCAAGTGCCATAATTCCTAAGCCGCCTAATTGTAAAATAAGGGCTAACATAATAATTCCTGCCGTAGTAAATGTATCTGAAATTGTAACAACAGACAGTCCCGTAACACTTACCGCACTAACAGATGTAAAGAGGGCATCGATAAATGTCCATTTCACACCAGCCTTCGTAACAAACGGGAAACTAAGCAATATCACCGATACAACTACTGCTAATAAATAAAACAAAACAATAAGTTGTACAGGACGTAATTTTTGTAAAAACTTTTTTATATCTCTCATTCCATCACTTCGCTACCTTTTTTTCTATCGATTAAATAAAGAAAAATCTTCACTTTCTTTATTTGTAAATAACTGCTCAAATAATTTGGCAAATACCATTCCATACACAGTTCCATTACCTCCATACGGCAATGCGTAAAATAAATTATGTATCTCTTTGTCTTCTTTTAAAATAGGGAGACCATCATGACTACCGCCAAATGCTGCCGCCCAATAGTACTCTGCCTGTATATTCTTATACTGCGGGAACATCTCTTTTACAATGTTAATAAGGATATCACGCTTATGCAATAATTTCGTATCACCGATTGTTTGAATTTTCATCGCTTCATCTAATCCGCCTACAATAATACGGTTTTGATACGTTCGAAAATATAAGTAAGGCCGTGCTGTTTCCCAAATTAATGATTGTTCATGCCAGCCTTCAAATGAATCTACCTTATTTGTCACCACTGCATATGATGTTTCCACTGTTGTATTTTTTTCTTTCTTTCCGAAAAGTGCTTCATATCCTGTCGCCATAATAATATTCTTTGCTACAATTTGATTTCCTGTTTTCGTGTAACAAATTAAATCATTTTGGCGTTTTTTTATATGTATGGCCTCTGTATGCTCAAGTATAGTAGCTCCCATTTGATTTGCTTTATGCAAAAGGCTATGCGCTAATAAATACGGATTCACTTCGGCATCACCATGCGTATATAACGCTGCTTGTTTTATAAATGAATACTTCTTCTTCATATGTGAATCGGTAAAATATTCAACCGGGAATCCATAATGGCGTAACGTATTATATTCTTCTTGTAAAAACGATACATCCTCATTTCTACTTGCATAATACAAACTACTTCGTGGAATAAACTGGGGATCAATATCGAGAGTCGGTACAACTTGCTCCATTGTTCGTAACGCTTCGTAACATAGCTTATATGCTCGTACCCCTTTTTTTTCACCAAATGTATGGATAAGTGAGGTTAGCGGTTTATCATGAAGAAATTGTAGTAAACCTGTATTAGCAGCTGTGCTACCACATGCGATTGCTCGTTTTTCAATGAGCGTAACACGCATTCCAATTTTCGCTAACGAATAAGCTATATGAGCACCTGCTTCTCCGCTTCCGACTACAAGCACATCACATATCATATCATTTTCTAATGATGGATAACAAGGTATAGAAACTCCTGTATTCCAAAACAACTTACCAGTCATAAGTTTCATAATTATACTCCTAAAATATAAATTTCTCCTTTCTATCTTTTGTTATTTCCCATAAAAAAATCCAACTAACATACGCTAGTTGGATTTTTTATTTTTAATTAGAACGCTCCTCCAGCCAATTTCCAACCGTCGGATATGTTTGTTTTACCGCTGTTCCACCGTAAACGATCGACATATGTCCCGTTGGTAAACATACATATTGTTTATCTGTGCTAGAAATATGATCTAGCAAAGCTTCTACTTGGCATGGCAGGGCAATATGATCACGTTTCGCAGAAATATTTAAGACATTCGCCTTAATATTTGCAAGGTCTACCTTTTGTCCGCGAATAACGAGTTCACCTTTCACTAATTTATTATTTTGATAAAAATCACGAATCCATTGTCTATACGATTCACCTGGGAATGGAATACCGTCACCAACCCACTTTTGAACTAATTTCCAGCTTTCGACGAAGCGCTCATTTTCTGAACGATCGAGTAAAGCAACATATGGACCTACAAAGTTTGTAATTGGTTTTAACATCTTATTTCCGAAATCAATCATTTCTGGCGGAATATTTCCGAATGTATCAACCGCTTTATCTAAATTGAAGTATTTCTCATCTAATAAAGGACCGTATAATCCTGTTTCGGAGAAATCAAAAGGACTTGTCATAAAGATTAAGTTACGAATTGGCATGTGCGGATGAAGTGCTGCATAAATAGAAGTTAGCGTTCCACCCATGCAATAACCAAGTAAAGAAATCTCGTCCGATTTCGCAGTTCTCATTACTTTCTTCACTGCTTTTGCAATATAATCAAACACGAAATCATCAAATTTCAAATGACTATCTTCTAAACCAAATGTGCCCCAATCAAGCATATACACATCAAAACCACGATCTACTAAATATTCCACTAAACTATTTCCTGGAGTTAAATCCATAATATACGGTTTATTAATAAGCGCGTATATTAATAGGATTGGAACTCTCTGTGTTTTTTCTTGTTTTGGAATGTAACGATACAGCTTCGTTTTATTCTTCGTCCAAATAACTTCTTTCGGTGTTAAACCAACTTGTGGTTCTGGTTCGCGTAATAAAACTTCGCTCGCTCTTTTCACACGGCGATATGCTTTACGATATTCTTCTGGGTACAACTCCAATTGCTTTTCCCATTCCGTTACGAATGTAGTCATTTTTCTATCTCCTTTTCGGTCGATTTATTTCTAAAAAAAGAAGTGCATTCCTGCTATGGATATGCACTTTTTTCTTACTTCATTACATGTATAATCCGCCGTTAATGTTTAATTGCTGACCTGTGATATACGCACCGTCACGGCATAGATATACTACACCTTTTGCAATTTCATCAGCTTGACCAAAACGTTTTTTCGGGATTTTCGCAACGATTTTTTGACGCACTTCTTCTGGTACTTCTGCTACCATTTCAGTATCAATAAATCCTGGGCAAATTGCGTTTACAGTTACATTTGTTTTTGCAAGCTCTAATGCTAATGATTTTGTAAATCCTAACATACCTGCTTTTGCTGCAGAGTAGTTTGTTTGTCCAAATCCACCAGCTTGGCCAATAATAGAAGAAATACTAATGATTCTTCCTTCTTCTGCTTCCGATATGTATGGAAGTACCGCGCTTGTTGTATTAAATACACTGCTCAAGTTCACGTCAATTACGCGCTCCCAATCTTCACGATTTAATTTTTTGAATGTACGATCTCTTGTAATACCAGCATTATTAACAAGAATATCAACTTTACCAAAATGATTCACAGCTTCTTCTACAAGTCTGTTTGCATCTTCTACTTTAGAAACATCCGCTTGAACTGCATAAACGTCATGTCCTTCTTTTCCTAATTCATTTACTAAGTTTTCAGCTGCTTCTTTACTGCTGTTATAGTTAATAACTACTTTTGCTCCCTCTTGTGCTAATGCTACTGTAATTGCTTTTCCAATTCCTTTTGCCCCACCTGTTACGATTGCTACTTTGCCATTTAATTGAACCATTTCTTTTCCCCCTTAAATGAATTTGTGAACGATTGTTATGAATCATTTTGGTACTCATATGAATAGAGTCCATATATTAATTATGTTTCGTTGTTTATATATGAAAAAGAGATTCTCCCTTTCCCTTTTGCACGTTATAAACAAACGCTATTATCATTTTTTATTTTCCGGCTTATTCGCAGGTTTTACTTCTTCTTTTGCAGGTACTTGTAGTTTCTCTAGTACTGCATTTTGCTTTTCTAGTAACTCTAAAATTTGATCAACTTTCGTTTCTAGCGTGCGAATATCTTGTTTTACTTTCGTAACATCACGCTTTAATGTAGGAGCTTGTCCTAATGAATCCACTTTCTCTTCTAGAATTTCCTCAATGTTATCAACTTTATTTTCTAAATTGATAACAAGCGTAGCTACTCTAGCGATATCCTCTCTCGTCGGCACATTCACCTGTTCTAAATAATTTTTTGTCGTATCATTTAATGCTTTTTGATAAAACAAATTCAAATCTAGAACGCTGCCCATCCAAGCAGAATATTCTTCTGTTTTAATTGTTTCATTGAGCGCTTTTCCCCAAAATGTTTCGGTTTGTTCATAAGCATTTTTCCATGCTTGCAATGGATCGAATTTTTGATCAATCACTTCGCCTACACTCCCTTTTTCGTTTTTGAAACAATTCAACCTATTCACTATTTTCTAATATTCTGAATAAAACTTCAAGTCTATATTTTATTTTTCTTTATTTTCCAATAAATGTGTTGACATTAAAAACAGATAGGTGTAAATTGCACTTATAAGCAAAAAATTCCATCTAACTGATTCATGAGGTGATGCACAATCATGCTACATAATGAACCAGAACACCCAGAAAGTTTGGAAAAAAACCAAGCGAAACAACCAAACTCCATGCCAAAAAACTTCTTAGTTCCTTTCTTACTTCTCTGTCTAAAAGACTGGAGTCTTCATGGTTACAAACTCATTCAAATGCTAATGGACATCGGCTTTTCTTCTGTTGACCAAGGTAATGTGTATAGAACACTACGCAAATTAGAAAAAGAAAACCTTATTTCTTCTACTTGGGATACAAGCGAAGGCGGGCCAGCGAAACGAATTTATTCTTTAACAGAATATGGAGAGCAATATTTAACAACATGTGCGACTTCTTTTGAACATTATCAAAATATGTTGCGGACGTTTTTTACGTTATACACCAATGCATTCTTTCCATTTTCTACTTCTCCAGAAAAGGATGAAAAGGATTCTTCATCTTCACCTGGTGGTACAGCAGAGTAATCTGCGTTCACAATATGCAAAAAAACATTTGGAGGTCAAACAATGGAAACTAAGCCATACGAATTAGTCGATGCATTTTGGAAAAACTGGTCTCAATCTCTTTCCCTCTTCTCTTCAGCTGGGAAACAATTAGAGCAACTTACTTTAGAAACTTTAAAACAACAACAAGACGCTTTGCATAAATTAACATCAGGAGTAGATGAACTAGAAAAAGAACTACAACAATTCACTGCTCAGTTCAATAACCAATATACAGATTACGTGAAGCAATTAACTGGAAACTCCTTAAATGATCAAATTAACGAGTGGCAAGGAAAATGGAATGAACTTTCTACTCAAATGCACCAACTTACTGTTTCTCCTACGAAAACATCTTTGTCTATTCTTACTCAAACTAGCGGTCAATTTGAAGAAACAACAAAACAATTTATCGAACAACAACAATTACAACGTGACGAGGTTCAAAAACAGTTAGATGTTTTTTTGGGAGAGTTCAAGTCCAAACAACTAGAACTCGCAAAGCAGTTCGAGGAAAACTCAAAAAATTTATTTACTTCCATCAAGTAAGAAAGATGTGGGAGCTAACTGCAGCACAAACAAAACTCTTTCTTCCTCCTACTACATCAAGATGGCTGGCATTTTTCGATATGGAAAAGAAGGAGGCCAAAATGAATCCATTTCAAGAAGCACAAACTGTTCCGGAGCTTCGTTATGATGAGATTCAAGTCGGTGATCAAGCATCCCTTACAAAAACTATTACGGATGAGGACGTTATTAATTTCGCAAAATTAACTGGAGATGTGAATCCTATTCACATTTTAGATTCTTTTGCAAAAACGACAATGTTTAAAGAACGTATTGCTCATGGCATGCTCGTTTCCAGTTTCATTTCGACGATTCTTGGAACGAAACTCCCTGGCAAAAACACGATTTATTTATCTCAAAACGTTTCATTCCGTGCTCCTGTCAAAATTGGTGATACACTTCGCGTTGTGGCAGAAGTCATTAAAAAACGAGACGATAAAAAAATCATTACGTTGCAAACAAACATATATAATCAATCCGGTGATATTGTCGTGGAAGGTACAGCGACAATACTGAAAAAAGAGTAGCAAATTTGCTACTCTTTTTTCTATCCAATAACTTCTAATCACACCGATTACTTCCGCGTATGAGTACGTCGTTTCCACATAAAATAACGTTACCAGTTTAGATAGGTACTTAGCTGAACTGGACTACTTATAAGGATGTGTATCAACATGGTAAAAACAAACAAATTACTAGTTCCAGGTGCAGAACAAGCGCTTGAACAATTTAAATATGAAATCGCACAAGAATTCGGTGTTAGCTTAGGTTCTAATACAGCATCTCGTTCTAACGGTTCAGTTGGCGGTGAAGTAACGAAACGACTTGTTGCTTTAGCTCAACAACAATTACGTGGATAATACTATACCATATGGCTTAGAGGCAGATATTCTCTGCCTCTTTCTATTTTTAACATACATAATCGTGCTTTTTCACATACTAGTAAGAGCAAACTGAAAGGAACGATATGTAACATGAAACGGATTAATATTAGCATGAGTCCTCCCCGTGTTCTTACTTTGTCTTTTATTATGTTATCAATTATCGGTACATGCTTATTAAAGCTACCAATTGCTACAACAACGTCTATTTCATGGCTCGATGCTTTATTTACAACCGTTTCTGCTTGTACGGTTACAGGGCTTGGTGTTGTAGACACAGGAAAAGTATTTACCTTATTTGGCCAATGTGTCATTTTAACGCTTATACAAGTGGGCGGACTTGGCATTATGAGCTTTGCCGTTTTAATTGCGATTATGCTCGGCAGAAAAATTGGTCTTCAAAACCGAATTTTACTGCAACAAGCGTTAAATCAAACGAACATTGGTGGCGTCATTCGTCTTGCCAAAGCATTATTTTTATTCTCTTTTACAGTCGAATGTATCGCTACTTTAATTCTTTCTTTTGAATGGGTACCAAAATACGGGATTGCTAAAGGGATCTATTATAGCTTTTTTCATTCGATCTCTGCTTTTAACAATGCTGGTTTTTCTGTGTGGAGCGATAATTTAATGTCCCATTCTCATAGCATTCTTGTCAATCTCGTTATTTCCTCCCTCATTATTTTAGGTGGAATTGGTTTTACAGTAATCGTAGATATAAAAAGAAAGAAAAATTTTAAAAACCTTACATTACACTCAAAACTTATGCTCTCTTCTACTCTAATCGTCAATATTATTGCGACTGTTTTTATTTTTATATTCGAGTTCCACAATTCCCTTTCTATGAGAGAATTTACCCCATTTGAAGAAGGAATGGCCGCTTATTTCCAGGCGGTTTCAACTCGTACTGCCGGGTTTAATACAGTTGATATTTCTGCATTATCAAAGCCTTCCCTACTATTAATGATGCTCCTTATGTTTATTGGCGCTGGTAGTGCTTCAACCGGTGGTGGAATTAAGTTAACAACATTTTTAATCATGTTTTTTGGGGTGTTTAAATTTTTACAAGAACAAGATGATATTGTCGTTTTTAAAAAATCTATTAAAGATACTCTCATTGTCAAAGCATTGACCATCACTATTATTTCCATTTCATTTATCTTTTTTGCTATTTTAATTTTAAGTATTACTGAGCGAGTTCCTCTATTGATGAGTGCTTTCGAAGTATTTTCAGCATTTGGGACTGTCGGTCTCAGTATGAATTTCACACCACACTTAACTATGATCGGAAAAGCTATTATCCTCTTTATGATGTTTTTTGGGAAGATGGGACCTTTAACATTGGCTTTTTCATTTGCACGTAAAAAGAACCGAAAAATAAAATATCCGAATGAAGATATTTTAACAGGTTGACAACCGTATAAATTATCCATATAATGAGAGTACAATAGCATATCTCCAAAGGGGAGTAGCGTCCAAGAATATTTCTTGGAAACAAAGTCGTCATTACGTAGAACTTAGTTCTTCCGGCTTTGTTGGCATTTTCATTACATATGTCTAGCAAGACCTTTGCCTATTAACGGCAGAGGTCTTTTTTGTATTAATTTCCAAATTCTTCCAAAGTTAATAGGCAGGAGTATGGGGAAACTAAATAGTGGGGAAATTCTTCACTTATTTAGTACTTATAGAAATGAGAGGAGAATGTACATGGATGTATCATTATTATTGGAGTATGGTTGGGTATTACTCATCCTAATTGCACTAGAGGGGATTTTAGCGGCTGATAACGCTCTCGTTCTTGCAATTATGGTAAAACATTTACCAGAAGAAAAACGAAAGAAAGCACTATTTTACGGATTAGCAGGGGCATTTGTTTTCCGTTTCGGATCGCTATTTATGATTTCGTTCCTAGTCGACGTATGGCAAGTGCAAGCAATCGGTGCCATTTATCTTATGTTTATCGCTGGTAATCACTTATTTAAAACGTATGTTAAAAAGAATTCGGATGAAGACACAGAAGAAAAAGAAGCAAAGAAAAAACAAGAGAACTTTTGGTGGACTGTATTTAAAGTTGAGGTTGCTGATATCGCCTTTGCAGTTGATTCAATTTTAGCTGCTGTTGCATTAGCAATGACTTTACCAAAAACAGGCTTAGGTACAATTGGTAGTCTTGATACTGGGCAATTCGTTGTTATCTTTGTAGGTGGACTTATCGGATTAATCATTATGCGATTTGCAGCAACTGCTTTCGTACAAATATTAAAACGTAAACCAGGACTTGAAACCGCAGCATTTTTAATTGTAGGTTGGGTTGGTGTGAAATTAGCAATTTATACATTAGCACACCCTGCATTAAATGTAATTCCGCATTCATTCCCAGAATCTACGCCATGGAAACTTACATTCTGGATTGTATTAGTTGGAATCGCAGTTGGTGGCTGGTTCTTCTCGAAAGAAGTAGAAGTAAAAGTAGAAAAGAATTTAGACGAAAAAGCGCTGTAATTACAGCGCTTTTTTTTCCTTCCCCCTCTCAATGTCCAGAAAAAATTCCATTATACTATCTTTTGTAAACGTTTTCTTAATGTATGTATGTCCTTTTTGTGAAACATTGCACAAACTTATTGAAACTAAGAACAATTCCATGTACTTTATTCATATAAGGAGTATTTATAGATGATGTACTAAAGGAGCGTATTACTCATGCTAGAACAAGGATTAGATTATGTTGTCAAACTGGCAAAGAGCAAAAAACAAATGCTAGATACAAACCCGATGCAATATTTCATTCGTGCCGCACTTGCGGGTATTTATATCGGTTTTATTATTGTACTATGTTTTAAATTAGGTAACTTTTTTCACATTGCAGATTCACCAACAACTTATTTAGCTGCTTCTATGTTTTTCGGAATTGCTCTCGTTCTTATTATATATGGCGGTGCTGAATTGTTTACTGGAAACACAATGTACTTCACTGTAGCAACTTTAAGAAAAGAAACAACGATTTCTGATACACTTCGTAACTGGTTCGCTTGTTATGCAGGGAATTTAGCTGGAGCTTTATTCTTTGCCTTACTATTTTATGCAACTGGAATTTTCGAAGCAATTGATCACGGCCATTTCATGAATAAAGTAGTAGAAGGAAAAATGAATACACCTACAATGCAATTATTCTTTAAAGCAATTTTATGTAACTGGCTTGTATGTCTTGCGTGTTTCTTACCTTCTCAAGTTAAAGGTGATACAGCAAAAATTATGATGATGATGCTACTCGTTTTCACATTCTTCTTATCTGGTTACGAGCATAGCATTGCAAACTTATCACTGTTTGCTCTATCTTTAGTTTCACCGCATCCGGAGACAATTTCTTTTGCAGGTGCTATTCATAACTTAATTCCAGTTACAATTGGTAACATTATTGGCGGGTCCGTCTTTGTCGGTATGGTATACCATTACTTAACAAAGAAAGTACCTGACGTGAAACAAGAAGAAACTGAATTAGTAGCAGCTCAACAAGAAGAAATCATTCCGTTACAAGCACATATGAAACATTAAAAACTCCAAAGTTTTACTTTGGAGTTTTTAGCTCCCCACATATTTAACAACAAGGCGCGGATTAATTTCTCCTTCTTCCTTTCCCTTATTAATTCTCTGTTTCATCTTGTGCATACCGATGACATCATTCGTATGAAGGTGAATTTCATTTACATATAAACCCTCTTTACAAAAAGCCTCTAGAAAATCTAATCCATTTCTTTCCCCCCATCCCATATTAAAATTAAGGGAAAGAATATTCACATCATAATCCCGAACCATGTGCAAAGCACATTCTACTGTAGTGGCGGGCACATACCCGTACGGACAACTTCTTTGATCATCCATATATACATTCATTTTCTATCCCCTCTCTATTTTATATACGTGACCAACATGTAACATATTGCTCCAAGACTAATAAAAGGACCGAACGGAATTTGGCTCCTCATTTTCATACGTTTTAATACTATACCAACTCCAAAGAAACAAAGACTAAAGCAAGATGCTAAAAATAAGATCATAAAAATCCCTTTCAGTCCCACTATAAATCCAAGTAACGAAAGTAATTTTATATCCCCTCCACCAAGCCCCTCTGGATATATCTTTTGCATGCAATATAACAAAATGAATATAACGCCACTACCAACTATACTATCTGTCCAAGTCACTAACGGTACAAAAATACATTCTAAAATGAGTAAACAGGCAAACCAAGCTAAAATACGATTTGGGATTAACATATATATGTAATCTGTAACTGAAATAATAAGAAGTAGCGAAAATAGCGATAAAATGATGATAAGCTCTCGTTCCACCCCAATCATATATACAGTAAGAAAAAATATCATTCCGGTTACAAGTTCAAATACTACGTACAAAATTGAAATTTTCCTCTTACAATTCGTACAACGTCCCCGTTGTATACAAAATGAAATGATTGGGATCAATTCTTTTGGCTTTAGCACATACTTACAATAATGACAATGTGAACGAGGGGTAATGATAGACTCACCTAGCGGCACTCTCATCGCAATTAACATAAAAAAAGAACCAAACACCATCCCCACTAACAATGCATATAAATAAGTGAACATCCCTTCCTCTCCTTTCCAGAAGAACATAGCAAAAAAAGGAGAGAAATTCTACTTCATATTATTTCTATTCTATTAAAAAAGCAGGCCATTTTCTGGCCTGCTTTCCCCTCTTTTATACGATGAAATATACTGCTTTTAATGGTCCGTGTACTCCGACAACAAGATTCATTTCAATATCTGCCGAGTTACTAGGTCCTGTAATAAAGTTAATACAAGATGCTACTGCCTCGCCATTTTCTACACGTGTGTTCATATCCTGAACAGCTTGTGTAATACGAGGCACAAGTGTTTCACGTGGAATAATAGCAAAGTAAATAGTTGGTAAAAAGTGTAAAGAACGACCTTGACCTTTATGACTTTGTACAACAATCGTACCAGATTCAGCTAAAGTATAATCACTAAATGCGATTCCAATATTCGCTCTTTCTGCGATACGCATATTCTCTTCTTTTTTCTCAGGATCCCATACATTCACTTCAACATTTTGCTTTGGAAGCTCTTCTTTAAATAAAGAAGTCAATCCATAAGAATCAAAACGTTCATCTGCCGATAACATAATAGGTCCCCCGCCGTTTTCCACGATTACTTTTTGAATATCTTCACGTAAACGGTCGTTTGTCGTTTCCACTACAGTTGTATGAATGTTTGTACATTGATTTTTAAATACTTCTAACAATTCTTCTTGTGAATAATCTTTTAGCGTTTCTACATTCACATTACTTTTCCATGCTGGGCGCTTTACGCCTTCCGTTTTCCGCTCACGTCCAAGTTCTTTTGCAATATTATCTAGAAAGGACTCACGGTTTTGAATTAATCCTGTCATTATTTGTCCCCGCCTTTCTTATGATCTTTATACCAATCACGGAATCGTTCTTTACTTGGAGCCGGGAATTCACGAATATCTGTCCAGTTTTTAAGTGGCCCAACACCTTTTGATACACGGTTGCCAGATGTAAATGGACTCATTGCTGCTGGCGCCATTTTTGATCCCATTTTATATAAAGCTGCTGAAGATGCACCCATACTAAACATTTTCATTGCTAATTTTTCTGCAAGTGGTGCACGTCCTTCTTGCTCAACAATTACTTGACGATGTTTTAATAATAAATCATGCAATGGTATTTTTACTGGACAAGCTTCTGTACACGCTCCGCATAAACTAGAGGCATATGGAAGCTCTTTGTAATCATCATATCCGCCTAAAAGTGGTGTTAATACCGCACCGATTGGTCCTGAGTATATAGAACCATACGAATGTCCACCAACGTGACGATATACAGGACATACGTTAACACAAGCAGCACAACGGATACATTGCAATACTGAGCGGAATTCAGATCCAAGAATTTGAGAGCGACCATTATCAACAACAACTAAGTGGAATTCTTCTGGTCCATCTACTTCCTCTTCTTGAATTGGTCCCGCTACAGTTACATAACTTGTTAATTTTTGCCCTACTGCACTACGACATAGTAAACCAACTAAAACATCTAATTCTTCCATTGTCGGAACCATACGTTCCATACCCATTACTGCAATTTGAGTTTTCGGAATCGACATAACAAGATCGGCATTACCTTCGTTCGTTACTAAACAAAGAGAGCCAGTATTTGCAACTGCAAAGTTACAACCTGTCACACCAATTTCTGCATCCATAAATTTCTCACGAAGTTGTTTACGAACAAACTTTGTCATTTCATATGGATCATCAGAATTTTCATAGCCAAGCTTTTCTTTAAATACATCACGAATTTGCGTTCTGTTTTTATGAAGTGCGGGCGCAATAATATGTGAAGGTGGATCGTTATCAACTTGCAAGATATACTCTCCTAAGTCACTTTCTAACACTTCACAACCAATCTTTTCAAGGGCATGATTCATACTAATTTCTTCAGTTACCATTGATTTTGATTTTACAACTTTCTTCGCTTGTTTCTTTTTTGCAACGTCTTGAATATACTTTGCTGCTTCCTCTTTCGTTTTCGCAAAGTACACATGTCCGCCTCTTTTTGATACATTTTCACTTAACTGCATTAAGTAATAATCAAGATTTTCTAACGTATGTTGGCGAATTTGTTCACCTAGTTCACGCCACTCTTCCCAGTTTCCTAATTCGTCCGCTGCTTTTAAGCGATTCGTATATAAGCGCGTTTGCGCAGAAGATACTGCTCCGCGCATAAAAGAATCTTGAATTCCATCGCCAACGCGATCATTAAATTTTTTCTCACTGATTTTCATAGACATAGCTTATGTTCCCCCTTCATGAGCGACTATTTAGTACCTCAGCAATATGCATTACTTTTATTTCTTTTCCTAAACGCTCAATACGTCCGCCAATGTTTAACAAACACCCACAATCTGCACCGATTAAATAATCAGCACCTGTTTCCATTGCACTATCTACCTTTTCATCTACCATTTGCTCAGAAATTGGAGTCATCTTCACTGAAAACGTTCCCCCAAACCCACAACAATTTTGTTCGTTTGGCAGTTCTCTCACAGTTAATCCTTTTACATTTGATAATAAAATTCCTGGTGCCTCTTTTACTCCAAGCAGGCGTGTCATATGACAAGATTTATGAATAGTTGCTATCCCTGGTAAGCTTGCACCAACATCTGTCACTTTTAAAACATCTACAATAAATTGTGTAAATTCATATGTTTTATCGGCAACCTTTTGTGCACGTTTAGCCCACTTCGGATCATCTTTAAAAACATGCGGATACTCATGAAACATTGTCGCACAAGAACCAGATGGTGTAACGATATATTCTGCATCTTCGAAAGTTTCAATCATATGTTTCATCGCTTCTTTTGCTGCTTCTACATGGCCGCTATTATAAGCAGGCTGACCACAACAAACTTGTGCTTCTGGAAATTCAATTTCACAACCTAAACGCTCCAACACTTCAACTGTTGCTTTGCCGACGTTTGTTTCAAACATATCGACTAAACAAGTAACAAATAAAGTAACTTTCATAATTATTACTCCCCCTTTTTACAACTCCACCAACAAACATATGGTCATCAGATGACTAAGGAAAGAAGAAGTAGGCTCAACCATGGCCTACCCTCTCCCCCTTCTAAAGAAAACGCTTACTTAATCTTTCTCTATTTTATCAAAAAATTTGATTTTTAAAAGATTAAATTACGAATTTATATCGTTTTTACCTGTGACAATATGTTCTACATTTGTTAAATGATCTAGCATTGCTTGCTGCGCTAATTCTACATCTTGCTTTAACACTGCATCATATATAACTTGATGCTCTTCTATAAGTCGTTCTGATGTTGTTTGTTCACCATATAAAATAATGCGTCTTGATTCACCAATCGTTTCAGCAATCATCTCTGAAACGTGATTCATGAGTTCAAGCAAAATGTTGTTATGCGAAGACTCCGCAATTCCCATATGGAACTGAAAATCTGCTTTTTCGCCAGCCTTTTCATCTCCAATGCTCTTTGCCATTTCATCTAACCAATGCTTCATATTTTGCAAATTATCTTCCGTACGTTTTGCCGCAGCTGCTCGAACTGCCCCCACTTCAAGCACCTTTCGTACTTCTAATAAGTTCAAAATATCTTCTTTCTTCATTAATAATTTATTGTTTAATGATTTTGTTAATGAAGAAGAATCGAAATTCTTCACATATGTACCTTCTCCTTGTTTCATCTCAATTAAGCCCATTGCTCTTAGCGCACTTAGCGCTTCACGAACAGCAGATCTACCAACTTGAAACTGCTCAGCTAATTGATGTACAGGAAGTAGTTTGTCACCAGGTTTTAACGTACCATTTTTAATCATTGTTAAAATAGCTTCAGATACTTCTTCGTAAATCTTTTTCGGTTTAATAGATTTGTACTCCAGTTAAATCACCTCAGTATCTTCCAAACAACAATTGAAACGATTTATAAGAACTTTGCATCATAACTATTTTAGAACGAATTGGTAAGAAGTACAAATGTTTTGTTCATAAAATCGTCAAATTTTTAATATTTATTTGATATCAATTTATATGTATTCCTCTATTCATTTGTACTCATGAAGAAAAGCATGTCCTTCACGTTAGAACATGCTTTCTTCAACTTGTATTTTCAATTTAATACTAACCGTCGTTCCATGCCCTTTTTCACTTTCAATTCGCCACTGTCCATCATGTATATGAACAATTTGTCTGACAATGGCAAGGCCTAAACCTGTTCCACCATGTTGACGACTTCTCGCTTTATCAACGCGGTAAAAACGTTCACCAAGATTTTCTAAATGCTCTGTTTCAATACCGATTCCTGTATCTTTTATGTTTAATTCACAGTAATCATCTATCTGCCTGAGTGTTATCATAATATCCCCGTTTTGGTTTGTATACCGTATCGCATTATCTAACACGTTATGAAGCACTTGTTGCATGCGATCCTCATCAATCATTACAATGATTTCTGGATTTAAATTTGTTGAAATACGAATTTTCTTTTCTATAAACTTAATCTCATACGTATCTAACACATCTTCAATCAGTTGTGAAAAAACGATAGGTTGTTTCTTTAGCGGAAAATGTTCACCTTCTAATTGTGCTAAATCTAATAAATCATGAACGAGACGCTGCATACGACCCGCTTCTTTATGAATGAGCTGTGTTACTTTTTCCTGTTGTGGTCCCTTCGCTACGCCATCTAAAATAGCTTCACTATATCCTTTTATATAACTAAGCGGTGTTCTTAGTTCATGCGAAACGTTAGCTAAAAATTCCTTACGCTTTACGTCTTCTGTCTCTAAAGAATTTGCCATTTTATTAAATGCTTTTCCTAATCGTCCAATTTCATCTTCAGAAGAAATTGTAATCCGTTCTGAGAAATCTCCCGTAGCCAAATGATTGGCAACTCGTTCCATTTGCGAAAGCGGTCTCGTAATAGCAATAATAATCTTTCTACCAATCCATATTGTCAGTAAAGTCATAGCAAGTGCTAACGGTGCTAAAATAAGGCCCATATCATATATTAAGTCTTTTATACTTTTTAAAGGAATATAAGAATATACAATGCCAACTAACTTTTTATTTTCTAAAACAGGGATGACAACCCCCATAATATTTCGGTCAAAATGTTCCTCATACCCTATCTTTGTCACAGTTTTTCCATCTAATAATGCTTGCCTGTCCCCTTCACTTATAAGAGAATGATGATGCACATCAAAAGGTAAACACGCGCTTAAATCACGCGGATTAGATACGAAAAGAACATCTGAACTAGATATTTGATCAAATGCTCTTACTTTCTCTTCAAAAGTTGCTATTCCTTCACTCTTATCATATTGCGCAGCAAGACGCTTGCCTTCCATTACTAATGAATCTTTTAAATTATCAACGTATAGTTTTTCATACGAGTATAAAGATACAAAATAAAGAAAGGAAACTGTTACACATACTGCACATACTACTGTAAGCCAAAGCTTCTGTACCATCGTAAACATACGTTACACCTCAAATTTATAGCCTACACCCCAAACCGTTTGAATGTAGTTTCCACTTTCTCCAAGCTTCAAACGCATCGTTTTCACGTGCGTATCCACTGTTCTTGTACTTCCCGCATAATCATATCCCCATACCTTTTCCAGCAATTGTTCCCGGCTAAATACTTGTCCCGTATGTTGGCAAAGAAAATAGAGTAAATCAAACTCTTTTACTGTAAGAGAAATCGGCTCACCATCAGCCTCAATCTTCCTACTTTTTTCATTAATAAGGATCGGTCCAAACTGAATCTCCTCTTGTTGCTCTTGCTTTGTATACCGTCTTAACACAGCCTCCATACGAGCAATTAATTCTCCAGGACTAAATGGCTTTACAATATAATCATCTGCTCCCATACGTAAGCCGTTCACCCTATTCCACTCTTCACCTTTTGCTGTTAAAAATATAATTGGTACATCCGACGTTTTTCTAATTTCTTTACAAACTGAAAGTCCATCCATCTCTGGCATCATAATATCTAATACAACGAAATCATAATGATTCGTCTCTAATTTTTTTAGCGCCTCTTTTCCATTTTCAGCTTCTCCCCACTCGTATCCGAAATTATCTAAGTACATTCCAACAAGCTGCCTCATATCACTTTCATCATCTACAACTAGCACCCTATATTTACTCATTGTCCTTCCCTTCCCTCTCTATGAGTTGAAACGGCCCTTTTCCGACTTTAATTGTTTGTTTTATTTTCAAACTCTTCATATCCATGACGCACACTTCATCACTATCATAGCTTGCTATGTATCCTTCTGCTCCGCTCTTCAAAAATGCAAATGGATTCGATCCTACTTCTACAGAAGCAACCTCTTTATACGTGCTAACATCAAACTTTCTAAGCGTATTCGAACCGTGACTTAATGCAAATACATACTTATTATCCTTCGTTATATTCACAGGCATAAACGGAGCATGTAAAGAACGTACCATTTCTCCGCTCTGCAATGAATACACTAATACTTTTTCATTGACTTGATTTCCATCACCATGTCCGCCAATCCATATTTCTTTCCCACCTGGGCTAATTGTCGCTCCCGTTGATGCTGGGGGAATCATAAAGGATTGTATCACTTCTTTTTTCTTTGTATCAATGGTCGTTAGCTTCGTATCATAAAAGTTTAATACAGATAACTGGTTATCGTGCTCTACCATCGTTATTGGTCCTTTTCCTGTTGATACACTCCCTGTCTCTTTCCCTTTTATCGTAAAGAACCTTACCTTTTGAGCAGTTTGATCGGCAGCAAATAATTGTTTTTTATCCTCGGATACAATCACATTTACAATGCCTTTTCCAGTTTTATATTTGTCCACTTGCCTTCCTTCTGCTAGTGAATATACATACATGTACTCTAACTGCTTGCCATATACAAGTATGTCCTCACCGTTTGGAAGTAGTGCAACTCCTGCCATTGGTTCATTAAGTTCCCATGTCGTAATTAACTTTTTAGTTTTTTCATCAACAAAACTGATACTACCTTCTTTTATATTCGTTGTTATAATAACACTTTTCTCTTTAGCAATCGGTGTATATGAACTTCCTTGACACCCTACTAATAGAAATAAAAAACAGAGAAGAAAAACATACTTTCTCAAAAGATTCCCTCCATCTTCGGATGATTTCGTTATAATTGTAAAATAACAAATAAATGTGTGGAAAGTGTGAAATTTCCCTTTCTTACTGCATTTACGTATATAATGTACAACAAATAGAATTTGAGGTGTGCAAATTATGCTTTTTCCTGATTTAGCGAATAAAATTGTACGAGAAGTACGCAGACTAATTAAAGAAAATATTATTATCATTAATATACAAGGTGTTATTATCGCGAGTACAGATGTAGAAAGAATCGGCCAATTTCATGAAGGTGCACTCCGATGCGCGAAACAAAAGAAAACTGTCATTATTACAAAAGAAGATGAACGACGTTTGCAAGGCGTAAAGGCGGGTATGAACCTCCCCTTACTATTTCATGACGAAGTAATTGGTGTCATTGGAATTACAGGCGAACCTGAAAACATTTCACAATACGGGGAAATATTACGTAAAATGACCGAACTACTCATTCACGAAAACTACTTTTTAGAACAACTAGAACTTGAACACCGTTCTTATGAAACATTTGTCTTTGATTGGCTTCAAAATACAGACTGGTCTTCAAGCTTTCTCGATCGTGCAAAAACACTTGGTATTGATTTATATAAGAAGAAACAACTTATTTTGTTCTCTATCGATCAAAATGACACGATGCTTCAGCGTAAGATTTGGCAACACGTACGCAATCTATTAACAAAGGAGCATCTATTTGTTCGTTGGGGAAATGATCGATTCATTTTATTTACAGCCACAAACTCCAAAGAGCAAACGTATCAATTTTTAAAAAGATTAAAACAAGACTGTGAAAATTCGTTTTCTATTCCTTTATATATTGGGATTGGACAATCCGTTACACCAAGCAATATGAACTTATCGTACGAACAAGCATTACAAGCTCTTTCCGTATCACTTGAAACGAAAAAAATTGTATTTAATGAAGATTTACGTTTAGAAATGTGCTTACAAGATATTTCTGCTGAAACGCGGGAACAGTTTCTAAGGCGCACCATCGAAAACTTACTATCATCTCCTGAGCTTATGCACACTTTACGCTTATTTATTGATTATAACCAATCCTATAAACAAACAGCTGAACAATTACATATACACATTAACACATTGCATTACAGACTTAAAAAGATTGAGGAGCATACAGAACTTGACCCGAAACAATTCAAAGACTTAAACATTTTATACTTCTCGCTCCTCTTATTAGATAATCATACAAAAAATAATGATAAATTAGATTAATCCTTAGATGATTATACATAGAAAGAATCCCCCAATTTTTTTATCATTATAATGAAAGCACTGTTACAACGTTTTTTATGATGACTAAATACGTTAACAGTTTGAGGGGGATTTCCAATGTTAGAAAAGCAAATTATTCATTCATTCGTATCCATTATTGGCGAAGATAATGTAGATACATCCAATATGGGGCGTTTAACGTATAGTTATGATGCCACTCCAAACTTCCAAGCAATGCCTGATGCAGTCATTGCTCCTCGTAATACAAATGAAGTAGCTGAAGTGTTAAAGATATGTAACACTCACAACATTCCTGTATATGTTCGTGGTTCTGGAACAAACCTTTGCGCGGGGACATGTCCACTTGAAGGCGGTATCGTCCTTATCTTCCGCCATATGAATAACATTTTAGAAATTGATGAAGAGAATTTAACAATTACTGTACAAGCTGGTGTAATTACACTTGATATTATTAAAGCAGTAGAAGAAAAAGGTTTATTTTATCCACCTGATCCAAGCTCGATGAAAATTTCTACAATCGGCGGTAACATTAATGAAAACTCAGGTGGCTTACGCGGATTAAAATATGGCGTAACACGTGATTATGTGATGGGTCTTGAACTTGTCTTACCAAATGGCGATATTATTCGCACTGGCGGTAAATTAGCAAAAGATGTAGCTGGTTACGATTTAACTCGTTTATTTATCGGTTCTGAAGGAACACTTGGCGTCGTAACAGAAGCGATATTAAAACTTGTTCCTATGCCTGAAACGAAGAAAACGATGCTTGCACTATATGAAGATATTAATGAAGCTGCACATGCTGTTTCTTCTATTATTGCAAATAAAATCATTCCAGCAACACTTGAGTTTTTAGACCAGCCGACAATTGAAGTAGTAGAAGAGTTTGCACAAATCGGTTTACCAACTGATGTAAAAGCAATTTTATTAATCGAACAAGACGGTCCGCCTGAAGTTGTCAATCGAGATATTGAAAAAATGGCTAACGTTTGCCGCTCTATGAATGCAGTCGATGTTCGCATTGCAAAAAATGAAGCGGAAGCAGATGCGCTTCGGACAGCTCGCCGTAGTGCACTATCAGCACTTGCAAGATTAAAACCTACTACAATACTAGAAGATGCAACGGTACCACGCTCACAAATAGCTCCAATGGTTGAAGCGATTAATGCAATTGCAAAAAAATATAACATTCCTATTTGTACGTTTGGGCATGCTGGTGATGGCAACCTACACCCAACTTGTATGACAGATGCTCGTAATGAAGAAGAAATGCACAGGGCTGAACAAGCTTTTGCTGAAATATTTGCAAAAGCAATTGAACTTGGCGGCACGATTACTGGTGAGCATGGTGTTGGTGCGATGAAAGCTCCGTATTTAGAAATGAAATTAGGTAAAGAAGGTATTGCTGCTATGCAAGGAATTAAACAAGCCTTCGATCCAAATAACATTATGAATCCAGGCAAGATGTTCGCGAAAGACACTCGCAAAAGAGTGGTGGTTGAGCGATGACAACATTAAATAAAGAAAACATTCAAAAGGAATTTAAAGAACGATTAAGTGAAGATGAACTACTAAACTGTATGCGATGCGGTTTCTGCTTACCAACTTGCCCTACTTACATCCAATCTGGATATAAAGAATCACATTCACCACGAGGACGTATCGCATTAATGAAAGCGGTCGTTGACGGTTTAATTGAGCCAGATGAAGATGTTGAAAATACATTGAATGTTTGCCTTGGCTGCCGTGCTTGTGAACCTGTTTGTCCATCTGGTGTAAATTATGGACATTTATTAGAAGAAACTCGTGATATTATAAATCAAAATAAAAAGTTCTCGATGCCAGTGAGAGCCGTTCGTAAAGTCGTTTTTGAAGGGCTCTTCCCGCATCAAAATCGAATGAGAACATTAACAGGGTTAATCGGATTTTATCAGCGTTCTGGTTTACAAACGCTAACACATAAAACAGGGATTATGAAGTTATTCCCTGAAACACTTGCAACGATGGATCTTGTTTTACCAAAAGTCCCTAAAATGAAAGCAATGAAAGATCGTCCTGCATTTTTACCTGCTGAAAGTACGAAGAAGAAACAAGTTGCATTCTTCACAGGCTGTTTAATGGATACGATGTTTTTAGAAACAAATAACGCAACGATGAAACTTCTTCAGTTAGCTGGTTGTGATATCGTTATTCCGAAAACACAAAGTTGCTGCGGTGCATTACATGGGCATGCTGGTGAAAAGAGTGGAGCGAAAGAATTAGCGAAACGAAATATAAAAGCATTCGAAGATTTAAACATCGACTATATTATTACGAATGCAGGTGGTTGCGGAGCTTACCTCGTAGACTACGATCATCTTTTAAAAGATGATCCACAGTGGGCTGAACGCGCAAAGCAGTTTGTTTCTAAAATTAAAGATATTACTGCTATTCTAGTAGAACTAGATTTCCATAAACGGAATGACTTACGACTTCCATCGCAAATTATTACGTATCAAGACTCTTGTCATTTACGAAATGTTATGCGAACATCTTCAGAACCTCGTATGTTACTAGAAGCAATTCAAGGCGCAACATACTGTGAAATGAAAGATTCTGATCGCTGCTGTGGTTCTGCTGGTATTTACAATATTGTTCATTCAGAACTATCCATGGAATTTCTAGATTATAAAATGGACTGTGTACATGAAACAGAAGCAGCAACTATTGTTACTGCAAACCCAGGTTGCCTACTACAAATGAAATTAGGCATTGAACGAGAAGGACTTTCTCATAAAATGAGAGGAATTCATATTGTAGATTTATTATTAGAAGCAATTGAAACCAACTCGTAATAACTCGTAACATACGTAATAATAGGAAAACGGCTATCTCCTTCGTCTATGTAAAGAGATAGCCGCTTTTTTGTCCGCTACAAGATTAAGAATATGTTACTTTATTATAAAAAAGAACAACAGAAACATTACAGTTGTGTAAAAATCAATCCAGTATATTCCTCGAAAAAACGCTCAAATCATTGATACAATAGGATTCTTCATTTTCAATATAGGTACATTTATCCAAAAACCCCCTCTTAAAACGAAGTATAAAAATGCTGAAAATTCCTTTTATACTCTATGTTTCTCTTATTTTTTTCCTTTTCTTCAATTAGGATAAATTAGGTAATTTTAAAGTCTATGAATTTTTTTCCATCTTTTTTCTCGCAAATTGTATGCTACGATGAATTTGTCAGTCAGACAGGCTGTCAAAACAAATCGTGTGAAAACAAATTAAAACTTTATATAGGGGGACACACATCATGAAAAAGCGTGTTTTATTATCTGTAGCTGCTGCAACAGCTCTTACTTTAGGAGTATCATCTTTAGATGCACAAGCTGCAACTGTACAACCATCTAACATAAAGGTTCAAAATATTCAGCATTCAAAAGTGATGATGAAGCAAATGAACCAACAAGAATTACAAGCATTCTTACAATCTATGGGCGTTGAGTCATTAGCACAATGGCAACAAGGAAATTTCCAACCAAACTGCTTCATTCCTGGTCAACAACCAACTGAAAATGTTGTAACTGAGCAACCAACAGCTAAGCCAGAAACTCAAAAGCCTGCTGAGCAAAAACCAGTTGAGCAAAATCCTGCTGAAGAAGTTCAAAAACCAGAAGCTCAAAAACCAGCTGAAAACAACAATACTCAAAAACCTACTGAACAAAAACCTGCTGAGCAAAAGCCTGCTGAAGAAGCAAAATCTTTAAGCGAATTCGAACAACGTGTTGTTGAATTAACAAACGCTGAACGTGCAAAACAAGGCTTACCGGCACTAAAAATCGATACTGAATTAAGCAAAGTAGCACGTGTTAAATCTGAAGATATGCAGAAGAATAACTACTTTGATCATAACAGCCCTACATATGGGTCTCCATTTGACATGATGAAGAAATTTGGTATTTCTTATACATCTGCAGGTGAAAATATCGCTCAAGGCCAACGTACACCTGAAGAGGTAGTACAAGCTTGGATGAACAGTGCTGGACACCGTGCAAATATCTTAAATAACGGCTTCACTCACATCGGTGTTGGCTATGTAGAAAGCGGCAACTACTGGACACAACAATTTATTACGAAGTAAATAGATTAAAAGAGTCTTCTCATAATGAGAGGACTCTTTTTTACGTTTCATAACTTTCTATTATGTACGAGTACAATATGTAGAACATAAACAAAATAGAGCCACAACTTATTACACTAAGTAACACATAAAATCCCCATTTCAAGTTCAAAAACAAGGAAAACCATATACTACATGCCATCACTTGAAAAATCCGCCTACTCACTAAACGAATTTTTTGTAATTTGACTGGGTCCTTTTCCGTACTCTTAACTTTTTTAAATCCTTTACTAAGCATAAAAAGAAACAAACTAATTCCAATTGTTAGTCCTGTCTGAAAGGATATCATGCTTCCAAAATTAATAAAGAGAATGAGCAGATGGATAAACAACATAAATAAAGTAATCGTCTTTAGAAATCCACTTATAATGACATGCTCGCCTTCATTAAGCTTATATACATAATGTGAAATAATATACACGAATCCATGTAAAAAAATAATAAGACAAGGAATAAATGCTATAACAACTTGTTTACTCATAAACTCGTTTGGCTCACCATTTTCATTCCAATGTACTGCCATAAGGTTTGGTAAGTATGGATAGAGGCATAGAGTAACTAAAAGACAAACGAAAAATATTCCTAGTATATATTTATATTTGACCAAGTAATTCTCACCTCTCTTTTCTCTTAACGGCTTCGCTTCTTTTAGAGAAATTCCTGCAAGAATCTATTTTTCTCAAATTTAAACTTACACTTTATGCATTCATTCTTTGAAATTCTTTCATTGTATTATTTAATTTTATCGGAAATGGTACATCCACTTCGATCTCTTCTTTCGTAATTGGATGCAAGAAATGAATTTTCATCGCATGTAATGCTTGCCTGGACATATATTTCGTTTGTCCACCGTATAATACATCTCCAACTAATGGATTACCATGATAGCTCATATGAACACGAATTTGATGTGTTCTACCTGTTTCTAATTGTAACGTTACGAACGTAGCATTTTGTTTTTTAAAATACTTCTCTACTTTATAATATGTGATTGCTTGGTCCCCCTTTGGAGAAACACGTCGTCTCGTCGCATGATGGCGATCTCTTCCAATAGCTGCGTCAATTGTTCCTTGCTTACCTTTTACTTTCCCTTCCACAATCGCTGCATATGTTCTTTTAATTTTTCGTTCCATTAATAAACGATCCATAATTGCACCAGCAATTCTATGCTTAGCAAACACGACACCACCTGTCGTATCTTTATCTAACCGATGAATATGACGAATCTTCGTCTCTAAACCTTGCATTTGAAAATGAAAAGCAACAAGGTTTGCAAGTGTTCCCGTTCCACCTTTTTCCGCAGGATGCGTATCCATCTTCTCAGGCTTATTTACGATGAGTACGTGATCGTCTTCATATACTACATCTAATTCACCATATTGAGGCTCTACATCGTATTCTTCTTCCATAAACATATGTACTTGTAACTTATCGCCTTCTTTTAAAAGCTCATTCCATCTTTTCTGTTCTCCGTTAACGGTAATACCTTTTTCCATACGAAGCTGATGTAACAACTTTTTCGGTATTTCCCATTCTATTTTTAATAACGAATCAATACTTATGCCATTCCATTTCACTGGAACAGTAATTTCGCACCATTCGCCCTTCTTCTTCGTTTCCATACTGTATCACCTTATTTCTATTGATTCTCTCATTGTAACGGAAAACACAATTTGATGCACCGTCAAAAATAGAGGACAGTCTTATAGTAGACTGTCCCCCTCACGCTCTACGCCGTTTCATTTCCTGCAATACTTCTTCCGCTTTTTGCTCATACGATAAATCTTTAAAGAAATCCGCCAATCTTTTATAATCATTATACGTATCTAATAAGTCATCAATTTTTTCTATTTTCATCACTTGTTGTTTTTGCTTCATTTTTACCGGATAACGATAGCCTGATACTTCTTGTATTTTGTAATACTCATCCTCTACTTGAATGACCTTTACAAGTTCCTCCTCTTCCGCATCCATCGTATACCCATCAAAATCTCTAAGCAATTCATAAATGATATGAGTCCATTCATCTTTTGGATAATATCCTTTTTCTAACCGATAACCGACAATGCGATACATATGCCCATCGTTTTCTGCAAACTGTACTGTATCATTTAGCTTAAACTTAAAATAACGAAACATTGCCTTCACCTACTTATATGTAATGTTCTTATCACATACTATTTGCAAAATGTAGGTCTTGCTATTCATAAAAAAATACTCATCTATAAGATGAGTATTTTTTACGATGATTTTTCTCTTTTCTTTCGAAATGGTAACCACCAGTTCCAATCTCCAAACAGTTTCATTAAACTTGGTACAAGCATAAGACGAATAATTGTTGCATCAAGGAATATCGCTAATGCAACACCAAGCCCCATTTGCCGTACTGGTAAAATATCAGTAAAGGCGAACGCACCAGTTACAACAATCATAATTAACGCAGCTGATGTAATGATCCTACTTGTTGACACAAGTCCTTCTAACGTCGCTTGATCATTATCTCCTGTTTCTTCATATAACTCATGAATACGTGAAATAAGAAAAACTTCATAATCCATACTAAGCCCAAATACGAGACCGAAAATGAAGATTGGTAAGACAAATAGAACAGGACTCGCTTCTAAACCAAAATGCCCACCTTCAAATAACCAAACAACAATTCCAATTGTTGCGCTTAAACTAAGTATATTCATAATAATCGCCTTAATCGGAATGAGTATAGATCGGAATGCAAATAATAATATAACAAAGGTAGAGCCAAATATAACAGACATACCAATTGCAACTTTATCTTTAATTTCATCTTCTAACTCTTGTTGGAACGTCGTCATCCCACCTAAATAATACGTAACATCTGTTTCGTTATAATTTTGTTTAAAATCACGAACCCACTGTTTAGCAGTTTCAGTACGTGGTTTTGTTTTCAAAAAGATTTCTATCGTCGTCTTATTTCCTTTCGTATATGCTTCAAATATAGGAGCTAGTTTCGCAGCTTCTGGCGACTCTAACATTCCAGCAACTTGATCTGCTTTCATACCAGTTAACCCGTCGTATAAGCTTCTCACTTCATATACTTTCTTATCATCTTTTAACTTTTGAACGACTTCTTCTATCTTTTGTAAACTTTCTTTTTCTTTCATATCTTTTTTCGTCTCTACCACTAACGTAACATCAGCATGTTTTTTTGCAGTTTTATTAAATGCCTCTTCGTACTTCTCATATGCAATTCTTGTATCACTTTGTTTAGGTAGAGCTTCTACGTCAGGGAACTGCAAATTAGCTGTACGTAACGGTAATAAGCAAATAACAATAAATGTTGTAACAACAATAATCATCGCAATTGGATGTTTCATTACAAATTGTGCAAACTTACGCCACGCCTTTGCCGGCGTATGCGCTACTTGATTCTTTTTTAATATTCGTTCCCCAATTAATGACAATAACGCTGGAAGAAGTGTGAGTGAGAATAAAATACTCATAATCACAACAATCATTCCACTAATTGCGACAGACTGAATATAATCGATTTTAAAGAAAAACAAGCCGGATAATCCAACAAATACACATAATCCTGAAAATACGATAGCGCGCCCTGCTGTTTGATATGTAATTGCTATCGCTTCTTTTACCGTTCGCTTTGCAACTTCCTCTCGAAAGCGATTTACAAATAATAGTGCAAAATCAATAGATAGCGCAAGTCCGATCATCGGTGCAACATTTAACACAAAGATAGATAGTTCCTTATCGCTACCTATAAAGTATAATATGCCCATCGTACTAATAACACTAAGTGCTCCATTTACAATTGGTAAAATAGATGCCAAAAGGCTACCAAATGAAAATAGTAATACGAGAAATGCAATTGGTAACCCAATCATCTCTGCTACTTTTAAGTCATTTTGCGTTCTTTCATTAATCTCTTGATTAATTTTTGGAAATCCTGTTGGCGTTACTTTTAACGCTGCATTACTTTCCTTTTCGACTTTATCAGCAAATTGTAACGTCTTTTCCATTCGTTCCTTATTTGTTTTCCCGGAAAATAAAATTGTCGCATAGCCAATATCATCTTGTAACATTTCTTTATTTTGTATCGGGTGATGGAAAGATTCATAAGTCTCTTTCTCTTGTACATTCTTTACAATTTCCTCTACTTGCTTTTGAAATTCCTCATGTGAAACACCCTTATTTTTTTCAAAAACGAGTAGCAGTGTGTCTTGAGACCTCTTAAAATCTTTATCTAAAATTTCTTTCGTTTTTTGATAGTCCCCTTCCGTTTGGAAACCATCACCACCTAATACTCCCGGCAGCTTTGGAGCGAAAATACCAAGTGCGATCGCAAGCAATAGTAATGCTACAATTACTGTATAACGAAACTGATACAAAAAAGCGCCTAATTTCCCCCACTTATCTACTTTATTTACATTTGTTTTCACACATTTTCACCTACTTTAAATAATTCAATTGTCATTTATACTGTATCACATCTTCGTACAAACAAAAAACGTCTGGAAACACTATATTGATAGTTTTTCCAGACGTTTTTTATCTCTCTTTATTAAGTCCCAATCTCTCCGTAAGTAAACGATGGCAGTAAATCGCTATAATTAGCAAAATACCACCTACGCAATAACCAGCTAAAATATCAGTTGGATAATGTACATTTAAAATAACTCTACTTAATCCAATCGATACAATTACGATTCCCATCAAAATCGTTATAACATATTTCCCCGTTACACTCTTCAAATTTGCCGCAATGATATAAGCAAGAAATCCGAATGTCATAATAGATAACATTGCATGCCCACTAGGAAAGCTATATCCAAGCGCATCCAACGCTTCATTTAACGACGGACGCTCTCTTTTCACAATTTCTTTTATCCCTTTATTAACAAGATGTGTTATTAAAATGCCCATTGGATACACGATCATCGCAGCATAATAACGTTTTCTCCAAAAAACAAGTAAACTTATAGCCAGCGTAGTTACAATCCCGATAGCAGAACCTAATTTTGTATAGTGTGAAAAAAATGTAAGCGAACCTTCTGTTTGTAATCCTTTTACTAATGCTCGGACATATGTATCCATCACTGTAACGCCACCCGCATGTACGCGCCAAGCAACAATGCCAAATATAGCAAGTAATAAAACGATACATACTACCTCATATTGATGCAACTTCTTTTTCAAGCGATTTCCTCCTACTATGAAAAAATGCGATTTCTACTTTAGAAACCGCATTTCCTTACTTATTTACCTTTTGTTTTTAACTCTGTCCAGTAACGATCATAGTCTTTTAGCTTATCGTCTACATCAACAAGCCATTCCGTACGATCTAATTCTTCTTTCGTTAAGAAGATCATATGATTATCACGATATTCTTTACTATGAAGAGGATGAGCTTTTTCATTAGGATTACTGTATCCAATTGACTCGTAGTTTTTCACACTTACTTTTTCATCTAATAAGTAGTTCATAAACTTCTCTGCAAGCTCTTTGTTTTTCGCACCTTTTGGAATTGCTAACGTATCAGCCCAAATTGTGCCGCCTTCTTTTGGTACAACATACTCTACATCTTTATTATCTTTTGCGATAAATGCTGCATCTCCAGACCAAACTGTTCCGATCCAAGCATCTTCTGTAATGAATTTTTGTTTAATATTATCTGTATCAAATGCTAATAAGTTTGGAAGCAGCTTCTTTAAATCATCTGCTGCTGTCTTTAACTGTGTATCGTCTTTCGTGCTGTTTGAGAATCCATGCTTTTTAAGACCCATTCCTAACACTTCACGAGAATCATTTAATAAAGTTACATGCCCTTTATATTTTTCATTCCATAGGTCAGCCCAGCTTGTAGGAGCTTCTTTCACATACTTTTTATTGTATGCAATACCTGTTACACCCCAAGTATATACTAAAGAATATTTATTCTCTGAATCAAACGCCGGTGTTTTGAAGTTAGAAACCATATTTTCGATATTCGGGATATTCTTTTTGTCTAACGGCGCTAATAAATCCATTTTCGCCATTGTTTTAACCATGTAATCAGACGGCTGAATTAAATCATACTTCGCGCCACCTGCTTGTAATTTCGCAAGCATTTCTTCATTACTTGCATACTTATCATAGTTAATTTTCACGTTATATTTCTTTTCAAAATCTCTTAGCACTTGCTCATCAAAATTGTCAGCCCAGCTATAAATATTTAACTCTTCTTTCTTTTCACCACAACCAGCAAGTACACCAGCAACAAGGCTAAAGCTAATTGCTGCGCCGGCTAATCTTTTTATTAATTTCATCGGTTTATTACCTCCTCGTACTTTCTATATCGTTCGTATTATAAAGGAAGGTGTCCTCCAGAGTTTTCTTCACCATCTGCACCTTTGTTACGGAAGATTTCAGATAGAACCATTAATCCTACGATAGCCACAATTAAAATTGTAGAAAGTGCATTAATTTCTGGTGATACTCCGCGCTTAACCATACTGTAAATGTATAATGGCAATGTTGTTGATCCTGGTCCTGATACGAAGAAACTAATTACAAAATCATCAATTGATAATGTGAATGTTAATAATGCGGCTGAAACAACTCCTGGTGCAATTGCCGGGAACGTTACATAACGAAATGTTTGCCACGGCGTTGCTCCTAAATCATTGGCAGCCTCTTCTAAATCACGTCCCATTCCAGAAAGACGTGCTGCTAAAATAACGACAACAAATGAAATACTAAATGTAATGTGCGCAATAATAATTGTTGTTTTGCCAAGCTCCATACCTAATTGACTAAATAAGATAAGTAAAGATAATCCCATTAAAATATCAGGAATTAAAATTGGTAAATACACAAGACCGTTAATAGCCCCTTCATAACGATATTTATAACGATGTAATGCAATCGCGAAAATCACACCAAGAACTGTCGTTACAACCGTCGTTACGATCGCAATCGTCATACTATTTACAAACGCATCAATAACATCTTGCTTTTGAAATAAATCTGTATACCAATGGAATGTAAAACCTTCCCATTCCGCATTAATGCGAGAATCATTGAAGGAATATACCATTAAAACCATCATTGGAAAATACAAGAACAATAAAATTAACCAAGAATAAGAAACTAAAAACTTCTTCATCTTTGCCTATTCCCCTCCGTTTCCATCATATTTATATACTTTCGTTGCACGATAATATAAGTAAATTAACAGAACAGAGAATAGAACAACAATCATAGATAACGCAGATCCAAACGGCCAGTCACGCGCTCCTAAGAATTGATTTTGAATTACGTTTCCGATTAATGCTACTTTCGATCCACCCATAACGTCTGATACAACAAACATTCCGATAGAAGAAACAAACACTAAAATAGAACCAGTAGCAATCCCTGACATCGTCATTGGTACTGTTACATTCCAAAATGCCTTTGCTGGTGTTGCTCCTAAATCATAAGCTGCTTCTAGCTTACGCTTATCAAGCTGCTCAATCGCTGCATACACCGGTAAAATCATAAATGGTAATAAAGAATAGACCATTCCGAGTATTACAGAAGGTGTGTTATATAGTAAATTTAAAGGTTCACTTATAATACCTAGTTTCAATAGCAATGTGTTTACAAGACCTTGTGAACGTAAAATAACAATCCATGCGTATGAACGAACAAGGAAGTTAATCCAAAACGGGATCGTTGCCAATAATAAAAGAATGGAACGGTATTTGCGATCAACAATTGTAATTGTATAAGCAAATGGATAACCAATTACTAAACAGATTACTGTTGTAATAACTGCAATCTTAACAGTTTCCCATAACGTTCCCATGTATAGTGGATCAAACACACGAGCTATATTCTCTAACGTAAATTGCATTTCCACTGTCCCATATGCCCCGCGCTGCATAAAGGCAAATGCCAATACAAACAGAAGGGGAATTAGGAAGAAGATTAACAGCCACGCGACTGTCGGTAGTGCGAGTAATTTCCCTTTTTTCAATTTAAGGTCACCTCGTCCTCTTGCTCCCAGCCTACGTATACATTATCTCCAATGCTCCACTGCGCTGCTTCTTCAGCAGTTTGATATGCCATTAGTAATTCTGATGTTTTCTCGTCACGTACATACAGCTTTTCCATATTTCCAACAAACTCAACGTCTTCAATATGTCCAAGATGGTATTCTTTTAAAATCGGCTCTTCAACCGAACGTACCTTTACGTTTTCAGGGCGAATTGCTACATAGCCTTCCCCGTTTTTCACAATATTATTTTCACCGATAAATGTCGCAACGAACATTGTTTTCGGCTTATTGTAAATTTCTTTCGGCGTTCCAATTTGCTCAATATGTCCTTTATTCATAACGACAATACGATCACTCATGCTCATCGCTTCTTCTTGATCGTGCGTTACGTATATGAATGTAATTCCTAAATTACGTTGTAAGTTTTTCAATTCACGTTGCAAATCTTTTCTTAACTTAAAGTCTAACGCCCCAAGTGGCTCATCTAGTAATAATACACGCGGGTTATTTACAATCGCTCTCGCAATTGCTACACGCTGTTGCTGTCCACCAGAAAGCTTTGCAGGTTTACGATTACGGAACTCAAGTAACTGCGTTAAACGCATTGCCTCTTCAGCACGCTCTTTCTGCTCTGCTGCCGGTACTTTCTGCATTTTCATACCGAAACAAATATTTTTCTCCACATTCATATGTGGGAATAGCGCATAATGTTGGAACACTAAGTTCATATGACGCTTATATGGTGGCAAATCGTTAATCTTTTCATCATCTAATAAAAGATTCCCTTTAGTTGGCGTTTCAAAACCTGCGATCATGCGAAGTAACGTTGTTTTCCCGCAACCACTCGGCCCTAAAATCGTTAAAAATTCCCCTTCTTTAATGTCTAAAGAAAGAGGTGGGATAATCACTTGATTTCCAAAATGTTTTTCTACTGCTTCAACTTTAATAATCTTTTTCATTTTCCCGTCCTATCTACCTTAAATTTTAATTTTTATATTCATGAATAAATATTTATGTTCTATAGACTATTTTTTGTTTCGATCCAAACAAAAATGGTTGTTTAGCAGCGTTCTCTTCTATTCTTTATGTAGTATGTTTGATTCATTTTTGCATGATACATATGTCGAACAGAAAAACCCCTTCCATTGCGAAGGGGCTATTATCATACGGCTACGCCTACTGATAAACACCATCATCATTTTAACAACTTTCGTATGAATTTTAAAGCACTTTTTGTAGAAGAGTAACGAATTTTCATATCGAATGCCGTAGATTGGGCTAAAATGCTTTTATAATGTGAAAAAGTCCGAAAACTTTCTTCCCCATGATAACTACCTAATCCACTACTTCCAACACCACCAAAAGGTAAATATGGCGTTGCAAGATGATAGACAACATCATTAATACAGCCTCCGCCATATGAAATATTACTCGTCACTTTCTTTTGTACTTCTTTATCTTCAGAAAATACATATAACGCTAACGGCTTTGATTGTTGCTGAATTGTTCCAATTACCTCTTCTATGTTGTCATATTCTACAATTGGTAAAATCGGACCAAAAATTTCATCTTCCATAACAGTACTTTGCCATGTAACATTCGTTAACACTGTTGGTTCTATATGTAAAGTTTCTTTTTTATAGTTCCCGCCGATTACCGTTTTACCATCTTTCAAAAATGCACATAAACGTTCAAAATGACGTTCAGTCACAATTCGTACATAATTGTCATTGTTTAGTGAATCTTTTCCATACTGCTCCGCAATTTCGTGTCGTAATGCCTCGATTAACTGTTCTTTCACCGAAGCATGCACATACATATAATCAGGCGCTACACACGTTTGCCCTGCATTTAAAAACTTCCCCCACACAATTCGTCTTGCTGTTACATCTATTTTTGCATCTTTATGTACAATACATGGGCTTTTTCCCCCAAGTTCTAACGTGAGTGGCGTCAACCGTTTCGCCGCTGCTTCCATCACAACTTTTCCAACACCGACACTACCTGTAAAGAAAATATAATCAAACGGTTCCTTTAACAATTCCGTACTCTTTTCTACACCGCCTTCTACTACCGCTACAAGCTCTTCTTGGAATAATTCCTCTAACATCCTCGTAAGCACTTTGGAAACGTTTGGCGTTAGCTCTGATGGCTTTAAAACAATTGTATTTCCAGCCGCCAACGCTCCTACAAGAGGTGCAATTGCTAATTGAAATGGATAGTTCCATGGTGCAATAATAAGTGTCACACCGTACGGTTCAGGAACTACTTTCCCCTTTGATCCAAAATGAGTGAGTGCTGTTCGAACCCGCTTCGGTTTACTCCACGATGAAATATGCTTCAATTGAAAGGAAATTTCTTTTAATACATATCCAACTTCCGTTGTAAACGACTCATGAACTGACTTATTTAAATCTAATTTCAATGCCTGAAATATTTCTTCTTCAAAACGCTGAATGCCTTCATAAAGCTTCTTCAAATTATTCTTTCTCACTTCTACACTTCTCGTATGGCCATTATAAAAATATGCTTTTTGTTTATTTACAATAGAAGAAACACTCATTCATTCACCTTCTCCCACTATTTTTATCCAATTCTTTCATTATTTATATAGACTTCATATATAATAAATTTCTATTCGTAAAGTTACATTATATATAATTTCTTCTTTTATATAAAATTCATTGCTCACAAAAAAACTACCGAAAGAAAATCTCTCGGTAGTTTTACTGTATTAACGATATAAGCGAACAGCACCTGCAGAATTATCATCAGCTTGTCCTACTACTTCAAACTTTAGGCCAAGGTTCGGTAAAATACGTCCTGCATCTGGAATCTGTTGATTAATATACGTTTTTGAATCATCAAACTTCGACACACCTGCTAAGCCGTTATACGTATACGTTCCACGAGTTGGAGATACAACTTTCCATGCTGGCGTTTTATCGAATGAGAACGCCGCATCAGCGATTTGGAATCGTGTACTACTGTCAATTGTCGGTTTACCATTTAAAGTTCCTACAATTGCTTCTGGATGAGAGTCAACTACACCAAGGAAACCATGTCCTGGATGTAAACCAACCCAGTTATCTGTGTAAGCTGAGTCTGCATACCATACAACCATACCAGAGTTATATTCTGGACCGCGAGCAAATTTCAATGCGCTATCTGATCCAGTATGATTTCTCCACTCTACATAGTAGTTATGTTTTTTCTTCTCAGTTCCGTTAGAAACTGCGAAACCATCTAATTTAAATTGTGGTGTACCTTCTGCATCATCAGAGAATACTACTTTGCCATCTACTGTTAATGAAGCATTATCAAGTAGGAAACCGTTTAATGCTAAACCACCATCTGTAATGTATTCAAATGTTAATTTTACTTTCTTACCTTTGAATTGGCTTAAATCATATGATTTATCAACCCATTTTCCATTTGTCGAATGTGCATTTCCACTATTTGCTTTCTCACCAAGTTTTTCAATTAGCGTTTTTTGCCCATCTTCTGTTACAGCATGTACTTCAAGGAAATCATACTCTGCTTCGATTTCATATAACGATTTGAAATCAAATTTCGCATTCGTTGCATTCGTTAAATCGAACAATGGTGTTTCTAACGTTGTATGAAGATTGTCACCTTTTGTGCTGTAGTAGTACTGCTTACCAAATGCTGGAGCAATCGTTTTTATATCTTTATCAGGTAAGTTTACACGAATCATACCTGGACGGTTCGTTTTCGTAACACTTTGGTCTAAATATGTTGCTAGACCGATACCTTTATTTAATTTCTCGTAATCTACTTCTACGATATTCGCCCAGTTACCACCAATTGTTTTTTGGAAAAACTCTTTATTTTGTGGTGAGAAACTCGTTGGCGTTGTTCCTGCAATCTTACCAGCCCAGCTTCCGCCACTCATAACAGACCAAGCTTGAATTGGCTCACCATGACCAGTATAGTCTGTATCATACTCATCTGGAAGGCCTAAATCATGACCATATTCATGCGCGAATACACCAACTGCGCCATCTTCTGGCTCAATTGTATAGTCGAATGCCGCTATCTTTCCGCCCCAATATGGAACTTTCGCTTGTGTACCTTCAATTGGGAATGGTTTTGGTCCAACTGTCCAGCGATGTGACCAAATTGCATCGTCACCTAATTTACCACCGCCCGCTTCTTGTCCAACACCTGCATGAATAATCATTAAGTGATCAATTAACCCGTCCGGTTGCTTTTGATTTCCATCACCATTTACATCGTATTGATCGAACTGATCAAACTCAGATAAATCAATACCGCTATCTACAGCTGCTTTTAATGCATCTTTTACTAAATCACGTGGTCCTTTTGGTCCTTTATTATCATGACCTGTAGCAGCATCCGCACCGTAATCAGCAGCTTTACCAGGAACTGTTAACCATTTTGTAACCGTTCCGTCTACTGTGTAACTACCACCAGATTGCTCTTCATAATATTGTTTAAACGTTTCGATTTTGCTTCCATCCTCTAACGCAAATGGCTCATTACCGAATAACATTTTTTCATAATGTTCTTTGTTAAAGTCTTCCGAATACATATAGCCAGGCTCTTTATCGATATTGTTATGTTTAAAGTCAGCGTACTCTACAAGTAAAACGAGTACTTTATCTTTACGAACTTCACCGTTATATTCTTTTCCCTTTGCTGGAGATGTTGGTACTTTACCATTTAGACCACCCTTAACTGGGCCTGTCGCTGCAGGTGTTCCTGTTGCTGGTTTGTCTAACTTTTCTTTCGTATCTGCTTTTGCATCTTTCACTTTCTTTAAAAAGTCAGATGCTTCTTTCGTAAGTGGGTCCCCATTTGTTACTTCTTTCCCAGGATTTTCACCCTTTTTGTTCTCTACGTATTTTTCGACAGCTTTCTTTGTTTCTTTCTCTGAAGCCTTCGAATCAATTACCCCACGTTTTTTTAGCGCATCCGCTAAACGTTCTTCTGGAATTAAATGATCATCAACTGGGCTCGTAGCTGTCTTATTCACAGGCGTTTCAGCATATGCAGATTGAGTACCAGCTCCGAACGAAAGACCTAATACAGCTGTCAAAGCGATTGATGACAAAACTTTGAACGGTTTCTTGTTCATCCCTTATTTCCTCCCCTAATAAATAATATGTATTACAAATTGAATTTTATTAAAAATTCAATATTTTTTCAATATTTAGTCATATTATGTAATGTTTTTAATACATTTGTAAAAATTCCATAGTTAGCATACGAATATATCACAATTCAACAATATTTTCTGAAAATATTGAAAATACTTGTCAGAAACTTTATAATTTCCATAGAGGGAATTTAATGGGGATTTTATCTTTGTTTTATCTACAAAATATTTGATAATTCACTATATAAAACACAAAATGCGATTGCATTATCATATATTCTGTAGCAGCAGTTATGACCGATAATTAGGGAGGAATTACATTTGTACAAAGATAAGACTGACGCACTGGACCAAGAATGGATTGATTTAATACTTGAAGCTCTAGATGCTGGTATCGCCCTGCAAGATATCGAACATTTTTTCCAACGTATGAAGCCATCCAGTCAGGCTCAATAGGCTTGTTCTTTTTAACGAAGTTTATGTTATAATAATGACATCATAAGACGACTACATATTGATAGAAAGGTGCGCAAATATGATTGGAGAACGTATAAAACGCCTTCGCTTACAAAAAGGTATTTCATTAACTGAACTTGCCGAAAAAGCTGGTGTTGCTAAATCTTACATTAGTTCTATAGAACGAAATTTACAAAAAAACCCTTCCATTCAGTTTCTTGAAAAAATTGCAGCAGTTCTACAAATTCCAGTTGATACTCTACTTCATGATGAAACAGCAAAGGAAAATCACTTAGACTCCGAATGGACACAACTCGTTAAAGATGCGATGAGCTCAGGTGTCTCCAAAGAACAATTTCGTGAATTTCTTGAATTTACAAAATGGAAGCACGATCAAAAATAATAAATAGAAAGAAGTGCTTACAACCAGCACTTCTTTTTTCTTTATAAAAAAAGCGGGGAATCCCCGCTTTTTAATTATTTTTCTTCGCCAGCTTCTTGGTTAGCATTGAATGTCCATTCTAAATTCAATGAATCACCTTGGAAGATATTTTGTTCTTTCCCATTATCTACAAATTCAAATTGTACCCACAGATAATCCTCTGTGCCTGCTTCTAATCCACCCTTTTCTCCCCACTCAGGAGCAAAGATGTCTTTAGCTAAAAGATCTGGATCAGCATTTTGTAAATCTGCTAAAGTTGTTTCATATACAGGCTCACTTTGTTTATCCCAGTTCCAAAGGAATTTCACTTTAACGTGCTTACCAAAGTCTTCACCAGCATTATCGCCTTTTGCATCTTTCACAGTATACTTTGTTGCTAGTTTAACGTCTTTAATTGTTAATGTACCGCTATTCTTTAATAAGAACTCTTTCTTAATAGAATCCCCTGGTTTTAAATCTTTAATATCTACAAGCGTTTTAGGGTCTAATGTAAGATCTAACGTCCCAGCTGCAAATGTATTGTTAGATACTTCTTTATCGCTAAAGTAAGCGAATGTTCCTCCACCAATTAAAGATAACCCCAATGCTGCTGATGCAACTCCCATACCTAATTTCTTTTTCAGACTCACAATCAATTCCCCCTAGCTGTTTTTTATATTTTTATTGCTATCTCTTATTTAAAATAAGAGATGTAACTAAAACTATATTAGCTTAGCTAATATTTGTTCTTTTTTAAAAACCTTATGTTCATTATAACGAACAAACCTATATAAATACAACACATATTTATTAATATTTTCAGTTATTTTTATTTCTCAATATTATTTTGATTTTTCAGTAAAATATCAAGAAATCAAGAAAAGATTTTGTTGATTTCTTGACCTATCTCCACTAATTAGTATCCCTCATCCATCTAACTACCTCTAGGTGGCTAAATAAGATGAGAAGGATACGAAAAATAGGCGAGTGATAGTGCCCTCCTCACCTATTTGTTTTATAATCCCTATCTGCTCTGGAATGTTACTATATTTTACTTGCTATCTTTATTTTTCTGTTCTTCTTGTTTCTTCTTCTCTTCTAGCTTTTTTGTTTCTTCTTGTTTCTTACTCTCTTCTAACTTTTTCGCTTCTTCTTGTTTCTTACTTTCTTCTAACTTTTTCGCTTCTTCTTGTTTCTTACTCTCTTCTAACTTTTTCGCTTCTTCTTATTTCTTACTTTCTTCTAACTTTTTCGCTTCTTCTTGTTTCTTACTCTCTTCTAACTTTTTCGCTTCTTCTTGCTTCTTCTCTTCTAATTTTTTCGCTTCTTCTTGTTTCTTACCCTCTTCTAGTTTTGCTGTTTCATCTACTAGTAACTTCTCAAAATCTTGAATTTGTTTATCAATCACCTGTAACTTTACCTCTTTATCAACATACTCACAATTGTCTTTCACTATATGGAAGCCCGCATTCACATACGAGAATACTTGCTTATTCGATTCGGTTGTATTACTTTTTAACTCTTCTTGCACTTGATTATAAAAACTCTCTATTGATACATATACTTTTTGTAACAATTCTCTTTCCGCAACTATTTTCTCACGCCCTTGCTTCCACGTAGTAAGCACCTGCTCTAACTCTTGAATGGAAGTAAAGGTTAATTTCAATTTCATCCCTTCATACTCACGCAAAATAACTTCCTTATGTTGCTTAGCTTGTTCTGTTAATTGATCAACTGTTTTTGGAAAAATACTTGCTGTAGAAATGGTAGCCGTTACTTTCGTTTCATGAACGAAAGCTGCTTCTGTATAAGTCATCATTTGAGAGCCTAAATAAAAAGTAATAGAACATAAACATGGCAATATAAGCATCTTTTTGAAATTGCTAGGTGGCTTCAGCATTTTAATCTCTCCTATCGAACAACTTGTTCTTTATCAAGAACTATATCTTTATTATAATAAAGTGAATTACAAAATGATATAAAAATTATGCTTCTTTTTACATTTCTCTTTTAACATAAAAAGAGACTACCTCTTTTGATATGATCTCCTTATAGTAGACAGGAAAAAGAAAGAACACTAACCTGTTTACTATGGAGGGGATTTTTTTATGGGAAAAATTAGAGTCACTTACGATGTAGAATTTAAGAAAAAAGCTATAGATTTATACTTAAAAGAAGGCATGAGCTATAAAACCATTGCGAAAGAATTAGGTATTCATCACTCGGTTGTAAGTCGTTGGGTGAAATACTTTGAAGCTGAAGGAATCAAAGGACTAGAAGAAAAACGCGGTAAAGCGAAAGGACCAGGTTTAGGTAGACCAAGGCTTAGACCCGAAGATTCTGAAGCTAAGATCCGACGATTAGAAGCGGAAAATGAAATATTAAAAAAGCTCTTAGGGATGTAAAAGGAGGAATGAAAGTCGTATCCAAAACGAAAAAATTCGAAGTTATCCATGAAATGAAAAAAACAGGTTATACAGTGACCATTCTATGCAATATTGCTGGTGTAACCAGAAGTGGGTACTACAAATGGATAAAACGGCATACGACGCCTTCAATAAAACAATCCGAGGATATCGAAATTAAGAAAAAGATATTGAAGTGTCATAAAAAATTAAGAGGAATTTATGGATATAGAAGAATACAAGTGTGGCTGAAAGCCACATATAACCTTCATTTGAATCATAAGCGCATCCAAAGATTGATGAGTGAACTAGGTATCAAAGCCGTAATTAGGAAAAAAAGAAGCTTATGTGATTTCAGAGAACCATCTAAATAGGGAGTTTCAAGCTTTAAAACCGGATGAGAAATGGGTAACCGATATTACCTATTTGATTTTCAATGGACAGCGCTTGTACTTATCCGCTATTAAGGATTTATATAATAATGAAATTGTTGCCTATGAAACCAGTCGTAGAAACGACTTAAAACTTGTGTTAGATACACTTAAAAAGGCAAAGAAAAAACGAAATGTAAAGGGAATCCTCTTACATAGTGATCAAGGGTCCCAGTATACATCTCGTCAATATAATCAATTACTTAAAAAATATCAGATGAAGGCAAGTATGTCTCGAAGAGGCAACTGTTGGGATAATGCTTGTATGGAAAACTTCTTCAGTCACTTTAAGGCAGAGTGTTTTCATTTACACTCCTTCCGTAAAGCGAATGAGGTCAAACTTGCCGTGCGTAAATATATGTACTTTTATAATCATCAAAGATTTCAAAAGAAATTAAATAACCTGAGTCCATATAAATATAGAACTCAGGTTGCTTAGTTGCGCTTTTTTAATACTGTCTACTTGACAGGGATCACTGCACTTTTGATAGTCTCTTTTTATTGTCCTTATTATTTTGCTTCAGCATCGCCTTGTTGTGCATCAAACGTCCAAGTTAATTGTAGTTTATCACCTTGGAATTCATTTTGATCTTTTTTATTATCAACGAACTCAAATTTCACTTTGAATTTATCAGATTTACCTGCAGAAATACCTTTTTCATCCCAGAACCAAGCAGCTAAATCATTATCTACTGCTGTAAGTGTATCACCCTTCAATTTATCTAATGTAGTTTGTTTCACAATCGTCTCATGCTTATCTACATTTTTTAAGAATGTTACTTTAATATGTTTACCAAAATCATCTTTATTATCTTTCTTCGTATCTTCTACACTATAGTCTGTTTTTAATAGAACTTTTTTAATATCTAATGTACCTTTATTTTCTAATTTAAATTCTTTTTCAACTGTATCACCAGGTTTTAAATTCGATACATTAACAACTGTTGATGGATTTAATGCTAAATCAAGCGTACCAGCCGCAAATGTATTGTTTGATACTTCTTTATCGCTAAAGAATGCAAATGTTCCTCCGCCAACTAATGCTGCTCCTAATACTGCTGATGCAATACCCATCCCTAATTTTTTCTTTAAAGTCATGTCCATATCCCCTTAATCTATATATTTGTCAACTTCCTAAACGGAAAGTATAACCAAAATAACTAGACGGATTGTTCTACTTTTTTCTCTTTCTTTTCTCCGTCAATGCTACGAATAGCGCTAAAAATAGAAATCGCGGAATAGCCTAGCAAAAAGACTCCTGGAATAATAAGAAGCAATGCCGCTCCCGCTTTTGAATTCGCATAATTTAATGCATACCCTGCATAAGGTACTGTTATATCCGCATATTTACCAATAACATTGTCCGCAAGCACCGGTTCTAAGTCTGGTCCGTTGTTGTTATCCCCTTTTGTTTCATACATTACTTTTCCATTTATATCTTTCACACCGATAATACGGTGGGTGATAATTTTTTCATCTTTCTCTTTAAAAGTAATAACATCACCTTTTTGATATTTAGAACCATCTTTCGTCGGCTCTATTGCAATGATTGATCCTGTTAAAAATGTTGGTTCCATTGATCCTGAAAGTACGCTCTTAAATTGATATCCCAGCACTGTTGGATCACCACCACTCGCTTTTGAAGAAATAACTATAAAAGCTAAACAAACCATCAACGCAAATAAAACGAATGAGATAACGTTGCTAATCACCTTCCAAATTAATTTCATCGTCTCTCTCCCTCTCCGTTGTTTTATATTATTTGAAGTATGCAATATTCACTATTGTTCTTTAACAAGAACACAAGTAAATAATATAACGAACAAAACAGAAATGCAATAAGAAAATTTACAATTATTAGTTATTTTTAATATATAAAAAAAGACTGTGACAAAGTCTCTTCACAGCCTTTTAACTAGTAATTTATTTTTCTTCTGATTTCATTCCTGTTGTATTTCGGCGTAGCACTACAAATAAAATAGCTCCAAATAATAGAGCGGCACCTATCCCAATGCTTATTATTTTTACATTTGATTCGTTTACTTCAGGCGTAGCCGTATCTTTTTTAGGCATCGCAAAAGTAACATCTTCTTTGGAAAGAACATTTATCGTCGCAATTGTTTGATTATTTTTCGTAATATCAACTGCACCAACTACCTCACCACGATGAATTCCTTTATGATACAAAGAATCTTTATCTAATGAGGCTGTACGGAAAATCGTCCTCACATTTTTCCCTTCATCTTTCTTAAGCATAAGTTCTGCACTTTTTTCAAGTTCGCTATCAATATTTTTATTTAAATACGTTGTCTTTTGATGCCAACTATGTTTATCTAGTACAGTTTGCTTTACAAATTGACCGAAAGAATAGTCCGCCATCTGCTTCAAATCTTCATAAATTTCAGGTCTTTGAGAAGCCATCACTACATTTATAATACGATTTCCATCCTTCTCATTTAATAAAACGAGCGTATTGCGCGCTTCATTTGTAAAACCCGTCTTCCCGCCAATGCTATATGGATTTTCAAAATAAGTAGACTTATTAAAAATAGAAACCGTCTGGCTAGATGTCGTAACCGTCGTCCTTTTCGTATTCATCGCTTGTAAAATCTCAGGATACTTTTGTACACCTCTCGTAATCATAGCCATATCATACGGCGTTGTATAATGGTTCGGATCATGCAATCCATTTGGCGTTACAAAGTGACTATCTGTAGCACCTAATTGCTTCGCTTTCTCATTCATCATATGAGCGAAATTCTCAACACTTCCGCCAATACGCTCCGCAATCGCATACGACACATCATTCGCACTCAGCACCATTAAAATCATAAGCGCAGTATTTCTATTAATCGTCTCACCAGGTTGAAACTCAATTTGATAATTACTCTTCTCTTGATCTAATGCTAATTGTGAAAACGTAAATTGATCCTCTGGCTTCGTATGCTCCATAAGTAAAATTGCTGTTAACACTTTCGTCATACTAGCTGGAAATGCACGATGATGTGCGTTTTTGTCATACAAAACATCTCCAGTTTTCGCATCAATCGCAGTTGCAAACTGACTAAAAACATTTGGCCCTTCCTTAGGTGGTGGTGCCACTTGCTCCGGATTCACTCCAATATTCGTCTCAGCACGTAACGTCATAGGTGTCAAAAAAAATAAACAAATAACGGTAATAAAAGCCAAAATTTTCTTAAAATTTACCATATGACTCTCCCTTTTCCTATACTCTCACAGTCTAAAAACTGAATCTACCAATCCATACGTAATTTGTATTAAATTGGAAGAAAGTTCACTGTTTTTTACTATATCATACTTTTACGATAAAGAACATAAATATACAATAAAAAATAAGAAAGAATTATTCTTTCTTATCCTTCTCATCAATTAATGAATCTATTAAATTTTGACTAGCTTCCTCAGGTGTAATCTCATCTGTCATCCCCATAAACGACCAACCTTTAGAATCGACCCACTCAACAAACTCTTGTAAAAACTCATCATGTGTAACATCCACATCAAGAATTGATCCATTAATCGAAATCGTTCTATTTCTAGATACACGCATCTTGAACGTTTTCCTTACCATTACAATAATTCTCCCTCTACTCTTGAATATTTATAAAGTGAAACTTTAATCCGTGGGGGTTTTCTTCATCTCCCACGGATTATTAGTTGAACCAATCGGGCTTTTACGGCAGTTAATCTCCCACCTAACTTCTTCGCTTTCGCTGAATTTTGAGCAGGGATCTTACTGCCCGTTAATGCGGGGTAAAATAATCTTGTATCTCTGTTATACATGATTTTAAGTAAATTGTAAAAAGGATATATTGGCCAGTTTGCATATTGAATCCAAAAACCTATCATCCTGCAAAAATATCAAACGATATGTAAATGATCATAAATGACTAAATAAATTCACATAAAAATAAAACAACTTACATTTTATCACACCAAATACAAATGACTTTCTTACAATAGAATGGAATATAATGGTAGAAAACTTAACATGAGGAGGAACTCTATGGCGCGTTGTACGTATTGTAAAACGAAGTGGACAATAAAAGATGTATGGTCAATACTCGTGACATTTGAAAAAGATTGTCCGTATTGTTTCGGAAGGCAGTATCTATCAAAGAAAACATTGAACGCTATGCCAGAACTTATTAGCTTACCTTTACACTTCTTATTCCCTTTTCTTGTTGATTTAAGTGATGAAGGTCCTTTAGATTGGTATCGAAAAAAATAATATAACCACTTTATTCGAATCGACTTTTCATTACATTCTCTACTTATATATTCCTTAATACACGACTAGCATCATTCCAACTACTTTCCCTTCAAAAGTTTAATATAAAAATATTGTAAAATTTCAGTCAATTATATATAATTACTTTAGCATAAAGATTAAAGTTGCTGGTACATACGCATTTTTGAAGATCCCGTAGCTCAGCAGGGAGAGCGCCACCTTGACAGGGTGGAGGTCGTGAGTTCGAACCTCTCCGGGGTCATAAAACCTAATAGTATCAAGGCTTGAGAGGGTATTCTCAAAAGCTAAAACTGTGGAGGTCTCCATCAGACACCACAAGTTAACAGAGGACTACTTCTAGTCAGCAAACAAGCTGGCTCAGGGGTAGGCCTCTTTTTTTGTTTCCATAAAACTGAGAAAGGACTGACAAGAAAATGCTACTTAAGTTTGTATAGTAATTAAAATTATAGTTTTTACACTCTTTGAAATCAGTGAGATAACTCTTAAGACTACTGTTTATTTAACTCAGATTCCCAGTTTCATCTACAGTAATCCCCCTCAGATATCCTAATTTAACGATACTCTACTTAGTAATTCTATACAAAAAATAAAGCAAGGATTTCTCCCTGCTTCTGTTAGCTTCTTTTATTGAGAAGATTAACCACCAATATTCTTATCTGCCATTCTATACAGTTTATATCTATTTTGCCCTCTTCTTTTTTCGATTTCTAAATATTACCTCTAACACTACTACTGCGATGAATCCTACAGTTAGTTGTAAACCTGTAAACAGAAGTTTAACATTTAGAGGAATGTCAGGTGCACTCCACATTAACGCTGGAGGAATAAGGATACCAATAATTACAATAATTCTCATTACCTTCCCCATTTTTTTCTCCTATCATATCTTTAAGATTTACGTTTCTTTTTACAATTCTACTAATTTCTCACGTAGAGCCAATTCACTCTCAGTCATATACCCTCTATGCATTTCTTCCACAATCTTATCGTGATTAAAGCATAATACTTTTTCCTCACCCAAATAGCCAACTGGATAAGGAACACCTATATAATCGAACTCACGATTATCCGCTGAAGTAACCATTCTTCCAATAATCATCACAAATTGTTCTATATCTTCTAGCTTCACAACTGTTCCAATCGGTAAAAGTTTCATTTATTTATTCCCCCTTTTTTTATTGACTTTTTCCATAAGATTTATAACAAATGAGTTCCACACTAGAGAAAATCCAGTAAATATAAGAACAGCCAGCGAAATAACAATTTTATCTTTCCACGTTTCTCCATTTATCATAGCTAGTGTAATTAATAGTACCGCTGCAATACATATTACTACTTGTGTGACTCTACGCATTTTAACCCCATCCTCACTCTTCCTTCTTAAATTTAAATGCGAATCCTCCACCATAACCATTAGGTGCTGTTGCGGAAAATCCTGATTCTTCACCTGCACGGATTTTATAACCATATCCACCCAGTATGATTTCACCTTTAACATCTATATCATAGTCACCTAATACAGGGATATAATCAGGGATCTTAATCTTCGTAATTTCCGCTTCGTATACTTGTAAAGCTATCATGTTTTCACTTTTAAAAGAAAATCCCTCAATCCCCTGTACATAAGAAGCTACTCCTTGTTTGCTAGTAAGAGTTAATTCCTCCCCAAAACCTTTAGAAGAATTATATTTATAGGCTATCGTCTCTTCTGCAACAGCGCCTTCTATTTTTACCCCTATAATATTTCGTTGTAAAACATCTTCTTTAGCAGCCTCGACCGTATATGGTATGTTGAATTCTGCTGAACCTTTTAATGCTTTAAAGGTAAAGTTTGCATTATCAAATAACTCATGTTCGGCATTCATCACAGTTCCACTACCTTTAATTGACACTCTACCATCACCAAAATTCGCGTCCATACTACCTTTTAAATATTCTACATTTTTTTGGGACTTCGCCTTCGCAATCATATAATTCATTTGATCTGCTTCACGGAATTTCTTAGCAGAATGTTTGAGTTCTTCTGAAATTTTATCCAATAGATTATTAACTTCAAAAATCTTTGGTTTAGCTTCATTAAACATTTGATAGAAATTCTGACTGGTTGCACCTGTCCACTGAGACGCTATGTACTCTGTTTGATTATAAAGATCTTTGTGCATATTGTCTAAAGTTTGTTTAACATCTTGTACCAACTTAGCTGACTGATCCAAACGTTCTGGAGTAATTTTTATTAAACCCATAGGCCCTTCCCCTTTTTAATTTTCATATAGAATATTTTATATAATCTTAAAAATCAGAAGTCTTTTTCTCCTCAGGGTTATCCTTATGGCACTTGAAATTATAACTTATGCATTCGTGCTATCTCTGTAATATCATCTAGTCAGATTATACGAAATTATTTCTACTATAAATATCTACTATCGGATACGTAGACCTACCCCCACCTTATCTCTCTAGGTAAAATTAAAGAGGTAGCTTGAATTACTACCTCACGAGACACAACCATCCAGTGTGATTTGCTGGAGGAATCTCAATTCAGCATCCTCCTCAGCTCTACCCGCTCGGTATTCTAACTCACTTACCTCAGTAACATTAATCCCCTCGAGGTAGACTAACTTATCAAACCGATTACTAAACATGTGTAACACATCATTTTTACCTTGCTGGAAATGCTCCTCAGGTGCCAACTCTCTATAGTGTGCCTGTTTGTACATTTCCCCCTCAGGTTTAAACTTATAAGCAACAGCTACTTTAATATATTTGTTTATATTAGCTTCCTCTCTTTCTATTCATCTCTTTTATTTTGTTGTGCGGCTTAAAGGCTTCTCTTTTGTATTCCAGTTCACTAATCTCCTTAACAATTACACCTAGTACTTTGCCCCCTATGTGCTTATCAACTGTTTCCTGCATAGTATCTCTATACAACTATTTCGTTTTCAAACTCATTTCAATCAAAATATAACAAGCTGCTACTAGTAACGATCTATATCTGCAAATCTTGTAAACTTTGAATTTTGTTGTTTTTCTACAGTTATTTGCAAGCCTAATGTTAAAGTTAATACTGTTATCATTCTCACCTTTCTTCAAAAGGGTCTTTAAATATTTTAAAATCAAAACCCATTATGAACTTGTTTTATATATTCATAATTACGTACATAACCCAAAAAATAAAAACAACCGGTATATGCCAAAACAATTACTCTCAATGATTTAACCGACAGAACTGGTAGCAAATGATAATAACTTTCGTATTACTACATTCTATTTCATTAAAGAATTTAAAATCTTCTTTCCCAAAAGACAAAGAGCCTTGTAATATTTCTGCAAGGCTCTTTGTCTCTCAATCCGTATCCGTAGCACAAACTAACCACATTTTCTGCTCCTTACTATCTAACACCATCCAAGTAAGATCCCACGCAACATCGTAAAACCAATCTGTCCAAGGGCGATAGCTTTCGAACACTTTAATATCTTCGTATCGATCTTGGAACACATATTGACATACATTGACTGCTAATTGCTTTGCGATAACTGGTCGCTCCTTAAACCCTTCATATGCGCCGCCCCACAAAATTTGAGCGGCAATGCTACCATCAAGCATGACTGCCAGCTGCTCTTTAAAATAAAACTTATATTTTTCTGACGTATGTATTTTTAACTCTTCTAAGCTATGTATTATATCTAAAGAGTTAACGATTCTTCTAAAGAAGTGTTCATGTCCCTCTTTCGAATGTGGTATTTCTTTGAAAAAATTTTCGTTATGTACTTTAAAACAGCTTATAACCGCTCCACCAATTACGTTTTGTTCCTTAAACGTGTTTATAAGTTGCTCAACAGATGAGTCATTCGTTTCTATTTTTTCAAACGTCCCCTCTTTCCATCTCATAACGCTCACTACTCTCTATTAAAAATTTGTTTCTTCATTATAAATAGCAAAATAAAAACCAGCAACTCTAAGGTTGCTGGCTTATCTATTATTCATATTCGAAAAAACAATAACAATTGCTCCAAGTACATAATGCCCTGCTACCATCCACATACTCCGATCAAAGATCATAAGTGATAACCAAAGCGATATATTAATAGCAGCAAATAATACATATAAAATGAAGTCTCTCTTTTGTAGTGCTTCTCTATTCATCAAAATATAAATTGCACCGATTGGCGGAAGGATGAAGCAAAGGAAAAAAACAAACATTTTTCTTAACGACCATGGATATGAAGTTACTGTCTGCATATGAGTCTCCTTTTCACTTTATAGTACATGTAACATCGGTCTTACTACTCTATATTCGTCACTATCATGCTCCTTTATGGTTAAAGGTGAGTGAGGATTTTTTTCTTCTTCTATCGTTGTGAATACTTCTGCTTTTTCTTGTAATATGTTGGATTCACTGTTTTTAGTAGTTTTTTTACTCGTTTCGATTTTCTTCGTTACTTCTCCGAGCCTTTGCCCGACTTCTTCTGCTTTGACAGGTTCATTCGTAACATAGTATTCTTGATCCTTCCATACTAACATCGGTGGCACTTGTTCTCGTTTGTTACATATTATATAAGTAATACTAGCTATAAGTAGTAGGCATGTTAATAAAAAGAAGATAGTTTTTTTATTCATATACTATGCTCCCTACCTATCATTTTATTAAATTATATAATACCCATTATATGTAGTAAATGGATATAGTGGGAATTTTCGGATTTTATATCAAAAAGAAAAACCTTACTCAAGTAAGGTTCATTCTATAGTGACTGATTTATTAAAACGATCATTACGATAATCGCTATAAACATAACAACTAAACAGCCGATCATTTTATAAAAGCCTCGTTTCGTTAACGTCCCACCTTGAACGTCTTTCCGAATAAATAAGAATACGGCTAAAAATAATACAATCCCAATGCCAAAAGCATACATCATTTGCATATATTAATCTTCCTTTCTCTCTTCCATCTTAATATCTTTTCGATAAAACAACAAATGAGATAAAAACTGTACTCATCGTAAGTGCCATTAGTATGTTTAATAGTTCAACCGCAGATAGTTTAATTACGTGTAGATTTAAACCGAAAGAGAAAAGAAGGTAATATGCCGTTAGCGCAAAAAAGCTGAAGAACATTCCTTTATAACGAATGAGTTTCATTCGCTCATCTTTTTCTTTAAATTGCGGATGTAAGTAACTTAAGCAGAAACACATAATCATCATCGCAAGTACTGTATACGTTGGAGCCGGTGGTGCGGAATGCGTCATTATGCCCGCTAATATCATGGTTCCACTCATAATAAAGAAAATAATTCCCATAATTAAAAAGTACTTTTGTGAATAATTCATCCCTATTCCCCCTCTACTTTTCCTGCATAAATAAATACATGTTCTATCGTTGTCTGAAATGTTTTCGCTATTTCAAATGCTAACGGAAGTGATGGATCGTATTTTCCCTTTTCAATTGAAATAATGGTTTGTCTGGAAACTCCAAGTTTCTCAGCCAATTTTTCTTGAGATAGTCCAAATTTTTTTCGGTATTCGACCATTTTATTTTCCAAGGAAATTTCTCCCTCCTCCCTTATCTCGAGTATATATGTAAAGCAAACTTTACATCAAGTTTCCTTTACATTTATTTTGTTTATTTTTCGTTCTATTTATATAGAAGAAACTTTTTCATTTTCAGCACGTCTATTTTGAAATGAAACATGGAACACTGTAATGAACCGTTACTATATCTCCTCCTCTCTATTTTTAAAATTTAATATCTCCCTATTTGTTTTATCCTTTTAAAATATTTCATTCATCTCTTTATTCCACGAAATGCGTTATTGGTTTTACGGTGTTTTTCGTCATATTTATAGAAACTAACTGTTTATGAAGCATTTTTTATGTTTAGCAACTTTTTTTGTAGAAATCCTTCACTTTCCTTTCAATATTTAACACTATCTAAATAAAGTTTACGATAAATTCATAATTTTTTATTTTTTATACTATATTCCGTTATATTGTTGTATAATATAAATGAAAGCGCTTATTATTTCAATATACATAATTCGAACTCGTTTTTATCGAAACATTCTAATTATTATACTTATATTTACATGCAACAATTTTAGTTATTCGTGTAGGTATACCAAATATATCCACCCCATTTTTCTGTAAAATTACTTTATAACATGAAAGATTAACTTGGGTGATAAGTTATTGTGAATGTTTTTTTACAAAACAGATAAGTAATAGTGTTTGGTATTATGTAAATTATTGTAATAACATAAGAGTAAAGAAAACATTTACATTGATTATTGGTTCATCAATTATTGAAAAGAGCAAAATGCACCTTTTGTATGGAAAAAGGATTATATGCATTGGGAGGTTTAAACAAATGACGAGGAAGAATACAACGACAAACCCTTGGGCCAAGTTCCATGGTCCGAACCTTGGTTATGTTATTGAGCAGTATGATCTTTACGTAACTGGAGCAGGTTCTGTTGATCCGGAATTACAAGAGCTTTTTGAAATTTTTGGAGCTCCTTCGTTTCAAGATGATGTCGTAACAGGGGACAACACAGCAACACATTTTTCTCCTCAAAACACAGGGAACATTGAAAAAATTCTTAAAGTCGTTCAGCTTGTTGAGCAAATTCGTTCATTCGGGCATACGTTGGCTCACATCAATCCGATGGAAGATGCTGCTAATGGACAATCTCTTCTTGAGAAAGCAATGAACGAACTGAGCGATGCTGACTTGAAAGCGATTCCAGCAAAAACAGTATGGCAAGATGCACCAGAAGGTATTCACACTGCACTTGATGTAATTCATAGATTAAAAGACGTTTATACAAAATCTTTAGCTTATGAATTTTCTCATATACAAGATAGTGAAGAACGCGCGTGGTTGCATCAAATGGTGGAATCAAATTCATTGCGTCAACCACTATCAAATAAAAAACGAACTGCTCTTTTAAAACGTTTAACAGCTGTTGAAGGTTTCGAGCAATTCTTGCATAAAACATTCGTTGGGCAAAAGCGTTTCTCTATCGAGGGCGTTGATATGCTTGTACCTGTTCTAGATGAAATTGTTCTAGAAGGTGCAAAGGGCGGCGTAGAAGATGTCATGATTGGTATGGCTCACCGCGGTCGTCTAAGCGTACTTGCACACGTATTAGAAAAACCATATAGTCACATGTTTGCTGAGTTCAAACATGCAAAAATAGAAGGCGCAGTGGCAAATTCTGGCTGGACTGGCGACGTGAAATACCATTTAGGTAGAGAACAAGTCGTTAGTAACGAAGAAGTTAGCACTCGCGTTACATTAGCAAATAACCCAAGTCACCTTGAGTTCGTTAACCCTGTTGTAGAAGGTTTTGCACGTGCGGCTCAAGAGAATCGTAAAAAATCTGGTCTTCCAGAACAAGATACTTCAAAATCATTCGTAATTTTAGTTCATGGTGATGCTGCATTCCCTGGTCAAGGTATTGTATCTGAAACGTTGAACTTAAGCAGATTGAACGCGTACCAAACAGGCGGAACAATTCATGTTATCGCAAACAATGCAGTTGGTTTTACAACTGATAGCTATGATTCTCGTTCTACGAAATATTCAAGTGACCTTGCAAAAGGTTTCGATATTCCGATTGTTCACGTGAACGCTGATGATCCAGAAGCTTGTCTTGCTGCTGCTAACCTTGCGATTCAATATCGTACATTGTTCAAAAAAGACTTCTTAATCGATTTAATTGGTTACCGCCGCTACGGTCATAACGAAATGGATGACCCAGCAGTTACGCAACCACAAGTGTACAAAAAGATTAAAAATCACCCAACTGTAAGAGCGATTTATGCAGATCAATTACAAGCTGCCGGTGTTCTAAATGCAGATGAGGTTGAAACAATGACTCAGTTTATACAAGAGCAATTAAAATCTGACTATGCACAAGTACCGCCAGCTGATACGAGCGCTGCAACAATTCACGTTAAAGTGCCAGATGTTGTTGCAAAAGGCATTCAGCCAATTGATACTGGTGTTGAGATTGACTCACTTCGTGCAATTAATGAAGGTCTACTATCTTGGCCAGAAGGCTTTAACGTATATCCGAAAGTGAAGAAAATTCTTGAGCGCCGTAAAGATGCTCTTGAAGAGAACGGTAAAATTGAATGGGCACTTGCTGAGTCATTAGCATTCGCTTCTATTTTACAAGAAGGTACGCCAATTCGTTTAACTGGTCAAGATTCACAGCGTGGTACATTCGCGCACCGTCATATCGTATTACACGATACTGATACAAATGAAACATATTCACCATTACATCGCTTACCAAACATTAATGCATCCTTCTCTGTTCATAATAGTCCGTTATCAGAAGCTGCTGTTGTTGGTTACGAGTATGGTTATAACGTATTCGCTCCAGAAACTCTTGTTATGTGGGAAGCGCAATATGGTGACTTCTCAAATACTGCGCAAGCATTATTTGATCAATATGTTTCAGCAGGAAGAGCAAAATGGGGTCAAAAATCTGGTTTAGTTCTTCTATTACCGCACGGTTATGAAGGTCAAGGACCAGAGCATTCTAGTGCACGTCCAGAGCGATTCTTACAGTTAGCTGCTGAGAATAACTGGACAGTTGCAAACTTAACGAGCGCGGCACAATACTTCCATATTTTACGTCGTCAAGCATCTATCTTAGGAACAGAAGCTGTTCGACCATTAGTATTGATGACGCCAAAGAGTTTATTACGTCACCCACTTACGCTTTCAACTGCTAGTCAGTTAAGCGAAGGACGTTTCCAACCTGCTCTAGAACAAGAAAACCTTGGTACAAAACCAACTAAAGTAAAACGTCTTGTTTTAAGCACAGGTAAAATGGCGATTGACTTAGCAGCAGAAATTGAGTCTGGTAAACATGAGTATAACTTAGATGAAGTTCATGTCGTTCGTATTGAACAGCTTTACCCATTCCCCGCTGAGAAAGTTCAATCTATTATTAAACGCTTTAAAAACTTAGAAGAAATTATTTGGGTTCAAGAAGAACCTCGTAATATGGGCGCATGGCATTACATGGCTCCAATTCTGTTCGAACTTGCTGGAGATAAAGTGAAAACAGGTTATATTGGACGCCCAGATCGCTCTAGCCCATCTGGTGGCGATCCATTCGCTCACAAAGCTGAGCAAGAACTAATTGTTGCACACGCTTTAGATGTGAAATATAACTTCCGTCAAGATAAACAAGAAATTGAAGTTTTCAGCAACTGAAAGTAACAATGAAGGTTTCTAGCCTGCTCCCCGGACAGATATTCTGCCCGGGGGGCAAGCTAACAAATGGAGATTACCGAAGACAAAAGAAGAAAAAACACACCGTTAGGCAAATAAGGGGAGGACATTTAAAATGATCGAAATTAAAGTACCTGAGCTTGCAGAATCTATTACTGAAGGAACTATCTCACAATGGCTTATCAACGTAGGCGACAAAGTTGAGAAAGGTGGCAGCGTTGTTGAGCTTGAAACTGATAAAGTCAATGTAGAAATCATTGCAGAAGATTCAGGTATTGTATCGAAGTTACTAGGCGAACCTGGGGATACAGTTGAAGTTGGTGCAACTATCGCAATTTTAGATGCAAACGGAGCACCAGTTGCAGTAAGTACACCTGCACCGGCTGCTGAACAGCCAAAACAAGAAACAACTGAAGCACCGAAAGCTGCGGCACCACATGCTGAGCAAACTACAACTTTACAAGGTTTACCGAATACGAACCGTCCTATCGCATCACCAGCTGCTAGAAAAATGGCTCGTGAATTAGGTATCGACTTAAACGATGTACGTAGCACAGATCCACTTGGACGTGTGAGACCACACGATGTACAAGCTCATGCTGCGGCACCAAAAGAAGCACCAGCTGCTCCAAAAAGTCCAGCTCCTGCTCCAGTTGCAAAAACGGAATTCGAAAAACCAGTTGAGCGCGTGAAAATGTCCCGCCGCCGTCAAACAATTGCAAAACGCCTTGTAGAAGTTCAACAAACATCTGCAATGTTAACAACATTTAACGAAGTTGATATGACTGCAATCATGGAATTACGTAAAGAGCGTAAAGATGCTTTCGAGAAAAAACATGATGTACGTCTTGGTTTCATGTCATTCTTCACAAAAGCAGTTGTTGCAGCATTAAAACAATTCCCATTATTAAATGCTGAAATTCAAGGCGACGAGCTTATCATAAAAAAATTCTATGATATCGGTATTGCAGTAGCAGCTCCAGATGGATTAGTTGTTCCAGTTGTACGCGATGCTAACCAATTGAACTTCGCTGAAATTGAAAGCGAGATTCGTAATTTAGGTATGAAAGCACGCGATAACAAACTTTCATTAAAAGAGTTACAAGGTGGTACATTCACAATTACAAACGGTGGTGTATTCGGTTCTCTAATGTCAACACCAATCCTAAATAGCCCACAAGTAGGTATTCTAGGAATGCATAAAATCCAAGTACGTCCAGTTGCGATTGATAACGAGCGTATGGAAAACCGTCCGATGATGTACCTTGCACTATCTTACGATCACCGTATTGTTGATGGTAAAGAAGCAGTTAGCTTCCTTGTTGCTGTTAAAGATATGCTTGAAGATCCAAAATCATTATTATTAGAAGGTTGATAGATTAATAATCTATTAAAGGCTGTAGAATGAATTATTCTACAGCCTTTTTTTATTGCATTCATACGGGACAAATTTCATAACATAAGCTAATAATGTATGCCTAAAACGTAAGGAGGATTAAAATGAATAACCTTCCAATTGATGCAAAACTTAAAGCCAATAAGGATACTTTTTTCCTTCCCGACTCAAACGGGGGTGTCTATTTTCGAAATAATGCCAGTTCATTTCGTATGGACGGTGATGGAATTTACAACTGGATTGAAAAATTAATGCCAATGTTTAACGGGAATTATTCTTTAGCAGAAATAACCGATGGTCTCCCTCTCCCCTATCAAAATCGTGTATTTGAAATTGGAGAGATTTTATATGAAAATGGTTTCGTTCGGGATGTAAGTCAAGATGCACCTCATGCATTAAATAGCGCATTACTTGATAGATACGCTTCACAAATTGAATTTTTAGAAGCTGATTCTCATTCAGGCGCTCTAAAATTCGAAACGTATCGCGCGGCAAACGTCCTTATAATTGGTTCTGGAGATATGCTTACTTCCTTAGTTTCTTCTTTATTAGAATCAGGATTACCTACCTTTCATTACCTTGTTACAGATTATGAGGAAACAAATTACGATCGCATTCATGAGCTAGTAGAACTTGCACATGAAGTTGATGATCATGTCCTTGTTCAGGAAATAGATACGACAATTGATCGTCCCCTGCATGAAGTGTTCGAGCCTTTCGACTGGATTTTGTATGTTTCTCAAAATGGAGATATTGAAGGCCTAAGAGCAGTTCACACGATTTGTAGAGAAGTAGGAAAGAACTTCATACCTGCCGTCTGTTTATCAGCACTTGGTATAGCCGGCCCTATCGTAATAGCTAATCGTGAAGAATGCTGGGAATCCGCATGGCATCGGCTACATGAAACGACTTTACAAAATGAACATTCATCAGCATCATTTTCACCACTTCCATCTGCAATGTTAGCAAATATAATCGTATTTGAATTACTTAAACATGTCGCTGATGATTCTTACCGGGAAAAAGAACCACAATTCTTTTTATTAAATTACGAAACACTCGAAGGAGCATGGCATCCTTTTATAAAACATCCTCTCGCAACTGATGAAAGTTTTACAATTGATACGATAGAAAACCTTTCTGAACAACTTGAGCAGCGTTCCAACCAACATACCTCAACTGATTTATTCCGCTTTTTCGACTCATTAACTTCTAAAGAAGCTGGTTTATTCCATGTATGGGATGAACAAGATTCATATCAATTACCGTTATCACAATGCCATATTCAAGTAGCTACTCCACTATCAGATGGCCCTGCTTCCCTCCTGCCTCTTATGACTTGTGGTGGTTTAACTCATAATGAAGCGCGCCGAGAAGCTGGTTTAGCAGGAATTGAAACATATGTAGCGGAAATTATGCACCGCCTTATTCCTGAACATAATGATATCGGTATTGGCGCTGGAGAAACGATGACAGAAGGTGTATACCGGGCGCTACAACAACATTTAAATAATAAATTGTATGAGCGGCAGTCACATATGCTAGAAGAAATTACGACGATTGATTTAACTGAAATTCATGATAAACATTGTAGATTTTATTACGATGCTCTCTCTACAATTCATGAAACACCTAAAATAGCAGTAAGCGAAGAGATTCTCAGCTTCCCTGTCGTTTGGGTCGGTATAAATGATCGCTGGTACGGTGCATCTAATATTAATATGACGTTAGCCTTACGAAACGCACTACAACTATCACTTCTTCATATTCAAAATGAAGAGACTCCTTACAGAGCTAATATCTTGCCTGAATCCTCTATTATTTTATATGACACGGATTCTTTTAGAGTGGAAATACAAGCGGAAGAAGAAGTTCCAGGTGTGCAATCTGTGCGGCTTGCCTTGCAACATTTAGAAGAACATAATTTTTATCCATTCGTGTTTGATTTAGCCATTGAATCATTTTTGAAAGAAAACTTAGATGGTGTGTACGGTGTATTAATTGCAAAGGAGGACAGTCTATGACTCAAAATATATTGCTTATAGGAGATGGCTTACTTGCAAACTATGCACATGATCAACTATGCAAACAATATTCTATCATTCGCCAACATAGCCTTACAGAAGAACTCCCTGAAAATATTCATCTCGCTCTCGTATTACATGATGGCTCTCCTTCTACTATTCATCATGATGCCGAGCTAATGTTTCGGTCAAATCATATTCCATGGCTACGTGCATTCACTTCATTTGGTGAAGGTATTATCGGTCCTTACATTCATCCTCTTGCAACTGGCTGTTCCAACTGCTCTGATGGACGCCGCTTTATCGCCGGCTTTGATCAACAAGAAATGTGGGAACTACAGCGGAAATATACGTTAAAGGCAGATAATGTAACAAGGCGTGATGTACGTGCCACCCAAAATGGTATGTTACAAATGTGCCATCTTATTCGTGCAGAAACAGAGAAAATATTAAATCATAGCCATTCTTCTTTAGAAAATGAACTCATTTTACTAAACTTACAAACACTGCAATGTACACGGCATTCTTTTCTTCCCGATCCGCTCTGCCCTGTATGTAGCAATTTGCCTGATGATACGGCGGATGCAGCAGCGATTTCGTTACAACCGAGCTTAAAAGCAAGCGAAGCAGCATATCGCTGTCGTTCCATTCATGAACTAAACACATTTTTAACGAGAGATTATTTAGATTATCGCGTCGGTATGTTAAACGGAAAAATGCAGCACTCTTTATTACCATTTGCTGACGTTATTATAAACATGCCATTAATGTTTGGAAATGAAGGTGTTGCAGGCCGAACTCATTCATTTGCAATAAGTGAAGCGACTGCTATTTTAGAAGGTTTAGAACGATATTGTGGTATGTCACCTCGAGGAAAAAAGACAAATGTACACGGCAGTTTTCATGAGTTAGAGGATCATGCACTTAATCCCCTCTTACTCGGTGTACATACAAATGAACATTATAATCGTAATAGTTTTCCGTTTAAACCGTTTGATCCTGACTATGAACAAAACTGGGTATGGGGCTATTCTTTATTACAAAACCGACCACTTTTAGTTCCTGAATCAATTGCTTATTATAGTCTCGGTCATCGAGATGCTTTCGTGTATGAAACATCAAATGGATGTGCAATTGGTGGTAGTTTAGAAGAAGCAATTTTTCACGGCATTTTAGAAATTGTAGAGCGTGACGCCTTTTTGCTCACTTGGTATGCCGAATTACCTCTCCCCCGCCTTGATCTTAGTTCAGCAAATGATACGGAATTACAATTAATGATTCAGCGACTGTACACGATTACTGGGTATGAGTTACATGCTTTTAACGCAACGATGGAACACGGTATCCCAAGCTTATGGGTAATTGCGAAAAATACGCGTGAAAATGGAATGAACGTTGTTTGTGCGGGAGGCTCTCATTTAGATCCTGTCCGTGCTTTAAAGAGTGCCATCCATGAAATAGCTGGCATGTTACTAATAGCAGACGATGAACTCGAACAAAAAAGAGAGCACTACGAAAACTGCTTACACGATCCTTATCTCGTTAATAAAATGGAAGACCATAGTATGCTGTACGGATTGCAAGAAGCAGAAGAACGGCTTCACTTCCTTTTACGTGACGATGCCCCTGTGCAATCGTTCCAAGAAATGAATGCATTACAATCAGTTAATATAGATTTAACATCCGATCTTCATCAACTTTTAAACCGTCTGCAGCAATCTGGACTTGAAGTAATCGTTGTAGATCAAACAGTACCTCTTATAGAAAAAAACGGATTACATTGTGTAAAAGTCATTATTCCAGGCATGCTCCCGATGACGTTCGGTCACCATCTCACTCGGGTTACAGGACTAGATAGAGTGTATACTGTACCGATGACACTTGGATATAGCGCTGAGCCTTTAACGAATGCACAATTAAATCCACATCCGCATCCGTTTCCATAGTAAAGGAGGGGATTCTATGCAGCTGGATACTTTTTTACATCATCTCCATTTTTCTATCGATGAAATTATGCCGAATCATGAAGTGGACTGGGCAGATGCACCACTTCCTTATAAATTATATCGAAATGTACCTGTCATCCCTCTCTCTTTAGAAATTTCATTATCTTTACCTAACTCTTCTACTACACCTACTTTAAAGAAGATTGGTCATTACCTTGGGTACTCATTCGGTTTAACTCAGTTATGTCAGCTAAATAGCGAAAAAATTTTATTCCGAAGATCTATCCCTTCAGGTGGTGCTTTATATCCGAATGAATTGTATATATATTTAAAGATTGACGATTATCCAGACGGCATTTACCATTACGATGCCGCGCATCACCGGCTTGTTTTACTTCGTGAAGGAAATTTCGATTCTTATCTTTCGGAAGCACTTGGCAACCGTTGTAACATACAGTCTTGTTTTGGCGCTGCATTCGTATCCACTATGTTTTGGAAAAACTTCTTTAAATACAATAATTTTTCGTACCGGCTTCAAGGCTTAGATAGCGGTGTTCTCATCGGACAATTACTTGCATGTGCCAAACAATTTGGCTACACAAATGGCGTATATTTTCAGTTTTTAGACCGCGCAATCAATCATTTACTCGGACTGCCAGAAGGCGAAGAAAGCGTGTATGCTGTTGTTCCTTTAAGTACAGAACCGCAAACTGGTTGGTTTCACAATGATTACCATGAAAATAAAACAGTTACTTCTCATGAGTTGTTGCAACAAATTCCGCCGTTAGCACACGAACATTTCGTTCGATCAAAGCAAGTAGATAAACATCCTATGATAACCAAAATAAATGAAGCTTCTATGATCGAATCGACAGCACACTTCCACACACTACATCATGAAGAGCACTATCAACATCATGCGCACGCTGTACAGTTGCCGCAAGTAGAACGGTTATCGTATGATTTCTTACAACTTTGTAAAGAACGGTATTCCCCTGATGCTGACTTTACTTTCACGAAATGGGATGCAGCCGAGCTCGCTACTTTACTACAAGAAGCGCGCCTCTCCTTCCCTTATTACAACGACCTTGATGGTCAGTATGTAAATGAAAATGCGCGCGTCTCCTTATATGGATGTTTTTATAACGTAAAAAATATAGAAAACGGTGCTTACGCTTATAACAGTAAAACGCATTCCATACAACCACTTCGATATGGAGACCTTCGTTATCCCCTTCAATCTAGTATGACGATGGATAACGTGAATCTTTTTCAAGTACCGCTTTGCCTACATGTAGTCGGAAAGAAAGATTACTATACACGTGCATTAGGCTATAGAGGGTACCGTATTCACCAAATGGAAGCTGGCATACTCGTCCATAAACTCGTTTTCGCCGCAACCGCGATGGGGATGGGCGGTCATCCATTACTAAGTTTTGATACAAATTCATGTGATCAGTTATACGGGATAGATACTGGAAATGAAACGTCTCTTATTCAAATTCCTGTTGGGGCGTATCGAGCGCGGAATTGGTTAAAAGGGGATTTGCGTAATTAGAAGCACGCCGGTGGACGGCGTGCTTTTTTACTAGATTAATTTAAAAATACTCTTAATTTGTCTAGCAAATAACCAATTTTTCGTACCGTAGTTATCATTTAAACTATCTAAATTAATAGATTGTCCGTTAGCAAACTTTAATTCTAACGTTGTATTTTTGTCATTTGTTTTTAAATTACTATTTGTAATGGCATCATACTTTAATTTTTCAATCTCAATATATTCGTCTTTTTCTTGTCCGATCACGACATGGTCTTGGAAGAAGAACAATACTTCTACTTTCTTACCGAAACAAAATACATTTTTCGTATAAATTAATGTCGCATTATCAAGTCCGACGCATACTTCTTTCATCTCTTCAACAACGTTTCCAAAGTCTTCTTCCTGTCTTGCGTTTGATTCAGCAATCCATTCTTCGATTGTTTTCATGTTAATTGCCATACTGTGCCCCCTGGTTCGTTCAATGCTTTATTAAAAAATAAATACTATATGAAAATATAAGCGATAAGTACTATGTTTTCAAGGGTGAACGGTATATTCAAAATAAAGTTAAATTTCAAAGTAATATACTAGGAGCATCGATTTCATTATATTTTAAACGTTTGAACGAGACATTCTTCATCATCAATTAACTGTGTTTTCTCATCAAATGTGATGTTTAGCTCCCTATATACTTTCTTCCAAAAAGAAACAGCTGGTACATTTTTCACAAGTTCGATAACGAAATACTGCCCTCGTTTCTCTTTTAGTACATTCGCAATAACTTGTTTACCGATTCCTTTCCCCTTGTACTGATTCAATATGAAAATGTCATTTATACCAAAGTCGTTTTCCTTCTTCAAAAAAGGACGTTCCAGTAGTAATAAAAATCCTACAATCTCATTATCACTTTTAATAAAATACGGAGTGATTCCGTCATTTTCCCAAAACATGTGCAAATCTTCGTATTCAAAAAATCCATTTGCCCCAATCTTTATATTAGGAGTGAATGTAGAGAGATCATGAAGATATAGTGCGTACAGATTACGTAATATTTCTTTTTCAGATTCTTGAACGGTTTGAAGTGCTACAAACATTTTTAATAATCCCCTTCCCTATATGTAACTGTTTCTCCCTCTTTATTATTCGCTAAAAAAGTTTACCTACCTTTGCAAAAAAATAGCACTTAAAAAGTGCTATTCCGCTCGTCTTGCCGCTTGCTGAATTGGATCCCAAACGCTGTTATATGGTGGTGCGTAACTTAAGTCGACATCTTCTAAATCGTGAATGCTCATTTTATTGAAAAGCGCCATTGCAATCACATCAATCCGTTTATCTACACCTTCTTCTCCAATTACTTGTCCGCCTAATAATTGTTTCGTGTCAGAACGATATAGTAATTTCAAATAAAGTGGTTTCGCATTTGGATAATAGCCCGCCATATTTGTTGAATCTACTTTGACTGTTTTATATGGGATATGTAGCCCTTTTGCTTCTTTTTCATTTAAGCCTGTTCTTGCGAGCGTCAAATCCATAAATTTAATAATACCTGTACCTAACGTACCCTTAAATGCTCTTCGCTTATCAAGCATATTCAGTCCAGCAAGTCGCCCTTGTTTATTTGCAGTCGTTCCGAGCGGGATATGATCATGAATTTCCTTTATAACGTGGTAATGTGTTGCGCAATCACCAGCTGCATATACGTCCTGCACATTCGTTTGCATATATGTATTTACTTCGATTGCCCCTTTATGATTTGTACGTATATTTGTTCCTTCAAGAAAATCAGTATTCGGCTTCACTCCAACAGATACTAAAACAAGATCCGCTTTATACGTACCTTTATCCGTTTCAATTTGTTCCACTCTTTCGTTTCCTTTAATCGCTTTTACATTTTCATTTGTTAAAATTTCAATATGATGTTTATCTGCTTCTTTATGTATATACTCCGCCATATCTGCATCATAAATTGTACCGATATGATCATTTCTCTCAATCATTCTTACTTTCTTACCAAGTTCGACGAATGTTTCTGCCATCTCAAGTCCAATTGCACCGCCGCCAATAATCGTTACATCTTCAACTTTATTCGTCTCTAACGTTTTTAATATGCGCTCAGCATCCGGAATTGTTTTTAAAAGATGAACGCCTTGTAAATCTCGTCCTTCCCATTCCGGCATAACAGGGCGTACTCCAGTTGCAACTAGTAAACGGTCATATGGAAATTGAAAAATATCTTTCGTCTCTGTATGCTCTGCGTACACCATTTTCTTTTCCGTATCGACTTTCGTTACTTCATGACGCACTTTCGCATCAATTCCGTATTTATCACGAAACGCCTTTACATTGCGCGCGATTAATTTTTCTGTTGAAGCGATAGCACCACTAATGACATACGGTAATCCACACTGCGCGTACGAATAAATTTCACCTTTTTCTAATGTTACAACATTTGCATTTTCATCGTTTCTAACAATTTGCATAGCTGCACTCATACCAGCTGCATCTCCACCAATAATGACATAGTTCACTTTACCACTCCTTATTTTTTACATACTCTTTACGTTTTCCATATTTTATAGAAATAACACCTACTCCCATTGTAAAGAAAGAGAATTCCATCTTCAAATTTGGTGCACGAACCTATGCCTTAATAGGTAATCGTCGTGTCTTAAAAACAACATGTTTAATATGCTATAACAGTTACTATTGAAAGTAGGTGAAACATACATGTGCGCCGGCCTTCTCGCCCAGCTTCCAGAGGAACCACAAGAACCAAAAGAACCGAAACCCGCTCTCTCACTTGACCAAGAATTTTCCATTAATGCAACAATATATAGTGCCCGTGCTTGGTTATCTAACGATGATACGTTTGCGCAAGATATTTGGAAAGCTACCCAATTCGCTTCAGCATCACATGCTGGCAAGTCCATCTTTCCAGTCGGTTCTGTTAAAATTATGAACTTTTCTGATGATACAATAACCGTTACTGCCTCACCAGAATCAGATCATGCGCTCAAAATAGTCGTGCCACCCCATTCCGAGGCAGCTCTAACGTCTGGTCCTTTATCCCATATACAAGCTAGTACATCAGGAGGATCAAGCAAAGTCACATTTCTCTTTCACATCTTTTTCTCAAGGGATCCTGGTTCAGATAAATAACCATAAAAAAGGTACAGTTATGCACTGTACCTTTTTTCACGTGTTCTATTCTCTTGATTTGATGAGTTCAACATTATAAGATTCAATATCTGTTAGCTTTCCTGTAAAATACGGATTTTCTCTATACCAAGACTGTTTTGAGAAATACGCTTGCATATCTTTCGTTTGAAACATGTGTCCATGTCTTGCGTATATTTCATTTCTCGCTATTTTCAATTGTTCTTTCGATAAATATGTTAAGTCTGCACTCGTTAGTTTTCGAATATCACTATCCGGTAAGATGAAACCATTATATACATACCGAGTCGCGGAGGGAGGAGTAACATTATAAACAACTGTTTTTTCTGTACTCTTCTTGTGGAATGGAAGATTATAAGACGGTAGTGCCGTTACCGTTTCTACCTTCGTCGTCTCCCTTCCATTTTCTCCATTTCGTTCTAAATAAATCGTCGTACTTCCATCAGTTGCTACCGGTCCCCACTTAATTTCTTCTCCAGCCAGAGCTGTAACTGGCTTTTGATTCACATACAATGTTGCACCAGGTGCATTCGTTTGGACAGTAATATATTGCCCTTGCAACGTTAAATCTATCGTTACATTATTTTGACCTTGTTTTATAAGTACAACCTTTTCTTCACGTGATAGTTTTACATAGTCATTTTTATATTCTGCTTGAAACACTTGAGCCCCTGGAAGAAACGGTCCATATTGCTTCTCAAACTTTTTGTCATCAGACTTATCAATTTCTTTTCCGTTCATTTTTAAAGATGTACCTTTTTCATTTGTAAGCACCGTCGTATAATACGTCTTCGCTTTCAATTTATACCGATCAAAGATAAAGAAATACTTTCCGTCTTTCGTTAACGAAAAGTCTGCTCTTTCAATTCCATTCCCTTGTTTTTCACCTATCCTCAACTGTTCTTTCAATTCATTCAAGTAAGATGGATTTTCTTTTATATACGAAAATAGCGGCATTAGACTCTCTCTCGTTGCAATAACTGATGGATCATCTGCCGTGACGATTTCAGCTAACTTCTCCCCGTCCCTCTCTTGTACAATAGTAATCATTCGATCTACTTGTGCCGCCTGCTTATAATACGATGATCCGTACAAATACAGTCCCACAATCACTACAGCAAGTAATGTTAAGAGTGTAATGCCAAATTTTGTACCGCTGCTCATTGTCTTCTTTACTACAAGACTTTCCCTCTTCTGACCGCAGTTTTGACAAAATTGCACACCGTCTTCAAAATGAGTCCCACACTTTGTACATACATTCATCCATTCAACCACCTTTTCTTTAGAGGCCAGTTAATCCCTGAGTAATGGTTTGAATTATCGTGCTAATGTAAGACCAAAGTACAATGAATGTTGCGATTCCAATTAAAACATTTGCGATAATAAGTGTGTAAACAAGATCTAATCCGCCGTTGTCTAATTTTAATATGGCAACAGTTACACTAATCCCTATATAAGTTGTAGCTACAGATAATAATATTGGTAAGAAAAAGATTAATAGAAAACTAAAAAGAAAAGTAAGAACTAATATAGCGATAGCCGGCGTTGCTATCGTTCCCCATACGCCAAATACTTCAAGAAATGAAAAAGAAGATTTCATCATCTTACCACTTACAAAAATAATAAATCCGACAAACAAAGTTAAAATCAATAAAAAGAAAAAGACCGTTACAGCTTCTCCAAAAAATGTAAGAGTAGAAACATCTGGCACTAACGTTCTCGTAACTGCTGCCCCAGCACTCATCATTCTATAAAAAATACATGCCCCTAAAAAACAAATAAGAACAAGACTTACAATTCCATTTCGTACTTCAACCTTGCCGCTTTTCATAATCGCTGTCGGTGCTTTGAAAGCATGTTTAAAGAACTGAAAATAGCCACTTGCAAACCGCTTCGCTTGCTCTACTGTTTCATTTTGTCGAGTTTCCTTTTTTGGTGCTACGCGTGCTTGTTGCTCACCTTCTTCTTGTGCACCACTCGCTACTGCTTCCTCCGTCAACGAATGTCCACACTTTCCGCAAAATTTTGCCTCTGCTGCATTTTCCGTCTGACACGCTGGACATTTCATTCTCTCATTCCCTCCTTAAGCAGATACCATATAGGGTGTTACAAGTTCAATATATGACTTTGTACATAAAACATGACTACAAGAAAAAGATTATGAAATCCTTCTTTCAAAAGAAATATATGTGCTAGCAATCTTGAAAAATAATGCTATTATGAAACAGAACAAATAACATTTTTAACAGATTGGATGACTGGCAATGGAATTGGTAAACTCAATTTTTCAAATACTCCTTACAAGCGTAATCCAATTATTTTCTTTAATTGGCGTTATCATTGTAATTGGATTTCTATTAGGCTATTTAGAATCTCTCACACGCATGTATTGGTCGAGAGCTTTCGGAAGAAAAGGATTCCTTTTAACGGCGTGGATCGGTGTTCCTATTCATGAACTTGGACATGCCATTATGTGTGTACTATTTCGTCATAAAATTGTAGCAACGCAGTTTTTCCCAACAGATACAAGTCAAGGTGCTTTAGGCTACGTACAGCATCAATACAATCAAAAAAGTGTATATCAACGAATTGGGAACTTCTTCATTGGAATCGGTCCTATTATTTCTGGTATTACTGCACTAATCCTTTTAATGCGCTATTTCGTACCAAATTCATATTTCTTATTTAGTACCACTCTCGAAAAAACAATCGCTTCTACTTCTATTAATATAGAAATGGTTCAAAACATGCTCTTGTCGACGTTCGTATTATTGAAAAGCTTATTTACAATAAGTAATTTATTGAATCCTTCCTTTTGGCTATTTTTATTTATCGCCATTTGTATTTCTGCACATATCGCTTTAAGTAAACCAGATATTAAAGGATCAATAGACGGTGTCATCGTCATGTTTATCGTATTATTTTTATTCAACATAATCGCAGGACTATTTCAGTACGACAGTAACCAGCTAATCGGCAAAGTGATAAAGTATAATATGTACCTCATCGCATTTTCTAGTGTGGCACTACTGTTCTCTTGTCTTTCTACACTTGTTAGTTTTGGGTTTTATAAAATAAGAGGAGGGCGTTCTTTTTGAACGCCCTCCTCTCATCACTTATTGTTCTTATAATCACAATGCTCAACCGGAACACGAGCGTGCCCATCTTCATCTGTACACCATGACTGCGACTGGAAGGCAAGAAAAATACCGATCCATGATTCTTCCTTTTCGAAGTGAATGAGTATACCTCCGTCTTGCCATATACCATTATCACCTTTCCATTTCTCTACATTCCCTTGGTTCATATGAATATCGTGTATACCGTTTCCTGGTTCGAAATGGAAGTAAGAATCCGGTGTATTTTCTTCTGGCCCCCATCTTTCACCAAATGCGTAAATAATCGCTTTTTCTTCTATCGCTCGTTTTATATAACGTTCTATTTTTTCATTTAAATCATTATCAACACCTGCTTTTTCAGCAGGTAAAGGAATCATTTGTTTCGATTCAAATACATTACCTCTTACGTAGTCTAAAGCTACTTTCGGTTCATTGTTTTTTATTTCTGTAAAACCGAATGGTAATGTCGGTAAAATATTAATTGCTTCTGACCGAATATTGTCGCTCGCAAAATATAAAACTTCTGACGGATAACTTTGCGATTTGACGTTAATTGCAATACGATAATCTACTTCTGCTTCACCTTGTAAATGAACTTGATAATGAGGTGTTTTCCCTTTTCCAATCTTTGATTGTATAACTGTACCTTTTAACACGCCGTAGTTTTTTAGGGGCATACATTTCATCTCCTATTCATTTAGTAGAAGCTTTTCATATTTAAAACATTATCCAATCATAAAGAAAATCCTCCTATGTTAGGAGGATTTTTAATTTCTCAACATATACCAAACAATAACCTCTACCACTACTAGCAAAATTGCACCAAAGATCATTAACGTCGTCTTCTTTAACAATTCATTTTCACGATAAGGAATGTTACATAAATACGCCCCTAGTGTAATCCGTGACGGGCAAGCGATTGTCGCTACTGACGATGCGGTGTTTTGCAGTGTTGTGACGTATTGCCACGGAAGCGCTACGTTTTGCGCAGTTTGCATTTGTAGTTTTATAAACATCGCATTTGATCCGGCGTTACTACCTGTTAAAAAGCCACCGATTCCGCCGATAAACGGGGCAACGAAAACGAAAAACGTTCCAAATGTTTCACCAGCTGTTTTTGCCAGTAATGAATGCATGCCAGATGCACCCATTAGTTCTGAAATGGCGATAAACATCGTCGTTGTAATCGCAAAAGGAATCCATTGTTTTATCGTTTGCGAGAGTGATTGTTTAATAATATGAGATGGAATACGGAAGAAGATAATAGTAAATAAGCATGTCATACCGAGCCAAAATCCTGGTGAATATAGTAGCTCTAGCTTGTAAGAGTATGATTTCAAATCAAGAACGGCATATGATCTGAATACATCATGTAATGCTGGTACGAGGCGAGAAAGCAAAATACAAACAGTTAAGAATATATAAGGGCTAATAATTTTTATAATAGATACTTCTATCTCCGTTGCTGCAGCATGTTCTGTTATTAAATTTTGCTCACTTTTTCCTTTTAATTTAATGATAAGAAAGCCAAATGTAATTGTAACGATAGAACTTAATATACCTGCTAGTTCAACACTTACGTATGCGTTAGAAAGATAGATTCCGAGAGAAAATAATAGAAAGAAACCGAATCCTTCTTTCCACTTTTCAATTACGGCCCGCCAGCCACCAACAACGTGTAAAGAAAGAATGACGAAATAAGCAAACATCGGAATACTTAGTAGTGCCGTATTTGCACCAAGTGTTGTAAGCGGCATATTTATTAGCTGCGAACCGATAATCGTACCAGTTGCCATTGCGCCCCACGAACTAGCTAGTAAGCCGATAAATGAAAGCAGTACAGCCTGAAACGGTTTATAGCCCAATGATAGAAAGATAGGTGCTGCAACCATGAAGCCAATTCCGAACCCACTTACTGATTCGATTAGCGGACAAATACCAAAACACATAAGGAGCATTTGTAATAAACGATCGTGCGTCACTTCTTCTAAAAAACGCGCTACTTGATCGATGTACCCCATTTTGTTCATGAGGTGAAATAAAAAAATACCGAAAAACAAAACGTACCCAACAATAAAACAAATTAACCAACCTTTAATCGTTGCGTGCACAGTTTCACTTATCCCTAGTTGAAACGTTGGCGAGAGTAAAACGATTCCAACAGACACAACGTAAGCAATTAAAGAGGATCTTAATGACGTTTGTTTAAATAAAAATAAACAAATGAAAATCATCATAATTGGGATAAGTGCCAACAATATGGCCATGTTATCATCTCTTTTCATTAAAAATACAATTTTTAACTATTATATAACAGATGTCATAATTTTCAATTGTTTTTACAACAGGTTCAAAAAAGGAGCCAAATGGCTCCTTTCACTCCCATTTTCTTTTATCCTGAAAAACGCTCTGCTGTCTGACTATTTTATCTAACAAAACAAACACAATATAAGCACATATTACTTGCAATACAACATTTCCAAATTTCATTAATTCAAATGAATGGATCCATCGAAATAATTCGTTTAATAATACAATCGAAACGATACTAAATAGTTCTATACTAATCGAAAATATACATATTTCTAAAATAGATTGCTCTTGAATGCGATTTAAGTTGGAAAAGATAAATACATATCCTATAAATAGAGCCATCAATTCTATTTTCGTCATGCTAATGAGCCAAGCGTATAGTGGTACAGTTAAAAGAAGATATAGTAGTTTTCGTCTTAGCATGCTTTCTCACCCTCTAAGTTATATGTATTTTCTGTATATTTTAACATTTATTACGTAAAACAAAAAGAAGAGACTTATGCCTCTTCTTTTTGTTTTGTTGCCTGTATTAATTCACATATTTCTTCTCGCTTTTCATTTTCTAACAGCTCAATGACTTTACTTCCAACGACTACTCCATCACATATTGTAATCATTTCTTCTACATGTTCCTTCGTTGAAATACCGAACCCTGCCACTACCGGTAAATGCGTATGTGATTTTACTTTTTCTAAGTAACTATGAATCTCACCTTTAAAGTTTTGACGTACTCCTGTTACGCCTGCTACTGTAACGGCATAGACGAATCCTTCTGATTCACTCGTAATTTTTTCGATTCGCTCAATTGGGCTCGTTACGGTAACGAGTGGAATTAGCGCAATGTTTGCCTCTCGAAGTAACGGAGCAATAATATTTTGCTCTTCATACGGTAAGTCTGGAACGATGATGCCGTCTACACCTGCTTCTATACAGTTTTCGATGAATCGTTCTTTTCCGAATGCGAGTACTGGATTTAAATATGTCATGAGTACAAACAGAATTTGCACTTCTTTCCTTACCTCTATCAATGCTTGAAAAATACCTTTTACTGTTACACCGCTATCTAGTGCTCGTTTCCCTGCTCTTTGAATCGTTGGACCGTCTGCGACTGGATCTGAAAACGGGATGCCAATTTCAACGATGCTCGCTCCTGCTTCATCTAGAAAACAAATTCTTTCTTTTAATTTTTCAAGGCCACCATCTCCGCCCATTACGTACGGAATAAATGCTTTCTTACCATTTTCAAACGCTGCTTTAATTTTTTCTACTCCCATTTTTTACACCTCTTCCATATAACGTTTTATACTCTCTACATCTTTATCCCCGCGACCAGATAAACAAATGACAAGTCCTTTGTCTTTCTTCATTTGCGGCGCTAATTTTAATGCGTATGCGACAGCATGTGAGCTTTCTAACGCCGGAATAATCCCTTCTTTTTTCGTTAATAATTGAAATGCTTCTAACGCTTCTTCGTCTGTTATTGAATGATACGAAACGCGTCCAATATCTTTTAGCAAGCTATGTTCTGGCCCAACACCTGGATAATCGAGTCCCGCTGAAATAGAATGCGCTTCTTGAATTTGTCCTTCTTCATTTTGCAGAAGGTACATCATTGATCCGTGTAAAACACCAACGCTTCCTTTCGTTAAAGTAGCTGCGTGCTTTTCTGTATGAACACCTTTCCCAGCTGCTTCTACGCCGTAAAGAGCGACTTCTTCATCGTGTAAGAACGGATAAAACATGCCCATCGCATTACTACCACCACCAATACATGCAACGACTGCCTCTGGTAATTTCCCTTCTAACGCTTCATATTGTTTTTTCGTTTCTTTCCCAATTACACTTTGGAAATCACGAACAATTTGCGGGAATGGATGTGGTCCAAGAACGGATCCCATAATGTAGTGTGTATCGTGTACATGTGAAACCCAGTAGCGAAGCGCCTCGTTTACCGCATCTTTTAATGTACGGCTACCTGCCGCTACGCTTTCTACTTTCGCTCCGAGTAATTCCATTCGGAACACATTTAATTTTTGACGTCTCACATCTTCTTCTCCCATAAAGATGACGCATTCTAATCCGAGTAGGGCACATACAGTAGCTGTTGCAACTCCGTGTTGTCCTGCTCCTGTTTCAGCGACAACTTTTTTCTTGCCCATTCGTACTGCAAGTAGTGCCTGACCGATTGTATTGTTAATTTTATGAGCTCCTGTATGGTTCAAATCTTCACGTTTTAAATAAATCTTTGCACCGCCGCAATACTTCGTCATATTTTCAGCGAAATAAAGCGGTGTTTCTCTTCCAACGTACGTTTTTAAATAATGATTTAATTCCTTTTGAAACGCTTCATCTTGCATCGCTTCTTTATACGCTTCTTCTAGTTCTAATACAGATTGCATTAACGTTTCTGGAACGTATCGTCCTCCATATATACCGTAGTGACCTTTTTCATCTGGATATGCGTAGTTCATTTGGAACACTCCTTCGCTTTTATAATAAATTGTTTTATTTTCTTTAGATCTTTCTTTCCTTCTGTCTCTACTCCGCTACTTACATCGACCATGTATGGCTGAATAGTTCGAATCGCTTCTTCTATATTAAGTGCATTTAATCCACCAGCTAATATCGTTTTCTCTCGCAACTCTTTTGGCATATGCACAAGTAGTTCCCATGAAAATTTCTTTCCATTTCCTCCGTGAAACTTTTCTTTCGGGCTATCAAACAATATATAATCCGTTTCATATGTTTGAGCATCTTTCATATCGTCCTCCGAAGTCACTCCGAGAGCTTTTATAGACGGAATATTCAATCTTCTGATTTGGTGATTATCTTCATCCCCATGTAGTTGCACATGCGTTAACCCGCATTCATCTGCAATTTTCTGTATTTCTTCTACTGATTCATTTACGAAAACACCGACCTTTAACACGTTTGCTGGAATCTCCTCAATGATTTCTTTCGCTAGCCCTGGAGTGATTTTCCGCTTACTTTCTGCAAAAACAAATCCGAGTGCATCTGCTCCGTATTCACAAGCACGCTTTGCTGTTTCAACATCAGTGATGCCGCAAATTTTCACTTTCATATGTTCACCTTACAGTCTTCGAAAAAGGTACTTATAGAAGATGATGTCATAATTGCTTCTCCAACTAATACACCTTTTGCTCCCGCTTTTTTAACACGGATAATATCTTCCTTTGAATGGATCCCGCTTTCACTAATCCAAAGTAATTTCTCCTCGTTTAATCGTTTTCCAAGCTTTTCTGTTTGGCTTAAATCAACTTCGAATGTTTTTAAATTACGGTTGTTAATACCGATAACGTGCGGATTTAATTGGATTGCAATTTCTAATTCCTGTTCATCATGAACTTCAACAATCGCTTCTAATCCTTTTTCTAGTACGTAGCTGTACAGCTCTTTTAATTTTTCTTTCGTTAACGCCGCTACGATTAGTAAAATAATATCTGCACCAGCTTCATACGCTCTATCAATTTGAATCTTATCGATTATGAAATCTTTACATAAAAGCGGAATGTTACTTTCTCTTCTTGCCGTTTGTAAATCATGAAACGATCCTTTAAAAAATTGACCGTCTGTTAAAACAGAAACTGCTCCTGCGCCGCATTCTTCATATGTTTTCACTTGTTTTCGTACATCAACGTGTAAATTAATATCTCCTTTTGATGGTGATGCTCGCTTTACTTCTGCAATGACAGTAAACTGCTGTAACGCTTCTACAAGTGAATGTGTCTTTCTAATTTCTTTTAATGGTGTATACGTTTCATATAATGCCGCAACTTCCTTTTTCTTTTGGTCTACAATTTTGTCTAAAATCGTCCCCACTTTAATTCACCCTTTCTAATTTTTCATTGCTTGCTGCAATTAATAAGTTTAGTTTGGCTAATGCTTTTCCAGAGTCAATGCTATGTGCCGCTAGTGTAATTCCTTCTTCGATCGTTTCTGCTTTTCCATTTGCGAAAAGGGCTAGACCTGCATTGAATAAAACTGTATCGCGGTAAACACTCTTTTCTCCTCTTAATACGCCGAGCGTAATCTTTGCATTTTCTTTCGAATTCCCGCCTCTAATCTCTTCATTGTTCACTATTGAGAAACCGTATTTCTCGGGTTCAATACTCGTTTCTACTATTTCATTATCTTTTAAAATGACAACATGATTTTCTCCTTGCAATGATGCTTCATCTAAAAATCCACTTCCGTTTACAACAAGCGCCTGCTTCCTTCCTAGTTTCTGTAATACTTGCGCAACTGGTAGTAACATATCTCGTTTATAAATGCCGACAAATTGTGTTTCTAAATTCACCGGATTTGTTAAAGGGCCAATTAAATTAAAGATCGTCGGTACATTTAATTCTTTTCTTATTTTCATAATGCGCCTTAATGCTGGATGCATAGCTGGTGCGAATAAAAATGCAATGCCGACATGCTCTAATAAATAATCAATTTCGTTTGGCGTACTGCTAATATTTACACCGAGTTCTTCTAATAAATCGGCACTTCCTGTTTTACTAGATACAGCACGGTTACCATGTTTTGCAACCTTTACGCCAGCTCCTGCCAGTACAAATGCCGATGTTGTACTAATATTAAACGTTTGTGCACCGTCACCACCCGTTCCGCAATTGTCCATTGCTCCTTGTATATGGTTCGAAAACGGTAATGCCTTTTCGCGAAGAGCTCGAACAAGGCCGTATATTTCTTCTGCTGTTTCACCTTTCGCTTTCAGTAATACTAAGAAGGCTGCAATTTCACTTTCCAATATGTTTTCATTTAATAAAAGAAGCCCTGCTCTATACATTTCCTCTTCTGTTAAATGTTGTCCCTCCACTAATTTACGAAGATAGTTATTCATACTCTTTCCTCCTCCTTCACTTCTGTTAAAAAGGCACGTATTAACTTTCCGCCTTCTTCTGTCGCGATTGATTCTGGATGAAACTGTAATCCGAATAGCGGATAATAATTGTGACGAACTGCCATAATTTCTCCGTCGTCCATCGCTGTCGCTAGTATGTCAAAACACTCTGGCAAACTCGTTTGTGCTGCAACAAGGGAATGGTAGCGCATCGCTGTTAGCGGCTGGGTCACGTATGAAAAGATTGACGTTCCATTATGTTTCACACGAGATGTTTTTCCATGTTTAATGCGCTCCGCTCTAACAATTTCTCCTCCAAATGCTGATATAATCGCCTGATGTCCGAGGCAAATACCTAGTATGGGAACGTTCTTATAAAAATGACGAATCACTTCGATACAAATGCCAGCATCCTCTGGTTTTCCTGGTCCTGGTGAAAGCACAATTCCTGTTGGATTCATCCCTTCTAGCTGTTCTATCGTTATTTGATTATTTCTTACGACTACAATATCTTCTTCGTATTCACCTAACAGCTGATACAAGTTATATGTGAATGAATCATAATTATCAATTAGTACAATCATTTCATTACCTCCAATAGCGCTCTCGCCTTATTTAACGTTTCTTCATATTCAGCTACTGGGTCTGAATCATAAACAATTCCCGCTCCTGCCTGAACGTATGCTTTTTCATCCTTTACGACCATCGTTCGAATGGCAAGTGCCATATCAAGATTTCCAGAAAAACTAACATACCCAACTGCACCGGCGTATACATTTCTTTTTTCATTCTCTAGCTCATTTATAATTTCCATCGCTCTAATTTTCGGAGCACCTGACACTGTTCCTGCTGGTAGGCAATACGCTAATGCATCAAATCCACTCATTTGTTTTCGCAATATTCCGTAAACTTCAGATACAATGTGCATAACGTGAGAGTATTTTTCTACTTTCATATATTTATCTATCGTCACGGATCCAATTTCGCTCACTCTGCCAATATCATTTCGCCCAAGATCTACAAGCATCATGTGCTCCGCTCGTTCTTTCTCATCTTCTAACAGTTCTTTTTCGATTTCCGCATCTTCCTGCTTTGTTTTCCCTCTCGGCCTCGTACCCGCAATTGGATTCGTCATCACCTTATCTTCTCTAACTGATAACAAGCTTTCCGGCGAAGAACCGAGTACAATATAATCTTGAAAATCGATATAAAACATATACGGTGACGGGTTTGCAATGCGAAGTTTTCGGTATAGCGCGAAAGGATCACCAATACATTCACTTTGCAAACGCTGTGACAGTACGACTTGGAATATGTCCCCGGCTCTTATATGTTCTTTCGCCGTTTCTACCATCTCACAAAACTCTTTTTCCGTTATAGAAGAAGTGAATGATAATGTTGACCTTATTTGAATTACTTCCACTGCTTCTCCCTGTAACACTTCCTCTTTGTATACTTGCAACCTTTCATATACTTCTTCATAAGAAGCTGAATCGTCTTCCCTGCATACATATACAAATGATATTTTTTGGCGTAAGTGGTCATACACGATAAACTCACGGTACAGTAAAAGGTGTACTTCTGGAATATTCAATGGATCGTGTAAATCTGTTCCAATGTTTTCATATTGCCGAATGACGTCATAACCAATATAACCAACTGCTCCTCCGCAAAATGGGAATGGACTGTCTACTTGCGCTGACTTGATTACTTCTTCTAACACTTGTATTACGTTACCTTGCAGCTTTTCTGTTTGGCCATAAATCGTTCGTTCCACTTCCGTACCAACGCTTTTCACTTCACCATACGGGTTACATCCTAAATATGAATAGCGTCCTTTATCTTGATGAAGCTGGGAGCTTTCTAATAAAAACTTTTTCTTTCCCTTCATACGTCTATATAAAGAAATTGGCGTAATGCTATCTCCTTCTTCTTCAGCGATTACTACAAATGTTCTTCCCTTTTCTTTTTGCTTCATAAATTCCTCTTTTGTCATCATGCCTTTCACCTCAATCTGAAAAATAAAAAAGTCCTCTACATATCGAAAATATGTAGAGGACGATAAATTTACCGTGGTACCACCTCATGTTGGACGCAAAAGCATCCGCTTTATTCAGGTACAAAATATATACCTTATCCTTGTAACGGCGGAACCCGGGTTGCCTACTGAAAATAATTGTTCAGCATACCTCTCGTAAGCCCATTCCGTATATGGCACCGCACCGGGCTCCCACCTATCCCCGGCTCTCTGTAACGTCTCCAATATACGTACTCTTCTTACTTCAACGATTTCATTTATTTAATTTTTTGTACACAAAAAGGGAGTACTCATCCTATAGAAAGGACGGGTACTCCCGTGGTGCCACCTTAATTCGTTACAAATGTAACGCACTTTACCGTATCAAAAACAATACGTGTCTCTTGTATCGATGAGATCATGTCGCCAAAGCCTACTTCTTTCGTTTCGGTTTGGAAGCTCCGAAGCCCATTCCACATCAATCCCATACTGATTCGCACCAACCATCAGCTCTCTGACATGTTCATCATGTGTACTCTTCTTCATCAACGCTTGCATTTTTTTAAGTTGCACTCATTATAGACCTAACTTTTTTCATAAGTCAATACTTTTAAAAGAATTTTATTTTTCTCTCCTTTCAATATTATATTGACAAAACAACCTCTTTTTATGTAAATATAATAAATACTCTATTAAAAATAAGGTTTTTTGCATGAATATTATATATTAAAAAAGTAAAATGATGTCAAAAAACGCTTACATTTCTGAAAATTCATATTTCTGTATGGATTTTTCAGAATAATCATGATAGATTATAAATATGCATAACGCATCAAAAGACATGACAAAAGGAAGGGGAACTACATGAGTACGCAGATGTTAACTTTAACTTCTATCTCTATTTACATGCTCGGGATGTTAGTAATTGGCTATTTCGCCTACAAACGAACATCCAACTTAACAGATTATATGCTTGGCGGGCGTACACTAGGCCCCGCAGTAACAGCATTAAGTGCTGGAGCAGCTGATATGAGTGGTTGGCTTTTAATGGGATTACCCGGTGCAATGTTTAGCGTTGGATTAAGTAGTAGTTGGATTGCGATCGGCCTAACATTAGGCGCATACGCAAACTGGATCTATGTCGCTCCTCGCTTACGTACCTACTCTGAAATTGCAAACAACTCTATTACTATCCCAGAATTTTTGGAACACCGTTTCCACGACAAATCCCATATGCTACGCCTAGTATCTGGACTTGTTATTATGATATTTTTCACGTTTTATGTAGCTTCAGGATTTGTCTCTGGCGCTGTATTATTTGAAAATTCATTTGGACTCAATTACCATGTTGGTCTTCTTATCGTTGGTGGAGTTGTCGTAGCTTACACATTATTTGGTGGTTTTTTAGCTGTAAGTTGGACAGACTTCGTGCAAGGAATCATTATGGTAGTCGCTCTTATTCTTGTTCCAGTCGTAACAATTATGCACGTAAATGGACTTGGTCCAGCATTTGAAACAATTAAATCTATCGATCCGGCATTATTAGATATTTTTAAAGGTACTTCTGTATTAGGAATTATTTCATTATTCGCATGGGGCCTTGGTTATGTTGGACAACCACATATTATCGTACGCTTTATGGCAATTTCTTCTGTAAAAGAAATTAAAAGCGCACGACGTATTGGTATGAGCTGGATGATTTTTTCTGTTGTCGGAGCTATGTTTACTGGCCTTATCGGTATTGCATACTATTCAAAAGCAGGTTTAAAACTTTCTGATCCAGAAACGATTTTCGTTGAACTTGGCACTATTTTATTCCATCCACTTATTACTGGATTTTTATTAGCAGCTATTTTAGCAGCGGTTATGAGTACAATTTCATCTCAGTTACTCGTTACTTCGAGTGCTATAACAGAAGATTTATATCGTACATTCTTTAAACGTTCTGCTTCTGATAAAGAACTTGTATTTGTCGGTCGTATGGCTGTTCTTGTTATCGCTTTAATTGGATGTGCATTAGCACTTAAACAAGATGATACGATTTTAGCTCTTGTTGGATACGCTTGGGCTGGATTTGGTTCTTCATTCGGACCTGCTATTTTATTAAGCTTATATTGGAAACGTATGACGAAGTGGGGCGCACTTGCTGGTATGATTTCTGGTGCCGCTACAGTAATTATTTGGACTCAATTCAAATTCTTAAAAGAATTCTTATATGAAATGATTCCTGGTTTCACTATTAGTTTACTAGTAATCGTAATTGTTAGTTTACTAACACAACCTTCAAAAGAAGTTGAAGAGCAATTTGAGGATTTCGAAAAACAACATAGTCATAATCTATAAAAAGAAAGCTCTGCTGTTATGATAACAGCAGAGCTTTTTTACAGTTCGACAATCTTCTTCTCAAATTTAACAAATTCTTTATGTTTCGTTAAATTTAACATAACACTACTCCTTTATAGTATGAATATCAGCACTTATACAGAAAGGGGACTTCAACATGTTAGCAGCTTTTCAGCGACAACACACACGAAAATTTTCACCTATCACAAATACTTCTACCTCTTGTTTGAACATACAACCTAATCCACCTAAAATTTCAATTGCTCCTTCTGTTATTTCAGTCATCGGTGTTCATATGGAAAAAAATAAGTTAAAGGTAAGAACTGGACAAAGCACTGAGCTATCAGCTTCCGTTTTACCAATGCAAGCGACGAATAAAGAACTTATTTGGACAAATATGAATGCTGATGTTATCACAATGTATCCAAAAGGTGATACGGTAACGATTACTGGAAAAAGTGCAGGAAGAGCAGTAGTAATTGTCACAACTACTGAAGGAAAGTTCCGTGACCTATGTATGATTCATGTACAACCTTATATGACAAATCCAAAGTAAAAGAGTGGCTTCCTAGCCACTCTTTTACTTCATTTCAATGTTTGAATTTTTACTTGTAACAAGATTGATGAATTGGTCTTTATCTTTAGGAGAAATAACTTCTGTTTTATGTGCACCGTAAACAATTTCAAGTCGTTCCAATGACAATGCATGAGCAGCTATTGGATTTTTCGTATTTGAAATTTGTTTTATATCTCGTATAAATATGCGTTTTTTAACGAGACCTGATCTAATTGTAATTGTTTCTTCTCCGACGATGTATTTTGTCGAAAACCAACTCCACATAAATAATATTGCTAACGGAATTGTAAAAAATAAAAGAAAATACTCTTTTCCTGCAAATAGAGGAGCAAAACACGCTCCAATGACAACGAAAAAAATCGGATATAACCATATATCTTTTTTTGATGGAAATTCCATTAAACTTCCCCTCTCTTGATTTAAGTCAATGAATCTCCTCCTCTTCCCTATTACAATGAAAACAACATTAGAATAGGAGGACGTATTATGACTGAACGAAAGTATGCTTTATTTGCTGGCTTTTCTCTTCTTGTTATGGCATTCATTGCATTTTTTTCTTACGGTTTTGTTCATGGAAATCTCGTTGTACAAGAAGATGCGAGCGCGACATTCCATAATATCCAAACTTCAAATTCACTTTTCAAAGCGGAAATCTTCGGTTGGATTATCATTTTCATTACTGATATTGTCGCCGCGTGGGCTCTTTATTTCTTTCTAAAACCAATTCATACTAGCCTCTCATTACTAGCTGCCTTGCTTCGTCTTATGTATACAGCGATACTTGGAATCGCCATATTCAATCTAATATTGGCATTGCTACTTTCAAAAAGTACGATTGCGAATCCAGAAACATATGTGATGTTGTCTCTCAGTGTATTCGAATACATTTGGTCTGTAGGATTAATCATTTTCGGCTTACATCTTTTCTTTTTAGGTTATGTAGCTTTTCTAGCTAAACATATACCGAAATGTATTAGTATACTACTATTCTTCGCGTCTATCGGTTATATCGTAATTCACGTCATGAATACGATGTTTTCACAATACGATACGATGTTTTCAATCATACAAACACTGTTCCAACTGCCAATGATTGCAGGTGAACTCGGATTTAGTATATGGCTATTGATTAGAGGTGGAAAAAACGCTACTGTTTGAGTCTTTTCTTAATTCTACTTAATGATTCTGGCGTAATACCTAGATAACTTGCCAATTGATATTGAGGAACACGATTGATTAAATGAGGTCGTTTTTGTAATAATGATTTGTAGCGCTCTTCTGGTGTCGATGCAATAAATAATGAAAGTTCTTCTTGTATCTCACCGAAATTGTATTCAATCATTTGGCGTGTCATTTCTTCTAATTGTGAATATTTCTTATACACGTCCTTTTCACTATGCAGGTCGCCAATTACAACTAGACAGTCTTCTAGGCACGTTAACGTATGCGGGGATGATTTATCTTGTTTATGATGATTAAAATTTGTGATTGCTTGTTCTTCTGTATAAAAATTTGATGTAACCTCTTTCCCTGTTTCATCTATACGATGTTGCCTAATGCATCCCTTTAATACAAAATAACATTTCGAAGGGACATCTCCTTGCCTTAGGAGCACTGTTCCTTTTTTATATTCTCCAATTTTTAATTCACTGAGAATCATGTGTTGCTCTTCTTCACTTAGTGTTGTAAGGTTTTGCATATACTTCTTTAATATTTCTTCCATTCCCTTCCTCCCCTATATTTCTGTAAAACAAAAAGAGAAGTATCACAACTTCTCTTTTCTTCTCTAACATTATATTTCCTGTGTATACGCCGGCTCGTTTACTACATTTTTTGCTGTTCGTTTTTGTTGCTGTAGTAAGAAAACAGATACACCAAACAATACGAGCATGCTACCGATAATTTGCATTACATTTAGTCTTTCACCGAGTAAGAAGAACGCTAGTATAGATGCTCCAACGGGTTCTCCTAAAATACTCATTGAAATTGTTGTTGCATTTACGTAGTTTAATAACCAATTATTAATGACATGTGACACTGTCGGCACAACTGCAAGTAAAAGAAAAACGGTCCAGTCCCACTTCGTATAACCTGTAAAAGGCACTTGCAATACTATATTATAAATCCCCATAAAAATACCTGCGAATGCAAAAACTGTAAAGCTATAAATCCAGTGTGATACTTTCTTTACTGTTGTTTGCCCGATAAATAAATAACCGACAACCGCTATGACACTTAAAAAGGATAATATATCTCCATAAATTGCTTGTTCACTTAGCCCTAAATCTCCCCACCCAATACACATGACGCCTAGTATTGCAATTCCCATTGTTGCAATGGCTGAGTATGTTGTTCTTTCTTTAAATAAGAAAAAACCTCCAACTAAAGATACAATTGGTTGAAGCGCTAAAATAATCGTCGAACTAGCAACTGTCGTATGCTTTAAAGATTCAAACCATAAAAGAAAATGCAGCGCTAAAAAGAAACCAGATCCAATTAAAAATCCCCAATCTTTTATTTGAATCTTACTAAACTCTTCCCGTTTTTTCCAAACGATAGGCAGCATAATAAGTACGATAATCCATAATCGATACATACTTAATATGGAAGATGGTGCTGAGGACATCTTTACAAAAACTGCTGCGAATGAAATGGCTATAATGGAAATTGCTAATGGTAGTGCGATTGATCTTTCTTGTTTCAAATTCCGTCTCCCCTCTCACCTGTCAAAAATCCCACTTCATTATATCCGTTTTCTTTCACAACTTAAATACTAATTTTTTAGATTCTTCGTACCATTATGGTAAAATAGAAACGAAAGCACCTATTAGTGAATATTTCTTTCTTTTTCACTACAAGCGTCGCTCTTACAATCATTACAGTAAATTTTTATTTAGGGGGATCTACATGAATCAAACAATAGGGAGAATTGAAGAAATTTCATTTTATAGCGCATCACTTCAAGAAGATGTTACACTTCTTGTTTACTTACCGGTAAATTACACACCACTGCACAAACATACAGTTGTAATTGCACAAGATGGTAGAGATTATTTTCAGCTTGGTAAAGCGCACCGTGTAATTGAGCGCCTTCGTGAAACTGAAGAAATTGACCGTACAATTATTGTCGGTATTCCATATAAAAATGTACACGATCGTAAAGAAAAATATTTTCCAAACGAAGTGAAAAACGCTGCGTATATTCGTTTCCTTGCTCATGAACTTGCACCATATATCGATGAAAATTATCCAACTTACCAAATGGGAAAAGGTCGTGTGTTAATTGGTGATTCTCTTGGCGGGACAGTTTCCTTCATGACTGCACTTATGTATCCGCATACATTCGGTAAAGTCATTATGCAATCACCATTTGTGGATGAAACAGTGATGAGCTTAGCAAAAGACTTCAAAAATCCGGAGGCGCTAGACCTTTATCACGTCATTGGGACAGAAGAAACAGCCGTAAAACGCACTGATGGACAAGTTTCTGATTTCGTACAACCGAACCGTGAGCTCAATACGCTTCTGACAGATAGAAATTTCATCACGCATTACGAGGAGTTTGAAGGTAACCACACGTGGAAATATTGGCAAACTGATTTACCGAAAGCTTTCTCTCATATTCTATCAATGAAATAATAGAGAGCAGTATTCAGAATAATTTGATATAATAGATTAAGAGATTTATTTTCTCAAAATCTAACTAGACTTACAAAGGGAGGAATTGGAACATGAAATTAGGCATTGTAATTTTTCCATCTAAAATGATTCAAGATAAAGCGAACGGATTGCGTAAACGTTATGATCCGCACTACGCATTAGTTCCGCCACATATTACATTGAAAACACCCTTTGAGACGCAAGATGAACAATTAGAATCGATTGTAAAAGAGTTACATACAATCGCAAGTAAAACGAACCCTTTCACCCTTCATGTCGGAAAAGTTGGTTCATTCGCACCTGTTAATAATGTTCTTTATTTTAAAGTAGAAAAAACACCTGAACTTACTTTCTTAAATGAGGAAATGCATAGCGAATTCTTTATACAAGAACGCGAGTACGCTTTCGTACCTCATTTAACAATCGGACAAGGCTTATCAGATGCAGAGCATGCTGATGTATTAGGTCGATTACGTATGAAAGATTTCTATTATGAACAACCAATTGATCGCTTCCATCTTCTATATCAATTAGAAAACGGAACGTGGACTGTATACGAAACATTCCACCTTGGAAAGGAGAACAACTAATTTGCACGCACAGATCGTACAAACGGACGAACAACTAAGAGATGCATTCTCTGTACGTAAGCAAGTATTTGTGAATGAGCAACAAGTTTCTGCTGACGAAGAGTATGATGAGTTTGAAGAAACTTCAACACACGTTGTTATATATGATAATGATGTTCCAGTTGGTGCTGGTCGTTTTCGCATACTGGATGGAATAGGAAAAATGGAACGTATTTGCGTACTAGCTTCCCATCGTAAAAAAGGCATTGGAAAAATTGTTATGGATGCACTTGAAGCATATGCGAATGAAAACTCGCTACCAAAATTAAAGCTGCATGCCCAAACACATGCTGAAGATTTCTATAAGAAACTTGGATATGTAACGCATTCTGATGTATTCATGGAAGCAAATATTCCTCACATCGTTATGATAAAAGAATTGTAATTTGAAAACAGGAGGTATCCCCTCCTGTTTTTTACATTGCTATTTTCTTTTTCTTCCGCTAAAGTTAAATGTTGATGCTATAGTTTTGAAGGTGAATATATGACACAAGAAAAATTTTCACAAAAATCATTAACGCACGCTGATATTCCGCGTGCAACATACCATATTCCAAAAACATCTACCCATTTAATTATGGAAGAAGATGCTGATGCAGCGTATTTCCGCGCTCTCGAGCAACAAAATGTATTTTTAAATGAGAAACAATTAGAGGCCGTGCGAACGACAGAAGGTCCTGTCCTTACATTAGCTGGTGCCGGAAGCGGGAAAACCTCTGTTTTAACAACCCGCGTAGGTTATTTAGTAAATGTAAAACAAGTTCATCCACGCAATATTTTACTGCTTACATTTACACAAAAAGCAGCTGAAGAAATCCGAAACCGTGTAGCAAATTTACCTGGTATGAATCGTGCTGCAAGTAGCTACGTTGTTGCTGGTACGTTCCACTCCGTCTTTTTAAAATTGCTTCGTAGTCAAGGATATAATCAGCAAATTTTAGCAAACGAAAAACATAAACAAATTATGATAAAGAAAATCTTAAAAGAGTTACGCTTAAAAGACGATTATGATGCTGAAACGATGCTCGCTATGATTTCACTTGAGAAAAACAAATTGAATCGTCCGAAAGATGTAAAAGCAAAAACACCCGTTGAACAAGAATTTAAAGAAGTATACGAACGTTTTGAAGAAGTGAAACAACGATATAATTATATTGATTTCGATGACATCTTATTAGAAACATATTATATGTTAGAAAATAACACTCCTTTGCTTACCCAATTACAACAACGTTTCCACTATATTGAAGTAGATGAGTTCCAAGATACATCGTATGCACAATATGAAATTGTAAAATTGTTAGCCACGCCAAGAAATAATTTATTTATCGCAGGTGATGACGATCAGGCGATATATGGCTGGCGAGGAGCAAGTCACCAAATTATTTTATCTTTTCCAAAAGAATTTGATAACACTACGATTATCGCACTTAATACGAATTATCGATCCAATCCTTTTATCGTCGGACTTGGAAATGAAGTTATCAAACTAAATCAGGAGCGTTTTGATAAAGAGCTATATTCTGTGCGCGAAGAAGGTGTACAACCTTTTTACGCAAGACCTGCTACGACTCTTGATGAAGCAAATCAAATTTTGCAGCTCATTCAAGAAAAAGTAGATAGCGGCGAACGCAACTATAAAGATTTTTGTTTACTGTATCGCACACATTCTGTAAGCCGTTCGTTACTCGATCAGCTTACAATTCACAAAATCCCGTTTATTAAGCACGGGGCGAGTCAATCATTTTATGAACATTCTTTAATTAAGCCTGTATTAGATCATTTAAGACTGGTGATTGAACCGTTTCGACTAGAATCACTTTCAAATATATTGCCAACGATGTATATCGGGCGTGATGATTGTATTTCATTTATTGAACGTGAACAATGGAAATATGGTGAGGGGCGGTTCCCTTCTCTTCTTCATTTCTTATTATTAAATCCGAGCTTAAAACCTTTTCAAGTGAAAAAGGTAAATGAGCGTATCGATTTTATTAAATTTATAAAAGAATTAGAACCGAAAAAGGCATTAAAAGAAATTATTCATGGTAAAGGAAAGTATTTAGAGTACTTAAAAAGTAACGATCGTTCTTCCTTCACGATGCATAAAGATATACAAGAAGAAATGTTAGAAGAATTAATGGAGTCAGCAACTCGTTTCACCGATATTCCAGCATACTTACAATTTATTGATGAAGCAATTCAAGGTCAAAAAGAAATGGAAGCATTAAAAACAATGCCGGAAAAAAATGCTGTCTCGCTTATGTCTATTCATAACGCAAAAGGCCTTGAATTTCCATGCGTTTTTTTACTTGGAGCGAGCGATGGTATTCTCCCCCATACTTCTTCTTTAAAAGATGCGAATGATCGTGTTACAGAGACTTCTGAAGCTTTAGAGGAAGAACGCCGACTACTTTATGTCGCAATTACACGTGCGAAAGAAGAACTTTACATTTCCTCTCCTCAATTTTTTAGAGGGAAAAAATTAGATATCTCTCGTTTTTTATATACTACGCGAAAAGATTTACCTGAAAAGACATCCACTAAATAAGGATGTCTTTTTTTCATATTGCATTATGTACATCCCTCCTATATAAATTCCATGTTCTTATCATAAGAATTAACGTAATATCAACCATATCCCATTCATATTGTAATAGTGTATGTCAGAACTCACGATAAGGAGTGAACATAATGAGCTGCAATTGTAACGAAGACCATCATCATCACGATTGTGATTTCAACTGTGTATCAAATGTCGTTCGTTTTATACATGAATTACAAGAATGTGCAACCACAACCTGTGGATCTGGTTGCGAAGTTCCATTTTTAGGAGCACATAATAGTGCATCAGTAGCGAATACACGTCCTTTTATTTTATACACTAAAGCTGGAGCACCTTTTGAAGCATTTGCACCAACTGCAAGCCTTTCTAGCTGCCGATCTCCAATTTTCCGTGTCGAGAGTATAGACGATGATGATTGCGCTGTATTGCGTGTATTAACTGTAGTATTAGGTGATACTTCTCCTGTACCACCTGATAATGATCCAATTTGTACGTTTTTAGCTGTACCAAATGCAAGATTAATATCGACCAACACTTGTCTTACTGTTGATTTAAGTTGCTTCTGCGCTATTCAATGCTTACGTGATGTTACGATTTAAAACTAAATAATGAGTTAAGCATGGATTGGGTGGCAGAATTTTCTGCCACCCAATCCATGCTTAAAAGGTATTATTATGTATTTTTTATAAAATTGGGAACTTGTCTAGAACATAGAACCTGTCCTTTTCATTAACTGAAAGTAGAAACAGATAAAGGAGTGAAAAACATGTTCTCTTCTGATTGCGAATTTACTAAAATCGATTGTGAGGCGAAACCAGCTAGTACACTACCTGCCTTCGGTTTTGCTTTCAACGCTTCTGCCCCTCAGTTCGCTTCATTATTCACACCATTACTATTACCTAGCGTAAGTCCAAACCCAAATATTACTGTTCCTGTAATAAATGATACAGTAAGTGTCGGAGATGGCATTCGAATTCTACGAGCTGGTATTTATCAAATCAGTTATACATTAACAATTAGTCTTGATAACGCACCTGTTGCACCAGAAGCTGGTCGTTTCTTCTTATCATTAGGTACGCCAGCTAACATTATTCCTGGATCAGGTACAGCAGTTCGTTCTAACGTTATTGGTACTGGTGAAGTAGACGTATCCAGTGGTGTTATTCTGATTAACTTAAACCCTGGCGATTTAATTCAAATTGTACCAGTTGAGTTAATTGGAACCGTAGACATCCGTGCGGCAGCATTAACAGTTGCACAAATTAGCTAGTAAAAAGCGGTATTTCTTCCTTAGAAATACCGCTTTTTATATTTATAATAAAAAACACTCACAGTAATATGAGTGTTTCATTCTTCATAATGTTTTATTGTGTTCTTCTTTTTCCCGCAATTACATCCCTTTTTCTTCACAAATCCTTGTTGTTGTAATTGTTCTTGGTATGCCTGTTGTTGTGCTTGGTGTTGTTGCTGTATATGATACCATTGCTGCAGGTCATATGAATTTTGCCTTGGACTATTACTCACAGCAAACATCTCCTCTACTGTCAATTCTGTCTATTTACTATATGAACAACTCTTTATTTCCGTTCCCTCATTCTTTTAAACTCCGCTTTTTCTCGTATTATGAAAATATATTATTCTCCTATAAAGTATCCTGTAATCGTTTCAATGATTGCTGCTGCTCCTGCAATAGCTAATAATGCAAGTAACGGCTCTGCAACGATAGGAATCCAATTATATAAAACTAATAAAAAAGCACTAACCCATACACCTGTACACCAATAACAGCTTAATAATTCTCCAATCCACTTTCTTAATCCTTTACCTTTTACTTTTGTAAAAGTTGATACACTTCCATCCGGCTCTGTAATCTCTAATTCATCAATAAACGGTCTTCGCAAAAAAGCTGTAATTTTATCATAAACAATTAAACGGGTGAGCCTAAAAGCAGCTAACGCGAAAATGAAAAATAAAAGCCAACTTGTAAACAGCATGATTCCACCTTCCCTTATCTTCTTTCGCCTATTTAAAAAAAAAGCTCTTGAGATTGTGACCAAATCTCCTCGACTCCAATATCTTATTAATGTAAATACAAACAAGAAGATAAGGAGTGACATTAATGAGTTGTAACGAAAATAAACACCATGGCTCTTCTCATTGTGTAGTTGACGTTGTAAAATTCATCAATGAATTACAAGATTGTTCTACAACAACGTGTGGATCTGGTTGTGAAATCCCATTTTTAGGAGCACACAATAGTGCTTCAGTAGCAAATACACGCCCTTTTATTTTATACACAAAAACTGGAGAACCTTTTGAAGCATTTGCACCAACTGCAAGCCTTTCAAGCTGCCGATCTCCAATTTTCCGTGTGGAAAGTGTAGATGATGATAGCTGTGCTGTATTACGTGTATTAACTGTAGTATTAGGTGATACTTCTCCTGTACCACCTGATAATGATCCAATTTGTACGTTTTTAGCTGTACCAAATGCAAGATTAGTATCGACTAACACTTGTCTTACTGTTGATTTAAGCTGCTTCTGTGCGATTCAGTGCTTACGCGACGTTTCTATCTAATAAGTGAAGTAAACTAAAAAACTATTGGGGTGGTAGAAGATTTCTACCACCTTTACATATTTAAAAGCCGGCCATACTAATCGATTGGATATCATCTATAGACAACTTAATATCTCTCATACTATTTTGCGGCATAATGGATACAATGCCATTACGATACGATATGATTGATCCAATATAAGAAACTGTAGCCGTTTTTATTCTGCACCTTACTTTCGGAATGTAATGAGGACGGTTTAATAAGAAATGAATTTTCTCATCATTATTCATATCCTTAAATGATTTATTATACGGAACAGTTCTCACTGGCTCTTGCTGTTCTTGTACTTGTTCCTCTTCTTCTATTTTTTCTTCTACTTGTTCTTCTTGTTGCTCTTCTTGTTGTTGTTCTATTACTTCTTCCACAGCACTACTTACAGCATTTTCGTTTCTATTACTGCGCTCTTTTCGATCCTCATTTTCAAAGTTTGTTAAGATAATCCTTTTTATTTTCGGTGCAGCAAGTTCCAAATTTACTTGCGCAATATATAACAACGGTTTTCCAACTGTTGAACTTTTATTTTTATTCTTCACACTCGTCCCTCCCACTTCCATACGTAGCTGAATAAATCGTGTACTATTATAGTTATATTCATAACGTGGTAAGAACTTTCGTTAAAAATCATTCTTTCTAAGAACAAATAAAAAGGACAATCTCAACATTTAGAGATTGTCCTTTAAAAATGAAAATTATATTTATCCTAGGATATGATACCCTGAATCAACGTGAATGTTTTCTCCTGTTACGCCGCGTGCTAAATCACTGAATAAGAATACTGCTGTATCGCCAACTTCTTCTGGAGTTGTTGTACGACGAAGTGGTGCGCGCTCCTCAATTTCTCTTAAGATTGAGTTAAAGTCGCCTACACCTTTTGCAGACAACGTACGAATTGGTCCTGCAGAAATAGCGTTAACGCGAATGCCGTGTTGACCTAAATCGTTAGCTAAATATTTCACGCTCGCTTCTAATGAAGCTTTCGCAACACCCATTACGTTATAATTTTTCACAACGCGCTCGCCGCCAAGGTATGTTAACGTTAAAATATTTCCGCCTTCTGTCATTACTTTCTTCGCTTCTCTTGCTACAGCTGTTAAAGAGAATGCACTAATATTTTGTGCAAGTAAAAATCCATCGCGAGAAGTATCTACAAATTCACCTTTTAAATCATCACGATTTGCAAAAGCAATACAGTGTGCAACACCGTGAATTGTACCAACCTCTTGCTTAATTGTTTCAAAGCAAGCTGTAAGTTCTTCATCATTTGTTACATCACAAGGTAATACAAGTGATTCTTGTCCTTCTAATGTGTCCGCTAATTCACGAACGTTTCTTTCTAAACGTTCTCCTGCATATGTGAATATTAATTTTGCACCTGCATTATGCAAAGAGCGAGCAATTCCCCACGCAATACTTCTTTGGTTCGCAACGCCCATAACAACAAATGTTTTCCCTTGTAATAGTTCCATGATATATCCTCCCAGAATTGCTTATACTTGTTATTAGTACCTGATACTATAATTATAGTACCATAAAACCTCTTAAAGGCAAACAAAAAAGTCATTAACTTAAATTTTGTTAATGACTTTTTGTTTCTATAAAAAACCGCTCTAATCCTTCTTCCCAAGAAGGCATTTGTGAAAAACCATTTAATCGTAGCATGTTATGTTGAAAAACAGAATATTTTGGTCTCGCTGCCGCTGCTCCAAATTCTTCAGTTGAAACTGGTAATACATTCACTTTCATATTTGCATACGCAAATATTTTTTTTGCAAATTCAAACCAAGAACATGAGCCTCTATTTGATACATGATACGTACCATATAAAGAAGTATGAATGAGCTTATTAATCATCACATTTAAATCCGCCACATAAGTAGGAGAGCCGATTTGATCCGCTACAACAGACACTTCTGTCCTGTCTTTCCCTAATCGCATCATCGTTTTCACAAAATTATTTCCATGCTTACCATATAACCACGATGTGCGAACGATAAAATATTTATTATGTAACTCTTTGACGAACTGCTCTCCTGCATACTTAGAAGCTCCGTATATATTTATTGGCGACGGATTATGAAATTCATCATACCCTTCCGGTCTGTCGCCCTGAAATACATAATCAGTACTAATATAAACTAACTTTGCCCCTACTAATTGTGAAGCAACCGCTACATTTCGAGCTCCTATTGCATTTATTACATAAGCAAGATCTTGTTCTTTCTCAGCATGATCAACCTTCGTATACGCTGCACAATGAATAATTATGTGTGGCCTTACTTCTTGTACCACTTGCTGCATTTGGGATATATTTGTTATATCTAGTAACTTTTTATCAAATGGATATATGTCATATTCTTCAGGATTTAACTCTTCTTGTAGTTGCTTTCCTAATTGACCGTTTGCTCCCGTTATGATAAGCCGTTCTTTCATTTCTATGCCCCTTACTTTTCTTTTAGTGGTGTCCACCATTCTATATGATGTTCATACCATTCCACAGTTTCTTTTAGCCCCTGTTCAAACGTATACTGCGGTTCCCACCCAAGCTCATTCTTCATCTTTTGTGCATCAATCGCATAACGACGATCATGCCCTAAACGGTCTGTAACATACGCAATATCTTCTTTCGTTTTTCCTAAGAGAGAGATAATTTGTTCCACAACATCTAAATTCGTTTTTTCATTATTTCCACCTATATTATATACTTCTCCTATACGTCCCTTATGCAGAACAACGTCAATCGCACTACAATGATCCGTTACATGTAACCAATCTCTTACATTTAATCCATCGCCATATAACGGTAGTTTTTTTCCTTCCAGCGCATTCGTAACCATTAATGGAATTAATTTTTCAGGATATTGATACGGCCCATAGTTATTGGAGCAACGCGTTACTATAACTGGTAATTGATATGTTTTATAATAAGATAAAGCTATCATGTCGGCGCTCGCCTTGCTTGAAGAGTATGGACTATTTGGAGCTAATGGGGTTTCCTCGGTAAATCGCCCTGTTTTCCCTAAAGAGCCGTACACCTCATCTGTTGATACTTGCACGAGTTTGATATGTGGATATTTTTTTACTAATTCTAATAAGGTGACTGTCCCAATTACATTTGTATCATAAAAAGGGATCGGATTTTCAATACTACGGTCCACATGTGATTCAGCTGCGAAATTTACAATCACATGGACGTCTCGCTCTTTTATGACATGCTCTAGCAGCTCTCCATTTTGAATTTCCCCTTTTACAAAAGAGTAATTCGGATGCCCTTGAAGAGGCTTCACGTTATTTAAATTCCCGCTATATGTTAATGCATCGAAATTAATAATTTTATATGTTTCATATCTTTGTAACATGTAATGAACAAAATTACTTCCAATAAATCCGGCCCCACCTGTTACTAATATATTCATATAACAACTCTCCTACTCAAAAGCTATCTTCACATTCCTGAAGTAACGGTAATATTCGATCTTTATCAGACAAAATAGGACTTGTTACCGGCCATGGAATTGCTAATTCTTTATCGCTCCAAAGTAACCCTGAGTCATGCTCGGCGCTATAATATTCATCTACTTTATACATAACAATCGTATGCGGAACAAGTGTACAAAAACCATGTGCAAATCCTTTTGGCACTAATAATTGCCGGTAATTATCTGCACTTAAAATATATCCTCTCCACTGTTGAAACGTTGGGGAATCTTTTCGTAAATCGACGATAACGTCATAGATTGCTCCTTGCATAACTTGAATAAGTTTCGTTTGTGCTTTCGGATTTTTTTGAAAGTGTAATCCCCGAATCGTTCCCGACCTAGCTGAATAAGATACGTTATCCTGTACAAATGAATAAGTAATCCCTAATGTTTCTAGCACCTTCTTATTATAACTTTCTGTAAAAAAGCCACGCTCATCTCCAAATAACCTCGTTTCTAACAATTTTGCGTCGGTAAAGTTTGTTTCTACAACTTTCATATTCTCACCTATTCTCCGTTAAACTGTTTCCCAAAGTTTATATCCCTCGCTAACGTATTCGCCTTTTGAAGAGAAACATGAGTTCCCGCATCTGTCCACCAACCGCTCATTTCATTATAAGTAAGTACCCCTCGTTTTAAATACCAATTATTAATATCTGTAATTTCAAGTTCTCCCCTTGCGGAAGGTTTTAATTCTTTTATATAAGAAAAAACTTTCGAATCATACAAATAAATCCCTGTAACTGCATAGGAACTTTTCGGCTCTTTCGGTTTTTCTTCAATTTCAATTATTTTTCGGTTTTGAATATTTGCTACACCAAATCTCTCCGGATCATCTACAGATTGTAGCAGTACTTTCGCACCCTCTTTTTGACTTGCAAACTCTTCAACATACGGACGAATATCATCAGAAAAGATATTATCGCCTAATATAACTACCATACGATCGTTCCCGACGAAACTCTCACAGAGCCCTAATGCTTGTGCAATTCCGCCAGCCTTATCTTGCACACGATACGTAAAAGACACACCAAACTCTTGACCGCTCCCTAAAAAACTAACAACATCTCCCATATGTTCTTTACCTGTAATAATCATAATATCTGTAATTTCGCATTGTTTTAGCTTATATACCGCATGATATATCATTGGATAACGTCCAACAGGAAGCAAGTGTTTATTCGTTACTTTCGTTATAGGATATAATCTCGATCCAGTTCCACCTGCTAAAATAATTCCTTTCATCCTGCATCTCTCCCTTATGATGGAGATAGTATATCTTTGTAATGTTCTACAAACACTTTCCGATCCTTCTCATATGTATCCGCATCAAACTCATCCCCGTTGTAGTGAATACACCATAAATTTGCTTGATTAGGGATACCAATTAAATAACCCGCCTTTTGAAATTCTAAAGACTGCGACACATCATAAAAGTGGAATCCTTGAAACAAGTCTTCTCGCCACGGAATATCATATTGTGTGGCCATTAATAATCCATCAATTGCTTGAACTGACATAAATGATTGATTCCCATAAAACAGCTGATCTAAATTTAATAATTGATAATTCTGTCTTCTGTACTCAATCACTTTCCCGACCAAATTTTTCCCTTCCCACCATATCCCGTTACTCGGTAAAAACTGAGCACCAGCTACGCCAATTAAACCAAGTTTTTCGTTATCTTTAAAAAGTGAAATGAGTGTATAAAACATCTCACGATTAATAAGATAAGTATCTTGATGTATATAAACCTTATACTTCGCGGGATATGAAAGTGCTCGGTTATATGCACTTGCCATACTTTTCGCATCTCGTATCGGAAAAATTTGTACGACATAACCAGGGGGAACAAAAAGGTTTCTTATTTGTCTCTCACATTGTTCAAATAGCTCTTCATTATTTATACAAACAACGACTAATATTGTATGATCTTTCATTTTGTAGCCCCTCTATTCGTCTTGATTTACATCTGACATATAGTGCTCCACAAATATTTTTCTATACTTTTCATAGTTTGTCATATTCACATCAATATGATAATGAATGCACCACGCATCACGCTGTACAGGAACCCCAACTGTATAGCCTGCTTTTCTAAATTCAAATGATTGAGACACATCATAATAGTCAAATCCATCAAACAAGTCTTCCCGCCACGGAATATCGTATTGCGTTGCCATTAATAATCCGTCAATACATTCAACTGGCATAAATGTTTTTGAGTCATGATACGGCTTTTCTTGACTCGCCATATAAAATAAATCATTCATATAACCAATGACTTTTCCAACAACTCCTCTGCCTACATTCCATATTCCATTTGGAGGAACATATTGGGCTCCAACCATACCAATCATTCCAAGATGTTCATGTTCCTGAAACAATTGAAGTAATCCATATAAAAATCCTACATTTACAATGAAAACATCTTGATGTATATACACTTTATATTTTGCTGGATGCGAAATTGCTTTATTATATCCACTCGTCATACTTTCTGCGTTTCGAATCGGCATAAATTGTATCGTATATCCTGGAGGAACTGGCAATTGTAATATATGTCGCGCACATTGTGCATACATTTTCCGATCATTTATACACGTAACAAATAATATTGTTTTATCTGCCGCACTCATAATTGTGATTTTTCTGCTTCAATAATATATTGAAATACAACCGTCTCAGCCATGAAGCCACTTCCAAGACGATATTTTTTACAAATTCCATATAATTCCTCAATAAGCGGTTCATACATTTTATGATCAACATATACACGATCTACTTTACTAATTGAATAGCCTGCTTTTAAAAACATTCGTAGCATTTCATTAAATGTAAAGAAACGAATATGTGTTTTATCTAATAAACCATATTCTGTATACGTCCAATTTCCAGCGAGTAGGGGCGCTAATACTGAAATGTGAGAAACGTTCGGGATACTAGCCAAAATTACACCATTTTGCTTTATATATGGTTTTACTTTTTCTATTACAGCCCACGGATCAAATAAATGCTCTAGTACGTCACCAAATATAACGCAATCAAATTGCTCCTCCTCATACGGCATATCCATTGTTTCTATATTACCTAAAACAACATGATCTAGTTTTTCTTTTGCTTGTTCTGCCGCCTCTTGGAATGCCTCAATTCCTGATACACGTGTGCCATTTTCTTTTATGGCAGCTCCCAATGCACCACTCGAGCAACCGATATCAAGAACTTCTTTCCATTCCTTTTTTATATGCTTTAATAAATTCGGATTCACTGCATTATAATAATGCCCGGACTTTTCTTCGTATAAAGAATTTTTTGGGGAATTCATTTTACACACTCCTTATGCAAATTGAATTTGAAATATAAATCTCATCTAAAGTCTATAGATGTAACCAGTACTGGTTACATTGCCGATACTTTACTATATAGCCAATCTATTAGAGTTAGAATCGTGCTACATCATTTCTAGAAAAACGCAACCTATAACGATTTATATTGTTTATCAAAAACACTCCGAAAATATTTACGGTTATATTCAATTGCAGCATTATTTGGAACATAAGAAGCTGCTAATTCATTGTAATAATAAGCTTTATCTTGCTCGCCTAACTTGCTATAACAAATACACATTTGTAAATAGGGAATCCATGTGTAGCTAGCTGGACTGTGAAAAGGACTCTCTGTTGCCATTGTCACTTCTGTTGCAAGTTTAAACCAAAAAATTGCTTCATTGTATTTTTGTTGATCCATATATATATATCCTATTCTTGTACAATTCTCTCCTCTAGGGACATCATACCGAAATGACTTTACACAAGATTCAACTGCCTTCTCCCACATTCCAAGCTTTGCATAGCAATCTCCTAATTTACCACATGCATAAATTTTCTCTTCATACCAACCTTCATCTTGATTAAGAAATGTTTTATAAAGTAAAACTGCATCATCATATTTTTGATTATCCATAGATTCATTCGCGTAATAAAACAAATCTCTCGGACTCAATTCTTCTCCAGCTGCTACAGCATCCTGAAAAATTTTCAAATTGCGGTTCGTTACTTTCTTTTCTTTTTTATGCGTAACCGCAACATTACTATTAAAAATCTCACCAAAAATAGCTAAATACTCATGCACCTTTCCAAACCATTGAAATTCTTTTTCACGCTTTACAAGCCGATATCTTTTTGTACAATATAAAGGTTTCCCATTAGAATCCATTACAAGATGATAAGGCATCGAAACAGCATCCACATTAGAATCTAATTCTTTTTTTAATAGCTTCAATGCCTCTTGAGCATCTTCTAATAACACATCATCAGCATCTAGCCATAATATATATTCTTGCGTTGCTTTTGAAAAAGAAAAATTTCTAGCTGCCGCAAAATCATTAATCCATGGAAAGTCATATATGTTAGAGGTATATTGAGCTACAATTTCTTTCGTTCGATCAATGGAACCTGTATCAACTATAATAATTTCATCAACGATTTTTTCTACTGCATCTAAACATCGACCGATTGTATCTTCCTCATCTCGAACAATCATACATAGACTAATTGTAATTCCTTGCTTGTTCAACATAATCACCCTCTTCCAAATCAATCATATGTTATACATACAATAAACTTTCCACTTTTTTAACTTGCACAAGCAGTTTAAGATTTCTTTTCAATAATTCAAATGTCCGTGTCATTTTCTTCCGGTTTTGCATCTACTATATAATGAACGCTTTATGGAGGTGAATTTATGTCAAATAATAATTATTCAGATGGATTAAATCCCGATGAATCTTTATCAGCTAGTGCATTTGACCCTAATCTTGTAGGACCAACATTACCACCAATACCACCGTTTACCCTTCCTACCGGGCCGACTGGACCGACTGGACCAACTGGGCCGACTGGGCCAACTGTACCAACTGGACCTTCTGGACCGACTGGACCAACTGGGCCGACTGGACCGACTGGGCCGACTGGGCCGACTGGACCGACTGGACCGACTGGACCGACTGGGCTAACTGGACCGACTGGGCTAACTGGACCGACTGGACCGACTGGACCGACTGGACCGACTGGACCGACTGGACCGACTGGGCTAACTGGTGCTACTGGGCCGACTGGACCGACTGGGCCGACTGGGCCAACTGGGCCAACTGGTGCTACTGGACCGACTGGCGCTACCGGACCGACTGGACCAACTGGGCCAACTGGGCCAACTGGGCCGACTGGGCCTTCTGGCTTAGGACTTCCAGCAGGATTGTATGCCTTTAACTCAGCTACAGTTTCTTTAGCTCTTGGAATTAATGATCCAGTACCATTTAATACCGTTGGATCTCAGTTTGGTACAGCAATTTCTCAAATGGATGCCGATACTTTCGTAATTAGTGAAACTGGTTTCTATAAAATTACTGTTATTGCTTATACAGCGGCAGTAAGTTTATTAGGAAGTCTTGGAATTCAAGTTAATGGAGTTAATGTACCAGGTGCGGGCACAAGCTTAATTTCACTTGGAGCTCCTATCGTTATCCAAGCCATTACACAAATTACTACAACACCATCACTCGTTGAAGCAATTGTTACAGGAATTGGATTATCACTAGCTCTTGGTACAAGTGCATCAATTATTATTGAAAAAATCGCTTAATTTTGTACTTAGCAGTAAAACTGATATCAGTTTTACTGCTTTTTCATTATTAAATTCAATCATTAAATCTTTCTTTTCTACATAGTCATAATGTTGTATGACATTCCGCGGGAGGCACTTATATGGAAAATAAATCAGCTGTTCAGCTTTATCTTGAGCTATTAAAGAAAACAATTTTATTTGAAATATGGTTAGAATACGAACCATACTTACCTGCTTCGTTACATATATCTAAAGAGCTATCCTATGAACCAGTTACAGTTCCGCTTCCTTTATTTCTCAAGCAATACGTAGAAAATCACAATTTGAAAATCGTTGATCCTAACGTTTCAAAAAGTGAGCGTCAAGGTGGAAAGGATTGGCCAAGAGCAGCACACAGTATGGTTGGTCGAAAACGTATGAATCAATTACATGAGGCTATGGAAACTGTTGTAAGGGAAAATATAGAAGGTGATTTTATTGAAACTGGTGTATGGCGCGGAGGATCATGCATTTTTATGAATGGTTTTTTACAAGCAAACAACATTACGGATCGTACTGTGTGGGTTGCCGATTCGTTTGAAGGTCTGCCAGCACCTAACTTAGAACAATATCCGAAAGATTACGGTGATTATTTACACACATTCGATTACTTACGGGTTTCTTTAGAAACAGTACAAGAAAACTTTAGAAAATACGATTTATTAAATGATCAGGTGAAATTTTTAAAGGGTTGGTTTAAAGATACATTGCCTTCAGCACCGGTAGAAAAAATTGCAATTGCTCGCCTTGATGGTGATATGTACGAATCAACGATGGATAGTCTTGTAAACTTATACGATAAAGTTTCAACAGGTGGCTATATTATTATTGATGATTACGGATTGGTAACATGTGCAGAGGCTGTAATTGATTTCAGAAAGGAAAGAAACTTACAAGCTCCTATTACTAAAATTGATGATTTCGGTATTTATTGGCGAAAAGAATAGAATATAACTTTATTTTTTGAGGGGTCCTATTACACTACTTATTTATAAAAACTAATTGTGTAAAGTTCCCCTCACTATAAATGATTAACTTATATATACAATAGAAATCCCCTACTTTACTACAAGGACGGAGTGAATGTATGAACGAAAACGAGAAAAAAATCACATTAATTCCACCACCAGAACTCGTTCAATATGTAGGTGGTAATTTTGAAGAAGTTGGAAAAGAGTTTATGCAGTATTTTATTGAAATTGGCAATTTAAAATCAAATGAAACAGTGTTAGATGTAGGCTGCGGCATTGGCCGAATGGCGGTTCCATTAATGAACTATTTAAGCGATGAAGGTACTTATTATGGATTTGACTTATTCAATGCGGGAATTACATGGTGCAAAAATAACATTTCTACACGCCGTAACAATTTCCATTTTGAACATGTCGATATATATAATCAATTCTACAATCCCGATGGAAAAGAAGATGCTTCCCAATACAAGTTTCCATATGAAGATGAATCATTCGATTTTATTTTTTTAACGTCTGTATTTACCCATCTCCTTCCGAAAGAATTAGAACATTACGTATGCGAGATCGCACGAGTTCTGAAAAAAGATGGGAGATGTTTTATTACTTTCTTTTTAATTACCCCTGAATCATCCTATTATTTAAATGCAGGACTAAGTACGTTAGGTTTTTATCATCAAATTGACAATTGTTATGTTCTAAATAAAGATATCCCTAATTTCGCAGTTGCCTATCCTGAGGAAGATATTCGTACCCTATTAAATAAATATGGGCTAGAAATACAGTCCCCCCCTCATTATGGTTCATGGTGTAGCAGAACTGAACACACAAGTTATCAAGATATTATTCTTACACAAAAAACTTCTGAAAGGTAGTTGTATATGAATAATATAAAAAATCCGCCTCTCGTTTCCATCCTTATTCCCACCTATAATCGACCACATTATTTTAAAATTGCTTTAGAAAGTGCATTAGCACAAACGTATTCAAATATTGAAATTATTGTAGGGGACGATAGTACAAATAATGAAACAGAAAAATTAATATACAGACATTATTTACATAAGCATAAACATATAACATACATTCGAAATGCCTCTACTCTAGGACAATTTCATAACGCCCTTATGCTCTTAGAACAGTCAAATGGAGAGTACATAAATTTCTTAATGGACGATGATACATTTTATAATAATAAAATCGAAAAAATGATGTTTTATTTCCAACAAGACCTCAATAAAAATCTCGCACTTATCACATCCTATCGCACTTGGATTGATGATAATGGAGATATAATTGAACAACATCCCTCCATGAAAAAATTATATGAGGAAGATACTCTACTAAATGGGAAAGATTTTGGAAACCGTATGCTTATGGCAGGACAAAATATTATCGGTGAGCCTACAATCGTACTCTTTAGAAAAAGCCTATTAACGGAACCTTTCGGCACTTTAAATGGCAGAAAATATGGTTGTAGTGTTGATATGGCCTCTTGGATAAGTTTACTTTCAAAAGGTGATGCAATGTATATAACTGAGCCCTTAAGTTCATTCCGTCTCCATACTGGACAGCAAGTACGTCACAAATTCCTTGAGGGCTGTGAAGATTTTTCTCAGCTCGTTTTAACCTCGAAAAAGTATGGTTTCTTACAAGACGCCAAGTATTATAAAAAAGGTTTGATAAGAGCTTACGGATGGTATAAAAATGCGACCAAATTTTACGATCTATTTCCAAACCTCATTCCAGATAAAAATACACATGCACGACTTTCTTATTGTTTAAATATCATTACAAAAGAGCTCCGTGCAATATAGTCCATCACAAGGGAGGAGCTATTCCTTCCTCGTGATGTATGACTTCCCACAAATAGTGGAATAAATGTATGCATAGTCTGCTTGTATATTATTTTTATCATGAAATGATCCATATACTTACTAGGCAATAGAAAGGAATACATACATTGAAAGATCCAAATTCTCAATATCAAATAGACTACGTATTACTATTCATCTTATTTGCCATTGGGACTGTTAGTTGCTTTGCAATTGCAAGTGCACAAGCCTCTTTACCACCATTTTTGCAAAGCGTAAATTTTGTATTAAAGCAAATCCAATGGTACTTCATTGGATTTATAGCCATTGGTATGATTATGATTATTGATTTCGATCGTTATCAAAAAATTGCTTGGTATTTATATAGCTTTGCATTGGTACTACTTATTGGACTAGAACTTCAAGTACCAGGTGCTGTTACAATAAAAGGTGCTACCGCTTGGTACAGGCTTCCCGGCCTCGGAAATTTCCAGCCGTCTGAAATTATGAAATTGTTTTTAATTATCGTCACTGGACGAATTATAGCAAATCACAATGAGAAATATTTTTTCCGGACAATACACGGCGATTTTTTATTACTCGGAAAAATATGTGCAACGAGTTTGCCACCCCTACTACTTATTGCAAAGGAACCTGATTTAGGAAACACAATGGTAATTTCAGCTATGCTCGCAGCAATGATACTAGTTTCTGGTATACGTTGGCGGTTTATTTTCGGATTAGTTTCCGGTATCTTTGCTGCTGGCGTTACATTAACGTATATTTTTTTTACTCATACAAAATTCTTTAAAGCACACATTTTACAAGAATATCAACTAAATCGCTTCTACGGCTGGTTAGCGCCATACAAATATGATGCACAAGGCTATCAATTAAGACAAGCTTTCTTAGCTACTGGATCAGGGGAAATGCAAGGAAAAGGTTGGGAAAATGGACAAGTATACTTTCCAGAACCACATACAGATTTTATTTTCACCAATGTCGCTGAGCAATTCGGATTTTTAGGCGCAAGTGTCATTATTTCACTTTTTTTCTTACTTATTTTCCGCATGATTCATATAGCTTTAGAAAGTAATGACCCTTTCGGTAGTTACATCTGTGCTGGTACAATCGGAATGTTTACTTTTCAAGTATTTCAAAATATCGGGATGACCATCGGATTACTACCTATTACAGGAATCACATTGCCCCTTATGAGCTACGGAGGAAGTTCCTTACTCACATACATGATAGCGCTTGGATTCGTTTTAAACGTTCGCTCAAGAACGAAAATCTTTATGTTTAAATGACGTACAAAAACAGTATATTTTTATCTCTATCCTTTTTTAGATATACTAATGAAAAATATGGTGGAGGTTTAAATATGAAATTTGACATTATAGGGGATATTCATGGATGCTTTCAAGAGTTTCAAGATTTAACGACGAAACTCGGATACAACTGGAATAGTGACCTGCCGTTTCACCCTGACCAACGTAAGCTTGCATTTGTTGGTGATATTACAGATCGCGGCCCTCATTCATTACGTATGATTGAAATTGTATGGGAACTTGTCATAAATAAAAAAATAGCTTATTACGCTCCGGGAAATCACTGTAATAAACTATACCGTTTTTTCCTTGGGCGTAATGTGACAATCGCTCATGGACTCGAAACAACTGTTGCCGAATATGAAGCACTGCCTTCTCATAAACAAAACATTATAAAAGAAAAATTCATCACACTTTATGAGCAATCCCCTTTATATCACGTACTCGATGAGAAAAGGTTAATTGTATGTCACGCTGGAATTCGGCAAGATTACATAGGAAGACAAGATAAAAAAGTACAAACCTTTGTATTATATGGCGATATTACAGGAGAAAAACATGCTGACGGCTCTCCTGTCCGTCGCGACTGGGCAAAAGAATATAAAGGAAAAGCTTGGATTGTATATGGACATACACCCGTTAAAGAACCTCGCTTCGTAAATCATACAGTCAATATTGACACTGGCGCTGTATTTGGTGGCAAACTAACCGGACTACGTTACCCTGAGATGGAAACCGTGTCCGTCCCTTCCTCCCTGTCTTTTGTCCCTGAAAAATTTCGCCCAATTTCATAACTATCCTTATTTCAGATACCATTCACAAATTACGAGGATTACCGTATCATTTAGGCTGTTCTCCTATAAAAACTAGGTAAAGTAATTAAAAAAAGATGCAATAAAGTGCATCTTTTTTTAATTACACGGCATATACTGTCGCAGGAGGTGACAGAATGAAGAAAAAATCTTCTAAACAAAAAAGAAAATGCCCGCCTTTTTATCTACCCATGTACGGAATTAACAACTGGTGCAGCATTCGAGCTGCAGCTTTAGAAGAACCGGACGGACAAGGGGCTTCCCCCAAAAACAAAGCTAAACCAAAATATGTCTCTTTAGAAAATGCTGTAATGAGCCGCATAATCGATAATAGAAAAACAAAGATGCAGCAAAAAAATAAACCTCTCTCTACTCACCCTGAACAGATTGTGCCTTCTGAGCAAACAGAGAAAAATACAGAAGAAGACATCCCTGTAGCAATTAATAAAAAAGCAGAATCAGAAATTCCAGCTGCTATTATAAATCAAGTGAAAAAAATGAGAGAAGCATTAGCACCATCCAATGATATACAAACAGAAAAAACGATCATAATTCAAACTCCTACACCTGAAAATACAAAAGTAAAAAAAGGCGGACGGTATGCACATGCAGAGGGGCTTCACTCTAATGCAGAGGGTACAGCTTCACATTCAGAAGGGCTTCTTACACACGCAAAAGCTTCTTTCTCTCATGCGGAAGGATCAAAAACGAAAGCAACTGGACATAGTTCCCATAGTGAAGGAAGTGAAACGACAGCAGGTGGCTCTTATTCTCATGCAGAAGGTAAACATACAATCGCTTTAGGCGAAGCAGCACATGCAGAAGGAACCGCGACTATCGCTAACGGATTCTCTTCTCATGCGGAAGGTAATCATACATCAACAGCTCATTTTGCGGGTAGCCATATTATGGGGCGCTTCGGCATAGCAGAAGAATCTTATTCTTGGTTTATTGCAAACGGCACAAATGAAACCGATCATAATATCGGTGCAAAGTGGCTTGCTCATAATGGGGAAATGTATATTGATGGCGCTTCTTACAATGCAAGTGGAACTGATTTTGCACAAATGTTTGAAACAGCAGACAATCATTTTATTGATGTAGGTTATTTCGTTACATTTAGTAGCGAAGAAAAAATTCGGATCGCTACTTCAAATGATTCATTCATTTTAGGAATATCTAGTGCAACCCCTGCCCTTATAGGAAATAGCGGTGCTTTAAGTTGGCAAAAACGCTATAAAACAGATAACTTTGGAAAACGCCAATATGTACGTACGGAATCGCAAGACATACAACCTCTTTTAAATACAGAATGGGATCCAACTTGCAAATATATAGCAAGAAAAGATCGTACCGAGTGGCTTCCTGTCGGATTAATTGGACAAATGTTAGTACGCGATGACGGCACTTGCGAAACGCATGGATATTGTCGTCCAAATAACGATGGCATTGCTACAAAATCCGAAAGTGGCTTTTTCGTTATAAAGCGCACGGGTGAAAATCAAATTTTAATATTATTCCGCTAAGAAAAAGGGAACAAAATTCTTCGTTACATAAGAATTTTGTTCCCTTTTTAAGTATGCCTTAATACCTCTTCCATATCGCTTGGAATCGTTGTAGTGAAAGACATTTCCTTCTCTAAAATAGGATGATAAAACGTCAAAGATGTACTATGAAGTGCTTGACGTTTTATCACATCTCTTCGTCCTCCATATAAATCATCACCAAGTAACGGGTGGCCTATATGAGCCATATGTACACGAATTTGATGCGTTCTTCCGGTCTCAAGCTCAAGTGATACATGTGTCTTATGATTGGCGCTATCCATCATTCTAAAATGAGTAACTGCTCTTTGCCCATTTTCACAAACGGTTCGCTCAATAATGCTATCCGATTTTCGTCCAATCGGTGCATCAATCGTTCCTTCTCGTTCTATCATCTCACCGTGAACAATTGCTTCATATGTTCTTTTCACAGCTTTTTGTTGATGCTGTTTCGATAAAAGATGATGCACGAAACGATTTTTTGCAATAAGCATAAGCCCTGAAGTATCACGATCTAATCTTGTTACGATGTGCACCGTACTTGCAAGATGCTGCTTATCATAATAAGATAAGAGCGCATTCGCAACACTCCCTGCCGGATGTTCTCTAGACGGAATCGTTGACATGTTCGCCTCTTTGTTTATGACAAGAACCGCATCATCTTCATATACAATACTTAAAGGGATATCTTCTTTAATCATCCCTTCACTTCTTTCTTCCACTGGAAAAAAGACACGTAATTCTTCACCAGCTTGCAACTGATGACGAACACTCGCATGTTGATTATTTACTTCAATAGCTCCGCCGCGAAATTTTATATCCGTTAAGGCGGCTTTAGAAATCCCTTTTGTTTTTAAAAATTCTCTAACTAAAGTTCCCTCTTCAGCCGATTCTATATCCCATTTCAATGTAAATCTGTTCAAATATATAAACCCTTTCTATTTATCTGCAACAAACGAGTCACGAACTCGTTTCCAGAACGGGAATGGACGGAAACGAACAAATCGTACTTTCTCGTTTGCAACGCGATACTGGATTGATTTCACATCTTGATGAACCATCGTTAAATGGTCCACCGTAATTTGTAAGTTCATTCCTGCAGCCGGCTTCAACACACATGTATGATGCTTCGGCAATACGAGTGGCGAGCCTACAGTACGAAACACACGGTTATTAATAGATGCCATTTCTGCAATTTGAATCGCTTCAATAGAAGGGTGAATAATCGCTCCGCCAAGCGCCTTATTATACGCAGTACTTCCCGAAGGAGTAGAAATACAAAGACCATCTCCGCGGAACGTTTCAAAGTACTCTCCGCGTATTTCTACTTCTGTTACTAATGTACCTTCTGCACTTTTTACAGTTGCTTCATTCATCGCCAAATACTGTGATTCTTTACTCCCATTCACATAGCGAATAATCACTTCTAAAAGCGGATATTCCACCACTTGGAATGGTGTTTTAGCAATTGCAATTACTAATTTCTCTACTTCTGTCGGTAACCAATCTGCATAGAAACCTAAATGCCCTGTATGTACACCAACAAATGCTGTTTCATCCAATCGATTATAATAACGATGAAACGCGTATAAAAGCGTTCCATCTCCCCCAACAGAAATTACAATATCGGGTTCCTTTTCATCCATTATAAATCCAAAATCTAGCAAGTATTCTTTCATCGTGCTTGCCAGTGTATCTGATGATTGATCTCCCTTTGACATAATTGTAAATTTCATCGCCCAACACCCTTTAGTTTATGATTCGGAATCCTTCGTTTCTTGTTTTCTTGAAAAAGCTTTCTGCGCTTCTTGAATCTCAAGACGAATAGAAGACATTTCTTCATCTAATAAAAACGCCGCTTCCGCTGCGCGTTGCAAGCGTATTTTAATATCTTCAGGAAAACGTCCACTATATTTATAATTTAAAGAATGCTCAATTGTTGCCCAAAAATTCATTGCTAACGTGCGTATTTGGATTTCTACCAATACTTTTTTTTCTCCCTGAATCGTTTGAACGGGGTAACTAATGACAACGTGATAAGAGCGATAGCCGCTATCTTTCTTTTGCGTGACATAATCACGTTCTTCCACGATTTCAAAGTCATTTCGTTTTCGAAGATATTCTACAACAGGCTTAATCTCATCAACAAATTGACACATCATTCGAAGGCCCGCGATGTCTTGCATATCTTCTCTGAGCCGATCCAGCGGTACATTTCTTTTCTCCGCTTTATCAATAATACTAGCAACCGACTTTACCCTTCCTGTTACAAACTCAATTGGAGAATGCTCTGTTAACATTGCAAATTGAGTACGCATTCCTTTTAGTTTCACTTTCAGCTCTGCCACCGCTTGATGGTAAGGTGCTAAAAATTCTTCCCAATTTCGCTTCATTTCAACCACCACCAAAATCAATCCATTTGCTTATAGAAATACTTTTTCTACAGCAGTTACTAGTTCTTCTCCGTAATTTGCATTACCTTCAATATTTTCAACTAAATATTCTACTTCTTCTTTTAAATTTTCTAATTCCATTTCAACGTCATTCACACGAACGAACATTACTATATCGTTATTCATCGCTTCATGCATTGCTTCCCAGCATGTGTGCGGAATACTTACATAAATGAAAGATGATTCGTTTTCTAAAATATATAAAAATGATAAATTGTCTGAGTCGACAAGTACGTGATTACGCGCACTTAACTCCTTTACCTCTATTTCATTATTTTCCGCACAAAAAATAAGCGCATTCTCTCTCTTTTCTACGCTCTTAACTTGAATTTTATTTTGCATGCTCTAACTCCTCCATCTCAACTTCCTGTCTTACTTAACAGTATTATTGTATCATAACATGGACGCAAACAAATAAAACATTGAACCAAATTTATGAAAAAGCGATAATGTGTAAAGAATTATTTTTTAAAAGGAGCGCGCATACAATGACACAAGAAATTGAAATTGAATTTAAAAATATTGTGACAGAAGAAGAATTCGATACATTATGTAAATCATTCTCTATTGAAGTATTTACGAAACAGGTGAATCATTACTTTGAAACACCAGGCTTCTCATTAAAAGAAGCTGGCTCTGCACTTCGTATTCGTCATAAAGGCGAAATTTATACATTAACATTGAAACAACCTGCAGAAGTCGGCTTGTTAGAAACGCATCAAGTCGTAACAGAAGACGAAGCAAGAATGATGATGGAAACAAACGTAATCATTCCAGGGACTGTAATGGATCAACTACACAAATTACAAATTCCTGTTTCCACTTTAACTTATATGGGTAGTTTAACAACTGAAAGAGCCGAAACACTATTTGAAGGCGGAACGCTTGTCTTTGATCATAGTTTCTATTACAATCACGATGATTATGAAATTGAATTTGAAGTGCAAGATGAAGAAACAGGAAAAGCTGCATTTATTCATTTATTAAAACAGCACGACATACCAATCCGTCATACAAATAATAAAGTAAAACGCTTTTTCCTTGCCAAACAAAACAAAGCACGCTAAAGTGAAAATTCCACTAGTGAATACGTTCTACTAGTGGATATATCTCACTTTTTAAAAGGAAAAGATTCTTTTACATTTGAAAAATAAGCAAAGAACGTTATGAAGGCTGTTTATTTGCCCTCTAGAACATTCCATTGCTACAATAGATATACATTTCATGGAAAAAGGAGTTTATAAAGGATGAGCAAGCAACCGATGACACCATTTGAAGCAATTGGCGGTGAACAATGCATTGCAATATTAGTAGACACGTTTTATTCCTATGTCAGTAAACACCCTGACCTATCTCCCATCTTCCCGGATGATTTAACAGAAACCGCTAGGAAGCAGAAACAATTTTTAACGCAATATTTAGGTGGTCCTAATTTGTACACTGAAGAACATGGTCATCCTATGTTAAGAGCACGCCATCTTCCGTTTGAGATTACTCCAAAACGAGCAGAGGCTTGGCTATCATGTATGGAGCAAGCAATGGATGACACAGGAGTGCACGGTCATATAAGAGAGTTCGTTTTTGAACGTTTAGCGTTAACCGCTCAGCATATGGTTAATACTCCAAACGAAACAGGTGAAGTGTAATGGATAAGCAGGAAGCAAAGCATATAAATATGCCATCTCCTTCCGCATGTGAGCATAAGTCTGTAGAAGCATATTTATTTATTGATCCACTTTGTAAAGATTGCTGGGAAATTGAGCCCTTTATTATTAAACTATGGCTTGAATACGGGAAATACTTCTCTATTCGTCATATCGTAACAGGAAAAGTGGACGGAACGAACGCTTCCTCACACAAATGGAATAAACCTGCTAATATTCGATTTGTGTGGGAAAAGACAACAAGTTTACAAGGTTTTTCATGTGATGGAAAGGTACATATGCAAGAAGCATCGTCAACACCATATTTAGTTTCGATGGCAATTAAGGCAGCGGAGTTACAGGGCCGAAAAGCAGGTTCGAAGTTTTTACGAAAACTCCAAGAATACATTTTCCTTGAAAATGTATCAAACCCTGACTGCGAATTATTACTTGCCTGTGCAAGAGATAGCGATATTGATGTAGAAGAATTTAAAAAAGACCTACATTCCGCTAGCGCAAAAAAAGCTTTCCAATGTGACTTGAAATTTACAAATGAGATGCATATTACAGAAATACCTTCTCTCGTATTCTTTCATGCAAATTCAGATGAAGAAGGTATTAAAATCGCTGGAACATATTCCTACGACGTATACGTACAATTATTGAAAGAACTTGTAAAATGTGAAATCGAGCCAGAACCATTACCACCTTTAGAAGTGTTACTAGAAGCAACGCAATTTATATCTTCAAAAGAAGTAGCATTTATATATGACTGCTCGCAGCAAGAAATCGAGCGTGAACTGAAAAAATTACAACTGAAACGAAAAGTACAAATGATTGACGTAAAATGTGAGCGTTATTGGAAATGGATAGCAAAAGAAGAAGACCTGGTGTAAAACACCAGGTCTTCTTCTTTACGGCTTATAAAAATATTAAAGGGGATGGGAGAAATTTTCACGTTCAAACAAAGGGGTATATGTTTGTATGTGAATTCGTTCACGCTTATTATATTACAAGATTCGACGTCAGATGACAACCCCTTTTGTCGAATTTCACACTTTTGTCACATTCTAAACGTTTTCATTTCTGAATAAGCTATAAAAAAGCTATTTTGGAGGTGTTCTGTATGAAAAAAACATATATTTTACTTATCTTACTAGCTGTCATCGTTTCTTTTTTCTTGTACATCCTCTCTCTACTACAAGCTTTTCCTAAAATTATTGCCTTCCCTCTTTTATTTGGAGTCATTGTCATCGCTCTCTCTTATTTCAACCATAAAAAACGATTTAAAGGGTTTTAACTACAAAAATCACCTGTAAAACTGCCTTCTAATTTAGAAAAAAGAAAGAAATTCACCTTATTCTTTCGACAAATATCGACAAAAATATTTAAAACAAAAAAGACGAGGGAAATTCCTCGTCTTTACAATTACTTCTCTTCAAATAATAATGCTTCTAATTCATTTAATTTCTCTTCAAATACTTGTAGCGCTTCTTTTACCGGTTCTGGAGATGCCATATCTACTCCAGCTTTTTTCAGCACTTCAATTGGATAATCTGAGCTTCCTGCTTTTAAGAACTCATTAATGTAACGTTCTACTGCTGGTTGCCCCTCTTCTAAAATTTGTTTAGATAAAGCCGTTGCTGCACTAAATCCTGTTGCGTATTGGTATACGTAATAGTTGTAGTAGAAGTGCGGAATACGAGACCACTCTAAACCAATTTCTTCATCGATTACTAAAGCATCACCGAAATATTTCTTATTTAAATCATAGTAGATCTCCGTTAACATGTCTGGCGTAACCGCATGTCCTTCTTGTACTTTCTTATGAATAATATGCTCAAACTCTGCGAACATCGTTTGACGGAATACAGTACCACGGAATCCTTCTAAATAATGATTTAATAAGTATAGACGCTCTTTCTTATCTTCTGTCGTTTTTAATAAATAATCGTTTAGAAGTGCTTCATTACAAGTTGATGCTACTTCCGCAACGAAGATTGAATAATCACCGTATACGTGCGGCTGCGTCTTTCTTGTATAGTAACTATGCACGGAATGACCGAACTCATGAGCAAGTGTATATAAATTATTTACATTATCATGCCAGTTCATTAAAATATACGGATTTGTTCCATATGCACCAGATGAATATGCTCCGCTTCGCTTTCCTTTATTCTCATACACATCTACCCAGCGATTTTCATATGCTTCTTTTAAAATGTCAACATACTCATCACCAAGTACATTTAAAGACTTTAATAACATGTCTTGTGCTTCTTCATACTTCACGTTCATTTTCACTTCTGGTACAAGTGGTGTATATAAATCATACATATGAAGCTCATCAAGTCCTAGTGCACGCTTACGAATATCAATGTAACGATGTAGCAAGTGTAAATTATCATGTACAGATTCAACAAGTTGATCATATACCGCTTCAGGAATATTATTATTACTTAATGCCGCTTGACGTGCAGAATCGTATTTACGAACACGCGCATTGAAATTATTACGTTTCACAGCTCCGCTTAACGTACTTGCAAATGTGTTCTTATATTTTCCGTACGTTTCATATACAGCTTTGAATGCATCTTCGCGCACACGACGATCATCACTTTCTAAAAACTGAATGTAACGACCATGTGTAATTTCCACTTCTTCTCCATCCTCACCTTTAATAGATGGGAATTTCAAATCCGCATTATTCAACATACCAAATGTATTACTTGACGCACTCATTACTTCAGATGCTTCTGCTAATAGAGCCTCTTCCGCTTCAGATAATACGTGCGGGCGTTGACGCGTAATTTCTTCTAATGCATGTTCATATACACTTAAGTCTCTATTTTCTGTCAAGAATGTTTGCAGTGTATCTTCTGAAATCGATAAAATTTCAGGCACAATATATGCTGTGCTACTAGATACTTGTGAAAATAAATTTGTTGCGCGGTCATTTAACGCTTGATACACAGAGTTTGTTGTATCTTGATCGTAACGCATATGTGCATATGTATATAGCTTACCTAATCGCATTGAAATTTCGTCTTCATATTGCAATGCTTCAAGTAAATTGTTCGCAGAGTCACCAAGTTTCTCTTTAAATTCAGTTAACTTCGGTAATAGCTCTTTAATAGCTTGGAATTCTTTTTCCCATTCTGCATCTGTTTGGAAAATATCTTCTAATCGCCACGTACTTGATTCTTCAATTTCTTTGCGATCTGGTAATGTTTTTACTGTGTTTTGTTCAGACATCCTTTAAGCCCTCCTTTAAATATCTCTACTTACATACAATTCGATTTTTTCTTATGTAATTCCTTCACGATCAGTCTTTATTATATCCCCTTTTCCTTCTCTCATGTTGTACTTTGCCTCAAATAAAGATAAGGCATATGCTAAGCAAATTTCATCATATTTCATAACTTCCTCCTCTGTTTTTAACATAACTACCTCTCTTTTTTTCCGGTACTTATAAGTCCCTACTTTCTGCAATACACCTGTATAACATAAAAATGTCATATATTCAGCAACTGCTACTTTCCATATATGCCGTGAAAAGTACGGGAGCATGCGCCTTTTCACATACGTTTTCACATAACTACATACATATTGAAGGGAAATACAATCCCCTACCGCAAGCTCACCTATACACTTTATATATAGAAAAGCTTGCCATATAAATGGATTTGTTTGAAAAGCAAATGAGGACGGGAGTGGCACACCGATTTCAGAAGGAAAATTTGCTGGGGTACATTTACATTGATATAAGAGGCGTAATAGTGACTTATGATTGTAATTCCAAATCGGCAGCGCATTTTGCCGAAAATAGCTCTTTCGCTTTTTCCATTCCTCACCTAATGTTTTTTTTCGGAAAGAGACGGGAGAAAAGAGCATTTCAAAAGTAGTCGTTTCAGTTGGTAAGTAGATAATATGTGAGAAAGAGACGCTTGTAGAAAATGAAGTGAGAAACGCACATTTCATAAATAATTTTTGTTTCGAACAGAAGAAAATAAGAAATGGCTGAGGATAAGATTGTAAGGAGAAAGCCATAAGTGAGGAGAATTTCATCCAATATGCTGATTGCCTTTTCAATTGATTTCCACCAATGATCCAAATGACCTGTATACCAGCTCGCCAATACGAATAGGTTCGTTTGTACAGCTGCTCTATAGAGAGATTAGCGCATTGATATTCAATCGCAATTGTTCTCCCTGCTCTCTCTATGAAAATATCTGGTCGTTGCTGAATTTCCGGAAGATAGTGCTCTATATACACAGGAAAGTTTTGACGTTTGAACCACCTATATAACAATTCTTTACCGTGCATATGATACATAGATTCTGCTTCATAAAAGGCAAGACACGCGTCCATTTTCTTATGAGCAAAATGCCAACTTTTTTGTTTCCCTAATTTCATTTGCACTTCCTTCCCGCAAGCTATGCAAAAGAAGCTTTCCATTTTACGCATACGATGTAAAAGCTCTTCATCATGATGATAGAGTAGATGAATTTTTTCTCCGTTTTCTCTTTTGGCGATAAACATCGGAATCACACCCTTTCAGCTCCTTATATTCTACAATTTATTACAAATTCCTTTTAAAAAAGAGATGTCCCAATTTCGGACATCTCTTTTTATAATAAAGGTGATAATAATCGATACGTCGATTCAACAATTCGTCTATGAAGACGCCTTTTATGAAAACGATCGACATGAATTTCACTTGATTCTTCTATATCCTCTTTATAATCTTGAACAAGTTTTCGAATGCTGTCTGTATCATATAAAAAGGCATTTACTTCAAAGTTCAAATGAAAACTTCTCATATCCATATTAGCAGTCCCAATTGAAGCTAAATCAGAATCCACAATGACAACTTTACTATGGAGAAAACCTTTTTCGTATTCATATATCTTTACCCCTGCATCTAAAAGCTCTGGGAAGTACGATCTCGATGCGTAAAAGACGGTGCGCTTATCAGGCTTACTTGGCATTAACAAACGGACATCAATACCAGCAAGTGCCGCTACCTTTAATGCGGATAAAATATCATCATCCGGAATGAAATACGGCGTCGCAATCCAAATGGATTTCCGCGCAGAAGCAATCATGGCAAAGTATAAATGTTTAATTGTTTCCCATTTATTATCTGGTCCACCTGCAACGAGCTGTACGCCTCCCCAATGATCACCCTCAACTGCTTTCGCTTGTAAATATTCAGGGGCCAGCACAGCCTCACCAGTCATATAAAACCAATCTTGAAGGAAAATAAGTTGCAAGCTTTGAACAGCTTCACCACGCAAATATAAATGCGTGTCTCGCCAAAAACCGAAATATTTATCCTTTCCTAAATATTCATCACCAATATTTAATCCACCGACAAACCCTTCGTTTCCATCAATAATAACGATTTTCCGGTGGTTTCGATAATTAATCTTATCGTTTAAAATCGGAAAGCGCACAGGGAAAAACGGAATCATTTCTACTCCTGCATCATTCAATTCTTCAATATATGAATTCGATAATCTAAAACTTCCAACCGCATCATATAAAAAACGAACGACAACACCTTCTTTTGATTTCTGTATTAAAATATCTTTAATTTCTGTTCCAAGCTTATCATCACGCACAATGTAATATTCCATATGAATGTGGTGTTTCGCTCGTTTTAATCCATCTAAAATGGCCTGAAACGTTTCATCTCCATTTGTTAATGTTCTCGTTTCAGTTTGAAATGAAATATTTAAAGCGCCTAAGCGGTCCGCTAAACGAAATAACAGCTCTTGATGCTTATGATTGCGCAAAATCCGTTCTTCGTAATCTTCATGCCCCTTATATTGTAAAAATGCTTGTTCATCGAGCAACGCCTTCTTTTGGAACATTCTCTTCCTCCGAAAGTTCTGTCCAAATAATAAATAAGCGAAGAATCCAAATACCGGAAAAATACCTAACACAATGAGCCATGTAAGTGTTTTAGACGGATGACGGTTCTCTAAGAAAATAACGCAGCCAATTAAAAATGCAGACACCGTAAATAAAATACTAATAATACCTAAAATCGAAACATCTTTTATCCCAATTACATCCGAATAAAATGCTACATCAATAAACATACGTAACGAAACAAATAATGCGAACAATAGTAGAACAAAGAAAATCAACTTTAATGTATTTTTCATCTCTTACCTCCTTACTAAGAAAGCTTTCCTATTCTTCATATAAAAAGCCGATTTCATACTACAGAAATCGGCCTACGTTTTAGCAGGAAAATTATTGCGAATTGTTTCAAGCGCACGCTCTTTCACAATTTGTTTCCCATACTCACTTACACGATGAATTGTTAAAGTTGATTCTTCTCCGTATTCTAAAACAATACTTAAAATACGATCAATTTCTTCTTCATCATGTAGCACTTCATCGAATTCCACATATACATAATAGCGGTTCTCAAATGAATACAGCTCATCTTTTATATCTTCAAAGATAAGACGGTGGCTTAATGAAATGACATCTTCAAAATCATTAAACTTAATTAAAAAGCCAAACGTACCATCTTCGTTAAAGTTTGTTCCTGCTTGTTCTTCTACCTCTTCCACTAATTCTTGCTGGAATAATGATTCAATGCCTTCATCTAGAGGAATGTCTATAATTTTATCTACACCTATTGGTAGTTCTAGCTTTTGTCCATCCTTTGAAAGCTCTGCTTTCGTTACAAGTACTTCAATCCCTTTATCGACTGCTTGCACTTGAATCCATAACGGTCCATCAATAAAGAAATCATCATGATCACGAGCTTCGTCCATCATCTCCCAAAAGAGCTCTTCACTTCGTTCGCGGTCATACCAAATTTCTTCACGATTAAACCCTCTATCCTCTATATCAATGTACGTAATAAAAAATTTCATCGTATGGTCATTAATTCTTTCAATATCCAAAATACAACTCTCCCTTCCTGCTTAGAATTGTTATGAAGGGATTCCCCACTCATATGACAAATCAATAGATTCTTGTACTCTCATTTTATGATAAGATTCTCCAGAATGGAAATAAAATCGATTTATTTTACAAAAATAGTTATATGCCTATCTTCATTCGACCACCTACACAAATATATCATTATAGCGATTTCTCACTTATGAAAAATTTGGACATACATTTCCACCCTCCCCCGTACACTGTAATAAAGTGAAACTTTTATTAGAGAAGATTATTTAGTCTCTCTTCACCACATACATACAGTTCGCTTATTAAAACTTCATAAATGGAGGCAGACGAATGGACTTAGAGTTTTTAACATCTGTACTAATGATTGTCGGTATCGATGTTGTATTAGGTGGTGACAACGCAATCGTCATCGCACTAGCTAGCCGAAATTTACCTGAATCGAAACGAAATAAAGCCATTTTGATTGGTACTCTTTTAGCAATCGTACTAAGAATTATCCTTACTATACTAGCTGTCTATTTACTCGACATTCCATTTCTACAACTTACCGGGGGCGTTTTACTTACATTAATTGCAGTGAATTTACTAACTGATAATAGCAACGATCTTTCTGCTATTCAGGGGAAAACAACTTTATTTCAAGCTGTGCGTACAATTGTATTCGCGGATCTCGTTATGGGGTTTGATAACGTTATTGCCATTGCAGGTGCAGCTCACGGAAGATTTTTACTCGTAATAATCGGCTTACTCATTTCTATCCCGATTATTATTTGGGGTAGCAAACTTATTTTAATACTTATGGAACGCTTTCCATTCCTCATTTATTGCGGAGCAGCGATTCTCGCCTATACAGCAGGAAAAATGGTTACACATGAAGACAGGCTTGCAACGTTCTTTCATAATAATCCAAATTTCACCACAAGCATGCCTTTCTTATTCATTTTCACTGTTCTATGCATCGGTATTATCGTGCAACAAGTTCGATTACGAAACGTGAAACATTAAAAAAAACCTTCTACTATATAATAGGTAGAAGGTTTTCATATTATTATAATTAATTTACAAGACGCTGTGCTTCACGTAATTGGAACGTTCTTACTGTACGTGGTAAGAAACGGCGGATTTCGTCTTCATTGTAACCTACTTGAAGGCGTTTCTCGTCAATCATAATTGGACGACGTAAAATCCCTGGATAGTCACGAATCATCTTATATAAATCTTGAAGTGGTAAAGACTCTAAATTTACATTTAATTCTTGGAAAACTTTTGAACGAGTAGAAATAATCTCATCCGTTCCGCTTTCTGTCATACGTAAAATCTCTTTAATTTCCTCAATCGTTAATGGATCTGAGAAAATATTACGTTCTGTATAAGGAATATGATTTTCCTCTAGCCATAATTTCGCCTTTCTACAAGACGTACAGCTTGGAGAACTATATAATGTTACCATACAAAGCTCACTCTCCTTAAAGAGTACAAATTCTGTACTAATTACAGTTTAAATTTCTAAATTCAGCAATTTTTTACGATACCTTGTCTTATAACAAAGTGCAAAAAATCGCATTTCATGTAAGCAACAACTTTTAGCAAACAACAATTACTTTTAATAAGTAACTTCTATAATCATTATACAATAGATTTTGCAAGAAATATACAGTAAATTTCCTTCTAATTGAGAAAACTCATCCGTGTATTCCACTGCTATGTAACATAATTACACTAACTTCAGCTGTACTTGAACAATAACCTTCAACCCTCTTAATACTGGCTTGTCATAGATTTTTCATGTGATATACAGTTATTTCCCCATAATCTTCTCTATGAAAAAGAGAACGTTTTCTTACCTTTTCTTGATAAATCAATTAAGAAATGTAAGACTATACAAGTGAGAATCAAAAGGAACACTTGTTCTTATTTTAACAAACATCCTCATCCATGTCTATACGATTTCTAAAATAAATCAATTATTTTTCTGACATTTCTTTCTTTTTTATCTTTTATCTCATACAATAAACATACAGACAGGCAAAGGGGGAATTTTCAAATGATTGCTTTTTTTATTGATTTTGTCACTGTTGCTGCCCTCATCATCGGAATCACAGCATTGATTGGTGTCATTACAAATAGCATTGGTGAAAAACTCTTTGGCGGAAAAGAAAAGATGAAGTTTGTTAATAAAAGTTTGGATGTACAATCCGGCTGGAACCAAGTTGGCGGGAAAGGTATTTATAAGAAACGTACGTATTAAAAAAAGCAGGTAATCACCTGCTTTTTTCTTATTTCTCTACTGACGCCCATTTAAAGCTTAAATCGCCGCCATATTTATGGTTGTACATATTTTTAATTGATTCTCTTTGTAAGTATGCTCTACCACGTTGATATACTGGAACAATCGCAGCATCATCAAGTAACATTTTCTCTGCTTCCAGTAAGTTTTTCCAACGAGCATTTACATCACTTCCATCTTTCTTCGCTTTCATGATAATTTCATCATATTTCGGATTAGAGTATTTCATTTTATTTTGTGATCCGTCCGTTACGAACATATCAAGGTATGTAACTGGATCTGGGAAGTCTGCACTCCATCCAGAGAATGACATCACATAATCGCCCGCATCTTCTAGTTTTAGTTTTTGCGCAAATGGTTGTTGTTTAATTTTCACTGTTAAACCTGGTAAATTCTTTTCTAATTCACCTTTTAAATATTCACCTGTTTTCTTCGATAATTCAACATCTTCATTTAATAACTCTAATTCGATTTCATTTTTACCAAGCTCTTTTTTACCAGCTTCCCAATATTTCTTCGCTTCTTTCACGTTTGGTTTTACAATATCTCCATTTACAGCACGGAAGTCTTTCTTATCTGGCCCTTTAATGAAGTTATCAGGAATTAATCCTGTTGCTGGCTTAGAACCGTTATTTAATAATGTATCAACGAACGGCTTACGTTCAAAAGCAAGTGAAATTGCTTTACGAATATTTTTATTTGCTAAAGCTGGGTCTTTTTGATTTAAACGAAGGAAGAATACAGATGTATCTTCTACTGTTTGGAAATCTGGTTTTCCTTTATATTTATCGATGAACTCTGCTAATAACGTCGCTCGATCGACTGCGTTTGTTTCATATAAATTAATTGGCGTAGACGTATCTTTTACAATATTAAAGTTTACTTCCTCAATCTTCACTTCTTTATTGTCCCAATATGACGCGCTCTTTGTCATTTTAAAGCTACGTTCATGTTGCCAATCACTTAATGTAAATGGCCCGTTATAAAGTGTTGTATTCGCTTCCAAACCAAACTTCGTACCTTGCTCTTTCACAAACTTTTCATTCACAGGATAGAAGATTGGATATACCATTAAATCTACAAGGTATGGAATTGAATTGTCTAATTCCACTTCTAATGTATGATCATCAATCGCTTTTACGCCTAATTGATCTGGACTCATCTCTTTTTTATTAATTTTCTCTGCATTTTTTATATCATACATAATGTACGCTGATTTCGCAGCTGTATCTGGGTTAATCGCTCTTTGCCATGCGTATACGAAATCCTTCGCCGTCACAGGTTCACCATTTGACCATTTTGCGTCTTCACGTAATTTAAATGTATATTTTTTACCGTCTTCTGACTTTTGGAATTCCTTCGCTACACCAGGAACTAGCTTATCATCTTTTCCTAAACTGTATAAGCCTTCCATCGTATTAGTCATTACTCTTGAAGAAACTGCATCAGCTGATAACGCTGGATCCATCGTTGGAATTTCTTGTGTTTCAATTAAGTTAATAACTTGCTTTGCACCGCTTTTCCCGCTATCCCCTTTTGCGTTCGCTTGCGGCTCATCTTTTTGGTAGCTACATGCCCCTAACATCATGCTCATCGCTACTGTTGATACTACAAAAACTGGCATCTTTTTTTTCATACTTCCACCCTCCACAAAAAATGTTAGCCCTTTCATTTTCAAACAAAAAGAAATATATATATGTTCTAATAATTCATATTATACACACAAATATATTTTTTGTATATTTATATTTCTATTTCATTAAAATTTTCTGTTAAAAAATAAACCTTTGTAAACGTTTTATATTGCCGTTTTTCCTTACTTAAGTGTTAAAAATAACTATTTTTATATTTTTCTAAATTATCAGAGAAAAATATAATTTATATCTTATAATACTTTAGCATAATTATCCCCCTCTTTTTATCATAAAATAGTGCTACCTTCATATTAAAGATATGTAGGTTAAAATGAGTGCAAAGGATAAGAAAGTATGTTACGATACACTTTGCTAAAAATAGATATCGGTAAAGAGGGGACGGGACATGACAGCAATTCAAGCAAAAAACGGGCCGACAGAGAAATTAAGTTTATTCTTATTAACATGGCCTATTTTTCTAGAAGTTTTTCTATTTATGTTAATGGGGATCGCTGATACTTTCATGTTAAGTGCATTATCAGACGATGCTGTATCCGGGGTTGGTGCAGCGAATCAATACCTCCATATCGCTATTTTGGTACTTGAAGTCATCGGGAACGGCGCAGCTATCGTCGTATCTCAATACCTCGGTTCCAAACGTTTTATGGAAGCATCAAAAATATCAGCTTTAGCCGTCACATTAAATTTAGTGGTCGGACTCATTATAAGCGCTGGTTTTCTATTATTTTCAAAACATATGATGATGGCAATGAACTTACAAGGCGATGTACTCATGTATGCGCAAGGCTATTTATCCATCGTCGGAGGCGCTATTTTCCTTCAAGCTATTATTAATTCATTAGCCGCAATTATCCGCGTACATGGCTTCACAAAGCAAGCGATGTTTATTTCACTTGGAATGAATATTATTCATATCGCTGGAAACTACGTACTCATTTTTGGGAAATTTGGTTTCCCAGAGCTCGGTGTACAAGGGGCTGCCATTTCTTCTGCTGTCAGCAGATTAATCGCACTTATCGTTTTCTTCTGGTTACTGTACCGCGTTATGGAATACCGTGTGAAATTACAATATTACTTCACCTTATCTAAAGAATACATCGGGAAAATTTTAAAGATCGGGATTCCATCTGCATTTGAGCAGGTTATGTATCAAGCTTGCCAAATTGTCTTCTTATACTATGCAACATACTTAGGAACGGAATCATTAGCGGCTAGACAATACGCTACGAACATTTCTATGTTCACTTATTTATTTGCTATTGCGATCGGTATGGGAACAGCCATTATTATCGGACGCCTCGTTGGCGGTGGCGAAAAAGATGAAGCGTATGAACGCGTATGGAAAAGTGTGAAATGGGCTATTGGCGTCACTTTATGTATGGTCGCTCTCGTTATTACATTCCGCACACAATTAATGGGGCTATTTACAGATAATCCGCACATTATTACATTAGGTGCGTCAGTTCTTTTACTAAGTGTCCTACTAGAAACAGGGCGTACAATGAACATTGTCATCATCAATTCACTTCGTGCAGCTGGTGATGCAAAGTACCCTGTTTTAATCGGTGCATTCTCTATGGTATTAATGAGTTTGCCACTCGGTTACTTTTTCGCCTTCCATTTAGATATGGGGCTCGTTGGTATTTGGCTAGCGATTGCTATCGATGAATGGACACGTGCCATCATTATGTTCTTCCGCTGGAAAAGTAGAGCGTGGGAACGTTATGCACTCGTTAAACCTGCAGAACAAGAGGAGAGTGTTTCTGTTCAGGCACAGTAATACTCCTTTAATTAAGGTGTATTCATTGGTAAAGGAAACTTATATCTGCGATTCTTTAAATATATCGACTTACCAAGAAATGTTGACAAATCTATTATATAGTAGAAAAAAAGCCAATCTTCCGTAACGGAAGATTGGCTTTTTTATTATTGATAAATCTCTTTATATTTCTTATACTCTGCTTCAGAACATAATACGAAATGTCCTGGGCGAATTTCACGCATTGTTGGTGCTTCACTACCATAATCATGTTGTGATGGATCGTATACGATACGTTTACGATTGCGCTCATAATCTGGATCTGGAAGCGGAATTGCTGATAATAGTGATTTCGTATATGGATGAATTGGATTCGCATATAACTCTTCACTTGTTGTTAGCTCAACGATTTGACCACGGTACATTACGCCGATGCGATCACTAATGTATTTTACCATTGATAAATCATGGGCAATGAATAAGTATGTTAAACCTTTTTCCTTTTGTAACTTTTTCAGTAAGTTTACAACTTGCGCCTGGATTGATACGTCAAGTGCTGAGATTGGCTCATCGGCAATGATAAATTCAGGTTCTACAGCAAGTGCACGAGCAATACCGATACGTTGACGTTGTCCACCTGAGAATTCATGCGGGAAACGGTTTGCGTGCTCTTTATTTAAACCAACTGTGTTTAATAATTCATGAACACGGTCCATACGCTCTTTTTTGCCTTTTGCTAGTCCGTGAATATCAATACCTTCTGCAATAATATCCCCTACTGTCATACGAGGGTTTAATGATGCATATGGATCTTGGAAAATCATTTGCATTTTACGGTTGAACTTCTTCAGCTCTGCGCGAGATTTTTTACCATGTACATTTTCACCATCGAACAACACTTCACCAGCAGTTGCATCATATAAACGAATAATCGTTCTTCCAGTTGTTGATTTACCACAACCTGATTCTCCTACAAGACCAAATGTTTCTCCGCGATAAATATCAAATGAAATATCATTAACCGCTTTGACAACACCACCACTCACGTCGAAGTGCTGCTTTACATTTTTTACTTCAATTAATTTCTCACGTTGTTTAGTCATGTTGTTCACCTGCTTTCATTTGAAGAATGCGTTTTTCAACAACTGCCGGCGGTCTTACTTCTGGAGCTTGCTCGTGAAGTAACCAAGTTGCCGCATAGTGTGTATCACTTACTTTAAATAAAGGTGGGTCCATTTCAAAATCAATTTTCAGTGCCTGTGGGTTACGTGGTGCAAAAGCATCTCCCTTTGGCGGCTTTAATAAATCTGGAGGCGTTCCAGGGATTGCATATAACTCTTCTTCTGAACCATCTAAACTTGGCATAGATGCGATTAAGCCCCAAGTGTACGGATGTTTTGGATTGTAGAAAATTTCATCAACCGTTCCAATTTCAACAACTTTACCAGCGTACATAACTGCTACGCGGTCCGCAACGTTTGCCACTACACCTAAGTCATGCGTAATGAAAATGATTGCCGCTTCTGTTTTTTGCTGAATGTCTTTCATAAGCTCTAAAATTTGCGCCTGAATTGTAACGTCTAGCGCTGTTGTCGGCTCATCGGCAATTAATAATTTTGGGTTACAAGCTAACGCCATCGCAATAACTACACGCTGTCTCATACCACCTGAGAATTGGTGAGGATATTGTTTTAAGCGCGCTTCTGGATTTGGAATACCTACAAGGTCGATTAATTCTAACGCAACTTTACGTGCATCTGCTTTACTCATCCCTTGGTGTTTAATAAGGCCTTCCATAATTTGATTTCCAATTGTCATCGTTGGGTTTAATGATGTCATTGGATCTTGGAAAATCATCGCGATATCTTTCCCGCGCACTTGTTGCATTTCTTTTTCTGTTAATTTCGTTAAGTCACGACCTTCAAATACGATTTCACCGTTTTTAATACGTCCTGGAGGATTCGGAATTAATCCCATTAACGCTTTAGAAGTAACTGATTTACCAGAACCAGATTCTCCTACAATCGCTAATGTTTCTCCTTTTTTCAAATCAAAAGTAACACCGCGTACAGCTTGTACTTCACCTGCATGTGTATCAAAGGAGACTTGCAAATCTTTTACCTCTAGCAATGTTTTCATTTTTACTTCTCCCCTCTTTTACTTACGCATTTTTGGATCTAACGCGTCGCGTAATCCGTCTGCCATTAAGTTGAATGCTAAGATTAACATACTGATGACAACCGCTGGGATGAACATCATATGTGGATACGTTTGAATTGATTTATAGCCATCGTTTACAAGAGAACCAAGTGATGCGAATGGTGGCTGAATACCTAAACCGATGAAGCTTAAGAACGCCTCACCAAACACTGCTGTTGGAATTGTAAACATTGTCATTACGATAATTGGTCCCATTACGTTCGGGATTAAGTGTTTTACAATTAATTGTGTGTTTGTTGCACCTAATGTACGAGATGCTAATACATATTCTTGATTTTTTAATTTCAGGATTTGTCCACGAACGATACGCGACATCCCTATCCAACCTGTAATCGCCATTGCTAGTGTAATTGACCATATACCAGATCCCATAATGATTACCATTAAAATAACGATGATTAAGTATGGAATACCGTTAATAATCTCCATAATACGTTGCATAATATTATCTACTCTACCGCCATAGAACGCTGAAATACCTCCATAAGCAACCCCAATTACTAAGTCAATCGCCGCTGCTAAAAGAGCGATATATAACGATACGCGTGTACCTTCCCATGTTCTTGTCCATAAATCACGTCCAAGATCATCTGTACCAAACCAGAAATACTCTTTAATGTCACGTTTTTCATATTGGTCAACACCATATTGATCTGTACCGTCAAATGGTAGCCAATGAACATTTTCAATAACAGGAATTTTCGGTGGTAATTTCGCACGACCTAAGTCTTGTTCTTTATAAGAATGCTTACTTACCATCGGTCCTAAAACTGCTAGTAATATAATAAACGCTAATAAAATGAAACCGAACATTGCCCCTTTATGTTGGAACAAACGTCTTCTTACATCTTGCCAAAACGTTAAGCTTGGACGGGCAATGACTTCATTATCAACATTATTTTGATTGGCTTGTTGAAATAAATCTGGAGATAATTTTTGTACATCTTTCATCATTTTTTCCCTCCCGCTAAACGAATACGAGGATCAATAATTCCGTATAAAATATCAACAATGAAAATAACTAAGATGAAAATCGCACTATAGAAAATTGTAGTTCCCATAATAACTGTATAGTCATTCACTGTAATAGATTTAACGAACTGTTCCCCCAGTCCTGGTACAGCATATATTTGCTCAATAACTAATGTCCCTGTAATTAATCCTGCAACCATTGGTCCTAGAATTGTTACAACTGGAATTAATGCGTTACGAAGCGCGTGTTTAATAATGATAACGCCTTGGCTAATCCCTTTCGCTTTCGCTGTTAAAATGTAGTCAGCTTGCATAACTTCAATTAACTCTGCACGAGCAAAACGTGCGATTGTTGCGATAACTGCCATCGATAAAGCGATTGTAGGCATTACTGTAAACTCTGGTCCTTTCCAGAATGCTACTGGGAACCATCCGAGTTTTACCCCTACGAAATATTGTAGTAATGCAGCAAATACGAACGATGGTACCGACATCCCGAGTACGGAAATAATTGTCGCCCCATAATCGACCCACGTGTTGTTACGAAGTGCCGCAATGATTCCTAAAATTAAACCGATAAATGTTCCTAATATAATCGCTTGTAAACCAAGTTGCGCTGATGGTCCAATACGATCCACAATCATATCTGTTACTGGACGGTTATCATATTGGAATGATACCCCTAAATCACCTTTTGCTAAGTTACCTAAGTAACGTGCATATTGAACTGGTACTGGATCATTTAAACCATATTTTTCAAGAATGATTTCTTTTTGTGCCGGTGATAGTTTCTCCTGGTTTTTAAGCGGAGAACCCGGAAGTAATTTCATCAAAAAGAAAGTCAGTGTAGTAATTAAAAATAATGTCAAAGCCATGTACACGAAACGTTTTAATACATAACGTCCCATAGTCAAGCACCTCCCCGTTTTTCTCAAAAGCAATAAGATAGTTTAAAATATTCTTACTTTTATTTTTTTAAAATAAGAGCATATGCCCATCATAGGCATATACCCTTATTCATGATGGAAACCATTTTTAGTTTTTGAGTTCAACCCACTTATAGCTAAATTCTCCGCCATATTTATGTTCTAATATGCCAGTAATTGAGCCACGTTGTAAATAAGCTTTTCCTGGTTGATATACTGGAGCAATCGCTGCATCTTCAAGCAGTTGTTTTTCTGCTTGTAATAATGCATCCCAGCGAACTTGTACATCAACTTCTGTTTTCGCTTTTTTAATTAAATCATCATACGCTGCATTTGCGTAATTTACTTTGTTTTGCGCATTACCTGTCGTATACATTTCAAGGAATGACATTGGATCCATATAATCTGGACTCCATCCCGCGTATGACATTGCGTAATCTCCACTTGCTTCAAGTTTTAATTTTTGTGCAAATGGCTGCATTTTTGTTGAAACTGTTAAACCTGGTAAGTTCTTTTCAAATTGGCCTTTTAAATACTCTCCAATTTTTTTAGCATCATCAGTATCAAAGTTTAATAGCTCTAACTCTACTTTGTCTACACCAAGTTCTTTTTTACCAGTTTCCCAGTATTTTTGAGCTTCTTTAGTATCCTCTTTTATAAGCTTTCCGTTCTCTTCACGGAAGTCTTTTCCATTCGGACCTTTTGCTAAGCCTTTCGGAACAAAACCATATATCCCCTCTGAACCATCGTTTAAGATCACTTTTCCGATATTTTCACGTTCAAAGGACATTGCAATTGCTTTTCGGATATTTTTATTTGCTAAAAATTTATTCTTTTCATTTAAGCGAATAAATTGTGTAGATGGTCTCTTAATCGTTTTAAAGTCAGCATCTGATTTGTATTTATCTACAAACTCTGATGTTAACACGACACGATCAATCGCTTTCGTTTCATATAAATTTATAGCAGTTGAACGATCCTTAACAATATTGAAGTTTATTTCCTCAAGTTTTACTTCTTTATTTTCCCAATACGTTGGATTTTTCTTAAGTTGGAAACTTTGTTCATGCTTCCATTCATTTAATACGAATGGACCATTATAAAGTGTCGTATTGGATTCTAATCCAAATTTTGCTCCTTGTTCTGTTACAAACTTCTCATTCAAAGGATACAATGTTGGATAGACTGTTAAACTTACAAAATAAGGAACAGGGTTATCTAATTCCACTTCAAGTGTATGATCATCAATTGCCTTTACACCAAGTTCTTCAACTGGTAATTCTTTTTTGTTAATTTTCTCCGCATTTTTAACATCAAATAGTATGTAAGCAAACTTGGCACCCGTGTTTGAATCTACAGCTCTTCGCCAAGAATAAACGAAGTCTTTTGCTGTTACAGGTTCACCATTAGACCATTTCGCATCTTCACGTAACTTAAATACATACTTTTTGCCATCCTCTGATTTCTCATAAGATTTAGCGACACCTGGAACAAGCTTATCGTCTTTACCCAGACGATATAATCCTTCCATTGTATTATTCATGATGTTAGAAGATGTTGCATCTGTTGATAACGTCGTATCCATAGTTGGGATTTCAGCTGTCTCGGTTAGATTTAAAACTTGCTTGTTTGAGGATTTTTCTTTTGCGCCTGCTTTATTATCCTCTTTTTGGTAACTACAAGCTCCTAACATACTGACAGTCAACGTCGATGCAAGTAATAACGGTATCTTTTTCTTCATGTTGTGTTGCCTCCCCTAATTGCACTTCCTGTACCCTCACTTGTAAAAATGTAGAATTGAAAGAATAATCTCCAAGTTTCTACAATTTTCATTATACATATAATATAACAATTGTGAATATAGTTTTTTGTTTTTTTGTTAAAATTTTTAATAAAATGTTTATTTTTTTATTTTTTTGTAAAGGGATACGTTAACATTGCTACCATCATCTTGAAATCAGACCTTTAATTGCGTATAATTTTCAAAAAATTAATTCTAGTACATATTATAGCTTTTATAGTATAATAATTCTAGTAATATTTTGACGGAGGGGAACATTTTGAATAAAGTTTTTTTTCATACTTGTATACTAATTTTCATAGCGATAATTGCTTCTAGTATTGGCGCATTCCTCGTTTCATCGCAATTTTTGTTGAATTTTGTCAATATATCGTTTTATGTCGCACTATTTTTTATTCTTATAGGCGGTTTTTTATTCATATTTCAAAATGGATTTTTTAACGTAACAATTTACGCCTTCCAAAGAGTATTTGGTACGAACAAAAAAATTGAGTCTTTAATTGAAGAAGTAGAGGAACCTGTCGATAAGAAAGAACGTATTTATAAAACATATTCATTCAAATGGACGTATCCAATTTGCATTACCGGTATCGTTCTTGGGTTGTTCTCGACCCTCATTAGCTTTACTATTTTGATGTAGTTTGCAAACACTATCCCATATGATATAATAATCAGCAAAACATTTTGTTATAAAACTTTAGTTCTTTCATATTAAAGGAGCTTAGGTAACAATAAATACATTTATATGTATGCGATGATAAAGAAGAGTACATATTGAGGCAATTTCAGAGAGCTTGTGGCTGGTGTGAACAAGTAATTGCGCAGTATGGAATGGGCTTTTGAGCACCAAACCGAACCGAAAGTAGTAGGCTTTGGCGTTATATCCAAACGTTATTATGGATTAGAGAGATTTCACAGTAGTGAAATAATTAGGGTGGTACCGCGGTCCATTCGTCCCTATAGTTTTTGGGATGAATGGGCTTTTTTGTTTGCCTTCTCTTCCCCATCACGCATTCAAATTTAGGAGGAATTACTTATGTCAGTTATCTTTTCTGGTATTCAGCCGAGTGGAACGATTACACTTGGAAACTATTTAGGAGCTATGAAGCAATTTACAGAGCTTCAAAATGAACACGACTGTTATTTCTGTATTGTAAATCAACATGCGATTACAGTACCTCAAGATCCCGTACAACTTCGTAAAAACATTCGCAGTCTTGCTGCACTTTATGTAGCATGCGGCATCGATCCTGAAAAAGCTACTTTATTTGTACAATCAGAAGTACCAGCACACGCTCAACTAGGATGGATTATGCAATCAGTTGCTTACGTTGGAGAATTAGAGCGTATGACGCAATATAAAGATAAATCTTCTGGTAGAGATTCAGTTCCAGCTGGATTACTAACGTATCCACCATTAATGGCTGCTGATATTTTACTTTACAACACTGAAATCGTACCTGTTGGTGATGATCAAAAGCAACATATGGAATTAACACGCGATCTAGCAGAGCGTTTCAACAAACGCTTCCGTGAAGTGTTCACTGTTCCTGAAATTCGTATTCCAAAAGTAGGAGCTCGCGTTATGTCATTAACAGAACCTACGAAAAAAATGAGTAAATCTGATCCGAATCCAAAGGCAATGATCAGTATGCTTGATGAACCAAAAACAATTGAAAAGAAAATTAAAAGTGCTGTAACTGATTCTGAAGGTATCGTGAAATTTGATAAAGAAAACAAACCTGGAATCTCTAACTTATTAACAATCTACTCTTCATTCTCTGGAAAAACAGTTGAAGAAATAGAAGCAATGTATGAAGGAAAAGGATACGGAGACTTCAAAGGCGACCTAGCACAAGTAGTCGTAGAAGCAATTCGTCCAATTCAAGACAAATATAACGAACTAATCAACTCACCCGAACTAGACGAAATTCTAGACAAAGGTGCAGAAAAAGCAAACCGTGTTGCATTCAAACAACTACGCAAAGTAGAAAATGCAATGGGGTTAAGTAGAAAACGTAGGTAATGTATAAAGCGGAGGCGACTGTTTATCCCTGAAGGCTAAGGTTCTTTCCCACAGAAGGTGCTTTTTACCTTCTCGTGGGGAAGGTTCTTAGACGCGAAGGGCTAGGAGCCGGAGCTGGATTACTACCAAAAGCGGAGGCAGCTCGTTCAGAATGTTCGCTGGATCTAAGTTACAACAAATTAAAAAACCGCCAATTGGCGGTTTTTTAATTTACCTTTTGCTCGTTTTCCATTTCCCATAACTTTTCAAAAAATGGCTGTCCTTTTACGAGACGCTCGCATAATTGTTCGTGCTTCTCAGACCAGCCTGTTTTCGCTTCATCATACAGTTTAGCCCAAATATCTTCAAATTCCATATGTTGAACCATTCCGTATGCTGATGGATCCCACTCTGTGAACCAATAGCGAATTTCTGCTGTGTTTTTCGTTGTATGTAATTGATCTAACGCCATAAATAATAATTGTTTAAGCTGTCTTTCTTTACGAGTTAAGCCATTCATAATGAAAGGTGATGGTGATAAAATATGATGTTCTTTTTCCATTTCTTCTACTTGGAACTCATACTTTTCTGCTTGTACGTTTTCTACCATCTCATATACCATCTGCTCTTGGCGCGGTATAAGTCTGCTCTTTCGAATTGGTACATTGTAACCAATTGTGTCAATCGCAATAATTCCTTTTCCATCTGTAACAACAAAGCAATACTCTTGCTGCAAACGTTCATGATTTTTACGAATATATGCCTTATGATGTACGTCTTCCAACAATTTTTGCGGAAGCTCTAACAATTCGTCCTCGATGTAATGATATAATGTGGCATCTACTTTTAATAATGGCACTTGATCTAATAGCTCAATCGTATCATCTTTCCGCCATTCGTAAAAATGACAAACGTTATACCCATTCTCTTCACCTTCAAACCAATTTACCCATACATCATGTAGATATAACATTCACTACCCCTCACTTCACTACTGTTTGTATCAATCATTATGTTCAATTTTTCTTAACTTTATTCCACCTAAGGAAATATATTCTAATTATTATTTTTTCTTCTATTAATACTAAAAAAACAGGAAATAGAGCTCCTGTTTTTTATATATGAAATGTATTTGCTTTATTCAATATTTCTTTTGCATCTATAGATAATAAAGAAAGTGTATCTTCTCCTTCCAATGTTACACAATCTTTAACAATATGAAATCCAAGCGCATAGCCAAGCATCTTTGGATAAGAGTGAAATCCATTTAATAAGATGTCGTGCTCCCTTGTTCCTCGTTTTATACTTATTCTTTCATGTACAACATTTTTCCAATAATAAATAGCCTCTTCTTTTGAAAGATACATCGTCCACGGTGCATTGTTTTTTTCTGAATATCTTTCCGTTACCGCTTGCTCAGCTAGCCCTTCCATAATCATCGTATCAAGTAATGTATATTCTGTTTCTTTCGTCTCAATTTGATGTAACCTGCATATGTGATGATATTCATGCGCCAATAACACCTTTAATTCTTCCACCGAATTCCGTCCACATACGAATAAGAAAATAACGTGACGCATAGATAATCCAGCCCTACCGTTATACTCTTCTTGTACAGTTCGATTATAGGAATCTGATAATAAAATAAAGACAGGGACATCTGGACCGTTTAACCAGGTTTTCAGTTTCTCATACTCCGTACGTAACTCTTTCCAAACTTCCTTTTTCTCTAACTCTTTAACTTCTTGTTCTCCTCGTATAACTGGGCGGTACATACCTTTAGAAATTAAAAAGCGATACAACCTTTCTTTTGGCAACGGGATATACTTCGTAAACTTTTCACACAGCTTTTCTGGTCGTCCATAATATAGATGTAACCACTCAGCAGTTTCAATAATCCCCATCTTTATCCCTCCTTTTTCTTATGTATATGCAAAAGGAGAAAAAGGCGTAAAAATAAATAAGGAGTTTTTTCGTAATATGCTACGAAAAAACTCCTTATTTCATCTATTATTTATACGATTTAAATACTAATACTGCGTTATGACCACCGAATCCTAGTGAGTTACTTAATACTGCATTTACTTCTTGTTGTCTCGCTTTATTTGGTACGTAATCTAAGTCACATTCTGGATCTGGTGTTTCATAGTTAATTGTTGGAGGGATTACTCCGTCTGTAATTGATTTAATTGAGAAGATCGCTTCAACAGCACCAGCTGCTCCTAATAAGTGACCTGTCATTGATTTCGTTGAGCTAATTGCTACTTTGTACGCATGCTCACCGAACGTTTCTTTAATTGCCATCGTTTCATACTTTTCATTCGCATCCGTACTTGTACCGTGCGCATTAATGTAATCAATATCTTCTGGCTGTAGACCTGCATCTGCTAAAGCTTGACGCATTGCACGCACGCCGCCTTCACCACCAGGAGCCGGCATTGTAATATGGAATGCATCACCAGTTGCACCGTAACCAGCGATTTCCGCATAAATGTGAGCACCACGAGCTAATGCATGCTCTAATTCTTCAAGAATTAAAATACCTGAACCTTCACCCATTACGAAACCGCTACGGTTTTTATCAAATGGACGGCAAGCTGTTGCTGGATCTTCATTAAATGTTAATGCTTTCGCTGAACTAAATCCTGCAAATGCCATACTTGTTAACGGCGCTTCAGCTCCACCTGTTATCATTGCATCAGCATCACCACGCTGAATTGCTTTAAATGCATCACCAATTGAGTTTGCACCAGATGCACAAGCTGTTACAGAGCAAGTGTTAATTCCTTTTGCTCCTGTTGCGATCGATACTTGACCTGCTGCCATATCTGGAATCATCATCGGTACGAAGAATGGACTCACGCGGCGCGGACCTTTCTCAGTAAAAATCTTAAATTGTTCTTCGTATGTTTCCATACCGCCAATACCAGAACCAATCCATACACCAATTCGAGGTCCGTTTTCTTCTGTAATTTCAAGCTTTGCATCTGCAACTGCCATTTTCGCTGCTGCTACTGCATATTGTGTAAAGCGATCCATACGGCGCGCTTCTTTTTTATCAATATATTTCTCGACTTCAAAGTCGTTAATTTCTGCTGCTACTTTTGCTGGAAATAGTTCCGGATCAATTCTTGTAAGTCGTCCGATTCCAGATACACCCTTTTTAATGTTTTCCCACGCTGTTTCAACATCTGTTCCGATCGGTGTAACAGCTCCTAGTCCTGTAATTACGACCCTCTTTTTCTCCATACAAAATACACTCCTTTTTTTCTCTCAGTCCTTATTTACCCCAACGAAGAGCAACTGCTCCCCATGTTAATCCGCCACCGAAACCAACAAGTATAATTAAATCACCATCTTGAATACGTCCATTTTGCAATTCCTCTACCATTGCAATTGGAATTGAAGAAGCTGATGTATTACCAAACTTTTCAATTGTCATACTCATTTTTTCTTGTGGTAAATTTAATCTCTCTCTTGCAGATTCCATAATACGAATATTCGCTTGATGTGGTACTAAAAAATCCACATCCTCTTTCGTAAGTCCCGCTTTTTCTAACACGCGAAGACAGGAATCACCAAGTTGGCGAACAGCAAATTTAAAGACTTCTCTGCCGTTCATCATAACATACTCGTCTTGATAAAGATGCTTACCGCCACTTCCGTCTGCTCCTAATTCGAAAGATAGAACGCCTCTTCCTTCTGAAACAGCCCCCATTACGATAGCACCGGCTCCATCTCCAAATAGTACTGCTGTATTTCGATCATTCCAGTCTACAATTTTAGATAGTTTATCACTACCAACTACTAATACATTTTTATAAGTTCCCGTTTGAATAAATTGCTGCGCTGTAATCATTCCGTACATAAAACCAGCACACGCTGCACTTAAATCCATTGCGGCTGCGTGTTTTGCGCCAATGGCTTCTTGAATGACACAAGCTACTGCTGGGAATGCCCGATCTGGTGTTACTGTTGCCACTAAAATCAGATCGATATCCTCTCCGCTAATCCCGGCATCTTCAAGTGCTTTTTTAGAAGCCTCTACCGCCATATATGAAGTATCTATTGTATCATCGGCAATGCGTCTTTCTGCAATTCCCGTTCTCGTACGAATCCATTCATCAGATGTATCTACGATTTTCTCTAAATCGTGATTTGTGACTACTTTTTCTGGCACATATCTTCCGATTCCTAAAATGCCCACGTTCACATCGCAGCCCTCCGTTTTATATCAATTATTATGACTTGGTACTAATTTTAAAACATAAATGTATTTTTGTCTAGAATATATTTCAGCTCAAACATAAATCCAGCATTATTCACTTTATTGTTTATTAAAAGAAACAGAAACATACCTTTCCTGTTTCTTTTGAAATATAAAAAGGCCCGAACCGCTTCTATCCGCGGTTCGAGCCTCTCTTCCCTTCCAAAAAAGAAGGTTTTATTCTTTATCTGCTTTCCCAAGCTCATATGCTTCGTTCATAACTTTCATCAATAACTCTAATACTGGTTGTGCTTTCTCCATATCAAGCGCAATTCCATTATCATCTAAAATGGCCTTTGCTTCTGGTAAATGCTTCATTGCGATTTGTAAAAATTGCATGCTTTTCTCATTCATATTATGTTCTTCCTCTCCATTAAAACTTTCACATACATAGTGTAACACGCTCGCTATCCTTCGTATAACTCTTTATATTTTTTCATATGTGCCAATTGTTTATTTAAACCGTATTCTAACGGAGTATTTCTTTTTATCGAAATAACCTCGACAGTATCATCTCTTTCTTCCTCGCTCTTTTTATGCACTTTATCCGCTGCACGTAAAAGGTTCATACCTTTTTTCCATAATGACTTTTTACCACTAAGTAAATTGTATATGCCGAGATGCTCCTCGTTCATTCCATTTTCCCATAAGTATTCACATACATCTTCCACGTACAATAGATCACTTCCATTTTCCTCACTCGCATAATAGCACTCTTTCTCATCCAGTTCTGATAAAATGAGCTGATGATACATCATAAAAGATGGTTGCCATGGCCCATATAATGTAGGAACTCGAAATACACTATATGGTGCCTCTCCTTTTTTCAATCCTTCTTCCACTTTCGAAAATAAACGTTTACTTTCAGATTCATCTGCGTTTCCTACTTCAATAGAAGAAATTAGATTTAACTTTACTTTCTGTTCTGCACACAGTCTTATAATCCGCTTTAAATACTGTAATATAACTCTTTCATTCCGAAAGCCACTTTGTTGATTTGGCTCATACAAGCAAAAGTAAACCGTATCGAACTTCTCTCCTTCTACTGATCTCCATCCATCTTCATCTCTTATCGAATAATACGTAAATAACGCATTTCGTCCAATCAACAATAACTTCTCTTCATTAATTTTTGTCATGTTCTCGAATTCATCAAAATCAAGACCGTACACTTCTACTTCTTCTGCAATCATTTTATTCACAAGGTGATAACCTACAAACGTAAGTGCACCAATAATTAGCACGCGCTCCATACCACCAACCCTTTCTCCTTGAAACAAATAGCTCCTCATTTATGTATATGGGAGCTTCACAATTCTTCTTCATATTTTTTAAAGAAATCAGTCGTTTGCCTAACCATTTTATATTTCACATCTTGCAGATGGAATAAGACAGAAGTATCGCATTGATTGAATTGCCTCATTTTCTCATATTTACGTAACAACTGTTTTCTTCCTCTTTTTTCTTGTGTTGATACGAAAACTTTAACAGGTACACAAGACGGAAGAAGCGTAAATGATTTCTTATTTATTTTAGATTCTAATTCTTCTTCTTTGGAATCATACGCCAAACTTAACTCCTTCACTAATCTTTTGTAAAAAAACTTATGCTCTTTTTCAAACTCCACATATTCTGGTAAATCTAAACACGGATTTAACATAATGACAGAGCGTATACATTCAGGGTATTTGTTCATCATTTCAAGTGCTACAAGTGCACCCATACCATCTGCCATAATGTGCATTTTCGCATTTAATGTCTCTTTTCTCAAAACAACGTCATATAAGCGTTTTGCTAGACGAATAGATTGGTCGTTTCCCCAATGTCTTCCATATAAATTAGAGGAAAAGACCGTATAGCCTTCCGCAATAAGGCCATGTAAAAAATAAGACCTTCCTGCATGCTGTGTCCATAAACTTGTACCATTCTCAATAAAGTAGTTGTAATCACCGAGAAGCATAACAGAAAACCCATTTGGCTTCTCCGGTAAATAAATGACACATGGTTCTTTTTCTAAATAAAAAAAACGTTCCGTAATACTCATTTTTCCCCCGCCTTATTTTCTAAACGTATAAAAGTACTCTTCTATAATGTATGAACGGAATGCAAATTTGCGTTGAAAAATCTACAAATATTTTTCTATATTCTTTTTTCAATTGTGTTACAATAAGGACAGATTGAACGAATAGAGGTGTAAAATATGCGTTTCATTTGGGCATTAATTTGGTCGTTCGCGCTTGTACATATGATGAGCTACGTAATCGGCTCTATGACTGGCGGTACATACGATTTTAACCAAGCGTCTATTTTCTCAGTTGTTCTTGCGGTATTAGTACTAGCAATTTCAGCTACAATTCCAAACGAGCCAGTAGAACAACACTAAAAAAAGAGTCCGGATTTTATCCGAACTCTTTTTTATTTTACTTTACATGAACGACTAATTCGTTATTTTCTACATCAACAACTACGTGACTGTTATCAGTAATCGTTCCTGCAATTAATTCTCGTGCTAATTTCGTCTCAACTTGACGCTGTACATATCGTTTTAATGGACGAGCTCCGTACATCGGATCAAAGCCAGCTTCTACAACAAACTCTCTCGCTGCGTCTGTTAATTCTACCGTAATATGACGGTCAGCTAAACGACCTTGTAATTCTTTTACAATTTTATCAACAATACCTTTAATTTCATTCGTTGTAAGAGGTTTGAATAAAATAATTTCATCGACACGGTTTAAAAACTCTGGTCGGAAATGTCCTCTTAATTGCCCCATTACAAGTTCTCTTGATTCCTCTTTAATGGAGCCATCTGCTTCTAATCCATCTAACAAATGAGCAGATCCTATATTTGAAGTCATAATAATAACCGTGTTTTTAAAGTCTACTGTACGTCCTTGAGAATCTGTAATGCGTCCATCATCTAACATTTGTAATAAAATGTTGAATACTTCTGGATGTGCTTTTTCGATTTCATCTAACAAAATAACTGAATACGGTTTACGTCTTACCGCTTCTGTTAATTGACCGCCCTCTTCATATCCAACATATCCAGGAGGCGCACCAATTAAGCGTGACACAGCGTGTTTCTCCATATACTCAGACATGTCGATACGAATCATTTGCTCTTCACTGTCAAATAACGTTTGTGCTAATGTTTTTGCAAGCTCAGTTTTACCAACACCTGTCGGTCCTAAGAAAATAAATGAACCAATTGGACGATTCGGATCTTTAATACCAGCGCGCGCACGAAGAACTGCGTCTGATACAAGGCTTACCGCTTCTTCTTGACCGATAACACGCTCTGATAAAATTTGCTCTAAGCGTAGTAATTTCTCGCGTTCCCCTTCAACGAGTTTTGCGACAGGAATACCAGTCCAGCGTGAAACAATATCCGCAATCTCTTCTTCACTTACTTCCTCACGTAATAAACGATTTTCCTGTTTATTATGTGCGCCCATTTCTTCTACTTCTTTTAATTCTTTTTCGATAGCTGGAATTTTCCCGTGACGAAGTTCTGCTGCTTTATTTAAATCGTAATTTCCTTCTGCTTCTTCTAACTCACGGCGCAAGCGTTCTAAATGTTCACGTAAGTCACGCACTTTATGAATGTCTTCTTTTTCTTTCTCCCATTTCGCTCTCATACCACTTGCAACTTCTTTTAAATCCGATAATTCACGTTGCAACGTTTTCAGGCGTTCTTGGCTACCAAAGTCCTTCTCTTTTCCAAGAGCCGCTTCTTCAATTTCTAGCTGCATAATACGACGCGTTACTTCATCTAATTCTGTTGGCATAGAATCAATTTCTGTTCGAATCGTTGCGCACGCTTCGTCAACAAGATCGATCGCTTTATCTGGTAAGAAACGATCCGAAATATATCGATCTGATAAAACGGATGCTGCTACAATCGCGCGGTCATGAATATTTACACCGTGATAAATTTCAAAACGCTCTTTTAAACCACGTAAAATCGAAATTGTATCTTCAACAGTTGGTTCTTCTGCTAATACTTGTTGGAAACGTCTTTCTAGCGCTGGATCTTTCTCAATATATTTACGATACTCATCTAACGTTGTCGCCCCGATACAATGCAGTTCACCACGCGCAAGCATCGGTTTTAACATATTTCCTGCGTCCATCGCACCTTCTGTTTTACCAGCGCCGACGATTGTGTGAAGTTCATCAATGAATAATAAAATGCGTCCTTCGCTCTTTTTAATCTCATTTAATACAGCTTGCAGACGCTCTTCAAACTCACCACGGAATTTCGCTCCAGCTACAAGCGCACTCATATCTAATGCGAAGATTGTTCTATCTTTTAATCCTTCTGGTACATCCTTCTTCACAATACGCTGTGCTAATCCTTCAACGATTGCTGTTTTACCAACACCGGGTTCACCAATTAAAACCGGGTTGTTTTTCGTTTTACGTGAAAGAATACGGATTACACGTCGAATCTCACTATCTCGACCGATAACAGGATCAATTTTCCCTGCTCTCACTTCCGCCACTAAATCACGACCATATTTTTCTAACGCTTCATAAGTTGCTTCTGGATTTTGACTAGTCACTCTTTGATTCCCCCGAACTGTCATTAAAGACTGTAATAAGTTATCTTTCGTAATATGAAATCTTGTAAGTAATTGATTTATATCGCCTTTTTCTTCAGAAAAAGCAAGCAGTACATGTTCAACTGAAATGTAGTCATCCTGCAATTTCTCTGCTTCTTTTCCTGCTCTTACAAGTAGTTGTTGCAGAGCACCTGTTATATATAATTTCCCTGCTTCTGCACCGCTTCCCGTTACAGAAGGTTTTTTCTTAATTAAACTTTCAGCGCCTTTCTTTAACGCTTCTATATCGACATTCATTTTTTGAAAAATACGTACCGCTAACCCATCTTGCTCTTCTAATAATGTAAACAAGAGATGAACAGTATCTACTTCTTGATGATGATGAGATACCGCTAAAGATTGAGCACTCATAATCGCCTCTTGTGTTTTTGTTGTCATTTGATTTAAGTCCATCTTTACAGTCCTCCAAATGTTTGACTTTCTTTGACCTTTGATTTGATTATACGCCAACTGACTTTTTTATACAATAATTTTGCTTATGTATTTTCAAACTTATTATTGGAAAAAGAAAAAAGGAACATTCATTATACAGTTGAAAAATATACGGTAAATGAAATTATAATTTGTAACGACAAAAAAGCCGCAATAATGATTGCGGCTTCTGTTACGGTTTTCTTTTATATGTCCACTGACGGTTATGATTCGCGTTATCTGGAAACTTTTCACCAGCAGTTAATTTCACCATTTGCGGATCTTTTACCATACTTCCTGTTTCACCAATTTCTACGTAAATACCATCGTTTGGCGCTTTTTGTCCAGAACGAAACCTGCGATTTTGTCCCATTTCCATTCTCCTTCCATGACGTCTTTGCCTCATTAGTATATCCATTTTAAAAGAAAGCTTTTCTGTCATGTTTAGGAAACAAGTACTACATTTCGTTCTTGTACATATACATGAATGACACAAGCTTAGGAAGGGATTTCTTTCCTATTTGTAGAAAAAAAGAAACCAACCTACTATAGGCCAGCTTCAAAGGAGAGTCAAACATATACGAGAAGATTACATGTTCATTATAAGCCTCATCATACGAGCAATGTAACCCTTTTCACAATTTGTACATAATGAAAGAAACATTGTTTGAACTTTCTAAAAAGATGTTGACTTTCCCTAATTTCCAGCGAGAAATAGTAGACACCGTAGCACTTTGCGACGTAAGATGGATATATAGTGAACTTTCCATCTTTGGTGTTCTCACCCAGTTTAACCTCTTATTTCTGCATATTAAAAACGGAAATACAGATAGAAACAAAAAAATTATTATAAGAGGTGAAATTATGAATAAACAGCATTTAATCGCATTAGACTTAGACGGCACTTTATTGACAGACAACAAAATAATTTCCACTCGAACGAAACATACAATTGCAAAAGCAAAGGAACAAGGACATATTGTCGTTATTTCAACAGGGCGTCCATTCCGTGCTAGTTTTGATTACTATAAAGAACTTGGTCTGAATACACCAATCGTAAACTTTAACGGCGCTTACGTACATCATCCTCTTGATTCAAAGTGGGGAACACATCACTCTCCCCTTGAGCTAGCAACAGCCCAAGAAATTGTCCGAGCTTGCTTTGATTTTGGCGTGAAAAATATATACGCTGAAGTAATAGATGATGTGTATGTTCGTGAAATTGATGAAGATAAAAAACATATTTTCGAATTCGGTTCTCCAAAGATTTTTACAGGAGACTTATTAAATACTTTAAACGATCATCCAACTTGCTTATTAATTGACGCACATGATGAGCATTCTAGTGCAATTCGTCAACATTTAACTGATATGCACGCTGAAGTAATCGACCATAGAAAATGGGGCGCACCTTGGCCAATTATTGAAATTGTGAAAAGCGGGTTAAATAAAGCTGTCGGATTACAAAAAATTTCTAGTCATTACAACATTCCACAAGAACGAATTATCGCTTTCGGTGATGAAGATAACGATTTTGAAATGATTGAATTTGCTGGTCATGGCATCGCAATGGGTAATGCAATTCCTGAATTAAAATCACTCGCAAATCATACGACATTAACGAATGAAGAAGATGGTATTGCGCTATATTTAGAAGAGGTTCTTGGATTATAATCTAAAAATTCCCTGCTTATAGTTTCTCGCCAAACGCTCATACTATTATTAGACGCAAAAGTCAGCGCGTCGATTGTTTTCAGCTAAATAAAGGGGGTTTTTCGAATGGGTAAAAAGAACAAATCAAAACGTTTTATCCAACAAGGAGCCGATGCTGTTATGAAGCATGATGCAAGATTCCCGTACAGAGGTACATTAGCTGAGGCAGAAAAAGCGAGAAGTAACTCTTCTTTTGGAGGGGTTTAAATGGGGAACTTACTATTCCAACAAGCTAGAGATGCCGTTGCAAATGCCGTATCTTGTTCAAGCGGTACTGAGCAACAAGATCTCGTATATAGGGCAAAAAATGCTTTGCACTCTGCTTATGCAAACTCTTCAACAGCTGAAAAAGTTCAGCTACGCGAAATGCAAGAGCAGTTGCAAAACATTACGAATTTACATTAAAAAAGAGGACCAGCTTTGGTCCTCTTTAATCTTTTCGAAATAATCCAAACACCCCGACCGTTTGCAGTACGTTTGTAAATGCACCTGGGTCCACTTGTTTAATAACCCTCTCTAATTCATACAGTTCATAACGAGTAATAACAATCATTAACATTTCCTTATTTTCATTTGTATAAGCACCTGTTGCTGGGATAGTTGTAATCCCCCTCACTAAGCGTGAATGAATCGCCTTTCGTACATCTGTCCCATTCTTCGTAACGATTAATGCTGTAATCTTCACATGCCGCGTATGAATCGCATCGATAATTCGAGTTGAAACATACAAAGTCACCAAAGTATATAATGCTTTTTCCCATCCATACACATAGCCAGCGGCGATAATGATCAGTGCATTAAAGAAGAAAAAGTACGTACCGACAGGCTTGTCTTTAATCTTTGATAAAATCATGGCGATAATATCTAAACCACCTGTAGAAGCCCCCCACTTCAACGCAATTCCTACTCCAATCGCTGAAATAATCCCGCCAAAAATCGCATTCAATATGATATCGTTCGAAACCGCCCTAACCGGGATAATTTCTAGAAACAAAGTCATAAATATAACGCAAAGAAAACTAAAGAAAGTAAAGGCCTTTCCAACCTTTTTCCACGCTAAAATAACGACGGGAATATTAAACAAACTAAACAACACCCCCGTTGATATGTGAATAGATAAAAAGTCACCTAATATTTGTGATAACAATTGAGATAATCCCGCAAAGCCACTCGCGTACACTTTCGCTGGCGTTAAAAATAAATTCATTCCAATCGCGTTTAACAAACCAGCGACGATTACAACGATTAACTTCTTTATAAGTTCGGTATAATTCAACTTCAAATCCATTTCTAATCCACCTTTATTATTCATGAATGCACTGCTATACATAGTCTTTACGAAAAAGGAAATGATAAACGTACAACGTTTAGAAATGGAGTTGATACATATGCCACATACGAGTGATAACGACAAAAAGGCACGCGATAATAACGCAAAGCGTACGCAAAAAAATGAGCAAGAACAAAAAAATATTCAGCAAGGGAAACGTGCCTATTCTAAAAAGACCGATCACCTTTGATTCCATCGTACATCAACAGTATTGTTGATGTACTTTTTTTTACATTTCACAGGAAAAAACATTAAAAATTCACTTCATGTTCACTTCTATATTCTACAATAGCGATAACATATTCGGATGAGGTGTTGGCATGAGAGGGAAACACATTTTCATTATTACTGCACTAATAAGTATATTAATGCTAGCTGCTTGCGGACAAAAAAATAGCTCAGCTACAGTCGCTACGGCAACAGACTCAACCATTACGAAGAGCGACTTCGAAAAACAGTTGAAAGATCGTTACGGAAAAGACATGCTATACGAAATGATGGCACAAGACGTTATCACGAAAAAATATAAAGTATCTGACGATGATGTAGATAAAGAAGTACAAAAAGCGAAAAATCAATACGGGGATCAATTCACAGCAGTACTAGAAAACAATCGTTTAAAAGATGAAGCTGATTTCAAAAATCAAATTAAGTTCAAACTTGCTATGAATGAAGCGATTAAGAAAAGTGTTACAGAAAAAGACGTGAAAGATCACTATAAACCAGAAATTAAAGCGAGTCACATTTTAGTAAGTGACGAAAATGAAGCGAAAGAAATAAAGAAAAAATTAGATGCTGGTGCTTCATTTGAAGAACTAGCAAAACAAGAATCGCAAGATCTACTATCAAAAGAAAAAGACGGAGACCTTGGATACTTCAATTCAGGCAGAATGGCGCCTGAATTTGAAACAGCGGCCTATAAACTAAAAGTCGGACAAATTAGCAATCCCGTTAAATCAACAAACGGTTATCATATTATTAAATTAACTGATAAAAAAGAGTTAAAGCCCTATGATGAAGTGAAAGACTCTATTCGTAAAAACTTAGAAGAAGAACGTATTGCCGATCCTACATTTAGTCACAAATTACTACAAAAAGAATTAAAAAAGGCAAATATTAAAATAAATGATAGTGACTTGAAAGATACGTTTACTCTTGCGCATGAGCAAGAGAATTAAAAAAGCACCGCCTTATTTTTACAGCAAAATAAGGCGGTGCTTTTTATTTAATTTACTTCTTAAAATACGTCCAACCTTCTTCTTGATAAATCTTTTCTTCTTTCATCAACTTACCAAGCGCGCGCTTAAATGCAGCTTTACTCATGTTGAAGCGTTCTTTAATGTCTTCTGGGTGGCTCTTATCCCAAAACGGCATTGCTCCGCCTCGTTCTTCCATATATGCATAAATTACAGCAGCATCATCTTCCATTCCTTCTTCTTTACGAGGAAGAAGTGAAATGTTAATTGTACCGTCATCTTTCACGTCAATAATACGGCCCGTTACACGTTCACCGATGCGGACTTGTTCTTTTCTTTCAGTATGGTGTAAGAAAGCACGGAAATGCTCATCAGTTAGTATGAATGAACCAACTTGAAGTGAACGATACACACGTCCATTTACGTTTTTATTACGCATAGATGGTGTCGCATCTACGATAATCTCTTGCATATCACTGTCTCTTGCCGGAAGAGCGATAAGTCGATCACGATTCGTTAATTTTAACGTGCAATATAATTCGTCTCCAACTTCAGGCCATACTGGCATATAAATTGGGAACTCGTCAGCTGGGATTAGTATATCTTTTGATACACCAATATCAACAAACACACCTAAACTAGGGATAACTTCTACAACTTTTACCCAGTTCCAATCAAAAGTTGTAATAAGTGGCTCCTTCATTGTTGCTGAAACACGATTTTGATGATCAAGGTATAAGAATACATCAATCGTATCGCCTTCTTCAATTTCCCCAACTAATTCGTTTTTATGTAGGAAAATTTCTTCTTCTTCATTCCCAACCATATATCCGATTTCCGTTTCGCGTAAAACAGTTACCTGTTCAATCGCTCCTAATTGTAAATACATATTTTTTAATTCCCTTCTATATATATAAAATTAACTTTTTATATTTTTATCATTCCAAACAAAAGTTAATTATAACACGATTTTTCCTTTATTTGTCCAACTGCCCAAAATTCACTATAATAAAATGAGGTTACATAAATATAAGTATGAAAACACTTAAGTCCAGACTCGTTTTCAGCTATACTTTAGTATGTACAGTACATAAAAAGATTAGAAATTTATTTGGAGGTGCTAACTATGGCAAAAGAGAGTTCTTTTGACATCGTTTCGAAAGTAGAATTACCTGAAGTAACAAACGCAATTAACATCGCATTAAAGGAAATCCAAAACCGATATGACTTTAAAGGAAGTAAAAGTGATATTAAATTAGAAAAAGAAGTACTAGTTTTAACTTCTGACGATGAGTTCAAATTAGACCAAGTAAAAGACGTTCTAATTGCTAAACTTGTAAAACGTAACGTTCCAATTAAAAACTTGGATTACGGAAAAGTTGAAGCAGCGACTGGTAACACTGTTCGCCAACGCGCAACACTTCAACAAGGTATCGATAAAGATAACGCGAAAAAAATTAACAACATCATTAAAGAAATGAAATTAAAAGTAAAAACACAAGTACAAGATGACCAAGTACGTGTTACAGCGAAAAGCCGTGATGACTTACAAGCAGTTATCGCAGCAGTTCGCAGCGCTGACTTACCGATTGACGTACAATTTATTAACTACCGCTAAAAAGAAAAACTCCTCTAATTAGAGGAGTTTTTCTTTTTGTCATATAGGAACAATATGACAAGGACAAGAGGGTATTTGCGGTGAAAATTACTGAGCGAACAGAGTCTATTCATACGAATACCTTACAGGTGACCGCGTAGTTAGACTAGGTCTCATTGTAGAATTTTTTTATAAATGGAATTGAGCATGCCCTTTTAAAAATAAGGAAAAGACTTCTTAGGACGTTTCCCTTCAACTTGAATCACTTTCCTTATCAATTGAATCCCAAACCAAAGTCACCACAACTACCTCCATAAACCAAAATCTCTCTCCCTAATCAAGCGTAACAATTTATGAGTATAAGAATATTTTCCACCCTTCAATGTAATGTAAAATTAATAAGGGATCTTATTTTGTGAAAAAAAGTTAATTATAAAAGAGTTAGAAGTGGTTATTTGAAGAAATTAATAATATGTTTTTTATTGGCTATATTCTCTCTAAATATTAAAGGATGTTCTAATAATATGACTACACTAAAGGATAAATCTAATTGCATTCACAAAGCTTGGTACAAAAAACCTATGTTATGTAATAATTTAAAGAAGCACTAAATAGTTGATGATAAAGGTCATAAAAAAACACTTTAAGTTGCCTTCCTCTTACTTGAACCATCTTAATTGTAATATGGAAGGAAAAGAAGTATAAGGTGTTAATAAGGATGCAGATTTCAAAATAAAAAGTACGTTAAGTAAACTTTCATTCAAAAATTCATATTAAGTAATAATATTTTAGAATCAAGTTTATAAAAAATATTAAGAGGTTTATAAGTGTAAAACCTACGGGAACTTTTCCTGTGGGTTTTATTGTACTATAAGTATTTATTTAGCAATTATGTTTTTCGAAATATTCTTCTTTAATTATTTGTAATTTTTTTTCGTTTTTTGTTAATTCAAATATAAATAACGCTTTTTTCATGTTATTAGCAACTTTTTCTTTATTAGATTGTTTAAGCTTTAATAAATTCGAACCTTTTTCATAGTATAGTTCACCCAATAAGTATAAAGTATTTAGATTAATAGCTAATTTGATACCCTTATCAATGTATTTTTTTGCTTCTTCGTATTGATATGTGTAACTTAAACATTTTGCTAAATTATAAATGATTTTTAATTTAATTTCTTTATCTCTAGGAAAATCTAGCTTATTAAAATTATTTAAACATCTTTTTAATATATTAATACTCTCTTTATATTCTTTATTTTCTGCATGAAATATAGCCATTGTCTGCATAATATCTATTTCTCTCTCTGTTAAAAAATCAATATTCGTTACAGTTATTTTTAATGCATTATTTAAAAGAGTTAAAGCCGTTTTTATTGAGTTATTCACACGATATATAGCAATTGCTTCATGCCATATTAGAAATTGTTTATCTTCTTTTATTCGAAAATTATTTAAGTTTTTTTCTTTTGTTACTATTTCATAAAGCTCTTTATATTGATGTTGTCTTATGCAATCCTTCATTACGCATTTTACATTTTCTATATATTTAAATTTTTTGTTTTGAGTTAGTGCAAATATATTATTTGGATCAATACCAAGTCTTTCTGATAATTGATATAACAATATGCTAGATGGATAAATCACACCTTTTTCGATCTTGCTAATTTGACTTTGTGAACATATTCCATGACATAATTCGGATTGTGATATATTTTTTTTCATTCTAAGTTCTTTAATGGTAATACCCAAATCGTAAAATTCCATTTTTCCTCCTCAAATATAGCTCTCAATGAGTATCAGAATATTTTTCACCCTTTAATGTAATGTAAAATTAGTATAGTTGCAATTGTTGTTTGTTCTATAGGTCTTTTCACTTCTTTGCTCAGCTGCATTTCAAGGCGATAGCACTCCACACAAAAACAGGCTAGGGAGAAAGTTTTCTCCCTAGCCTGGGAATACCTCTCATTAGAGGCCTTTTCATACTCCTTAAAAGCAACGCCTTACCTTAAACTGAAGACGAGCTACTAAAGAACAACGCGACTCATTTCCGTCTCTTTTTAACCGCAAGTGAACTACCCACCACTTAATACCTCTTACGAGCTTACCCCGAGTGGGGGGCTTCTCGGTTCATCGCTACTTTTGATAGCTAACGAATTTGTCCTAGGACAGCCGAGCTAACTCCCTTGTTCCAAAGGTTATTTTGTTACTATTTATGCCAACACTAATAAGCGAATGGCTTCCTTTTTGATATTGATCGCTGCATTATAATCACGGCCAATTGTGAGTCCACACAAACACGCATACATGCGTTCACATAATGGCATTTCTTTTTTATTTCCACAATTACTACACATCTTTGTAGAAGGAAACCATTTATCTATTTTTACAAGCTGTTTCCCTTGTTCTTGTAGCTTATATGCTAAAAATGTCGTGAACATCCTCCAACCGTTGTCCGCTACACTCTTACCAAATCTAAATGCTCGTGACATTCCTTTCATATGTAAGTCTTCGATTGCTACAACGTCAAAACTCGTAGCTAATTCTTTAGACTTATGATGAAGAAAATTTTTACGTTGATTGGCGACCTTTTCATGCAATTTCGCTACATGAATGCGTTGTTTCTTCCAGCGCTCTGAACCTTTCACACGTCTTGCTAATACTCGTTGTGCCTTCGCTAATTTCTCTAACATCTGACGATAAAAGCGAGGATAATTGGCTTTCTCATCTTCGCTACTCACATACAATTCAGCCATTGCGAAGTCTAATCCAACTACAGTTTGTACTTCTTTTTGTACAATCTCTTTTTCATATTCAGTCAAGATGGACACATAGTATTTACCAGTAGGTGTCATCGAAATCGTACACGATTTGATGATATGGTTTGGCGGGATTTCTCTATGTTGCTTCAGTTTCACCATTTTCAACTTTGGTAATTTGATATAACCATGAAATAACATAATATTTCCGTTTACTCGATTCGTTGTATAGGATTTTCTACTCTTTTTACTTTTGAATGTAGGAAAATCACTTTGACCACTAAAAAAATTCTTATACGCAGTTTGCAAGTTTAATTGCGCGTTGGCCAATGCCAATGAATCAACTTCTTTCAACCATTCATATTCTGTCTTATATTTTGCAGGAGTAGGGATTTTTTTTCTTTAGTTCTTCCTTGTCCTCTTTATATTTTTCATATACTTCTATTCGTTCAGCCAGCATTTTGTTATACACAAAACGTACACACCCGAATGTTTTTCGTATGAGATGTGCTTGTTCTTCTGTTGGGTACAGACGAAATTTATACGCCTTATTCTGCTTTGGCATATCCATTCACCTCATTTTCCGCTTCATTTTCCATAAGCTATGACGGTGATCACACAACCTGAACACTACAAGATTATTATCTACTTTCATTGTTATACCAAAATTCCCCTCTTATAAGACTGATTATATCAGAGGCAAAATAAATAGGAAAACCAAATGTTTGGCTACGCCAAACCGAAATTCATCTCCCACCTGCCGCTAGACTATCGTCTTTCACGCGCCTGAGGAAGGAGACTTCTTTCGGATATATGTTAAAAACGCAATAAACAATACGTTCACACCGACGATTAAAGAGATAAATAACCAATTCACACCTGTTTCTCCATTAACTTTATACACATTTGATTCTTCGCGCTTTAGAACGAGATAAAACTTTCCTTTTTCTTCTCTTATAATTTCATCTTCTAACAATCCTTTTAACTCTTGTTTTTCACCAATCACACTTACAGGTAAAGCAACTTTTTGTGTTTCTTTCGTATTATTAATCGCTACTACTGTCACTTCATCTTTATACTTTCGTTTTAGTACACTCATTCCATCTTTATCATACAAAAGCTCAAACGTACCGCGTCGTAAAGACGGTCTCGTTTGTCTCAGTTCACCGAGTTTCGTTATGTGTTGCATAAATTTCTCATCTGATTTGAAATCCATTAATCGTCTATTATCCGGTGTATCTCCTCCATCTAATGCAATTTCAGTCCCGTAATAAAAATTCGGAATGCCTGGTGCTGTTAATAAATATGTAAGAGCTAGTTTCAAACGAGATGGCGGATAATTCATATTCTCTTTTGCAATACGGGCAAACCTTTTTGTATCTTGATTATCTAAAAATGTAACGGATTCCCCTTCTTTTTTACTCACATCATATAAAGGTTTCACCGATACATCCACTTTAGAAAAAGATTCTACTATTTTTTCGTTATATTCACTATCTTCCTCTGTCATAATACGAAAATCTTTCTTTATCGCTTGCATATCTTTTTGCACGTCATCCCAGAAAGAACGCGACATTTTTTCACTATGCATCACATAGCTTCCATCTAAATCAACTTCTTTGATCCACCATTTCATCGCGTCAATGACTTGTTGTTCGTTTTCTCCAAGCGGAAATTGAAGTACAACTTTTATTCCTTTTGCGTGCGCTTCTTGTACAAATTCTTTCACATCATTTTCTGTTCCAAAATGTTCATTTACCTTTTGAAAATTGTGCACGTCTAACCCATCGTACTTTCCACTTTCAAAAAGTGGAGAAAGCATAACAGCGGTAAAGCCCATTTCTTTTATGTAATCCAGTCTTTTTATAGTCCCTCTTATATCTCCGCCCTGATATCCTTCTAAATTACCAACTTCTAACTGCTTGTCATTTTTCGGTTCTCCATTATTAAAGCGATCAATCATAATGGAATATATAACTTCGTCTCTCCACTCTCTTTTTTCGTCTGCAAACGTATGTATTGGTACAAATAAGACGACAGCTAAACAAAAACAAATGAATAGTTTCCTAGTCCGTATTTTTCCCACACGCATCCCCCATGTTTTTTAATTGTAAGAATATTATACCAATTTTCCGAACAAATCGCATATGTTGATTTCTTTCTCCTCAAAATACTTCATGTTAGATTTCCTAACATGAAGTATAAATTTTTCTGAATTTTTAGTTGATTTTTCATTTCATTTCGAATATGATATGAAACATAACAAGTTGATGTTATTATTTCTAACATTATAGGAGGAGAGAGAATGAATATGGGGGATACGGTTTTTATGTTTGTAACGACAGTAATGGTCATGTTAATGACACCAGGATTGGCACTTTTTTACGGGGGCATGGTTCGCAGTAAAAACGTACTCAGTACGACAATGCATAGCTATAGCGCAATGGCTATCGTTTCGATTCAGTGGATTGTGATCGGCTATTCTTTATCATTCGGACCAGACTGGCACGGACTTATCGGTACACTCGATTGGTTCGGTTTAAACGGCGTTACCTACGCACCAAATCCAGACTACTCATCTACTATTCCTCACAATTTATTTATGATGTTCCAACTCATGTTCGCTATTTTAACTCCCGCTTTAATTTCAGGTGCATTCGCCGAAAGAATGCGATTTTCTGCTTTCCTTATTTTCATCCTTCTATGGACAACAATCGTTTACAATCCTGTCGCTCATTGGGTATGGAGCGTTGGTGGATGGCTAAGAGAACTTGGCGCGTTAGACTTCGCTGGTGGTAACGTCGTTCATATTACATCTGGCGTGGCCGGCCTTGTATTAGCCATTTTTCTTGGAAAACGAAAAAATATAAACGGTACTTCTCCTCACCATTTACCATTCACAATGTTAGGCGCAGGCTTACTATGGTTCGGCTGGTTCGGTTTTAACGTCGGAAGTGCATTATCTTTAAACGACGTAGCTTTAACTGCATTTATTAATACAAATATAGCCGCTGCTGCCTCTGCATTAACTTGGATGCTTTCAGAATGGTTCTTCCAATCAAAACCGACTGCGATGGGAGCTGCTTGTGGTGTAGTTTCCGGTCTAGTCGCTATTACACCAGCTTGCGGGTTCGTTACACCTTTCTCCGCTCTTCTTATCGGAGCAATTGGCGGCGTATTATGCTTCGGCGCAGTCTTCTTCTTAAAAATGAAATGCGGATACGACGATACACTTGATGCATTCGGATGCCACGGTATCGGCGGAACTTGGGGCGGTATTGCAACAGGACTATTTGCAACTACTGCTGTAAACAGTGATGGCGCGAACGGATTATTTTACGGAAACGCCGCTTTACTGTTCAAACAACTGGTAGCAATCGGCGCAACATATGCATTCACGATCATCATGACGTATGCCATTATTAAAATAATTAACTTCTTCCTCCCTGTTCGGGTAGATGAACACGAAGAACATATGGGACTTGATATTTCGATGCACGGAGAGAAAGCTTACGAGTACACTGAGCGGGTGAACTAAAAAAGAGATGCAGTCTATTAGTAGTAGATTGCATCTCTTTTTATTGTACTTGTCAGCGTTAGATACCCCACCTAGTATTCCAGTGAATATATCGACGATTTTTTAAATATATCGATTTACCAATAAATTCCGACATGACGAAACTGAAGAATATTCCGGTATAACTTACGAATCACCATACTTACTTTTATTCAAACTTAATATAATAAGAAACGCAATCGCTATTACAGCTAAAAAGCGAACTGGATTAAACAGTATTCCTACCGTTGCATTAAAACGATGATAAATAAAAGGAATCACCTCAAGTACCATTAGCCCCATCGCAATTTGAAACGTCTCAGCCATCGCTTTATTTTTTATAAACGCAGCGCGCTCATCACCTTGTTTCCCAATCGCTATAAACATTTTTATAATAGCAAACACTACAAATAAAAAGACGACCGCTTAACAGTCGTCTTTTCCTATTTATTTCGGAGCATTTCCCACATATTGCGTAATATCAACATTTAAAGATTGTGCTAAACGCATTCCGTAATCGTGATCTGCACGGAAGAAGTTACAAATAGCTAGTAATTTCGTGCGCTCATTTACGTCTTTTAAGTCATTTGTTAAGTTTGCAATTAAATTGTCTTGCTCTTCTTTAGAGAATGAACGATAACGCTCACCTGCTTGTTTGAAATCATTTGGTTTGTCAATTTTTTCACGAGATACATAACCTTCTACTTTCATAGTTGAATCGCGGTAAGTCGGGTCTTCAACTGGATTTTCAGTATGACGGCTCGGTTCGTAGTTAATTGTAGATGGATTTTGATTTATTTGCATCGCACCATCACGTTGTTGGTTATGAACAGCTGCGTACGGGCAGTTTACAGGAATTTGTAAGTAGTTCGCACCAAGACGGTAACGCTGTGTATCTGGATAAGAGAATAAACGACCTTGTAATAATTTATCTTCAGATGGTTCAATACCATTTACAGTTGCACTTGGAGAAAATGCCACTTGTTCTACTTCTGCGAAGAAGTTTTTCGGGTTACGATTTAACGTCATCGTCCCTACTTCCATTAATGGGAAGCGATCTTCTGGCCATACTTTCGTCGGATCTAATGGATCGAAATCTAAAGAATCCGTTTCCTCTAGTTGCATCACTTGTACGTGTAAATCCCACTTCGGATAGTTTCCTTTTTCGATTGCATCGAACAAGTCACGAGTTGCATGGTTGAAGTCTTTTCCTTGTACTTCTTGCACTTCTTTTGCACTTAAGTTACGTACACTTTGCTGTGGTTTCCAGTGATATTTAATATAGACGATTTTACCTTCTGCATTAATCCATTTAAATGAATGGACACCGAAACCTTCCATTTCGCGATAGCTTGCTGGTGTACCGTAATCAGAAAATACCCACGTCATCATATGTGTAGATTCCGGACTTAACGTCATGAAGTCCCAGTAACGATCTGGTGTTTGAACATTTGTATCAGGTGCTGGTTTTAAAGAATGCACCATATCAGGGAATTTAATTGCATCACGAATGAAAAAGACCGGTAGATGGTTCCCTACGATATCGTAATTTCCTTCCTCTGTATAAAATTTAACAGCGAACCCGCGTGGATCACGAGCTGTTTCCGGAGAACCTTGACCATGAATAACCGTTGAGAAACGAACAAATACAGGCGTTTCAGTTCCTTCATTTTGTAAAAATGCTGCTTTCGTATATTGCTTCATGCTGTTTTTCGTTACGAATACACCGTGAGCACCTGCACCACGTGCATGCACAACACGCTCTGGAATACGTTCACGATCAAAGTGAGCCAGTTTTTCTACTAAATGATAGTCTTCTAATAATACCGGTCCACGGCGACCTGCTGTACGAGAATTTTGGTTGTCTCCAACTGGAGCACCTTGGTTTGTTGTTAAGCGATTATTTGGATTCATCTAGGGGGATCCTCCTCTTTCTTTCATAGTAATTATTATTTATTTAAAATTATTATAAACTAATTATTATTCAAAACTAAATTCTTGTCAACTATTTCCTTCATTTTTTTGGAAACAACTTCAGCTAAACAATCGATAAATACAGGTTGTGAATTTGGCATATTTGGTCTAAAATATGCCAAATTCAACTCATCAGTTACAACTTTACATTCGTAATCATTGTCATATAAAACTTCTAAATGCGCTGCGACAAAGCCAACTGGGCAATATATGAAAGATTCATATCCATGCTCTTCATATAAATCTCTCGTTAAATCTTGCACATCTGGACCAATCCATGGATCAGGCGTATTTCCGGCACTTTGCCAACCCGTTGTATAGTTTTGAATATTGGCAGCCCCCGCAATTAAATCTGCTGTATGCTGCAATTGCTTCACATAAGGGTCCCCTGCTGAAATAATTTTCTCTGGCAAACTATGTGCTGAAAAAATTACGACTGCTTTCTCTTTATCTTCAATCTTTGTAAATGTTTCTTTTATTTGATCTGCCCAATAGGAAATAAATTTCGGTTCATCGTACCATTGTTCAATTGGTTCAATAACAGGGCCACCGATTTCTTTTGAAAGACGAATAGCACGGTCATTATACGCTTTAATGCTAAATGTAGAATAATGCGGCGCTAATACGATACTAATCGCTTGCTCAATTCCATCTTCTTTCATCTCTTCTACTGCATCTTCTATAAATGGAGCGATATGTTTTAAGCCTACATAACAAGTAAATTCATACTCTGTAAACATATTATTCATTGCATCTGTTAATTTATGCGCTTGCTCTTTCGTAATTTTTGCAAGTGGTGAAATTCCGCCAATCGCTTTATAGCGCCCGATTAAGTCTTGGAGCACTTCTTCTGAAGGTTTACGCCCGTGGCGAATATGTGTGTAGTATGCTTCTACATCATCTAATGATTCTGGCGTTCCATACGCCATTACGAGTAAACCTATTTTTTTCTTTGTCATCTATATAACACCTCAATTTTATAAATGAGAATCTTTTTCAAGAACATTTGTTTCCAATTATAACAACTAATAATAAGTACGTCAAAATAATTATTCTAAATAAGTATTCTTTCTAATATGATTTTGAATTTTATTTGACAATTTATTTAATAGAAAAGCGACTTACTTTTATGTAAGTCGCTTTTCTTCTATTCTTTAATATTTACCCCATACTCTTTAAACCAAACATGAATTTGCGCTAAATGAGCTAAAAGCTGCGGACCAGTCATTAATTGACCGAACCAAGGGGATTGAAATGCACTACCACCTGACTCAATTAATCCGCGCAGCTGTTCTTTATCAAATAGTTCGTGTAAAATTGATCCTTTATCCGTTAATAAATCTTGTAGCCATACTGTTACCACTTTCGTATAGTGCGGATTATGCGTTTTCGGATATGGGCTCTTCTTTCTATATAAGATGTCATTTGGAAGTAACCCTTCTAATGCTTTACGCAATAGACCTTTTTCGCGGTTTTTATACATTTTCATTTCCCAAGGAATATTCCACGCATATTCGACAAGTCGGTGATCCGCAAATGGAACACGTACTTCTAAGCTTGCCCCCATACTCATACGGTCTTTTCTGTCTAATAATGTTGTCATAAACCATACCATGTTCAAGTAAAATAATTGTCGTCTCTTTGCTTCAATTGGGCTTTCTCCCTCTAAAACAGGAACTTCTTGAATAGATTCTTCATAACGCTGCTGTACATATTGTTGTAAGTTTAATTTATTTCTCCATTCTTTCTTTAGCAGTTGTTCACGCGCTTCTGTAGAGCGCATCCACGGAAATGCACTCGATTGTAAATCATCTTCTCTATAAAACCACGGATAACCACCAAATATTTCGTCTGCACATTCCCCAGATAAACCGACGACAAAATCTTGTTTAATTTCGCGGCAAAACCATAATAATGAGGAATCGATATCTGCCATACCAGGCAAATCACGAACGAGTACCGCTTCTGTTAAATACTGTGCTAATTGTTCATTTGAAATGACGCAGCGATGATGGTTTGTTTGAAACGTCTCAGTCATCAAATGAATAAATGGCGCATCTGAATTCGGCTGAAACGCATTCGCTTTAAAGTATTTGTCATTATCTTCATAATCAACAGAGTATGTGTGTAATTGCCCTTTTCCTGACCTTGCGTATTCTTTCGCAGCAATTGCTGTAATTGCACTCGAATCTACACCGCCTGATAGAAAAGTACATAGTGGTACATCAGAAACGAGCTGCCTTGTAATCGCATCTTGTAATAAAAAGCGTGTTTTCTCTACTGTTTCTTCAAAGGAGTCTTCATGTTTTTTGCTTTCTACATTCCAATATCTCCATATACATAAACCGTTCTTTGAAAATGTCATCGCATGACCTGGGCGTAATTCTTTTATACCAGCATAAATGCCATGACCAGGTGTTCTAGACGGCCCAAGACCGAATATTTCAGATAACCCTTCTAACGTTACTTCCGCCTTCACATCTGGATGCGCTAGTATCGCTTTTAACTCTGAACCGAATAGTAATCGTCCACTATCATATTTATAAAATAGCGGTTTTACACCTAATCGATCTCGCGCAATAAATACTTGTTCTTTCTGTTCATCCCATACAGCAAACGCATATATACCGTTTAAATGATCGACACATTCTTCTTTCCATTCAATATACGACGCTAATAGCACCTCCGTATCAGAATGACCTTTGAACGTATATCCTCTTCTTAATAATTCCTTTCGAATATCTTCTGTATTATACAATTCACCGTTATAGCAAATTGCATAATTCGTCTCATCTTTTAAACAAGTCATCGGTTGTTTACCACCCTCAGGATCAACAACGATTAACCGTTTATGCCCAAATGCGACATTGCCTTTAATCCAAACTTTATTATCATCTGGGCCACGTTTCGCTAACGTCTCAGCCATCTTCGTAACGACGTCCCGTTCTCCTTCTAATGAGCGTTTATAATCCACCCATCCTGTAATTCCGCACATACGAATCATCCTTCCATCTTATTTCTTTTCCTAAACGAGCAGTAATCCCCACCCTTAGAGGTGCGGATCAAAAAATGAAAAACTTGACGATAACCTACCATCCACATACGGAATAGCATTTTCACTCAGTAAAACGTGTTTTATTGTATGCCCACCTATGTCTAGGTGTGTCTAGTTATAAAGAATGCACGAACTGTCTATAACAGAAATAACTACTTTTCATAAAGGAGAAATCATGTATGATAAAACGTAACCATATTTTATATAACCAGCCTCGCGCTCATACAGTCGGTAATGTAGAATATATAAACAATGAATGGGTGTTCTTTGATGATGAAAATGATGAAGCATTTTTATTAGAAGATATTGCCGAAGATGGCTTTGAGATTTTATATAACAACAACTGGCTACCAGCTCGTTTCTATGAACAAGATGTATTACAAATCGCCAATGAACAGCATCATTTGCAAAACGGAGAAATGATACGAATTCGAAAAAGATTACTTCTTAGCTATACGGAATGGCTCGAGGAATTACCTGACTCTGTCTTTACGTTATTAACCGAATCATTGCAATCGCTTCACTACTCTTTATATGATTGCATGTATTGTCATAATTATTTATCTTTCTTACCGAAAGAGGAAGCTTGCGAAGGAGTAAATATTCTTTTGTTCGATAACGAAGAGATGATTTGTGCGCTGCAGCACCATTTCGTTCGTCACGCTACGTCAAATAAAAACATGTTTCGTTTTACGAAAGTAAACGGAGAAGAGTTGCATATCGATGCGACCTAAAATAAAAAACCACCTTATCTCCCAAACATTTGAGATTATAAGGTGGTTTTATTTTTTATTAGAATACTTGCCAACCAATTGGTAATTTCAGTCCAAGGTAAAATACTGCTACTAGTGCAACAATAAATAATCCCCAAACTGCCCCTGTTGCTTTGTTCTTGCTCATTTTCACAAGAACCATTTCCATTCCACCGATAACTAAAATACCAGCTATCATTTTTAAACCATACCACATGTGCATGTTACTTGTTGCAGTCTTCATAATACCCATGTACAACATGAAACCTGTCACAATAATGATAATGTACATAAGACGAAGCCCCATATGTACACCTTTACCTTTTCTTCCTGCTGAATAAAGTGAATACGCAACGAAGAATAAAATTAAACCTAACGCCCATGCTGTAATATGCATATGTACCATCGTATCCCCTACCTCCTCTTTTCACACTTTTTCACTCTATATGATAACATGTTCATTTATTTTCAGGAAATGTTTCGCTTTTTTACATTTAAATGCTATAATATTTAGAGTATTTACAAACTTCTTGTAATAACAAAAGGGGGAACAATCATGATTCAAACTAAGGATATTATCGAACTTACAGACACATACGGGGCAAATAACTATCACCCACTTCCAATCGTTATTTCTAAAGCAGAAGGTGTTTGGGTAGAAGATCCTGAAGGAAACCGCTATATGGACTTATTAAGTGCATATTCTGCAGTAAACCAAGGTCATCGTCACCCAAAAATTATTAACGCTTTAATTGACCAAGCTAATCGTGTTACGTTAACTTCTCGTGCTTTCCATAGCGATCAATTAGGTCCTTGGTACGAAAAAGTTGCGAAACTAACTAATAAAGAAATGGTACTTCCAATGAATACAGGTGCAGAAGCTGTTGAAACTGCAATTAAAACAGCACGCCGCTGGGCTTATGACGTGAAGAAAGTAGAAGCAAACCGTGCTGAAATCATCGTTTGTGAAGATAACTTCCACGGCCGTACGATGGGTGCTGTTTCTATGTCTTCAAACGAAGAGTACAAGCGTGGATTCGGTCCAATGCTTCCTGGCATTATCGTAATTCCTTACGGTGATTTAGAAGCGTTAAAAGCTGCAATTACACCAAATACAGCTGCATTCATTTTAGAGCCAATCCAAGGTGAAGCAGGAATTAACATCCCACCAGCTGGTTTCTTAAAAGAAGCTCTTGAAGTATGTAAAAAAGAAAACGTTTTATTTGTAGCAGATGAAATCCAAACAGGTTTAGGCCGTACTGGTAAAGTATTTGCTTGTGACTGGGACAATGTAACTCCTGACATGTACATACTTGGTAAAGCACTTGGCGGCGGCGTATTCCCAATCTCTTGCGTAGCAGCAAACCGCGACATTTTAGGCGTATTCGAGCCAGGTTCTCACGGTTCTACATTCGGTGGTAACCCACTTGCATGTGCTGTTTCTATCGCAGCTCTTGAAGTGTTAGAAGAAGAAAAATTAACAGAGCGTTCTCTTCAATTAGGTGAAAAATTAGTTGGGCAATTAAAAGAAATTGATAACCCAATGATTACTGACATTCGTGGTAAAGGCTTATTCATCGGTATCGAATTAAACGAGCCAGCTCGTCCTTACTGTGAACAACTAAAAGCAGCTGGTCTATTATGTAAAGAAACACACGAAAATGTAATTCGTATCGCACCACCTCTAGTAATCTCTGAAGAAGATTTAGAGTGGGCGTTCCAAAAAATTAAAGCGGTATTATCGTAATAATAGAGAGGTTGTCCTACATGTTGGGACAACCTCTTTCTTTTTATATTGATTTATACTAAAATAAAATTGCAATTTTCTGTATTTTATTTTAGAAAGCAGGTACGATATGTTATTACGATATGGTAAACATATTAACTATTTAGCTACATCTTTTATTTTAGTTACATTCTTTGGCTTCCTCCTTTCCGTAACATTGCTTAGTCACTACTCAACTTCTACTACATTCACACTACTGAAAGCATCATTTTGGACTGCTGTTACCCTTACTATCATTGGTTTTGGACGAGAAAAAAGCGCACTTACGGTTATACTATTTGGTATTTGTACACTTGCATTCGTTGGTCTTTACACTTTTTCGGTTATCGATTACCTCTATCACCCAAGACCATAGAAAAGAGCTATCTTTTCACAAGATAGCTCTTTTTTCATTTCACTACATTTCGCAAAGTACCAATTCCTTCTACTGTAATGACCACTTCATCACCAGCATGCAAAAACTTCGGTGGTGTGAAACCTTTTCCGACACCAGCCGGCGTTCCTGTTGCGATAATATCGCCTGGCTCTAACGTCATTCCTTTACTTATCGTTGAAATGATTTCTTCTATTGAAAAAATCATTTTATTTGTATTTGAAGTTTGCCTTATTTCCCCATTTACTACCGTCTCAATGTGTAACGCATTTGGCGTTTCAACCATTGATTTATGAATTAGGTACGGTCCCATCGGACAAAATGTATCGAAACTTTTTCCAAGGAAAAATTGTTTATGCTTCCTTTGAATGTCGCGAGCAGTTATATCATTTATAATGGTATAACCAAAAACATGCTCAAGCGCTTTTTCTTTTTTTATTTGTTTCCCTCGCTTACCAATGATGATAGCTAGTTCTCCTTCATAGTCTAGTTCATTCGTTGCGTGGGGATGACTATTAATTTTTTCATCCATTCCAATAACTGTCGTCGGCGCTTTCGTAAAGATCATTATATTTTCTGGAATTGATTCTACTCCGCCCATCTCTATCGCATGCTCACCATAATTTTTTCCAACGCAAAGAATATTCTTCCTTGGCCTTGGAATTGGCGCTAATATTTTCACCTCAGTTAACGGATAATACGCCGCCCCTTCATTTTCCTTCGCCCAATTTACAATATCACATATTTTTTCAAAGCATTCGGTTCCTCTTTCAATACACTCTAACATTGTAATCGGAATCGTAACCTTTTCCCCTTTTTGTCTTTGCGCTTCTCTTACATGCAATACCTTTTCTTCCTCTTCATCCACAATACCTACAAATACCTTTTCATCTTTTTTCGCCGTTACCAAACGCAATATTTCCACTCTCCATCCTAAAACTCATACCCTTTAATTGTATTCGCATCCGTAAGAAAAAAACCTTCTCATGCACGCTAATTTTTACAATATTCTTCTCATATCCTATTCGTTACTCCTTTATATTTGGCATAAAATGTAGAAATTTTACTTTTTTTAGCGAAGGTATTTCTTTTTTATGGGTTTTTTGTATAATATGTACTACATATATACTAAAAATTTCATTTAGAGATGGAGCCGATTTCAATGTTTGAGCAAGCGATTGAAAAAAAACGTGAAAAAATGATTTACTTTGCTGAACGCTACGGAATGACTTCTCAAAAAACAGTGGATTGTAGCCAAGAACTGGACAGGCTCTTAAATGTAATTTGGCATGTACATACGGATTTTCACCCTAATCAAACACTCAATACACACACGCAATAACGTGTGTGTTTCTTTTATAAAAAAAAAACACATTTTATTGAAAACGCCCATACAATAGTAGAAAAGAAAATTTTAAAAACGAAAGGTGTTTTGTATGCCAGCTATGGTCGGACATATTCGTATCGTCAATATTGGATCAAGTGGTATTTTTCATATTGGAGATGTATTTGCGATTAGGCCTATTAGTTATTCACGCGCTTTCGCCGGGGCCGGCTCTTTTAATGTTGGAGATAACGTTTCTGTCTACAATTATCAAAGCGCAACGACTGTCAATGATTCAGATGTAATTGATCAAGCGATAATTGGTTCAACTTAGAGGAGGCGATTGCATTGAATCTTTATGTAAACCAAAGCATCATCATTAATAGCATTAAAATTGATAGCATTACAACCTCTTCTGTATTCCAAATTGGTACTGCAGGAAGTATTAAAGCTCTATCTAAATTCTCAAATAGTGGTGGATTTACAGAGCCCCTTCGCCCATTGCAGGCGAAAGGACAAATTATTTCTATCAAACCATCAACTAGTTCTTCTTAAGACATCCTTGTCATAAATATATAGCAGGAATATTTTTACCCTCCCTACTGAAAAGGAGGTTTCACAAAATGAATCAAGATATATATACTTACTTACACCAACTTCAACAAGCTCTTCAAGCACAGCAATCAACCATCCTTCATCTAGAAGATCAAGTGCGCCTATTACAAGAAGAGCTTACCGAATTAAAAAATCGCCCCTCCTCTTCTGTAGGAAAAGTGGAATACAAATTCGATCAATTAAAAGTAGAAAATTTAAATGGCACTTTAAATATTGGTTTAAATCCGTTTTCAGCAAAAGGACAGCAAATTGAAGATTTTCAAGTGGATACAGAAACGTTAAAAGTAAATCCTGAAACAGATACAAACCCAGATTTTTACCAAGGTATCCTTCAAGAAATGCATCGTTACTTAGATGAAGAAGCATATAATCGAATTCTCCATTTTGAACAAGAAGAGAGAACGCCGCTCGATGAAATGTATCGACAAATGATGGTTGATGACATAAAAAAACAGATGGAGCATAGGCTTCCTTATTATTTATCACAAGCACAATCATACGAAGATTCTTCAACAAATCCAGATTATTTACGCGATATCATTCTCCAAGCAATGAAACATGATATCGACAACGCCTTTCTATCTTTTATTCAACACATACCGGGTAATTTCCGAAAGGAGTAAGTATGTATGAATGTTAACGTTGTAAATCGCGAGTTAAAAGTCGGACAGATTAAAATGAACGGTGTATCGTCATCCGCACTCTTTTTAATTGGGGATGCAAATTTCCTCATACTATCTTCTATTCTCGATACACCATTTGAAACTGTTACAGAGGGTCCATTTGTACCATTAGTCACAGATGTCCCTCCTACTCCAGGTTAAGGAGACTGAGAAATTATGTTACATCATGTGTCTGTTGTCCAAAATGTTTCTATTATTTCTTTGGGGATTACTGCTGTATTTCAAGTTGGAGATGCAAATCAAATGGAATTAAAAAGTAGAGCTCTTGCCGTCCACAGGGAAATTCCTTGTTATATAAAAGACGAAGGCCGCTTAGACGCATTTGAAATCTTTACAGATGAACACATTACAATCCCAAAACGAACGACAGATGTAAAATTAAACATTGTAAATGAATGCCCTTTTATTGAAGTAAACAATGTTGAATTGCGAACACTTTTAAATTCTGGTTGCTTTCAAATTGGAAATGTTGATTATGTTTTTAATAACTCTCGTATTATGCAAATTCGCCAATATATTACGGATGAACCTTCCGCACAATAATTCATATAGTAATTAAAAAGCTTAGTAAAGTGGGTGGATAGTATGCCTTCTGTTGTTGGAAATCTCGTCGTTCAAAACAGTAATGGTTCGTTCAATTTAGGGGATTTTTATAACGTGTCTCCAAAAGAAAATACGAAAGCTTATAATGGATCCGGAGCTTCCAATGTTGGATTTGTCGTGAACACTTTTAGCGGTGTTAGTGCAACAAATACGTTTGATTCTGATGTGGCCGATCAAGATCAGATCGGAACAGCATAAAAAAAGTAGGAGATATTCTCCTACTTTTTTCTTTTATCTCATTCAAGATTATCAAAAAAACACTGTTTACTGTTTCATTTTATTTAAATGATAATCCGCTCTCCTCCAAAGCCTTTCTAAGCTTCGGCAAAGATGCTGGTCCCATACCATGTAGTTTTAAAATTTCTTTTTCACTATACTTTGAGAGTTCTTCTATCGTGTGAATGCCATGATGTTGCAACGCATTTCGTGCTGGTGATGAAAGAAGTGAAAGAAACCCTGTTGTTGGTTTCTTTTCTTTCTCACAAGCTGGGCAAGTTGGACAATCGCTACTTTTATAGTATTCATGTCCTTTTTCACACGTTCTTAACGTTTTTTCCGTTGCCATTTTCAAGTCCCTCTATTCTTCAATTTTCACAACATGATTGCCATCAAAGAAGTATAAGCATTTCTCTTTCACGGGATGTTGCAAGCTTTTTTCAAGTGCCTTTGCATATAACGAAAGCTGCACTTTGTATCGATCTTCTAAAATTGGTTTTGCTTGATCGAATCCACCTGGGAACTTTCCTTCAATCGTATCCGTTTTAAAATCAATTAAAGTGATACCGTCTTCCTCTTCAATCATGCAGTCGATAACCCCTTGGACAAGTATTGTTTCGTCATTCTTACCTTGCCAATCTTGATACGCCTCTTCTGCTGCAAGCATCATCGTAAATGGTACTTCACGCTCAACACTTTTCGCCGCTAATACCCTTTTACCTAGGTCACTGTCAAAGAATGAAATGACTTTTTCAATTGCTATTTCTTCAGCTTGTTCGAATGTTAATAACTCCTTATTTACCATTCCGGCAATTTGCTCTCGAATCACTTCTTCTGTAATCGGCTTCTTCAAATCAACATGCTGCATAACAGCGTGAACTGCCGTACCTCTTTCAGCATACGTTAATCCTTTTTTCTCCATAAAACGAGGGCGTGTTTTAATTGGTGCACGCAGTTTTTTAATAAAGGCATTATCGCTACCTTCTTCTGATTGGTAGTTTCTCTTTATTTCTGTAACAGACTGTTTCGCACGGTGAGACGTTGCTTCCTCATATCCGTACTTCCACATCAATCTGTCGTACACTTCTTCTTTCCGTTCACTTTGTAGCGGAACAGCTTTTTTTTCACGAAGTGCTTCTAACAATTCTTGTTTCTCTTCTTGAACCGGTTCCGGTGCAAGTAACGTTTTGCCGTCAACAACTTCTACTTTCCAGCTCGTGTCATATCCATAAATTTCACCCGGAATGCTTCCTTGTCCTAATTCAAGAAGCATTTCACTATCACGATGTCTATATAATGAAGGTGCAATCCAGTCTAAATAACAAGACGCTCCGGCACGTATATGGTCTGGTAATAACCATTCACTATGCTCCCTTGCATCGAGCCATTTTTCCATTTCTTTATTGGCATCTTTAACCGTTCCAATTAAAATTAACTTCTCTTTCGCACGCGTTAACGCTACGTATAACACGCGCATTTCTTCCGCGATTAATTCCATTTTCATTTTACGCTTAATTGCTAGTTGCGATAATGTCGTATATTTAATTCGTTTACGAGGATCGATAAATTGTGAACCGAAACCGAAGTCTTTATGCAGTAAGAAACGTTTCATTAAATCTTGTGTATTAAAACGACGACCTAGTCCCGCTACAAATACGACTGGGAACTCAAGTCCTTTACTTTTATGAATCGTCATAATACGAACCACATCTTCTTGTTCACCTAAAGCTCTCGCTGTTCCCATATCATCACCGCGTTCTAAAATACGCTCAATAAAGCGTAAGAAACGGAATAATCCTCTAAACGATGTTGCTTCATATTGTCTTGCACGGTCATAAAGTACACGTAAGTTTGCTTGCCTTTGCTTTCCGGCTGGTAAACCGCCGACAAAGTCGTAATAACCTGTCTCACCGTACACTTTCCAAATTAAATCAGAAAGTGACTGTTGACGCGCGAATTCACGCCATCCTTGCAGTAAGTTATAAAACCACTGTAATTTATCATGTAATTCTTGTTCCTCTTCAAGCGGTGCCCCTTTTAAGAATGAGCTCATTACTTCATAAAACGAACCTTTCTTTCCGTGAGCACGAAGTGTCGCAAGTTCTTCATCATTTAGTCCAACGATTGGTGAACGAAGTACGGCGGCAAGCGGGATATCTTGCATCGGATTATCGATCACGCGGAATACGTTCATCATAATATTTACTTCTGTCGCTTCAAAGTAACCAGTCGCAAGATCAGCGTATACTGGAATTCCTTGCAGCTTTAACTCTTCCATAATTTGCGGCGCCCACGGCATAGAGCGAAGTAAAATAACGAAGTCACGGTATTGTACAGGGCGCATACTATCCGTTTTACGATCATACACTTCATAACCTGAATCAACCATCGCTTTAATACGCTGCGCCATAAGACGAGCTTCAAGTTGTGCTTTTTCTACTTCTGCACCTTCTTCACCTTCTGGCACTTCTTCTTCTGTTTGCTGAATACATAGTAGTTCAGCCGCTACATCTTCACCTTCTGGATAGCTAGCACCTAGCTTTAATTCAGCATCAGCATCATAATCGATTTCTCCGACTTCTTCGCCCATAATTTGTTTGAAGATAAAGTTCGTACCCGCTAACACTTCATGACGACTACGGAAGTTTTTCGCTAAGTCTATCTTCATTCCACCGTCTAATCCTTCTTGTGTGAAGCGTTTATACTTCCCTAGGAACAGGCCTGGTTCTGCTAGTCGGAAACGATAAATCGACTGCTTCACGTCACCTACCATGAATAAGTTTCCTTCACTCTCAGAATCTTTCGTTACAAATTTAATAATGGATTCCTGCACAAAGTTCGTATCTTGATATTCATCAACTAGTACTTCAGCAAATTTATTACGATATTGAAGCGCTACTGCTGATGGATTCATTTCACCGTTTTCATTTTGTTCACTTAAAATTTGTAAACAGAAATGCTCTAAATCTGTGAAATCAACCATTCCTTTATCTCGCTTCATCGTTTGAAAACGCTCTGTAAATACTTTTACAAGCTGTACGAGTTTTTCTAATACAGGATGCATATCTTGAAAATCTCGTAAGAAACTTTCAGGTCTACGGCTAAATAACTCTTCTTGTAATTTCTTCACTTCATCTTTCGCTTTATTACGAAGTGAGTCTACTTGTTTTACAACATCCTCGTTGTAATCACTTTTCTTAATGCGCTTTAACGTTTGCCACGATACATTTTGCATCGCTTCATATACACTTGTCCATGACTCACAAGCTGATGATGATAACGTTCCAAGTAAAACTGCATCTGCTTGCAGGGTTTCAACGCGGGGCGCCGGACCGTCAGGAAGCATTGCAAGTTCCGTCGCTTTACGAATATGTGCCTCTGCTGTTTCAAGCTGGAATTTCACATCTTCTAATAAGTAAGAAGCATACACTAAATCTTCAATTGTCTTTCCTTCCACGTCGTATGCTTCTACTAATTTATCGAGCCATTTTTCCGGATTTGGATGCGCTCTTGATTCTGTATGAAGCGCTAAAATCATACGCTGTAAGTCATCATCACTACGGTCACTCGTATAACGATCAACGAGTTCAAAGAAAATACCATTATCTTCAATTCCGTACTCTTCTTCTAATATGTCATCTAATACTTCTTCTTTTAACAGTTCATTTTCCGTTTGATTCGCAATGCGGAAACGAGGATCCACATCAAGCATGTAATAGTATCCTCTAATTACTTGTAAACAAAATGAATGGATTGTCGAAATAGAAGCTTTATTTAATAAGCTAAGCTGCTTTCTTACATGCTGCGAGCCTGGCTCATCAATTAATACTTTTTCTAGCGCTTCCCCAATTCTGTTTTTCATCTCTTGCGCCGCTGCATTCGTAAATGTTACAACGAGCAGGCGGTCGACATCGACTGGGTTTTCTTCACTTATAATCTTTTTAATAATACGTTCAACTAATACTGCTGTTTTCCCTGATCCAGCTGCTGCCGCGACTAATATATCACGTCCGTTCGCTACAACCGCTTTCCACTGGTCATCTGTCCACTGACTACCTACTGGTTTTTTAGGCCAATTTCCAATCATTCTCCGCCAACCTCCTCTCTAATTTTCTCCATCGCTTCGCTATCTTTCATATCTTTTAGCGTACGGAACTGGTTATCTTCAAGTGATTCATCGAACTGACAAACAGATTTGAAGTTACAGAACGTACACGCCGCTTTATTCCCCTTCTTATAAGGAGCAATATCAATAACGCCTTCTGTAATGTCTTTTCCGATATTTTCAAACGTATGGTGTACGTATTTTTGAAGTACGTTAAACTCTTGTTCACTTGCAATACTTGAACGCGCACTAAAGCTACCGTCTTTTTTCAAACCAGCAGAAATAATATCAGAACTTCCTGTTGAAAGTTTGTTATCCATTAAACGAACAACATCAGCGTCTCCTAGTACGAGCCCTTTCATTTTAAATTTCTTTAAAATTTCTTTCTCAATTTCTGCTTCAGATGCGTCACCTTTCATCTCAACGATCGGGTTATGAATATGGAAGTACAGTACACCAGCCGGTGATGCCGTGCCGCCTTTTTTCATCCACGTATGTGCATTTGAAGTAACAACATCTAAATACGTTAACATTTGAAGTGCTAATCCGTAATACACTTCCGTTAAATCTAACGCTTTTGAGCTTGATTTATAGTCAATAATGCGTAGGAACGTTCCGTTTTCATCTTCCGCCTTATCAACACGGTCAATACGACCAACTACTTCCATCTTCACACCATTTGGTAATGAGAACTCCATCGGCGGAAGCGACCCTGTACCGCCCATACCGAATGGCACTTCTAAATCAACTGGTACGAAACCGCTTGACTTCGCATGTTCACGAAGAATGATTGATGTACGGAAAATGATTTGTTGTAGTTTTTGTTTTAAATAGAAATGACGATTTGAACTTAATAAAATTTGTCTTTGTAATAACGGTGCAATCTCTTCTATTACTACAGTAGAAAGATGCTCACACTCTTTTATTGATAAATCCGCCCAAGTACGGTTTTCACGTAATAGCCTGTCCGCAATTCTCTTCAGCGCTGCATGGAATAGTTCCCCGATATCGGGTGCATCCAGTTTGAAAATATCACGCTCTCTTAAGGATAAACCGTGCTGCGCGAAATGAGCATATGCGCAACGGTTAAATAGTTCCATACGAGATACGCTTCCTTTTATTTTATCCCCGTATAAATCTCTACTTACAACTGTACTTAGCTTTTGCGCACGATTTCGGTAGAATAAACTTGATAATACGCGGCTACTTTTTTGTTTCCATTCATCTGAAGTTACGTAGAAGTTATATACATCCCACCAAAAATCTAAATTCCCTTCAAATCCATATCGCTTCCACGTTTGAAGTTGCTGCATAACATATGACAACGTTACTTCTGGCGTTGCTACGTATGAAATTTGTTCCGAACGTGATAAATCATTTACGTCATTTGTAATAAATGTATCTTTCACATCAGGGAACATTCTTTTTATTTTCTTAATAAAGCTAGACGCAAGTAACGTCTTCCCTTCTTCATCTGCAAGAGGGCATGAAATATATAATTTCTCAGTTGCTCTCGTTACCATTTGATACATAACGAACTGTTCTTCTAATAAGGTTTGTCTCGTCGTTGGTGCTAATTCGATACCTGCAACGCTAAGAACATCTCTTTCCTCATCAGAAAGCATCCCTTCATCCATTGGTGCTGCCGGAATAACTCCTTCATTCACGCCAATGACAAATGTTGCTTTCACATTTGATAATCTTGAACGATCAATATTAGCAATTAACACTTGGTCTAATGACGGCGGAATGTTTGCGAATTGAAGCGCCTCAAGACCTGTCGACATAACATCTGCGAACATAGAAAGTGACATTTTCTCTTCGCCAAGCATCTCAACGAACGTATCAAGAAGACTCATTACTTCTTCCCATACTTGCTCATGATCTGTCGCAAATAAGAAATCTCCGCTCTCTTCTGCGCGAATACGTAATGCTTCTAGTTTTTTCGGAACGTCTAGCTCTTCTAAAAATAAGTAAACCGCTTCGCACATTTGCATAACTGTTCCCGCACGCTTCAGCCTTTTTTGCATACGAATAACAGGCGTTCTTACAACATCGCGCAGTCGATTTATTCTCTCTTCCATTTCCCGTTCACTGTCTGTAATCATCCCGTCCGTATCGTCAAGAGAACGATAGCGGCGATACATCCACGGATCCTCAGAAGTCCATCTCTTCCCTTGTACACCGTACGCTAAACAGTAGTTTTCAAACTCATCCATCTCTTCGCGCATCGTTTCTTTTCTTACGTCTAGTGGATATAAAAGCTCTGTTTTCACGCAGCGGAACACTGCATCATAACGCCAATTTCCGCTAATAATCTCGAGTGCAGAACGAATGCATTCTACTAGCGGATGATGTGACATCGGGCGTTTTTCATCGATGAAATGCGGGATATTATAATCTGTAAATAGCGTTCGCATCACATCGTAATAACTTTCCCCGTTACGAAGAAGAACTGCAATATCTCGGTAACGATAGTCTTCATCCGCCACAAGTCTACGAATTTCACGAGCAACACCTTCTACTTCAGCCCGTAAATTCGCTGCTGTACTAATCGTTACACTTGCTTCTCCGTGAAACTTTTCATTTGGACGTGCTTCATAATGCGTTTCTAAATGCGCTAATGCTTGCGAATGAAAACGCGGTTGTTCCATAAGTGGAATCGTTTTTTCAATTTCTATCTTCTCTTCACGCGCCACTTGCTTTATTTTTTCATACGTTAACGTCGTTTCATAAAATAAATCTAGTTCATTTACTGGCTGCGCTAACGTTTTTTCATCTATCGTTAACGTGATCGTAACTCTCGCTCCGCAAATCATAAGCTGTCTTAAAATTTCTAGTTCTTGCGGTGAAAATGAATGAAATCCATCTATATAAATTTCAGCCCCATTTACATATTCAGACTGTGGAAGCTTTTCGACTAGCAATTGTAGGTAGTCTTCTGAATCCAAATATTTTCCGATTAAAGCACGTTCAAAATCATCATATAATAGTTGTAAATCATACACTTTATTCGCTAATAGCTTTTGTTCTGCACTGCTACTATGTGCGTCTAATTGTTGCCACATTTCATATACGTTAGATGGCGTCACATTGTAACGTTTAAACTCCGCAATCATACTACCAAGATGTTCAAAGAAACCGTTTTGCTCCGCTGCTTTTTGGAACACCGATAATCCCTCTTTACGAGACTCAACAATTTTACGAAGCAACATATGTACGCCCGCTTCATCAATGTGAAGACGACTCGCTCCGCCAACTTCTTGCAGCACCTTCCACGCTAATCGTGAAAAACTAAAAACTTGTGCCCGAATAGAACCTCTTACATCCTCACTCCCGATTAACGCCTGCTGCGTTTGGAATGTCATCTGTTCTGGCACAAGATATAATATTGTTTCCCCTCTTGGGCGTTGCTTTAACTCTTCCTGCACTTCGTGTAAACAAAGTGTACTTTTTCCACTTCCCGCTCTACCAATCACAAATCGAAGTGACATGTAACCCCACCTTTCACTTACATAACGAACGTTAGTTTGCTACTATAATTGTATTATAGGACACGAAAAAAGACAAACAGAGTAGTTTGTCTTTTTCTATACTTCTACCTATTATATCAACCTTTTGAAAAATTCGTTTGCACCTCTTGAATTGGCCAATATCGTAAATCAACTTTACCGACAACTGTATCAGCTTTTACAAATCCAAAATGTCTACTATCCCAGCTCCCGAGGCGATTATCACCTACTACAAAAATATATCCAGGTGGCACCGAATTTTCTTTCGTTAACTCTTCTAGTTTAAAATCACCCGTTAGTTGTCGTCCATTTACCTCTTTCTTATACGTCTCTAAATAAGGTTCATCTACGAATTGTCCGTTTATATACAGTTTATCATGCTTATATTCAATTTGATCCCCAGGTAGACCGATAATTCGTTTTACGTAGTCCTCTTTTTTATTCGCATGAAACACAACAACATCAAACCTGTTCAAGTCCCCTACTTGATAACTCACCTTATTTACAACGAGCATATTGCCATCTTGCAATGTTGGCATCATTGACTTCCCCTCTACAACGTACGTTGAAAAGAAAAACGTTCGAAAAAATACAGCTAATAATACACCAATTAAAATTGTTCGTATCCACTCTATGCCTTCTTTTTTCAAAGTTTTCTTCATCCGCTTCTCCCCTTACCCTTTAATAATGAAGCCTGCATTTATAAAGAAGACTATTCTTAATGTAGTTCTAACTTTACTTCGATTTTCTTACCGACATACCATAAAATAAAAATACCAATTGCTACAATGACGGATTTCACCGGATTATGAATAAATGACATTAAATCATGACCGATATACGTTAAAATAAAAATCATCACAAGCTTTCCGAACGCGAGCGCAAGTCCAAACTGCTTTACACTAATGCGAGATAAACCAGCGACAACATTTATAAGCGCAGACGGTGTAAACGGAAAACAAAATATGACGAAAATTGGAGCAAACCCTTTCCTTTCAATCCACCCCATTGCCTTTCGTACTCTCTCATGCTTATTTACAAAAGAAAAGAAACGACTTCGGCCAAAATGGCGGATTATGAAAAAGACAAGTAAGGCGCCCATTACTGATCCAAGCCAAGAATAAAGAAAACCGAGCCAAAATCCAAATGCAACAGCATTCGCCAGTACAAATACGATGAGCGGCAATGCCGGAATCAACGCTTCTATCATCGGTAAACCAATACCAAGAAGTGGTCCGAACGCTTTATAGCTTTCAACAATATGATCCATATTTTCTGGTGAAAAATACTCTTTGATTGTCTGAAAATCCATTCTACACTTTACCCCTTTACTCTAAGTACTACCTCTACTGTATCATCGCTTATATGAAAGAGGAAATGGTAGATACGTCATATGGAGATGTAATTATTAAGTTTCCATATCTCTCATTAGAATTCCTTCATTATTACGCTATGATAATCTATCAATATTCGACAGAATGTTTTGCGATTTTGGAAATAATCCTTTTGTTTTAATTGCAAATTCCTCCGTAACTGAAATTATATCGGCGGTTTTCTGAATATATCGATTGTAACTCGCATTTTATCAGCGATTTTTCAAATATATCAACCACAACTCGATTTTTATCAGCGATTTTTCGAATATATCGACTTACCGACAAAAGCTGACAAATAAAAAAAGATGGGGGTTCCCCCATCCTCTCACATTTCGCCTTCCTTAACAAAATACACTTTCTCATATGCTGGTTTTAATCTAGATTCCTCATTTTTATCAATTAATTTAAAGGAAGGATTTCCTTGTTTTTTTCTACGATCTTCATATTCAGTACGCAATTTCGCTGTACGATTTTGTTGATTTTCAAAACTACTTTTTGATATTTCTAATTTCACAGCAAAGCCATTTATAAATCTAACAATAACATTTCCATCTTTTAACTCTTTATTACTTTCAATATAAAAATGAGACAACCAAGCGCACTCTTTTCTAGAGTAAGAATACGTAGGGAAAAAATAAAATTGATCTGCCGGACTAATCGCAATCGGTGCTTTATGTGTAATATGAGTTAACTCTTTCGTTCCTTCTTTTCTGCCTAAGAAACTAGAGCCATGCTTGCGGCAACTTCTTTCTATAATATCTAGGGGCTTTTGAAACACGAAAAAAGAATCTTCCATCTCAACAACTCGTGTAACAATTTTCTTTTCACTTAGAATAACAGGAAGTAAGGCCATTGTATTTTTATTTACCACATAGTTTTCGACATAGCGTTCTACTTTACTTTCCATATTCTACTGTCTCCTTTTTTACATTTATATTAGCAGCTGCATATATAATTTTAGCATCTATGAAAAGGAAATGGTTTACAGATTCCGATTTTTTACAATAATTTATCATTTATCAAATATCTTTTAAATTATAAATTAACACTATAGTGATTTCATAATAAAAAGCCTATATAAAATGTATTTATAATACCTATAAATATTTACAACTACTTCCTCATTTCGCATCATTACGACAATTAACTTTGCTATAATTAAAAGGAAAATCCAATATATGGAGGTCCACTATGGAAGAAAAAGAAATGCAACCAACGATTCAAATGAAAAATAGTAGCATTGTAATCGTGAAAAATTCAGCTAGTATTATATTCGGTTTGTTTTTCATTCTACTATTCTTCGCAAAGCCTTTTCGTAAATCGAAATGCTCTGAATGTAAGAAACGCGAGAAGAAAAAGATTGGAAAAGAAGAGTAAAAGGCCTTCCATTTTGGAAAGCCTTTTACTCTTCTTCGTCCTCAAAAAAAATGACTATTTTTTCTTATTCATCTAAAACGGGCGAATAAGATTTCTTCAATCGTATTGTGTAGATCTTCTTTATTCCCGCTACGAACATCGAGTATGACTTCATTTGTATACTTTTCCCCAAACTATAATCATTATGCTCGTATATTACAACAAAAAAGGGATGGCAGCAGCCATCCCTTTTTTCCATAATAAACTATAAAATTATAGTTTGATTACGTTTTTAGCTTGAGGTCCACGGTTACCATCTTCGATTTCGAAGCTAACTTTTTGACCTTCTTCTAGAGATTTGAAACCTTCAGTTTCGATTGCAGAGAAATGTACGAATACATCGTTTTCGCCTGGAACTTCGATGAAACCGAATCCTTTTTCGTTGTTAAACCATTTTACTTGTCCTGTTACTGCCATAATTATTTCCTCCTAAAGAAAACACAATTTATTTTAGTCTTCCTGTATAAAAAAAGAATCCACACATTATCAAACACGAAACATAAACTAGTTCTCACATACTTTTTCTCGTTCGTTTTTCGGCACTTGATAATATATGGATTGCTTAATTTAACTATTCAACTGACTTCATCATAGCATACTTAAAATGAAATGTACAATCTTTTTTGAAAATAACTGACAAATTAAATTGATTATACATTCGTAAATAATTGATTTTAGTATGTGTGGATTTCACTATAAAGTGAACACAAACATCATTTGAACGCGATTACATCCCTTGTTCTGAAGTGTTACAATATAATCGTACAGTCGTTATATTGGAGGGGATTATATGTCAAACTACACCAACGAAGAAAAGCTTACAGGTGGAAATGTATCAAATGTGTATCGTTCTGAAAATACTGTTCGGCGAGAATTAAAGCCAGGCAGTGCAAAAATTCATACATTATTACAGCACTTAGAAAACAAAGGATTTCATCATGCTCCAAAGTTTTTAGGTGTAGATGAAAAAGATAGAGAGATTTTATCCTTTATTGAAGGAGACGCTGGGAATTATCCTTTAAAAGAATATATGCGATCTAATGATGCTTTAAAGGAAATAGCAAAGATGCTCCGCCTTTATCATGATGCGGTAAGTGACTTTCCCTTATCAGATGAATGGCAACCGATGGATCTTACTCCAAATAACATTGAGGTTATTTGCCATAACGATTTTGCTGTATATAACATTATTTTTAATGACGAGAAACCAGTAGGTATTATTGATTTCGATGTTGCTGCTCCTGGTCCAAGAATTTGGGATATCGCTTATACGCTTTATACTTGTGTACCTTTAAGTAGAGTGTATTATACAGAATCGGGTGAGGCAGTTCATTATGAATCGGTACAACATGCTAGCCGTATGAAAGAAAGAGTGAAATTGTTTGTCCAGTCCTACGGTAAAAGTATGGACGAAGACTACTTAGGAATAGTGTTACTACGATTAGAAGCATTATGTACATATATGAAAAGAAAAGCACAAGAAGGCGACTTGAATTTCAAAAGAATGATTGATGAAGGACATTTAGAGCATTATGAGAAAGATATGAAGTTTATTCGCGATCATAGAGCTGAGTGGATTTAATAATATCGTCTTTTTTGTCTGTAAGTCGATATATGTGAAAAATCGTTCCGAAAATAAAAAGGGGCACCCTTCAAAAAGGGGCCCCTTCCTTTTATTTCGTAAACTGTGCTTCTTCTGTAGATCCTTTTAGCGCTGTCGTCGATGAAGTACCACCTGTAATAACTTGTGCTACTTCATCAAAGTAACCTGTTCCTACTTCGCGTTGGTGACGAGTTGCAGAGTAGCCGTGTTTTTCTGCTGCGAATTCTGCTTGTTGTAGTTCAGAGTACGCTGCCATGCCGCGCTCTTTATAGCCACGTGCTAATTCAAACATGCCGTAGTTTAATGAGTGGAATCCAGCTAGTGTTACGAACTGGAACTTATAACCGTAAGATGCGATTTCTTTTTGGAAGCTTGCAATTGTTTTTTCATCTAATTTTTGTTTCCAGTTGAATGAAGGTGAACAGTTATATGCAAGTAATTTCCCTGGATGCTCTTTATGAATTGCGTCCGCAAATCGTTTTGCATCTTCTAAATTTGGTTCAGATGTTTCACACCAAACGAGATCTGCATAAGGAGCATATGCTAAACCACGTGCAATTGCTTGATCAAGACCTGCTTTCGTACGGTAAAATCCTTCTGGAGTTCTTTCTCCTGTAATAAATGCTTTATCAACCGGATCGATATCGCTCGTAATTAAATCTGCTGCATCCGCATCTGTTCTTGCAACGATAATTGTCGGCACTCCCATTACGTCTGCTGCAAGGCGTGCCGAGATTAAATTACGCACCGCTGTTTGCGTTGGTAGTAATACTTTTCCGCCTAAATGGCCGCATTTTTTCTCTGAAGATAATTGATCTTCAAAGTGCACACCTGATGCACCCGCTTCAATCATACCTTTCATCAGTTCAAATACGTTTAATTGTCCGCCAAATCCAGCTTCTGCATCTGCTACAATCGGTACGAAATAATCTGTATCACCACTTCCTTCCATATGCTGAATTTGATCCGCACGTTGAAGTGTTTGATTAATTCGTTTTACTACAGCAGGTACGCTGTTCGCTGGATATAAACTTTGGTCTGGATACATATGTCCAGAAAGGTTCGCATCCGCAGCGACTTGCCATCCACTTAAATAAATTGCTTTTAGCCCAGCTTTCACTTGTTGCATCGCTTGGTTTCCTGTTAATGCGCCAAGTGCGTTAATATAATCTTCCGTATGAAGCGATGACCAAAGCTTTTCAGCACCGCGGCGCGCTAATGTATGTTCAATATCAATTGACCCGCGCAAGCGAATTACATCTTCTGCCGAATATGGACGTGTAATCCCTTTCCAGCGCGTATCTAGTTCCCAGCTCTCTTGTAATTTCTCGATTCTTTCGTTTTTCATTTGTTCCATCCCCTTTTTGTTTTTTATAAAATTTCATAACCCGGTAATGTTAAAAATGGTACGAATTCATCATTCCGAACGAGATTTGTAAACAACGTTGTCGCCTCTTGGAATCTCCCTTTCTTAAAGGCTTCTTTACCAATCTCTCTTTCTATTTTTGCTAATTCTTCTTCTTTTAGCTCTTCCATCAATTCAAACGTAATATTACGACCATCATTTAGCTTTCCACCTTCATGACGAATCCATTGCCATACTTGTGCCCTAGAAATTTCCGCTGTTGCAGCATCTTCCATTAAGTTATAAATGGGTGCTGCTCCCCGTCCGCTTAACCAAGATGCAATATATTGAATACCTACGCTAATATTTAGGCGAAGCCCATTTTCTGTAATCGTTCCCACTGGTACTTCTAATAAATCCTTTTCTGTAACATGTATTTCTTCACGTTTTCTAAAAATTTGATTCGGTGTTTTCATAATGTGATTAAATACTTCCATCGCGACTGGTACAAGTCCCGGGTGGGCAACCCATGTCCCATCATGACCGTCTAAAGCTTCGCGCTCCTTATCTGCACGCACTTTTTCAAAAGCTGCTTCATTCGCTTCTGGATTGTTTTTAATCGGAATTTGTGCTGCCATTCCTCCAATAGCTGGTGCATTACGACGGTGACACGTTTGAATGACTTTCAAAGAATACGCGCGCATAAATGGCGCCGTCATCGTGACTTGCGCTCTATCTGGAAGCAAAAATTCATTATGATTACGGAAACTCTTTAGAAAGCTGAAAATATAATCCCATCTTCCGCAATTTAACCCCGCAGAATGATCTTTAAGCTCATACAAAATTTCATCCATTTCAAACGAAGCGTGAATCGTTTCCAGTAACACCGTCGCTTTAATCGTTCCGTTTGGAATACCGATATATTTTTGAGCAAATACGAAAACATCATTCCATAACCTTGCTTCTAAATGGCTTTCCATTTTCGGTAAGTAAAAGTATGGACCGCTTCCTTTTGCTAAAAGAGCCTTTGCATTATGGAAAAAATAAAGTCCGAAATCTACTAAGCTACCAGACATATTCTTCCCATCAACTTGCATATGTTTTTCTTCTAAATGCCATCCTCTTGGACGCACAATTAATACTGCTGTTTTACTATTTAAACGATATTCTTTTCCGTTTTCATTTTTATGTGAAATCGTTCCCCGCACTGCATCTCGTAAATTTATTTGACCTTCAATCGCATTTTCCCAAGTTGGTGAATTCGAATCTTCGAAATCTGCCATAAAAAGATGCGCTCCTGAATTTAAAGCGTTAATAACCATCTTTCTATCCACTGGTCCAGTAATCTCTACGCGGCGATCCTCTAAATCTTTTGGCAATTTGGCAATTGTCCAGTCCGCTTCACGAATGTGCTTTGTTTCTTCTAAAAACTTCGGAAACTTTCCTGCATCAATTCTCTTTTGTTTCTCCGCACGCTTTTTTAAAAGTTCTATGCGGCGCTCATTGAAATTTTCATGTAGTTCCTTCAAAAAACTAAGCGCCTCAGGTGTCAATATTTCGTTGTACGCTGGTAACATTCCTCCGGGCAATGTAACCCGTGAAGTTTGCGTCGACATATTAGCATCCCCTTCTTAAACTGTTTTATAACAGATTTGATTTTATGTTTTATATTATATAACAAATCTTCAGAAAAGGAAGTTTTTTTTGAAAATTTAATCGTTTTTTTATAAAACTGTATTCTTTTACCGGTATTACACATAAAAAAAGAAGCCAATGTTATACAACACTAGCTCCTTCTTTATTATTTATTTAAACATTGAATTAAATAAGAACTGCGCATATTGTTCACGTGTTACTTTCATGTTCGGAGCGAAGTTACCCTTTCCATCTCCTACTGAAATACCATTTGAACCTACTGCATTAATCGCATTTTCTGCCCAATGTCCCTTTGGTACATCTTTAAATGTTGCTGTTCCTTGTACTTGTAATCCAAATGCTCTTGTAAGAACTTGCGCCATTTCTGCACGTGTTAACGTAGCTTTTGGTCTGAAGTTTCCATTCTCGTCACCTGTAAAGATACCTAATTCTGTTACTGCTAACACTTCAAAAGGAAACATCGTTGAGTTATCATCAACAATATCATTATATGGGCTTTCTAATACCTCATCTTCACCAAATTCTTCATCAAGATCTAGTGCGCGATAAATTAAAGCGGCTACTTGTTCACGATTTACGTTATGTCCAAAACCGAACACACCATTTCCGTAACCAAGCATAATTTCATGTTCTGCTAAAGTTTGAATTGCTTTATAAGACCAATGTCCTGCTGGTACATCTTTAAAGATAACTGGACTTGCTTGTTGTGGCTTTGCAGCTAATTCAGCTTTTGCTGTATTCCCCTCAGCACTAAATGCTACTCCACCCATAATTGTTAAAGCTGTTGCTACTTTTAAAATTTTTTTCTTCAAAGTATTCTCTCCCTAAAAACATATTTTTTTCTAATATAAAGAATTAACGAAAGCGTAACAATACAATTCCCATGTGATTTTTGTCTAATTTATGAACTATATTTCATATACTTTTATTTACACTCTATTAATAATAAAGTTACTAAATCGTATATTTAAGCAAGAAAAAGTTACTTTATTCAATCTCTTCTTATCCACTAAATTCCAACAAATAAATTATGAACAGAAAATCGATATACTTATAAATAATATAAAACAAGAAAAAAGCGTGGGATTTCCGCGCTTTTTTCTTGTTTTATATTATATTGATATATTTTAAATGTCCTTATATTTTAACTTTTATTCATAATCTTCATCTTTTACAGGAAAATAAAAAACAGCTTTATTTAAAAACGTTGCATATTGCTCACGTGTTACAACTGTATTCGGTTCAAATTTCCCATTTCCTGTTCCTACTATGACATGATTAGACTGCAGTGCACTAATCGCATTTTTTGCCCAATGATTATTTGGTACATCTTTAAATGTATGGTTTTTCTTTACCTCAAATGTAAATGCCTTCGTAAGAATTTGCGCCATTTCTGCACGTGTCACAGGTGCGGCTGGTCTAAAGTTTCCTTTTTCATCACCTTCAAAAATACCATGCTTTGTTAATACTAAAATTTCATCTAAAAACATTGTTTCCCTCTCAGAAATATCTTTGTATGGATTTTTTAAAGGTCCTTCTTTTTTCAAATTCAATGTACGATAGAGTACTGCTGCTACTTGTTCTCGTGTTACATTATCTCCTACACCAAACTTACCATTTCCATAGCCTAACATTACTTTATTGTATACTACGTCCATTATATCGTCATATGCCCAGTGGTTTACTGGAACATCATCAAAAACAATCATTTCTGGATATTCTTCTGCTTTTACGTTTGGAACATTTGTACTTACAAACAAGCCGCCCATAATAGTTACCGTTGCCATTATACGTAACATGTTCTTCTTCATTGCCCTCTCCCCTTTATCTCCATTTGAAAAAACGGAAAATAATAGACTGCAATCCTTTCCAATATTACATATGTTGCCTTCGCACCCATTATGCAATATATTACATTTAAAAAATCTATTATTGTGAAAATCACTACTAAAGGAGAGCCAATTCGCTCTCAATTTCAATTTTTATACCGAATTGTACGCAAATCATTTCCCTTTCCTATGGTCATTTAAAGGTGTTTCTATACATTAAATATTCTACTTTCTAAAAAAGAAATCCTTCACATTTTAAAAGTTCATTTTCTAGACAAAAAACGCAAATATATGTTGTTACTCCTTATATATCGACGTTTCGACAAAGAATATCCACTGGACTACAACATACGAAAATAAGAACCTATCTATTAATAAAAGCCCATAATGAGCGAAGGATGTCTCCTCTACAAATTATGAGCTTTCTCTTTATCTATTCCATTTTCCCTGGAGAATTATCAATTGATCGTTGTAAAAACTTCGCAAATTGCCCGCGTGTAACGAGCATTTCAGGCTCGAACTTGCCATTTCCCGTTCCTACCGCTACATTATTAGACTGTAATGCGCTAATTGCATCTCTTGCCCAATGGTTTTCTGGTATATCTGTAAATGTATGTGGACTCTTTGTTTTCAACTCATATGCTTTCGTTAAAATTTGTGCTAATTCTGCACGAGTCAGTGTATCTTTCGGACGGAAATTTCCATTTTCATCTCCTTTAAAAATACCAATATTCGTTAAATGTAAAATTTCGTAAGGAAACATTGTCGATTTCCCACTAATATCTCCATATGGATTTTCATTAAACACACTACGCTTTAAATGAAGTGCACGATGTAATACTGCCGCCGCCTGTTCGCGTGTTATATTATCTTCTGTCCCAAGCTTACCATTTCCATACCCATACATAATGCGATGATATACTAAATTCGTAATTTCATCATATGCCCAATGACCTGTTGTTACATCATCAAACTCTATCATAATATTAGGACCAGATTTTTCGATAACATCTGTATTTGCAGACACGCCATTTGCACCTACAAATATTCCTCCCATTAAAGTTAACGATGTCGCTACCTTTACTAGCTTTTTCATCTCTCTCATCTACCTTTTCCTTTATTTTCCTATCTTTTATATTGTACAAAAAATAAAAAAATTCCCAATAGAATACACCTAATTATTTACAATTAAGAATACAAACTTTCTTTTACCGCTATTTTTTCGTCCTTTGTTTTTCGAAAAGTAAATGCCATTCCTACAAATATAAGAACAATCCCTACTACTTGCATACTAGTTGGTCTAAATCCTGTAAACACTGTATCTAATAGGATTGCAACCGCAGGATCTAAAAACACCAATACAGAAATTAATCTCGTCGATAAACCTCTTAAACTGTCAAAAAATAAGTAATATACAAATCCCGTATGTATAAGTCCTGTCGCTGTGATCATCATCCAGTTCATCTCTGTTAACCCTTGAAACTTGCCAAAATCTACGAATGGTAGCAATAAAAATATACCTAAAAATGTTTGTAAAAAGGTCATTGCATATGCGCTCGTATGCTGAATTCCTTTTCCTAATAAAGTAGTAAAAGCATAAAATAAAGCTGCAAGAAGTGCCCATACCATTCCAGACGACATCAGTTTTTCGAGCGATAGACTTCCATCTATTCCAGCTACTAAAACGGTACCGATAAAACAAATGACAATGGACATAACCGCAAACACTGTAAGCCTTTCTTTAAATACAATACTACCAATCATTAATACGATAATGGGTGCAAGATGATAAACTGAAATCGCAATTGTAATCGACATCACTTCAAACGCTTTAAATAAAAATACCCAGTTAAAAACGAGAAATACACCGCATGCTAATATTTGCATTACTTCTTTTTTATTCCATTTCTCACTTTTATACTGTCCTGTTACGAGCCAACATAATGCTAAAAATATAGTCGCACAAATGCAACGAACGAATACTAATTCAAAAGACGGTAAACCTGTTTGAACAGAAAAAAATCCAATTGATCCGAAAATAGACATCGAAAGGATCATTTTTATAGCCGGCATTGATTTTTTATTGAACACCCTTTCTCTCCTCCTATAACCTACCTTTTACAAACGAAAAATCTCCAAAACATCACGTATTATTATATATTAGAATTGGAAAATTGTAAAAAATTAGAATATACAAAATAGTACCCGCACAAAATTCCCATAAAAAAATCATCCTTTTTTACATAGGATGATCTTTTTATTCATTGAGAAGAATTTTTCTATATTAAAACTTAAATATACTACTACTTTTGAAGAGTAAATTGGGCAACTATTTGTTTTAATCCTCCGGCTGCATTATGCATATGTTCAATTGAAACCGAGATCTCTTGAACAGATTTTTCTTGCTGTTGAATAGACTCTTTTACCCTATCAGTTCGGTCAGATGATCTTTGGGAAATTTGAGCCATGTCTTCTGCAGAAGCCGAAATCTCTTCACTACTCGCTGCAATTTCATCTGTAGACATAGATACCGTTTGAATTTGCTCAGATACTTGCTGTACTTTTTCTGTAATTTTTCCAAATACTTTTTCTGTATGCATTACTACTTGTGTACCTGCCTGTACCTCATTATCTACTTTCCCCATCATATGTACCGTATGGTTCGTTGTTCCCATAACTTGAGTAATAAGCTTCTCAATTTGTTTTGCAGAATCACTAGATTGTTCTGCTAATTTTCTTACTTCATCTGCCACAATTGCAAATCCTCTACCACTTTCCCCAGCACGTGCAGCCTCAATTGCGGCGTTTAATGCTAATAAGTTAATCTGAGAGGTAATACCTTGCATAACATCAATGATTTTAACAATTTCTTCTGATTGTTCTTTCATAGTCTCTACTTGTTTCACACCGCTATGTACTGAATTTTGGATTGTATCCATCTGTTGAATCATTTGTTTCATTAATTTGTTACCACTCTCTGCATCTAATGCTGATTGAGCAGACAATTCATTTACAGAGGATGATGTATTCACTATGCTCTGCATTCCTTGTGTCAACTCTTCCATCGCACCCGCAGTTTGCTCCATTGCTTGCATTTGACTCTCTGCGCCATTTGCAACTTCTTCAATATCTATAGTGATTTTCTTCGCTGCACCACTAGATACTTCCGATGCAGATACTACTCCGTCTGCATGTTGGAATAAAAGCTGAATATTATTCTCTATTTCTTGCATATTCGTTCTTAGCCCTGCAATCATTTCGTTAAAATCACTTACTAATACACCTAATTCATCTTTAGCATTATACTCACCATGTACAGTTAAATCTCCTTCTTTTGCTCTTTCCATCATACGACTAACCGTTTGTAAAGGAGCAACTATAAGCTTGCTAATAATATAGCTTACTATACATATAATGATTGTAGTAACTACTACAAGAATGATAAAAGTAATAACGGACCGATCTATCATTTTTTGAGAATCTTTAAATACTTGGTCAGCTAAATTTGAAACATACGCTTCTAGATCTACGGCATAACTAGCTAACTCTACTCCCTTCGGTTTTAATTCCTTATGAAATTCGTTTACCATTTGAGATTCATTTGTTCCCTTCGCTTTGTCAAACAACTTCTTATATGTCTCCATATAACTTGGCAAAGATTTCTTCATCTTCTGAAACAGTTCATCCTCTTGCTTACTTAAATTGAAGCCATCATCATATTCTTTTAATAAAGAATCATATTTTTCAAGATCCTTTTCAATATTACCAATAATCCCCTCTTTATTTGTCCCCTCATTTGGTGACGCTGTAATTAATTCTAGTAAGTTATACTCTAGTGAATTTTGTGTACGAAGCATTCCTTCTAATAAAACTACAGAATGTTGATAATCATCTACTACAACCTCTGTATCATGCTTAATCTTGTTAATAGAATTAATTGCTACGCAGCTCATAATTACCATGCTCAATACTGCTAATGAAATAAGCGATAATAATTTATATTTCACTTTTAAATTTTTTAAAAAATACATTTTTTCACCTTTATTCCTTTATATATAGATTTTTAGAATTTTATAGCTTATTATTTACAAAATCACAATAAAAAGCAATGATAAATATTCCCAATACCAAACTTATATTTCTATAAAAAAGAAGTAGCATAATCGCTACTTCTTGTTTTTTTGTTTCTCATATTGTTCAAACGTATGAATTCTTTCGAAAATCGGTGGATGTGTGTATAAGAAAAATTTTACTAACGCAGGTGGATTCACTTGGCTTAAGCTTGTTTTTGATAAATATTGAAACGTTCTCACACCAGATTTTCCATCTTTCGTCATATTTAAAGCATATTGATCTGCCGCTCGTTCTTCTATTCGTGAAACGTAGTTTGTTGCTGGTTGTGATGCAAAAGAGAGTACAGAAGAAATTAAGAAAAATAAAGGTAAAATTGAAAAACATGCTACTTTTGAAATTTGCAGCGTACCTCCCCATTTTCGAATACACATATTTATAATACGGCTAATGAGATACATCCCTATAAACGATAGCAACATATAACTCGCTACGCCCCAATATATATGTTTCATAACATAATGTCCCATTTCATGGGCCATTATAAATAAAATCTCTTTATCTTTTAATTGCTTAAGCGTTGTATCCCACATTACAATACGGGCGTTAGGGCCAATTCCTGTTACATATGCATTTAACGCATTCGTTTTTTCCGACATATTTACTTCATATACATGTTTAGCTGGAATATCAGCTTTATCTGCTATCGCTAAAATTTTCGTTTCTAATTCTTTATTTTGCAGCGTCGAGAAGTCGTTATACAGTGGGTCAATAACGACAGGCTGTATGAATGTTAAAAAGATTGTAAATGGAACAGAGAGTGCCCATCCTGCTAGCCACCATCTCTTCGGAAATTTACGGATAAGCCATAGAAGAACGGCAACTACAATTAACATCGTCGCATAACTTTCCCAAAAACCGATAACGTGATCTTTTATCCAGCTTTGTGTACTTTGCGTTGAAATGCCATAATCAACGGACACTTTTCGGCTAATCCATTGCATCGGCAGGGCAAGAACTGTTGTGAGTAGTGATAAATAAAAGAAATAAATCGCAACTTGCAGGACACTTATTTTCGTCGTTTCCTTCGACCATTTCTCAAACTTTCTTGAAACACCGAGCACAAGTACAAATAATAAAATAATCCATTCAAGAGGCGTCGCTAAAAAGTACAGTAAATTTTTCACGCGCGAATAATCTTGGCTTAGCGTAAGCTCTCTTGCATTCATAAACGTTTCTGGATCTGCACTCGTTCCTTTATACATGTCCGGAATAAGTTCATGATTCCATCCAAATAAATACCAATATATAAGCAATGCAAACCCAACGTACAAAAAAAGCGACCACCCAATAACCTTCCTCACGCTATTCCCTCCTCTATGCTGCCTGTCTATTATTATTGTAAGTTCGTACATGCTAAATTAGAACAAGCTTATTACGCGAATTGCTCGAGAGCCTTCTAGTTATATAAAAAAACTCTTCTACAAAAAGAAGAGTTTTACCTACCTTTAGACACTTTCTTCGGTTCATAATCTGGGATAAGAAATATACTTACAACCCAACATATGAAACCAGCGCCTTTTATATAGCGTATATATTCATAGTCCTGAAAAAATAACGTCGTTACAATAAGCGTAAAAAATCCAATTAAAACTAGTACGTATCCTATTTGCTTCTTACATAACATAACGTGCCCCCTTAAGGAAGTACATCCATCAATAGACTAAAATCTTGTAAAGAAAAAGAACTATATTTCATAATACCTTGTACAGCTAAAAGTAAAATTAGACCGGTCACACACATATAATTAATGCTTTCTTCACTCTTTTTTTCAGCAACTATTCCGCCGCTTATACATAATATTCCTAACAAATGGAGTGCTAAATACATAAAGAAATAAGCTTCCTCCCAGCGAAGAATAACATTGACTGTCGTTATCAGCACAATACTAAGCAAAATCAAATAAAAAAACTTATTTGATGATATTGTTTCATTCATATAATTTTATACATCCCTTTCAATTGCCTTATTCATCTCATTTATCCCGCTATTTGCGGGCAGTAAAACTCCCACATCAAAATTCAGTTGGAGCAAAGAAGTTAGGTCAGAGTCGAGCTGTCCGTAAACGCCAGATTGATGATGGCTAATTATAGTTTCACTTTATCCCCCACTACATCTGAAAAACTCTTTTCTTGCTCTACATATATAGCTGGCATTTCTTTACTCCAATATTTGCGGTTAACAAATAAAAAGATGAGTACTAAGTTTAATCCCGTTATAAAAATAATTAGTCCTGGAAAGAACGTCGTATAATTTGAGAAATCTGCAAAACTCATTATCTCTTCTTTATTTATTAGAAAAGAAGCACCGATTACAAATGCATTGTTTAACATGTGAATAGCAATTGGCATGAGTAAACTATTCGTACGAATATATACGATCGATAGTACAACGCTAAATACAACTGCGCCTAGGAAATCAACATGTAGCAACGCAAACAACATCGCTACTACAATGATCGCTATACTCGTTCCCCATTTTGCTGCAAAGCGTTGCAGTAAAAATCCGCGAAAAACAAATTCACCAATAATTGGTGCGATGAATACGACCATAATAACTTGATATACATAGCCCCCTGTACTATCTATAATCGGTTCACGTAATGCGTTCATAATAAATTCCGGTGTAATCCACGCAAAGCTATACATGTACAAAATAAGATACCCGTAACTAAATACGCATAACATAATCGCAATGTATAAAACTTGCACCAGGTTAAATGTTTCATTTTTATTAACAAATAATGAAAAGGAAACACGGTGTTTTCTATACTCATAAAAAATCCATGTAATCGGAAGGATGTAGAATATAAGAATATTTATAAAAGCAGAATTTTGCATATGAAATGTATTTTCTATCAATTCATTACTGACTCTTGCAACTAAAGTTAATAGTGCAAATACAATTAAAAAATATCTAGCTCGCATCGTTTGAAACGGATTCACACTCTTCTCCTCCCCTATGTTACTTTTATCATATCATTTGATTCTTAATTTTTTGCGAAAGAAAACCTTAAAATTTCCTTAAAAATTCCATAAGTTACAGAAAGATGATATGATATTCGAGGAAATTAGGAGGGATTTTTATGTATGAAGCAAATATTTTGCTCGTTGATGATGAAACAGCAATTTTACAATTACTAACTACCATTCTTGAAAAAGAAGGTTTTTCTCATATTACAACTGCAACATCCGCTGAAATAGCTTTATCTCTCACCGAGCAAAACGATTACGATTTAATTATTTTAGATGTCATGCTTCCTGGACAATCTGGTTTTGATATTTGTCCAATCATTCGCCAAAAAACCGATTGTCCTATTTTCTTCCTCACAGCCAAAACATCTGATTTAGATAAAATATCTGGATTTTCACACGGTGCAGATGATTATATTACGAAGCCATTTAATCCACTTGAAGTAGTCGCTCGTATGAAAGCACAACTCCGAAGACATATGAAACAAGCAGTACCACACGAACAAAAAGCAAACTTCAGTTCATTTGGTAGATTTGAAATTGATCGATATTCCGCAGAGCTTACAGTAGGTGGACATGTTGTCGAATGTTCCGCCCAGCTATTTCAGCTACTACTCTTCTTTTGCGAGAATCCGAACTACGTATTTTCGAAAGAAGAAATATACGAAAAAGTTTGGGGAGCACCTGCCTATAATGGCGATGATAATACCGTTATGGTTCACATTCGAAAACTACGTGAAAAAATTGAACAAGACCCAAGTAAACCAGAATATATAAAAACCGTTCGAGGACTTGGCTATAAGTTCATTACAAAGTAGGGTGACGATATGAATTTTAATAAACGACTTATTATCCAGTTTATCATGCAACACGTATTTGTTTTAGTTACATTACTGCTTGCTGTAGTAGCTGCTTTCACTTATTTAATTTTCCTTGTTACTAGTACTTCATACGAACCGAATATTCCAGATGCTGATAATTTTATGATTTCAAAATATATCTCTTCAGAAGATGGCGATATTTCGTTAAAAGCTGAAGTAAAAGACTTAATTAAAGAAAAAAATGATTGGATTCAAGTTGTAGCGGAAAACGGAAAAGTTCTCTATCACTTTAATACGCCGATTGACGTACCGACATCTTATACGAAAACATCTTTATTCTCGTATATACAGAATCATATAGAAAGCCCTTATACATTTACATATTGGGAAATTGAACTAGAAGAAAAGAACGTACTTGTTATATACGGCGGTATGTTAAAAAGCAATGTATTACTGAAAACAATCCAGAAAGAGCACCCGTCTGTATCTACGGATTCGTTCACATTAACAGAAGAAGAAAAACAGTTACTTTCTAAAGAAAAAGCAGCACTTCAAATCTTTAATAGTGATGGCGAAGAAGTATTCTCCTATCCAGCTGGAAAGAAAAAAACGTTTTCTGCCATACAAGCTGCTCTTAGCGAAAAGGAACCGTGGAATCATAAAGAAAACACGTCTAGCTTTTACGAAACAAATAGCAATCATCTTCTTGTTGTAACTGCCAAAAATGAGTACTACTATCCAGATGATGAAATAGACGATGTATTTACTAAAAAGTTTCTAATCGGATGCGGATTAATCCTTCTTATCGTATTTGTTTATTTAGTCATTCTTTCTATTTGGTACGGTAATAAATTTGGAAAACCGTTACTCCATGCGATGCGCTGGCTTAAAAACATCGCTGGTGGAAAGTACGAAGAACCTGTTAGTAAAAAAGGGAAACCTGTCAGGTTCCGGCGATCTGGGAAAGAAAAATGGTCATTCCGCTTATTTAGTGATGTAACAAATTCACTAGAGCATCTTTCTATTACACTCAAAAAAAATGATGCAATGAGGCAAGTACTGCAGCAAACACGTGAAGAATGGATTACCGGTCTAACGCACGATTTAAAAACACCACTTAGTTCTATATATGGCTACGCATTATTACTAGAATCACAGCAGTACAACTGGACTGATCGCGACATTCAACAATTCGGCAGCGTTATGAAAGAGAAATCTCAATATATGACGACATTAATCGATGACTTAAGCTTAACGTATCAATTAAAAAATAACAGTCTTCCTGCGCAGCACGTAAACATTGAAATGAATCAATTCGTCCAAAAAGTATTATTACAATTTATTAATAATCCGACACTTCAAAATCAAAATATTGAATTCGTACCGAGCTCAAATAAAATTCAATATTTCATTGAAGAAAAATGGTTCCAGCGTATTATCGAAAACTTACTCGTAAACGCTGTAAAACATAATAATGAAACGACAAATGTGAGCGTAAAACTTTCCCAAAACGCTACTTCATTTACACTCTCTATTTCAGATAATGGAAAAGGAATGGATGACAAAACGAAAGAACTTCTATTTGAGCGATATTACAGAGGAACAAATACAGAAGAAAGCAACATCGGAACGGGGCTTGGCCTCGCCATTACGAAACAGCTCGTTCATGCTCATAACGGAACGATTTCTATTGATAGCGAACTTGGAAAAGGAACAACGATTATACTTGTGTTCCCGTTTCATTCGTAGAAAAGACGCTATGTGGCGTCTTTTTTTTGGCGGAGTTCAGAGGTAAGTGAAATTATATCGGTGATTTTTCAAATATATCGGAGCAACTCAAAATATATCCGCGGTTTTCAAGATATATCGACTTACCGACAAAAATCATCAAATATAGCAACCTATATGAAAAAAAGCGAACCACTCAGTGGCTCGCTTTTCTTTCTATTATTTCTTCTTCACCGGTATCCAAAGTTCAATTTGAGCGAACTCACTTTTATCTGCATGGGAACGCTCATCGTATAGTTCAAATTCATTAACGCCGCAATGTTCGTATCCTGAATGCGGGAACCATTCTGAAAATACCGCATTCCACGTTTGGTGGATAGACGATACCATTTCGTCATGAGGAACTTTCGGCGTTGTAAATACAGCATATGTCGCTGCTGGGAAAGTACGCTTCGCAACTCCATTTGGTACATTTTCAAATCCTGTAACTTCCATTCCAATTATATAAGTGAAGTCCCCTGTTTCTAAATTAAAATCAGTACATAATCCAAGCTCTACCCATTGGCTCGTATCTTTACGATTCGGAATTGTCGTTCCAAGATCTTTCTGTAAATATTCTTGCCAAAATGCTGGGATGTCTTGATGGTTTTTCCCTTCTTTACTTGTCGTCTTCAGCTCATAACCCGCCACTAAAAATTCTGGTTTATTTACAATACGATATTCCATTTGTATGCCTCCTAAATACGGATTTAATTTTCTTTGCTTTACATTCACGCTGTAATACATCGGTGTTTCAATTTCTTGTTTTCGATATTCACTCGGTGTCATTTGAAATATTTTTTTAAAGGCTCTCGTGAACGTTTCATGAGATTGAAAGCCATGCTCAAATGCAATATCAATAACTTTTTCATCCGTATGAGAAAGTTGATAAGCTGCCCGAGCTAACCTCCTCTTTCGAACATACTCCATTACTGTATCACCTACTAACGCCTGAAATACACGATGAAAATGCGACTCAGAAAAACCTGCAATACGCGCTAAATTACGCAGCGTCTGTTTTTCCATTACATCTTCTTCAATATAATCAATTGACCTTTGAATTTGTGTCTCATAGCTTTCCATCTCTGTTCACCCGCCTTATATGTATTATGATAAAAGAGAATCCTATCCAATTCTTGACGTTTTTTACTATAATTCCATGAAAAATTGTAACTTTTTTATATGTATTTCGTTGTTATGTATGAAGGGAGGGAAATGTAGTGAAACGCAAACAATCATTAGAAGAAATTTACTCCGAACATATGCAAGATTTATTTCGCTATCTTCTCTCCCTAACCGGAGATTCCCACTACGCGGAAGATCTCATGCAAGAAACATTTTATCGAATGCTCGTCCATATTGACTATTATAAAGGAGAAGAAATTAGGCCTTGGTTATTTACGATTGCCTACAACGCCTTTATCGATTGGTATCGAAAAGAAAAAAGATATAAAACAACGACAATTGCAGAATTCCATTTACCAAACGTACCAAGTACAGAGCACTCTTATTTCGTAAAACACGAGATTGCTAGTTGGTTAGACAGTTTATCTGCTCTTCCTCTTGAAAGACGCAATGTGTTACTACTACGAGATTACTACGAATTCTCGTATAAGGAAATAGCCGAAATGACTGGTCTCTCACTAGCGAAAGTAAAAATTGAATTACACCGGGGACGAAAAGAAACGAAAAGCATAAAGGAGTGATAGGGATGGGTTGTACAAAGTTTAAAAAACTATGGAAGAAGTACGAAAATGGAACACTTACGCATGATGAACAGGAGCTGTTAGAAAATCATATTGAAACATGTGAAAAGTGTGAAGCTTACTTAGATGAGTTGCTTTCGAAGAGTGAACCGATAAAGAAAAGACTACCACCACAAAATCTTAAAATCTCATTTTGGAAAATAAAATGGAAACAGCGTTGGCAAACCGTTAGTTTTGTCCTTGCTGTTTGTATAGCAATCTATTTTATTGGTCATTTTTCATCTTCCTTTTACTTCTATTCGAACGAAATGAAAAACTTCCGGAAAGTGGATGATATACCAGCACTCGCACTAGAAGCAACAATGCCAAATAGTCGTTCCGCTGGAGGAAATACGAAGGTTAAACCCTTCTTCCGTACAGAGACTGAAATGAATTTATATAAAACAATCGGCAAAAAAGAATTTCCAATTGGTACAGTAACAATGAGTAGTTTCTTATCATCTGTAACTGTCACAAATCAATCTTGGGAAAACAGAGCCTATTCAAAAAAACTTTCCTTTGTTCATCCAAAAATCAAGGAAGATGCTTCTTTGAAAGAATCATCTAAAAAAGTGTGGGATACACTTGGAAAGGTACATGAGGGAACCGTTGCAGAAGTAGCGCTATCGTTTGACAAACCTTACGCTTTACAAGAATTAGAATCAATTCTATATAGCGCATTTGAAGCACAAGAAATGCCGCCAACTCCTATATGGTACGCTTTAGACACAGGACAAGAGAGAATAAATGAAGACGATTTTATCTTGCATAGCGGAGAGGTTATCGGATTTCAAGAACATATAGATCTTCCTGATAGTGAAGCAGAACAACCGAAGACAAAAGAAGATGAAGTAATTGAAATGATGCGCATTCTTTCTGAATATAAAAAAACTGTGAGTGAAGCTACTCGGACTCGTGAAAAAGATCTGAACTTAGATAAGCGCTATCAGTATGTAAAAGATAACGGTGTAAAAGTATACGGCATTGTCATTACTGGTCCGTCGAAAGAGTTATTAAAATTACAAAACTCACCGCACGTGCGTTATGCGACTCTTGGAGATATTGAGGTTTGGAATTGGTTTGATTATTAATGAGAAAAAGGAGAGCAAAGTGATGCTCTCCTTTTTTAATCCGAAATCACTTTCACATACATCCCTCTCACCGCTTTTTCATAAGCGACCTCACTCATCTGTTTTATTCGTTCTGACACAACAGACGATGGAACAACTTCCCCTTCACGAAGTAATAGAGGATTAATAAGACGAACTTTATTTTTCTGATACAAATCATAATCGTTTCTATCTTCTTTTACTTTTACATTCGGATGAACTTTGCTTAATAAAGCATCTACTTCTGGCTCACTACATTGCTTCAATTTCGAAATTAGCTCATCATCTTCAAGAAGAAAATCATCTGCATGAATAACCTTTTTATGAAGAGCTAACTTTAACGTTTTCGCTAACATATCATTTCCGTAAATATTCATTGGCTTCATAAAGAAATCGATTACTTCTTTGTAATACGTTTCTGTAAACCACTCAGCCATTTCGATACTTTGAAGAACCATTTTCCCATCTACAGCGACGACATCCTCTAAAAAACTGTGAACTTCTTCTAACGGAATATACCCATATGTATACATATCTCGTAACGTATAATCCACTCTGTCTGCACATAATTCTGGTGCTGACCTTTCCAGTAACGTCCACTTCGAATCATCTAACAAAATATCTTCATAGTTATAACCATACTTTGAAAGAATCGCTGGAATTTCTGAGTTTTTCACAACAGAACTAAATATCTCCTCATGATAACTTTCATCCTCATTATGAAAAACGTAATCAATCACGTGGGAAAAAGCAGTATGTGATACGTCATGCAGTAAACCAGCAATTTGTTCTTCTACTGAACCACCAAGTTTCTTAATTAACAACATAACGCCAACTGAATGATCAAAGCGCGTTACATTCCATTTCTCGTTCATTAAATAACTTGCACCGGCTTGATGAATACCTTTCAGCCTTTGCACAGACTTACTTAAAATTAATTCTTCTACTACTCGATCTACTTCAAACTCACCGTATAGTACATCTGATATGATCACTTATAATCCCCCTTTATTTCAGCCTAGTCTTATAATCGTACCTCTTTTATGAAATCAACATCAATATAAATATTAAATCTAAATATATTGATGTTTAGTTTTTAATATTGTATATTATACATGTCTGTTATTTCTGTTATTTCTTTTAATTCATTTTTTATTGAGTGCTCCTTATATGGAGCCTTTTTTTATTGAAAAATATGGGGACTTTCATTCCAAATCGTGAACAGGACGCTAGAAATAGAAACGTACATATTCCGGCGATAAAAAGGATAACATTGCCAGTTTTATTCTTCTTTGATTTAATACAAGTATGGCCGTTAAGGGAAAGAGGGGAAACATGAAAAAGGTTTTCTTCACCATTCTATTCATCATTATTTTATTAATTAGTTTAGGATATTGGAAATTCTTCACTTTATCTGGGGTTTCAGGCGGTGAAAAGATTCAATCTATCCACTCACCAGATAAAACGTATACTTTACATATATACAGGCATAATGGCGGCGCAACGACTAGCTTTGCTATAAGAGGAGAGCTTGTAGCAAATAATAAAAAATTTATGAACACGAAAAATCTATACTGGAATTATCGTGAAGAAGATGCAACTGTACAATGGTTAGACGATCATACAGTGATGATTAATAAACATAAATTACATGTAGAGACGGACACGTATGATTTTAGAAAAAACTAGTTTTACAGTTATAGTACGAAAGGTCGGGAATCTATGGACAGTTATTTTCCAAAAATAGGGCAGTTAATTGGTGGATTATGTGTACTTGTCATTTTGCTTTCATCCCTTTGGCTTATATGGATTGGCGAAACAAATATTCGTTATAGTGGAGATCATAAGGACACGATGCCTTTTTGGCACAAGTGGGTCCCTGTTATGATCGGTATACTCCTTATCCGTTTCTTACCGTCTCATCATAAAAACTATAATCCTCTTCAACAGTTTGAACAAAGGCGCATCATGATTCAAGCTATTGTCTTGTTCTTGAGCGGATCCCTCTTCACAATTAGTCTTCTCACCACGAACTTTGAAGGGATGGCATTACAATTTTGGTTTATGATATTTAAAATCATTTTATTATTATTCACCCCATTCATGCTTCTTTTGTTTTATAAAAGTAATCCCCAAAAAGAGAGACTGAAATCTATGAAATCAATAGAAAATCATAAATGGTATCGTTTTACACCACTTATTGTCATTATAATATGGGGGTACTTCAACTTCTTTTCTACATTCTCTACACCATTTGTTTCGGCTAAAATGGAACCCATAGTTTTAATATTAATTTTACTTGTAGGCTTTCTTATAAATAGTGTACTGGAAGAGTTTTTTTATAGGGTTTGGTTGCAAACACGTTTGGAATTATTACTAGGCACTTGGCCGGCTATTCTTCTTACATCATTGTTATGGGCGAGCTGGCATATCGCATTACATGGCTCTGGTCATTGGGATATTGATACAGCTACAGTTATTGTGAACCTTGGTATCGTAGGTCTATTCCTCGGATATTTGTGGGTACGTTATCGCAAAGTATGGGCAATTATTATTGTCCATGGACTAATTAATGCACATCCACTACAACTAATTGAAATTTTATTTAAGTAAAGGGCGCGGTTGCGAAACAAAAAAGGATTATACATATTAGTCATGTATAATCCTCTTTTTACACTTCAAATGCTAGTAACGGATGAAATTTTCAGCTTAATGCGTATGTGATTCTACTTCTAAATAAGTAAAATTTTATAACACTATTCAAACGTAACTTCCACCTGTACAATCTCCGACCTACTTCCAAGTCGAAGCGGTGGTCCCCAGAATCCGAAACCAGAAGAAACAATCGCGTGGAATGCACCTTTTTGTGCGTATCCCCAATCTAGTTCGTACATTCTTCTCGTTACAATATGATTCGGCGCCATTTGTCCGCGGTGCGTGTGACCGGATAATAGTAAATCGACGCCAGCATCCGCTGCTTGTTTCAACTCAAATGGTTGGTGATCCATTGCGATAACTGGCATGGATTTATCTACCGTACTCATTAAACTTTCAAAACTTTGGCGATCTCGCTCTGTTTTATCTCTTCTTCCAACGATATAAAAATGATCTTCAATTGTAATCACTTCATCTAACAGAATACGAATATCAATCTTATCCATCTCTTGTAAAAATTCCGGAACCGCTCGTCCGTAATATTCGTGGTTTCCTAACACACCATATACGCCTAATGGAGCCTTCATTTGTTTCATAATTGGCCCCATATTTTTTTGAATGAACACACCTGGATGATCATCGATAATATCTCCTGGCAGTAAAATAATATCAGGCTCCATCTCATTTACATGACGGACAAGTCTTTTCAAATGCGAAACGCCAGATAATTTACCAAAATGCATATCCGAAGCCATCGCAATGCGTAAGCTTTTACGTCCCTCTACTTTTTTCGGGATGTGCACCTCATATTTTCTTACTACTGGGCTATATGCGTTGAATACTCCATATGCAAAAATGAAGATGAACGCAAGTAACACGGCCGTTCCTGTCCAAATAATTGCGGTCTCTTTCTCCACCCCAAACTGTAGAAGGAAAACTGTAATATCAGCAAGTGGTAACAACATAAGCGCGTATTGTATGACCGCAAACCAAATTGAACCTATTGTTCGTAGAAATGGCAAAAACTTAAACACTTGCACGAGAATGTACGCATATGAAATAAAACCGACTACGAAAGCGTAATATCCCCAAGATTCCCAGCCAAACACCCTACTAAGCCAAACCCAACCGTTCCAGCCGATGTAAAACATGAGTAGTGTGTATACAATTAAAATAGTAAATATATTGAAATAACGAAAATTCTTCACAGATAGCCTCCTTCTTAATTTCTTCTATTATATCTTGTTATGCACGTTTAACGTAAATATTAAGCACAGCAATCTTTACAATAAAAACCTCTAACTGCTAGATGCAAATCTAGCAATTAGAGGCGCAATTCAAAACAAAATTACTTTTACAGATTTTCGTTATAGAAACTTGTTAATTTTTCAACTGCAATTTTTACTGGTTCTGGTTGGTCGTATAAATCGTAATGACTCGCACCTTTCACAACAAGTAAATCTTTTTTCTCTGAAGCTGCTTTCTCATACAACTCATGACCATCTTTATAAGAACCGAATGCGCCTTGCTTGCTGCCGACAATAATTTGTAACGGCTGTGTTAATAATGTATCTGCTAAATGGAACGCATCAAAACCAATTACCGATCCCATGCTCGTAAAATTTAACTTATTTGGAGAGTTAACACTTTGCCCTCGCGGTGTTGTATAGTACTCAACTGCTTCTACAATATCTATATCCGTCATACTTGCTACCTTTAATTCCTCCTGATTTTTAGGAATCCAGTTTGTAATCATTGCCTCTGCTCCGCGCGCTTCAGCAGTACGTTGTTTACCAATCGCCTCTAACACCCCAATCGGATCAGCTTCACGGTTTAATCGCCCAATATTTGCACCAACAACTGTGCCAACTGCTTTAATACGGCGCTCTGTCATTGCGGCATTTACCGCATAACCACCGCCTGCACAACCCCCTAACACACCGATGCGTTCTTCATCTACATAAGGGAGAGTAGTTACATAATCCACTGCTGAGCGAATATCTTCAACGCGCGCAGCTGGTTCTTCCATATATCTCGGTGCCCCTTCACTTTCACCTTGATACGATGCATCAAACGCAAGCGTAACATAACCTCGTTCTGCTAATTTCTCCGCATATAATCCTGCTGTTTGATCTTTACAGCTACTACCTGGATGCACACAAACAATCGCTGCATTTTGTTTCTTTTCCTCAGCACCTACAGGAATATTTAAAATACCTGCAACTTGTAATCCTCTTGCATAAAAACGTACATTTCTCTTCGTAACTGCCATATATAAAACCACCCTTACTGTATTTTAAATTTACACTTGTGAGAGTTAATACTCACGTGTATATTTATAATAAAGCGAGCAACCACTTGTTTCAATGACCACATTTGCGCATTTGGGTGATAATACACACATAACGAAATATGTGTATCAATAACGGAGGAACATTATATGGAGAAAATCGATAGAAGAATTATAAAATCACAAAACGCCATTCAATCCGCATTTATCGAAATGTTAATTGAAGATGGCTTTGATGAAATTACAGTAAAAAACATTACAGAAAAAGCAAACATCGGCAGAAAAACTTTCTACCTACACTACCTAGATAAATACAATTTATTAGACAAAATTGTGGACGACCATTTAAATCAATTAAGAGAAATATGCGATATAAAACAAACAAAAGGCTATATAGAAGGAACTGTCATATGGTTTGAATACTTCAAAGAACACAAACCATTTTTCGCATCGTTATTTAGAAGCAACAGCACATTATCGTTTCAGAAAAAGTTCCTAACGTTCATCATGGGGGAACTAGCGAAAAAACTAAACACGAATACGTCAGTAAATAAAAACATTGATACACACATCGTTTTAAAATTTTTAGGAACAGCTGTCATGGGCATTTTGGAATCTTACGTATTGGATGAAATTGATAATGATATTGAGTATGTTGCGACGCAGGTTGGGGAGTTAATGAAGAGGAATATATAACAATGCAAAAAAGGAAAATTTGAACTGCAAATTTTCCTTTTTTATTTATGCTAAATCTAGTATACGTTTCAATTTATTTCTTCAACTTATCCGTCTTCGCAATAAATTGTGCTGCTTCTGCGCGGCTTACTGCTTTATCTGGAGCCCAGCCATTATCTGTTCCAATTGAAATATTTTCTTGGATTAAAATATTGGCATACTTCGCACCCCAATGATTGTTTAAGTCAGCAAATTCTTTTGGTAGTTTCATATTTTCATTTCTTTCTAATTTATATGCATTTACTAGCATAGAAGCCATTGATGCACGGTTAATTAACCCGCTCGGATTAAAGTTACCCTTCTCATCACCTTTTACAATACCTGCTTTTTCAACAGCTGCGATGTACGGTGTAGCCCAGTGATTTTGTGCATCACGGAATGATGGCTTCGCATCTTTCTTAATTTCTAACCCTAAAACAGTTGCTAATATTTTTGCAGCTGAACTACGATCGATATTTTCAGCCGGAGCAAATGTACCATCTGGCTTACCGTTCACTGCTCCTTTATCTACTAAATATTGAACTGACTCTTGTGCCCAAGCTGGTACATCTGGGAATTTAGATTCCTTTTTAATTGTACTCGCATCAATTTCAAACTGCAGTTGATATTTATGATCATATTTAATTGCTGGAATTAATATATGCATTTGCATATTATATTTTTTCGAGAACTCCCCAATTTCAAATTGAACAACTTTCGTACCGTTATTCGTTTTATCTTCGGAGATTACTTTTACATCATGGAATGTCCCTACTTTATTTGGATCTTCTACTCTAAGATACTGAAAATAGCTACTATCTTGAACTGTTAGCGTAACGATTTTTTTATCACCTTGAATGGTTACTTTTGCATTTTTCAAATATGTAGACGCAACTGATGTATCATTCGTTTGATCTTTATAAGTCTTTAAAATAACGTCATATGTGCCATCTGCTAGTTTGCTATTTACTTTCATTTCTACTGCCGCTTCTGCTTTCGCAATCGGTGCCATAATACCACTGAATGGAACTGCTAAAGTTGCTGCTATAACGAACGCATTAACATATTTTTTCTTAATCATTATCAATACGACATCTCCTTTTATATGAATATACCCAACATAACTATCATATTGATAATGATTATCAATGTCAAATAAAATTAATAATACTATTTCCTACATAAGTACGCCTTCCGCTCGTTATTAAAAAGTAAATAATGCGCCGTGTGAACTTTTCTTTCCAAATAATCAATAGAATACGAGCTTGATGGATCGACTAAATCACCTATTGCACCTGAAAGATGATCGATTACTTGCTGCAAAATTTCTAAGTTTTTCTTCTCATTTTCAGAATTCATTTCATCCATAATGTCACAAATAAGGTATTGAACTCTCCGTAAACGTAATTCCTTTTGCTCCACGTATATCTCCTCCTTATTAGTCATATTACGGTTTAAATATATGGGGTTATAGCTTAACCAATTCTAAAAAATACAAAGGCAACCATCTTCATAAAGATGGTTGCCCCTATTTTTATACTTGTATCGCTTTTTCTCTCAAAGCTCTTCTTAACAATTTACCTGTCGTATTCTTTGGTAACTCTGTTAAAAATTCGATACTCATTGGCACTTTATATTTCGCTAAATGTAACTTGCAATAATGCATAAGTTCCTCTTCTGTTACGTTAGCTTGTTTTAGAACGACGTAAGCTCGCACTGCTTCTCCTAAGTTTTCATCAGGAACGCCAATTACGACAACCTCTGCTACAGATTCGTGTGTATATAATACTTCCTCTACTTCACGAGGGTATACGTTATAACCGCCAACTAAGACGATATCTTTTTTACGATCAACGATATAGAAGTAACCTTCTTCATCCATTTTCGCTAAGTCACCTGTATACAGCCAGTCGTCTTTCAATGTCGCAGCTGTATCTTCCGGCGCGTTATAATATCCTTTCATAACGTTAGGTCCGCGAACGATTAATTCACCGACTGCGCCAACAGGTACTTCTTCCCCAAGTTCATTCACAATTTTATTTTCTACATGCCAAATATTTGTACCGATTGATCCAGGTTTACGCGGACGATCTAGCGGGTTAAAACAAGTAACTGGTGATGCTTCTGATAAACCGTATCCTTCTGAAACAATTACATCAAATCGTTTTTCAAAGTTTTGCAGAAGAGCAACAGGCATTGATGCACCACCTGAAATACAAAGGCGAAGCGTCTTCACATCTTCTGCGCTTGCTTCTTCAAATAAATATAAATAATTGTACATTGTCGGTACACCAGCAAAAATCGTTGGCTCGTACGTGCGACAAATACGGAATACTTCTTTCGGACTAAATTTCGGTAACATTAAAATAGTTGCTCCGTTCACAATTGGCGCATTTACTGCTACTGTTAAGCAAAATACATGGAACATCGGCAGTGCCGCAACGACGCGATCATCAGCCGTATATTGTAAATACGACGCCACATCGCTCGCATTACTATATAAATTTTTATGTGTTAACATAGCGCCTTTCGGTTTTCCAGTTGTGCCTGAAGTGTATAGAATAACCGCTACATCTTCTTCATCTAGATCTGGGCCTTCGTAAGTTAAATCTCCAGCCCCTATCATTCTCGTAAACGTTTTCATTTTTTCGGTTTCTGTATGGTTAAAATCTGATGAGGTTTCGCATATGATGATGTTTTCAAGTGAAGGAAGTCTTGTTGTAAGAGATTGTATAACAGGTAGAAGGACGTCGAGTACGATGATTGTTTTTACATCTCCATTTTGTAAAATATAATGCATTTCGTCTGCTGTATAAATTGGATTAACTGGAATGACAGTTGCTCCAGCTTTCATTGTTCCGTATAAACCGACCAAAAAATGTGGTGAATTTCCAACAACTAATGCGACATTGTCCCCTTTTCCAATGCCCATTGCTGCTAAATTGCTAGAAAACCTTGTGACCATTTTGTTTAATTGGTCATACGAGACCGACTGATCCATAAATATATAAGCCGGTTTATCCCCCTTCTTTTTCGCCGTTTCAGCCAAAGATTGAACGAGATTCACAAAAACCCCACCTTTATAAAATTTAGAATATTTAAAAATTCTAAATTAATTATATTAAAAGAAAATTAAAGTAGCAAGTGATATTCCATTAATTGCATATACAACGATCACCTCCTGTTGACTCTCTTTGGAAGGATAAGGGAATTTTATTTATTAGCAAATGATGAAACGAAGGCTAAAATCATTTCAGGATAATATGCACTCATCTTTTCGCTAAGTTTTTCTAGTTCCTCCTTATTCAAGCTCGTCTGCTCCCCATACAAGTTGATTGCATCCGCTCCATTTTCATGAAAAAACAATGTAACATATAATGTCGGTAACCCGGTATTGGCCTCATCTATCGACAAGACAAGATCCGGTGTTTTATTCACAGCGCTAAACGTTTCATTTCTTTTCCATTTCTTATTTTGAAACATAGTTTGTATATCATCTATCTTTCGTTTGTTATCCGTATGCGTAAAATATATGACATTATCCTTCCCTAGCTTTCCAATCGATAAAAGTGTACGACTTGAGGACGTTTCATCGTTACAGGCTGTCATTCCGATGACGAAGCCGAGCAATAATACGACGTACATTACCCTTTTCATTTCGAACCGCCTCCTTTTGAATATATATATTCCTTTACAAGGGGCAAATGTCCTGTGATTTTACGGTATATGAAATTATATCGGCGATTTTTTGAATTTATCGACTTACCGACAAAACGTGACAATCTGCGAAAAAAAAGAGGCTACCAGTTACGGTAGCCTCCCTCATTTTTAAAAGAATAAATGTAAGAAATCTTCTGTTGTAATATTACCGAAGTAGCGTTTAATATCTACGTCTTCTAAAGCTGTAGTGAATGCATCTTTATCAAATTGTACGCCTGTTAGACGCTCTTCAATGTCATGCACATCTAATGATCCGAAGAAATCACCGTAAATTTTACATTCTGTTACTGTTCCTTTTTTCACTTCAAGACGAACGTCAACTTGTCCAACGGGGAAGCGGTGTGAATGTTGTAAGTTGAACTTCGGAGATTTTCCGTAGTTCCAGTCCCAATTTTGGTAACGTTCTTCAGAAAGTTTGTGGATCTCTTTCCAATCATTTTCTGTTAATTCATACGTTGGAATTTCTGTTTCCCCTTCGAAAATTGTTTCTAGAAGAAGTTGTCTAAACTCTTCTGTCGTCATTTTTTCGTTTAAAAATTCTGTAATGTTCGCAACGCGGCTACGGATTGATTTAATTCCTTTTGATTGGATCTTATCCATTTTTACTTTTAACGCTGATACGACGTGATCGATTTCAGAGTCAAATAGTAACGTACCGTGACTGAACATACGACCTTTCGTTGAAAACTGCGCGTTACCTGAAATTTTTCTACCTTCAGCTAAAATGTCGTTACGACCACTTAGTTCTGCATTTACGCCTAATTTACCAAGCGCTTTCGTTACAGGCTCTGTGAATTTTTTGAAGTTGCTAAAACTGTCTCCATCATCTTTCGTAATAAAGCTAAAGTTTAAGTTTCCTAAATCGTGATATACTGCGCCTCCGCCTGATAGACGACGAACGACATGGATACCTTGTTCTTTTACGTAATCTGCATTAATTTCTTCTACTGTGTTTTGGTTTTTACCAATGATAATAGAAGGTTCATTAATATAGAACAGTAAATATGTTTCGTTAATATCTAAATTCTTCACACAATATTCTTCAATCGCTAAGTTTATTCTAGGATCTGTAATCCCTTTATTATCAATAAATAACATCGTATCACCTCATGAGTTCCAGATGTAACCACTATGCGCTAGCGTAATATGGCCACTGAAAATTTGTTTTGCTTCTGTTACTAAATAAGATGGGTTTCCTGTATGCGGTAAGTGCGTTAATAAAAGTTCTTTTACATTCGCATCTTTCGCAATACTTGCTACTTCTGTACTATTCATATGCCCTGCTTTCGCCGCCTCTTGATGTGCATACATATTACACTCACAAATGAAAAGATCAACATCTTTTGTGAATGGAATAAATTCAGGAATATAACTGGAATCCGCGCTATATACGACAGCGTCACTACCAGCTGTAATACGCATCGCATAACAGGTAACAGGATGAACAGTTTTTAAAAATGAAATCGAGAACGGTCCAACTTGAAGTGTTTCTTCTGGATTGTACGCGATTCCTTTCGTATGCGGTTCATGTGTTAAAGAATGGAAGCCATTCTCGTCAAACGTATGACCGTATATTGGTAATTCCGATAGTTGTCCCTTTGTCGCACTTGTAATTAATCTCGCATATTGCAATACCCCAATGTCTGCAACATGATCATGATGATAGTGTGACAGTACAACTGCATCTATATCAGATGGTGTTATATATTTTTGAAGCTGTGCTAGTACACCACTACCACAGTCGACAAGTAAACGAAAACCATCGTGTTCAAACAAATACCCCGACGTTGCTTCTCCCGCTTCTGGAAAGCCGCCCCAAAAGCCGACAACAGTCATTTTCATATGTATCCATCCTTTCTAAAACCGAGTAGGAATGCATGTTTCACTTACATTCTACATTGTTAACTATAATCCATTTCCTAAACTTTTTCATTAATTTTCATTTTGTTATAAAACAGTTGTTGACTTTTGTTTTTTGTACTAATACAATGATAGTAAGAAATGGAAATGGAGGGATTGACATGATCGATCAACCAATGGAGTTTTTCAGAAATTTACCGACGAAAACTTGTGCGCACTGTGGGAAAGAAATTGATGAGCAGCACGAAGCATACCATAACAAATGTGATGACTGCGTTCACGAAGAATAGTAATTTATGAACATAAAAAAACCTAGCAGACATAGTCTACTAGGCTAATAACATCGTATCCTTCTTCATCGTTGAACCTTTCACCAAGAGCTCCAATTCAAACTCATACAATTCTTTTTGTCGATAATTTTTCGTATGGATTTTATCCATCATCAGGTCGACAACTTTTCGGGCCATCTCATCGATTGGCTGTTCAATTGTCGTAATACCTGGCTCAGTAATCTGTGATAATATTTGATTATCAAAACCGATAACAGCGAGATCATCTGGAATGCTCCAGTCATGGCGTTTTGCCTCTGAAATGATTCCAGCTGCAACCTCGTCGCCTCCTGCCAAAATCGCGGTAGGATTTTTTTTGTCCTTTAATACTTCATGGAATATTCTCTTTCCATCATCCCAAGCGAAAGCGTTTTCAAGAAAATCGATCGCTTCTACTTGGCGGCTCTTCTCAGTTATTGCACGTAAAAAGCCCATTTTTCGCTGCTGGCTAACCACTTTGGTTTCGTTACCACGACAAAAAATAAGATTACGATATCCTTGTTCTAACACATGCTTAGCAGCTATGTATGCTCCTTGCGCATGATCAAACTTCACTGTTGGAACATTTGCTTCCTCAATATATTCATTACATAACACGATTGGACCGTGCTGTAAGTATGGCTCTACATCTTCCCAAGGATTTTCTAGTGAACATAGAATAATCCCATCTACTTGTTTCGTAGATAATAATTGTAAATACTCCATCTCTTTTTCCGGTAAATATCTTGTTTGACAAATAATCAGTTTATATTTATGTTCAGAAGCAGCAATCTCGATTGCTTCAATAAATCGACTGAAGAAAGGATTTGTAATCCTTGGAACTAGCACCGCAATTGTTTCCGTCTTTTGTTTACGAAGCCTTCTCGCCGCAGAATTAGGAACGAAACCTAAATGCTTCATTGCTAATTGAACCCTTTTTTTCTTCTCATCTGAAACATATGGATGATTATTAATCACCCTAGAAACCGTTGTCCTTGATAACCCCGCTAATTTCGCCACGTCCTCTATAGTCGACACGAAATTCTCCCCCTTTGCATGAAAACGTTTTCTTAAACTGATTATATAGTATATTATTGGAAACTGCAATATGGGTTGTTATGATTTTACTATATTAATATTATACATAGGGAAAAGTCTGTTAATGGGAGGAGAGTTTATACTACTTTTAGAAGTTTACAGTAGGCATAAAAAAGATGTACATAACATTACGTATATACATCAGCTTATTAATACGTCCTTTATAAAATCAAATTTTAATCTATATAAAAACCCATCAATACGTCATCTCCATACGATCCATCTTCATATTTAATTTGTTTTCTTTGTCTTCCTTCTTCTACAAATCCCATACGTTTGTACACCTTAATCGCTCTATCATTAACAGAAACTACGCCTAAACAAATTTTCTCTAAACCCTTCTGCTCTTTAGCCCAACTAATAAGAAATTCAATTAGTTTCGTACCAATGCCTTGATTACAGTACGCCTCCCTAATCCCCATTCCCATTGTACCTGCATGTCGTAAGCGTTCTAGTTCATATCGATTGAAAATTAAAAAGCCAACCACTTTTTTATCTACTTCATAAACTATGTAAAGATTACCTTTTTCATTACTTTTCCGTATCTTTTCTCTTTCTGCATTCATATCATTTGGTAATTTCTTTGGAGATACTATGAAAAACTTTGTAGTAGTTTCCGATAATATAATTTCTTTTCTAATATCTATAATTGATTCTGCATCAACCTCTTTTGCTAACCGTATCATTGAATCACCTCGTACTTTTTCTTTTTAAAAATAATATTACAACTATAAAACGTTCAATATGCAATATTACATATTGAGAATTTTTTTACTCTTGATACAATATTCATATATCAAAATAAAAGGAATGTATACAATGAATCCAATTTTAACAGCTGCAAAACAACTATTACATAAAGACGAAGTTATTATATCTACTTTAAATTGTTCACTTACTGGCTATATGATTACGCATAAAGTTCCGCATCCAGGCATGCTACTGGCTACTAATAGAAGGCTTCTCTTTTATGGAAAGTCTAAAAATACATTCATTGCCGAATTCGAGTATAAAAAAATTGTATCTATAGAAACGAAGAAAAGAATCTTTGATAAAAAAATAATATTTTACTATGAAGATGAATATATAACGTTGGGATACATTACAAGTTTAAATATTGAAGAGTTCTTAGACTTACTAAAAAAATGCACAACTAGCTTAAACTCGTAATCAGTGGGGATTTCCCCGCTGATTCATTATTTTAACTCCTCCCACTTCGTCCACACTTCTCTCCCGTTTATACGGTACATATTATCCTCTCGATCCATAAACCCATGCACAATAAACTCGCGTCTAATTGTACAAAAATCATCATGATATTGTTTTATAAATGTATTAATTTCTGTTTCTGTATATTGATTTTCAGTATTTAACTTGCTAACTAAATGCTCTAACAATACTAGTTTTTTCTTCTTTTGACCTGGAATCGATTTTAGGCGGTCCTCTTTATCGAAAAAGTTACGAATCGTCGTATCCCTGAATTTCATTTTACTTTCGGTCATTTTGTTATCCTCCATCTGTTTTTATGTACTAAAACTTTTTATTTGTCTTTACCGTTTTTCTTCATTCTTTCACTTATAACATCCATAAGGTAATACCCGCTAATTAGCACATAGTAAACTAAAAGTATTCCTAGTGCATCTTTCATATTTATATATTTTTCTTTGTGAAACAAGATAGGTGAAAGGGCGTAAACAAGAAAGATGATTAGCGGATTTACGATGAAATAATAAGTAAGATTTCCTCTCATCATATCAGCTCCTCTACCCTATGTTTCTCTGTAAATTGTTGTAATTCCTTTTCACTTTTAATCCTCTCCTCCACACTTTTTTAATTTATTCATCATCTTTATACTTGTAACTTATTATTCAAATCAATAATTTCATATGGTAAATTATGTTACAATTAACTTATACATACTTTGGAGGGTACATAGTGAAAAAAGCTATTATAGTATTAAGCATCCTATATCTGATTTTAACTGTACATACAGGAGCTGTTTTTTTAGGAAAAGAAGATTATAGAAGTGCTATCAATACATTAAAAAAAACGGAAGAAGTCTCTTCATTTCAATCTGCAAAAGACGGTGTAATTTTATTAAAAGGGACGTTAACTACTGCGCAACCTATTACAGAAGAAAAACTTCAAAATAAAGAATTCGCACTCCTTGAAATTAATACGTATAAACGCCGAAAGGCAAATTGGATAAACATTGATACTGAGCAGCATATTGCAAAGCAACTCTTATTAAACAATGAAACTCTTCCTACATTAAAAGAAACCCGTTTTTCAATGGAGCCAATTACACTGTTAGGAAAAGATATTTCTGCCGAAGATTACTCACTAAAAAAGGATGATACTCAATTAACAATTAAAGGTAAGGGCTACCGATATACAGGAATAGAAAACAAATCAGATACTCTTATTTTTGGTATAAAAAAAGGCGATACACTTGAAGGCTATAGTGGCTCAGAAATTCTAATAGGAAAAACAAAAGAGGATATTGCCAGGAACATGAAACTATATACTTTTGCTGAAAGATATGGTCCATTTGTTTGGATTGTAGCTACTATTCTCCTCATAAGTGTTGTTATACACTTGTTCCGTAAAAATAAAAAAACAAATAAAATTTCTCATCCAATAAAATAAAACCAATAAAAAAGGCACCTTTTCAGTGCCTTTTTTATTGGTCTTATTTACGCTTCAACCGATTGGTTTTCCGCAATATTTCTAAATTGTCGTTTGTGCATCCAAGTTAAGGATGCGATTGTTCCAAGTGATAATACCACGATGAAAATCATGAGTATTCCTACGTTTTGCCACATGAAGTTAAAGTCTCCACTTGATACGACTGCTTTCAATCCTGATACAGAGTATGTCATCGGCAACCAAGCATTGAATGGTTGTAAAAACTTCGGAATCAATTCTAGTGGGAATGTCCCAGCACTTGTTGTAAGCTGAATAATCAATGTGATGATGGCGATGAAACGCCCTGCATCACCGAATGCTGTTACTAAACATTGAATTAATGCGATAAACGCTAAACTTGTAACGATGCTAAAGAGTATGAAATACGGAATACTTTGTACTTCTACACCTAATCCGAATAGTAATATAATATCTGCTACTATCGCTTGAATAATACCGACTGATAGTAACACGCCGAACTTACTAATAAACCAGCTAAATCCTGATTTCGGAACACCGACTGTATCACTTAATGGATATACGATAGATAATAATAATGCCCCAACGAATAAACCGAGTGATAAGAAATACGGTGTAAATCCAGTTCCGTAGTTAGGAACTTCCGCCATTTTCTCTGTCTTCACTTTTACAGGACTTGCAAACATATCATACGTTTTATCCGTCCCTTTTACTTCACCAGTTTTCTCTGCTCCTTCGCCAAGTTTCTCAGCAAGTTCGCCTGAACCGTCGTTTACTTTCACGAGGCCATCTGTTACTTTTCCGGATCCGTCTGCTAGTTTATTTACGCCGTCGATTAACTGGGTTGAGCCTGTTGACAATGCACTTAACCCTGTTGTTACTTGGCCAGAGCCATTTGCTAATTGCGTTATTCCGCCTGACATTTGGCCCGCTCCTGCAGATAATGTACCTAAGCCGCCTGTTACTTGGTTTGAGCCGTCTGCTAATTTGGATACTCCTACAGATACTGTGCCTAAACCGCCTGTTACTTGACCAGAACCATCTGCTAATTGATTTACTCCTGCAGATAATTGCCCTAATCCTGCTGTCACTTTTCCAGAGCCACTTTGTAATTGCGTTACTCCATCAATTAATTGAACTGATCCATCTTTTAATTTATCGGCACCTATTTTTGCATTATCTAATCCCTCACCAAATCCATGAAACTTACTAACAAATTCATTTTGTGCGCTCGTTAGTTTCTCAATACCACCTGCCAGAGTTTTTATCCCTGCTGGATTTGGTAAGTTGTTTTGCAATCCATTTGTTTTTTGATGTATTTCACCTTTTACTTGTTTTACTTCTTCATTTAATTTATTTGTTCCACCTGCTACTCCGGCAGCTTTTTGCTGAACTGTCGCTGTACTTTTTACAGCACTTGTTATGAATGGTTGTAACTGCTCTTGATATTCTTTTGGTAAGCTTTCAATTTGCTTTTGTAAATTCGCTACATCTTGTGCTGCATTTTTTGCATCTCCTGCTGTTGATTGCGTAAGTTCATGTAACTGATTTACATTCGCCCCAGCTCCATCTATTTTCTCATTTACTGTATTCAATATAGAAGGAACTTTTAACTGCATTTCCTCTAAGCCTGCAGCTGACTTTTGTACGTTACTATTTAAATCTTGCAAACCCTTTTGGATCGCTTGAGAACCTTCCTCTAATTGACTTTTCCCTTCAACAAGTTTTCCCATACCATTTGATAGGTCAGTTGTTCCTGCTTTTAATTCACCGGATTTACTTACTAATTTGTTCAAGCCACCGGTCACTTTCTCAGATCCATCACGCAATTCACCCGTTTTGCTATTTAACGTATTTAAACCGTCTGTTACTTTGCCCGAGCCGTCTACTAATTTCCCGATACCTGCATTGCTATTTAGTGCATGTAAACCATCTGTTACTTTGCCCGAGCCATCTACTAACTTTCCGATACCTGTTTGCATCTCACCTGTTTTGCTGTTTAACGTATTTAAACCTGCTGTTACTTTCCCAGATCCATCAAATAGTTTCCCTACACCTGTCTGTATCTCTCCAGACTTCCCTTGAAGTGTATGAAGGCCATCCGTCACTTTACTTGAACCATCATGCAGCTCACTTGATCCGTCGTGTAGTTCATTTGCTCCTTCTGCCCCATCTGCTAACCCTTTTGAGACATCTTGAATGGAATCAAACATTTTCTCTGCGTATGTTTTCGTTAACGTACTTGATACTTCACCTTTAATTTTTTCAATGGCTGTTCCGCCAATTTGTGAAGATAAAAAGTTTAAGCTTTCGTTTGGAATGTATTCTAAGTTTAATGGTTTTGGATCATCTTTTAATAACGTTGTAGCGTTACTTGAGAAGTCATCTGGAATGCGTACTAACATGTAATACTTTCTACCTTCCATTCCTTTTTTCGCTTCTTTTTCACTTACAAATTCCCATTTAAAACTTGTATTATCTTTTAAGTTATCAACGAGGCCTTTTCCGACCTCAATTGGTTTACCATCAAATACTGCACCTTTATCTAAATTGACTACCGCCACTGGTAAATCATCTAACTGTTTATACGGATCCCAAAAGGCCCATAAAAACATACCTGCATATAAAATCGGTACGAATAAAACCGCGATAATTGGAATTAATATTTTTTTACTTTTTATAATTTCAGTAAACTCTTTACGAAGTAACTGATTCCATTTCATCATTTCTCCCCCTTTTCTAAATGACCGAATTGTTCATTTGGTCATTTTCTCCCAAATAAAAAGGCTATACTTATTCATACATATGCCTTATCCCCGAATTTATACTATGCAACTGTTCCTTAATATGAAGTAAATATTTATATTATCCCTCCTAAAATAAATGTATGACCGTTTCGTTCAAACAGTCACTTTTTATAATAATAAAAGGATTATCTTAGTTTGACAATCCTTTTAATAAATAAAGTTCAAATAATTCTGCAATTTTTTCTTTTTCTAGCGGTTTATGATTTTTTTCCCAATCAAAAATAAGAGATACGTATAAGCGAAGCATAATAAATGCTGTAATTTCTGGATCACATTTGCTAATTTCACCTTTTTCAATCGCAATCTTTAAATACGATTGAATGACAGAAACGATTTCCACATCTACTTGTTGCATCACTTCTTGTACTTCTTTCGTTCCCATATCACGCTCTTCTTGAATTAACTTAATCATGAGCTGATGTTCTTTTCTGAATTCTAATATGCTATATAATGCTCTATGTACATTTTCAAAAAATGAAACATCTGAACGAATTGCATTTTCTGCAACTTGCTTCATTTCTGTAATTAAATTAGAAATAATTTCACCAAATAGCTCTTCTTTATTTTTGAAAAAAGTATAAATCGTTCCTTTTCCTACATTCGCTAACTTCGCTACTTGATCCATCGTTGTTGCTTTATAACCGAACGCTGAAAAAGACTTTGTTGCAGCTTCAATAATAGAACGTTTTCGATCTATCGCCACATCGTCACCTCCAAAAATGACCAATTGGATAATATAGTCAATCAGTACATCTTTGATATTACCACACGCTTACATTCTATACAAGTTCTCTTTTTTATTATTTCCAGTATAAAAAATTCCAGTCAAATTATATAATACTGTCCATAGTGTATCAAAAAGAATGCTTATATGGAAAGCAAGAATATATTCATAATAATTGCTGGCTAAATCCCACTAGAAATTTAATAAAATAGTCAGTGTTCTTAAAGCAAAAAGTTTAAGAACACTGTCTTTTATTTTGACATAGACAGTAATATTTTCTCCATCTCTTTCTTAGTTAGATCATCATCAATTATCTCTTCGTATATCTTTGTATCTCTTGTAAAAATATCATTTACTATTACAATTTGATACTCACTATTCTTACCTTGTGCTGGTACAAACATTTTGAGCCCTTTTAACTTACTCTCTCCTCCAGAATATTTATTATAGACCATTGTTTTTCCGTCTAAGCTATAATTTACTAAATTCTCTTCTCCAGGCATCATATAGTGTAGTGGATCCTTACCACCATTAACATTACCATCCATATACATCCTTGACTGATAAATTGTAAAACCATATTTCCCTTTTGTATATTCTGATTTAGTAACTAATTCTACATCTCTTCCAAAATATGAGTCAGCCCATTCTCTCTTTAATTCATAACCTTCAGGTATATAAGTCGGCTGCTTAATTTGAAACGGTACATGTTCTTTTGCTTCTTCCATAGTATATGTTAAAGACTTCTGCAATTTATCATTAAAAGGGTTTAATTTCTTCTGAATACTAGCTAATTTTTCTTGATCAGTTTTATTCAAACGTTCAAGATTAATTTCCTTTGTATCTCCATCATAATTCTCAGGCACATTTTTCTTAACCATTGCTTGTTTCTGAATTTCACTAGCCTCTTTAAATAATTGGACATATTGTTCAAATTCTTTTTTTGTAAAATTCTTCTCTGCCAAATACAAAAGATCTGTATCTCTTTTATATGACTTTATCGACATACCCCATTCTCTACTTGCATTCTCTGGTGTACCATATACGGTTTCTATCGCTTTTTCAAATGCCGCTTTAGATTGCTTGTTTTCTACAACCTTTTCCTTCTGTCTTTCATCTCCCTCAGTTATCCTTGCATTTAACAAAAAACCGCCTGCTATAGCTGCTATAGCAATAACGCCAAGTAAAGACAGACGATACGATTTCTTTTGGAATTTTTTAATCATAACGATTCTCCTTTTTAATGTTCGTTTATTTCTACTTAAATTTGCTAGGCTTGGTACTTGATAGGAATAATGTTCTAAAAGGGTAATAATTGTATGGCCGTATGCAATTTGCTCCTCTTTATCTATAAACGTAAGCGCATATGCATCGCAGGCTAATTCTTGATCTTCTCGCATACAGAAATAGGCGTACCAAAGAATCGGATTGAACCAATTTAATAGGAGTAAACTGTACATAATCCAATTTACAGCTACATCGCTTCTTTTAATATGAGCTAACTCATGGTAAAAGACATATTGTAATTGTTGCTCATTTAATACTTTCATATGTTTTTTTGATAGTAATACTTTCGGGCGAAAGAAACTAAAAACCGTTGGACTTGCAATCTTTCCTGCAAAACGTAATGAAACTGCCTTCTTCATTTTCATAGACTGCTTACAGTGATTAAACACTGTAGCGACCTGTTCATCCGTAATATCCGGTTGTTTCTTTATGTAAGAATACAAACGTCTATTTGTAATAAACGTCATGACTACTAATATGATTACTCCAGCTAACCAAACATATAGAGCAACTTTGTATACAGACAATGTAGCCTGTCGTTCCGAACTCACGTTTACTTCAGGTTCGCTATTTTTTGTCACGGTTTCAGCATTGGATTCTACTTCTACTGTCTGTTTTATCTCGTTATTCACTGTATTCTCATGTAAAGGTGTATTTTTTTGAATAACTTCCGATACACTAGAACTATAGGAAAATAATGAATAAATGCTATAAGAACTATCCGGTGACCACGGTAAAAGGAGTCGTATCATTAGTACGATCCACAGCATATATTGCCACCGGGGCGTTAACTTATTTCTAAATAAAACTTTTATACATAAAATAAATCCAACTAGTATACTCGCCATAAGTGACGTTTCTATAAGCCAATCAAAAAAATGAGGAAGGTATACATTTATAAGCATGTCTTTCATTGTTATCTATCCTTCCTCTTATTCTCCTCTGTCTTCTCATCTAAAATGCGTTTCAGTTCATTAATATCTTCTGAAGACAATTTTTCCTCTTTTAAGAAATTAACAAGTAATGGCTTAAACGCTGCGCCGCAAAAACGCTTTAGCAAAGATTTCGTTTCAACTTGTAAATAATTATCTTGTGATACTAACGGATAATAAGCATACATACGCCCTTTATCTTGATGATAAGAAACTGCTTCCTTTTGTACTAACCGATTAATTAATGTACGGATTGTTTTCGGTTTCCAGTCCATTTCATCTTCTAGTACTTCTATAATTTCATTCGCTGTTTGTGGAGAATTAGACCAAAGTACTTTCATAATTTCTAATTCCACTTCAGATATTTTAGGTAATTGATTTGTCATAGTATATTTCACTCCTTAGTATTACATTTGTAATCTGCAATTAAGATTACAAATGTAATACTAAATTGTCAACCATATTTTAGAAAATATAATTTCCGTTAAACCTTACTTAACGACAACAAATTTCCCTTTTTTCAAATAATCAAATAAAAAAACAAGAAAATCTTTACATTTAATAGTAATATAGAAAATAGACAAGTTTATCAAAATAGTGGAGGCTTTTTCAGTCATGATGCGTGCGCTTCGTTTAAATATAAAGCAAGCTTTTTGTAGTCGTATTTCTTTAATTATGATGCTTAGTGGATTCGTTCTTATTTGCATCTATCACTATTATTATGTCATTCGTTATTTAGGCGACGCTGCGAATGGTCCTATATCAACAGATTTAAAATGGATTGGATTTCGCGACAATGAAATGGATGTTTATTTATTATTAATGCCAGTTATTGCGAGTTTCCCCTTTAGTACAAGTTACAATTCGGATAAGTCAGATGGTTTTAAACCATTTGTGAGTAAAGGGATTTCTATATTTCCTTATTCAGTAGCGAAATATATCGTTACGTTTTTTTGCGGAGGATTTCTTTATACATTTCCATTCATCTTATCGTTATTATTTTGCAAATTAACCATTCCAGACGGAACACCTACGATTGGTTCAGGCATCATAAATGCTGATGGAATGTTCGCAAACCTATATTTCGATGCGCCTCTCACTTACATTACTGTATATATCGGAATTAATTTTTTATTTGCAGGTTTAATGGCCCTTTTAGGACTTGCTGCATCTGTATGGTCACAAAAAGACTATATGGCCATTCTCTTTCCATTCGCAGCTGCCTCCATTCCGTACGTCCTGCTAAATACAATACTTCCTTCAATAGGCGGAGCACCTATTCATTTATATGATCCGAAACAACCATTGCAAGGCATGTCACCGTACATTTTAATGATGCAATGTGCTTTCTTCCTTTTCGTTAGCTTACTTATGTATATACAAGGAGTAAAGCGGGATAGAAAAAAATATAGAAGAAGACTGCAAAAAAGAGATCGGTGTAGAAAAGCGTTTCAAGCAATTTCAGACTAAATGATTGTACGAATAAGAGCGTAATTCCCTAAGTTAGCTTAGAGAATTATGCTCTTATTACCATTTACATTTATCACTCGTATAATCATCTCCCCTTTACGGCGTACCTGCCAATCCCCATAAAATAACGACCGCTGTAAAGTAAATCGCTTTAATACCTACAACTGAACATAATAAAATAATTGCATATTTACTTAGTTCTCTTCTTGCGCCTATTAAAGTAAAAATGACTGCGAAACTAAATGTTACATAGGAAGATGCTGTATGTATTAAGTTATACGTAATGTCCAAATTTTGAGTAAGCCCCGTTACCTCCGCTACAAATTGGAGCATGACGATCGTACAAAACAAAATCGCAAGCTGATTCATTAATTTTCCATTTAACCATGCTTGCATCTTTAACCTCCTCATTATAAAAACTGAATTTTTAATTAATTCTAACATGATTTTCACAGAAAAAGAACGCTCAGCATATCTCTAAGCGTTCTTTCATGACTATTTAAGAAGCTTTCTTCAAATCAATTTGAGCAAGTACTGGGTCATGATCACTTACACGTCCATGTTCTTTCATAATGTTTGAGTTTAAGTGTACTGGATCTACAATTGTGTATGGTGCGATGTTGTTTGTTACTAAAATATGATCTAACACTTGTGCATTTCCTTCATGAATGTACGTGTAGCGGTTCTCTTTCGGCACTGTGTTTAACATATTCTTTAAGTTTGTTCCTTCTAGTGCTTTTAGTGGTTTAGCAAACTCAAAATCGTTCATATCTCCTAACACAACAACTGGTGCATTTGTGTTCTTTTTCTGAATTACTTGTACAAATTGATTTACTTCTTGCGCTAACTGAATTCGTTTTTCTTCACTCTTTAATACGAGCGGCTGCACTTTTCCAAATGGCGTTGCATCCCCTATTTTTGAGTTTAAGTGATTTGCAACGACAACAACGTTTTGTCCTTGGAACGTAAATTCTGCTGCAAGCGGTTTACGTGTACTTTCAAATAATGAACTTTCGTCTCCAATGCGAACGACATTTTTATCAAGTAACTTCGGTACTGCTGCTAATTTCACGCGTGATGGGTTGTAGAAGAAACCGACGCGAATATTCGCTCCTGGTGCTCCCCCGTCTAGATTATTGTTCGGAGCAATTTCTACATACTCATACTTCGGTCCACGAATTTCTAAAACTGCATCAATAATACGTTTTGCACTTAACGAAGCATCTGTTATACCATCATTAATCGTTCCGTTATTATCTTGCATTTCCTCTACACCGATAATATCTGGCATTTTTAAATTGTATTTAATAGAATACGCTAACGCTTTTACTTTTTCATCTGTTGTTTCTTTTTTATTCGCCGAGAAGTTTTCAATGTTATATGTAGCAACTGTTAACTTATCAAGACGAGGCTGAATATTCGCTCCTACTTGCTTAAATCCACCGTCCACTACTGATGGTAATTCCGTTATTGGCGAAATGCGGAACGAACCGTAATCATATCCGACTACCCCTGTTATATCTCCAGTGAAAGTATCTCCTACTTTTGCTACATAATCACGAGGGACTTTTACAGAAAGACGCTCTGGATTTAATTGATTTTCATCTAATACAGGTGTGCCATATTTCGTTACGACTTTATCTCCACCATTTTCTACTGTTACATATAAATTCCCGTTTTTCTGAGGTGCAATAATTTTTGGTGTTGGCATCGTAACGCGCATACCTTCTATACTTTCATAAAAGTCGATTGCATCTTCATTTGGATCAAATAAACCGAATGCATCATTATCGATGATTTGATCAGGGATTTTTACACCGTTTTCTCCAAGTACAATCGGCGCTGGTAAAGGTTGATCTTTTGCAATTACAGCAACGCGGCTCGCCTTAATTTCCGTCGTTGTTAAATCTGTGTCAAACCTTTCTGCATATCCAGGCCCAACATATTCTTCTACTTCTCCATCAACTTGAATAAGATCTCCTACTGCTACATTCGCATCTTTTTTGTATACGTACATACCTTCTGAAGTAGCTGGATCATTATCCGGCTGATTATCTTCTATATAAAAACCATTTTTATCAAGCGCTGTTACAACGCCTTCCACATTGTATACTTTCTTTCCTTTGTAGGAAGAAATATGTGATTTCCCTTGAATATCATGAATACGAACTGGTTCATTATTTACGATAATAAATGAAAATGTTGAAATGGCTGAAGAAGTAAGCCCTTCTTTCTCTGCAATTGCTTTAATCACACTATTTTCATTCACTACAATTTGTCCGTTATAACGAACACTCTTATTTGTAGGGTTAGAGCCATCTAACGTATAGTAGATTGTTGCTCCTTCTGTATTCGTTGTTAATGTTACCGCTGTTCCCTTCGCAACTTCTCCGCTACCAGGCGAAGCTACTACATCGCTAACACGGTTTTGTCCTTCCCCTTGAAACTTATGAGCTGTTACCGATTTTAAACCTGGGCTACTAAAATATAATTCAAGCGTTCCTGTTAAACTAACTTTCTTCCCGATATTTTCTGGATGATCTTTCACGTTTACTACCGCTCTCACATCGCCTTTTGGCAACTGAACAGGCATGATTTTGTCTGGATTCGTTTCATTTGGCGAATCCGCAATTGCTACGTTTGTATCATCAAACTTAGCAGGATCTTTCGTGTATTTAGAAGGACTTTGCGTATATCCAACGATGTATCCTTCCACTGTCCCCTTCGTTTTCCCTTGCTGCTTAAATACTTGAATTGCTTTTTCTACTGACATAGAAGTATTTTCTTCTGCTTGTACTAAAGTTCCAGTAAATGAAAGCAATAGTATGAATGATAAAAAGACACTTAACAATTTCTTCACAGTCATTTTCCTCTCCCTATTTCATATTTTCTCAGCATTTCTATCATATCAAATGATTCGTTATATAGAACTATATTTCGACAAGTTTTACAAAAAATTTATTTAATTTACAAGCTTTCAAACTATAATACAAAATAATAATTTTACACCTTCTACGAATGCACTCTATAATGTTAGAGAGAGAAAACAGAAAATATCGAAATTTCATTGGCATGTAAAATGGATTCATTTGAATAGGAGTGATTGGATGGAAGTGCAAACAGAAACATACCGCGCAGCTATGAATGGAACATTAGAACGTCATTTTTCAGATATGATTGCCGTTATACCAACTAAAATTACAATTGAGCAGTTAAAACTGCGGCTAGAAACAATCGCTACTAAAGTTGACGAATTGAAAATTGTTTATAGTGATGAGACAAGCATTATTGTTGAGTTACATATGGATGAAAAAATTACACCGTATGAACTGCATATTGATGAGGCGAATGACCCAGAAGAATATAAAATGTACAATAGACAAGATTCTACACTCGTAGATCGTAATTTTGAAGATGCTGCTTATGGAACTGAAATTTTCACTCGTACGCTATTTGTAGGCGATGTGCTGGACTGCTTTTTCCAGCAGTTACAGTTTTTATGGAACCTCGCTCCAGACTTGTTATTTGTAATCGATTCAAGTGCAGCAATGAAAGTGATATCTAGTCTAGAAGCTATATTGAATATCACGTTGAAAATGAATTATTACCTGACATTCCTGACTTGTACGTTATTCATTCTGTTTATGAAGACGATAAAGAAGGTGCGCCTACGCAATATTGGTTTCATACACATGGCCTTTTAAGAGCAGGCGTAACAGAAATAGAATTAATTATTCCAAATCGCATCTCTTCCTACTACGGCATTGGCAATCTTTTTCAAACATTTGCTAATAATGCCATTGAGAATGGACAAGTCCCTATGAATGAGCCTATCGTTATCGCGCATAGTCAGCAAGGTTCTATACATACAGTAGCTGTTCCATGGGAAAAGGGATTATCTTATATTGGGCATAAAACGAGCATGGATCAATTATCTTCAATCGAGGATGAAGAAGTGAAACTACAACCAATAGATTCGCAAAACACATTCTTAGGCGGTATGGATGACCGAGATGAATACCATCAATCTCCATCCGTTTTCTTATTCAAATGTAATACTTCAGAAGAATATATTGAAAGCTTTTTCCAAGAACACGAGGAAGCTACAGGGCTCATGTTCTATAAAACAAATAGTGAAACCGATCGTATGGCTTACAATGCGAAGAATACTTTCGGATATTTCAGCAACATTTTTCACATTGAACAATCGAATGAAGATTTTCGTTTCCTCGCTAAGTTTGGTGTCTCCTACGAAGAAGGAAAAAGTGAACATATGTGGTTTGAAATGCAAGAAATCGCGGAAGATTTCATTCAAGGAATACTCATTAATGAACCATATTTTATAGAAGATATGAGTGAAGGAAATAGTTATCATTTAGAGTTTGAAAACTTAACAGAGTGGGTTATTTATGCAGGAGATGCCGTTATAAAGCCAAATAACTTATATATGTTTATTGGTGAATAAGTAACAAAACGCCTTCAATGTGATTGAAGGCGTTTCACTTTATTGTGCAATTAATTCGGTATCCATTACTTTCTCCAAATGAGAGAGTACACGCTTTGCGGCTTTCTCACCTTGATCAATACAGTCCGGAAGACCAGAACCAGCGTAAGAACTACCTGCCAAGTATATACCTGGCAACTCTTTCTCCATAAATGTTGTGAGTTTCTTCATTCGCTCGTTATGGCCTACTGTATATTGGGGCATCGCTTCTTTCCAGCGACTTACGACTGTAAATTCTGGATCCTCTGTAATATCCATCGTCTTTCGTAAATCTTCTAGTACAAGCTGAACGAGTTCCTCTTCTGTTTGTTCTACAACTGCTTCATCACCAGGGCGTCCAACGTAACAACGAAGTAGCATTTTTCCTTCTGGCGTTGTATGTGGCCATTTTTTATGTGTCCACGTACATGCTGTAATTGTGTAGTCGCTATTTCGAGATACGACAAATCCTGTACCATCAATATCGCGCTGAATGGCTGATTTCGGGAAAGCCATTGCCACATTCGCAACTGATGTGGACGGAATGTTGCGGAAGAAACGAAACTGCTTGTACTGCGCAAACATAGATGGCAATACTTTATGTGAGCTTGCCACTACGACCGCGTCCGCTTCTATTTCTTTTCCGTTACTAAGAGCAATCGTATAAGCATCACCAAGCTTTGCAATTTTTTCAATGCGGGTTCCCTTTATTATCGTACCTTCATGCATCTTCACTTCGAGAGATTCTACAATAGATTCTAAACCTGTTTTCACTGTTTGGAAGATTCCTTTTTTCGGTTCAGATGCCTCTTTTTTCGGAGCAAGTGTACGCATACCGAGTGAAATACTGCGATGCTTCTGCTCAATTTGATACATTTGCGGAAATGTTGACATTAAGCTCATTTCATCAATATCCCCTGCATAAATACCCGATAGTAATGGTTCGATTAAATTCTCAACCACTTCATTGCCGAGGCGATGTCTGAAAAACTGCCCGAGTGATTGGTCAGATACTGGCTTTGATCTCGGCATTAACAGATCAAAACCAGCTCTTAGCTTACCAATTGGGGAGAACAGCCCGGAAAATAGAAACGGCGTAATTTGCGTTGGAATTCCCATCATCGATCCGCTCGGCATTTTATGTAACCGATTGTTTACGAGGATAAATGATTGACCGGCCTTATTATTTACAAGTTCATCGCCAAGACCTAATTCTTTCGCTAATCTAGCTGCACTTTCTTTTCGTGCTAAGAAAGAATCCGGTCCGCGTTCAATTGTAAATCCATCTTTTCGAACGGTTTGAATTTTCCCGCCAAGTTTACCCGATGCTTCTATCAGTAATGTATCGATCGGCAAGTTCTTGTCATGAATATCTTTTTGTAAGTTATACATTGTTGTTAATCCTGTGATGCCACCGCCGATGATTACAACTTTTTTCCTCAAGCATGCTCCCCCTTTCTTTTTACAATACAGATTCTTTTTTCTTTAATACAACATCTGTTAAGCAATCAATAAATGCGTCCGATGCATTTGGCATTTCTGGACGATAATATTTTGCGCCAATTTCATCTGTCACAACTTTACACTCAAAGTCATTGTCATATAAAACTTCTAAATGTTCCGCAACAAATCCAACTGGTGCGTATACGAATGAACTGTATCCATACTTTTCGTTTAGTTCTCTCGTTAAATCTTGTACATCTGGACCAATCCAAGGATCTGGCGTGTTTCCTGCACTTTGCCAACCTACTGCATAGTTTGCTACTTCAGCACCTCTTGCAATATAGTCAGCTGTTTCATTTAATTGGTCTGGATATGGATCGCCAAGTGCAATAATTTTTTCTGGTAAGCTATGTGCAGATACGATTAATACTGCTTTTTCACGCTCTGCTTCTGACATACCGTTATATATACCTTTCACTGCATCAACCCAGTACTGGATGAATTTCGGTTCTTTATACCAGCTATCAATGCCGTGAATTGTTAAGTTTCCAAGTTTCTCAGCTTCTTCTTGTGCTCGTCCTACATACGATTTCACGCTAAATGTAGAATAGTGCGGCGCAAGAACAAGTGCTATTGTATCTTGTATACCGTCGTTATGCATATCTTTCACTGCATCTTCAATGAACGGTTCGATATGTTTTAAGCCAAGATACATATGGTACTCTACTTCATCTTGTACTTCATTTAAACGCTGTTCTAACTTTTTAGCTTGCTCTAATGTAATAGTAGCTAAAGGAGAAATGCCACCAATTGCACGGTAACGCTCTGTTAAATCTTCTAGCATTTCAGGACTTGGCTTTCTTCCTCTGCGAATATGTGTATAGTAACGTTCAATATCTTCTTCTTTATATGGCGTTCCGTATGCCATTACAAGCAAACCAATTTTCTTTTTCATACAACAATTCTCCTTTACTTCGCTAACTGCCCTTTAGAGTATTCATGAATAAATGTAGTTAAACGTTTTAATGTATCTGGATTTACTTCTGGGAATACACCGTGTCCTAAGTTAAAGATATAACCAGGCTCTTTCATCCCTTGATCTAAAATACCTTTTACATGTTCTTCAATAACAGACCATGGCGCAAGTAAGAATGAAGGGTCCATATTTCCTTGTACCGCCTTATGAACGCCGCGTGCGCGTGCCTCTTCGATCGGTAAGCGCCAATCTAAGCCTACTACATCAAGCGGTAAGTCGTGCCATTCATTTACTAAGTGTGCAGCTCCTACGCCGTGCATAATCATCGGTACACCCATCGGGCGAACTTCTGCAAAAATACGCTCCATTGCTGGTTTAATAAATACGCGGTAATCTGCTACATTTACTGTTCCAACCCAAGAATCGAAAATTTGAACTGCTTTTGCTCCTGCATTAATTTGCGCTTTTAAATATGTAATAACCATATCTGCTAGCTTATCCATTAAAGCGAACCAAGCTTTCGGCTCTGCATACATGAACGCTTTCGTATTATGATAATTACGAGATGGACCGCCTTCAATCATATAGCTCGCTAGTGTAAATGGAGCCCCTGAAAAACCGATTAACGGTACGTCTAGCATTTCTGTCGTTAATAAACGAATCGTATCTAATATGTACGGTACGTCATCTTCTGGATTGATTTCCCCTAGTTTTTCTACGTCTTGTAAAGAACGAATTGGATTATCAATAACTGGGCCAATACCTGATTTAATTTCTACATCCACACCAATTGCAGGTAGTGGTGACATAATATCTTTATACAGAATTGCTGCGTCTACGTTATATTGATCAACTGGCAACTTTGTAACGTAAGCACATAACTCTGGATTATGTGTAATTTCAAATAAAGAATACTTTTCTTTTATCTTTCTATATTCCGGCTGCGAACGACCTGCTTGACGCATATACCATGCTGGTACATAATCAGTACGTTCCCCCCTACATGCTTTTAAAAATGTCTCATTTATAGTTCTTACCAAGACCCTTGCTCCCTTCCTTGCCAATGCTTTTGCTCTAAATACGTTCTATTCCGATATTTATCTTTTTTTACTATACAGCTTGTAAAAACAAAATGCATAACATTATGTACGTTGTTCATGAAATTGACACAAACATTCGTAAAACCGCTTACTATTTTCACAACATTCTTATTATAGCACAGAGAAAAACTATGGTTTAGCTACTTTTGACTTTTCTCCTTCGCGATTCGTTTGTGTGTTATATGGTACAACGTAAAAACTCGGTTTTGAAAAGATGTTAACGAACTTTTCCTCATATTCCCCGGCACCATTTACAGTGCCTACATGCGTATGGACTCCATTTTCCACTCTATAAATGCGATACATAATTCTTTCATCTGGAAGTGGTGTCCAGCTTAATTTCGCTTTAAATAAACCGAAAGGGCTAAACGCTAATTTCACTTTCACATCTTCAATCTTGCGCAAACGAATCGGAGTACCGATTGTTTCCACACCTTCTGGTTTCATAAACTGCTCTTTCTGTTCTACATTTGCCTTCGTTAAAATTTTCTTAAACAATTTCGTTGCTGACGCACTTTCTCCTTGCAACTGATGCTCTTTATCCGTACGGTCATAACCAATCCAAACAGCACCTACTAAATTTGGCGTATAGCCAACGAACCACATATCTCTAGCTCCATTATCGTCATTTGGTAAGGAAGTTGTACCTGTTTTCCCAGCTAATGCACCGCTATATATGCCTGCTTTCGCTGTCCCTTCCTTCACAACCCCTTCTAACATTTTCGTCATATACCATGCCGTTTGTTTCGAGAAAATTTTCGTTTCTACTTTTGGCGATTCTCCAATGACTGTGCCGTGTCTATTTAACACCTTTTCTATAACGTGCGGCTCAATAATAGCGCCATTTGCTAAAAATGCACGATACATTTTCACAAGGTCAAATGTTGAAACACCATTTTTCAATCCGCCAAGCGCTGTACTTAAACCAGCATCGGCAATAGGAACATTGCCTTTCTCTAAATATTGCTTTCCTTCTTCTACCCCTAGCTCATTTAATAAAGAAACTGCCGGTACATTTGCTGACTCTAAAATCGCATCATACATCGTCATTTCTTTCGTATATTGACGATTGTAATTTCGAGGTTCATAACCTTCAAAAGAAGTTTTTTCATTCTTTAATAAAGAATACGGATTATATTTTTTCGTTTCGAGTGCTGGTCCATAGACAATAAGTGGTTTTAGCACAGATCCCGGCTGTCTTTTTGCAAAAACACGATTAAAGCCTCTCGGGACATACTTTCTTCCCCCAATCGCTGCTTTAATTCCGCCCGTACGATTATCCATTAATAAAAAAGCACCTTGCGTCCCCTCTTCTTTACCAGGGAAATTCCTCGCATCTTGAAACTGGTTATACGCTACCTTTTGAATCTTTTCATCCATCGGAACGACAAACGTATATCCTCCTCGGAGTACTTCTTGATGAGATAACCCGTATAAACGTGCTGCTTCATCTATGACCATATCAATATACGGCATATATGCGAGTTCATTCTCGTCTAGGTTTTTGTAAAGAGCAATGGTCTTTCCTTGATAACGTACGCTCTCTTCGGCAGTCAAATAGCCTTGTTTATGCATCAGTGACAATACGAGATCACGGCGCTCCTTACTCTTTTCTGGAGAGAAATACGGTGAATATCCGTTTGGCGACTTCGGAAGACCTGCAAGCATTGCTCCTTCTTCTACTGTTAAATCTTCTACACTTTTATTAAAATACAACTTTGCTGCTGCTTGAATACCGTATGCCCCATGGCCAAAATAAATATGATTCATATACATTTCAAGAATTTGTTGCTTCGTATATTTTTGCTCTAATTGAAGGGAAATTGCGACTTCCTTCAATTTACGCGTAACTGTTTTTTCACGAGTTAAAAAAACGTTTTTAGCGAGTTGCTGTGTAATCGTACTACCACCTTCGACCTTTTCTCCAGCTAACGTATCTTTATAAAGAGCCCGGAATATAGACGGGTAATCAATTCCTTGATGCTCATAAAAACGAGAATCTTCCACCGCAATAAACGACTGCTGCACGTATTTTGGAATTTGCTCGATTGGTACGAGATCTCTATTTTCTACGTATAATTTCGTAATTTCTTTCCCTTTCTGGTCAACGATACGTGATGAAGAGTGAAAAACGAGTTGCTTTTCATCCGTCATATAGCCACCAGCTAACACAATAAGTTTATAAAATACAATCGCTAATACGAGCGTTGCTAACCCACCTAATAAAGTCCACTTTACTTTCTTCATACATCGGCCTTCTTTCCAAATGATGGTACATTTATTATTTGAAAAAGAAGTATCTTTATGTATATAATCTTCGAAGTTTTTTACGAGAGTTGATATAATAGAAACAAACAATTAAAGGGGGCATTAAAATGAAGGCTATTATTTCATACGAAACACCTCTAGAACAAGCACATTTCACTGCAAAAAATAATGAAAAAGATATGTTTTATAAAGAAAATACAGAAGAATCTGTAGAAGGTTCTCTTCAGTATGACGTACTAGACGCTGTTGGTGAATTTAAAGGACAACCTGGCTACATCGTTTGTAACAACATTTCTGTCACAGACGAAGGTCGCCCAGTATTTGAAAATCGATTCAAAAACCGCGCAGGCCTTATCGAAAACGAACCAGGATTCCAAGCAATTCGCGTTCTACGCCCATTAAGTAACGATACATATGTCATCTTAACGATGTGGGAAACGGAGCAAAACTTTAAAGACTGGACAGAATCACGTTCATTCGAAAACGCTCATAAAAAACGCCCTGCACAAGCAGAAGGACAAGCTCAGGCTCAGGCGCATCCACATGCGGAACAGCAGAAAAGTATTTTCTCTCGTCCATCATTTGTGACTACTTTTGATGTGCTAGTTTAAGGGGTTTTGTACTATCGTTTCTCCAAGGTTGCGGTACATGAAATTATATCGACGATTTTTCGAATATATCGGCGCAACTCGAAATATATCAGCAATTTTTGAAATATATCGACTTATCGACAAACCACAACACAAAAAAAGGAAACACCATTACGCACCGGTGTTTCCTTTTTCTTTATACCAATTATATATGCGAAGCGCGTCTTCTTTTCGCATATGCTTCACTTTATATCTATGCCCCGCTACTGATACGGCAGCTGTACATAACTCGTCTTTCTTTTGAAAATACGATTGATTGTACCCTACTGCTTGAACATGCCTTTTTCGTATGATTCCTGTATATTTGGCAAGGCCGCGGTATACCATGACTAATTGATTGTCTCGTATCAAATATCCGCCACTTTTATACCGAGCGTATGCAAGTAACGTAAATGCGATAAATAGTGGTATTAGCGTGAATAACGCATTATTTTGTTTGAAATATATACTCGCACCGATGATTGGCAGTGCGAGCATAGCACTTGTAATCCAGCCCATTATGACGTAACGACGTAATGCAGCCTTCGGTAAATGAACGATTTCCTCTTCCATTTCATACGGTAACTGCAAATATGTAAGTAACTGCTGGACATCTTTCTTTTTCATAAAAGGATGTAACATCACTTCATTTCCAGCTGCTTCTATACTTTGAATAACTTCTACTTCGACAGAGCAATAACCGAAAGGCTCGCGGAGAATTCCTTCTTTCACCGTAATTGCTTGAATGCGATGTAATTTTAAAACAAACTCTTTCTTATCAAATAACCCTTGCACGATGCGAACTTCATTTCCGTTTCGCTCTATTTTAAAGTTTGCATATTTTAACGCATAGCCAGCTGTCGAAACGACCCACGAAACCGCCATTAAAATCGCGGCCATAACGATTAATTCATATACACCGTTATCCATCACATACGCTTCCACTTTATTTATGAGCCATTCTGGAAGAAATTGATTAAACTCTGTGTAAATAAGAAGTAATCCTGAAAAAACTAATCCGAATCTACCAGACGTAATGGCAGCTGCTAAAATCTCTTTCATCGTTAACTGATAAATCGTCTTACTTTCTTCTGGCATGGGTACTTCTTCACTCGCAGCGCTTCTTTTTTTATTTAATAAAGCAATCAGTTCCTTCGCTTCATCTTCTTTAATACCAGCTAACATCACATCTGGCTCACTACCGCCGCCCGCTACTTCTATATTTAATTTCATCAGTCCGAGCACTTGATAAATGATGTTAGAAGACGTACTAATATTTTGCACACGTTCTTTATTTAAGTAGCTTTCTTTCTTAACGAACACACCATGCTTTATATGTACAATATTATTTTCAACCCAGTACACTTTGAAATACCATTTTATAGCTGAGAAAATTGCCATAATAAATAATACAAATAAAAGAACAAGATGTAAGAGATACCAAGGTTTCACTTGACCATCAGATTGAAATAAAACAAGAAAAATAAAAGGCAACAAAGTCGCAACTCGAATACCTAATAAAATTGTGATCGGATGTTGCCTCTTATACATCCTCATCACTCACTTTCGCAAGTTCTCCAATTTGTCTTTTCAGCTGCTCTGCTTCTTCCTTCGTTAAGCCTGGAATACTATGAGAAGTTGCCGCTGTTGAAATATGTAATTCTGCTAAATTATACTTTCTCATAATTGGGCCCTGTTCAATCGTTACGTGCTGCACACGCATCATCGGAATAAGTACGCGTTTTACAACGAACATTCCCTTTTGAATCTCAATCTCTTCTTCATTTAATCTGTAACTATAATAACGTTGACGTAAATTTGGAAACACAAAATAATCAAGCGGGATAAATGTAATAGCTCCTGTTACTAGCAAGCCAAACAACCAGCCCCACCAATTAAAATTGATCATAAAAAAGAAATATGCAATTACGACTGCTAGTATAACTGCCGCCCCAATTAAAGCGTGGATTCGCCACACTTTCAGCATATTAGAATGAATCTCCCTTTCTAACGGTTGCATTTCATCACTCCAATTATATGAATTTATTAATTATATATTAGTTGGTATATACATATTTGTAAAATTATAGTTTTTATATCGTATCGATTATTTCTTTAAAATTCCCTTCATTAATTGAATACACTTGAAACTGAATGTAATCTATTTCATTCGTATTCGGACGGACATATGGCAAGATGGTAAATTTAGAAGCTGATCTTCCTAACATATCTACAATCATTAAAGAAACGTCAATATATCCGAAGTCTACACGGAATACTACTGCTTCTCCTGTAAATTCATAATCTTTAATCGCATCATAAGACTTATTCGCACTAATTAACATCACTTTTAATAATTGGTTCAAATTTTCTGGTTTAAAATTAATCATATACACAGCTCCTTTTTTAATAAAACACTATGAAAACAGTGTAATCTTATCGTTTCATAGCTTTACACATCAAATATATAAAAAATAAAGCTAGTTTTTTATATATTTTTTGATATAATTACATACGGGAAACGGGAAGAAATTTGTCTTCCCTTGTGTTTTTATTTGCATCTAGTACTTTTGCTAGATGCCTTTTTTTATGCTAAAAAAGGTACCCTCACATACTTTGAGGATACCTTTTTCATCGATTTATTGCATTTCAATAATTGTACCATCTTCGAATACTTTGAATACGCCAGTAAATCCTGCTCCAGCTGCGCCTTCTATTTTATATGTCGTACGCACTCTAATTTGATAATACTTCTTTCCATTCTCTACTTGCGTATTCTCTAGCGTGTAATCATATTCTTCTTTATATTCATTTTTAATATATTCTTTCGCTTTCTCAAAAGTAAATGCATTTTGATTCTTTCCTGTCTCTACTTTTTGGTTCTTTTCTGCCTCAGTTTTTTGAGTCTTTTCTGTTGCTACTTTTTGATTCGTTACTACATTTGTTTTTTGTGCCTTCGCTGCCGCTTCACTCTTTGCAGTTTTTTCCTCTTCATTCATTTTAGTAACTAATCCTACCGCTTTTTTATTATATTCTTCAAGATTCTTATTATCTTTTGTTTCTGCAACTAGCTTATTTACTATCTCTTTCGCTTCTGCATAATTTTTCTTACTTATTAACTCTTCACTTTTCGCCAATTGCTCACTATACTTCTTTTTTTGTTCTAATACAGCTAGTAATGCTGTTCGTTCTTCCTTTGCCTGCTTTATAAGTGTATTATTCCCATCCTTCATGTTCTCTACTTTTTCAAATGACTTGATTGATTCTTCTACCTTTGTTTCTTCTTTTAACTTCACTGCTTCAATCATTATTTTCGTTTGTTCTACAAGCACCATTACATCTGAATCGTCTTGTTTCTCATCTAGCGCTTTTTCAAATGATGATAAGGCATTTTTATATTCTTTATTCGTTAACGCGGTCTTCCCTGCATCCATTTCTTTTTCAAAATCTCCATTACTACATCCAGCTAACATTAAAAATGTAATTCCAATTACCGTTAATAACTTCTTCATTCTTTCTCCCCCTATATGTTCCTAAAACAATAACTTCATATGTATAAAGGTCTGTGTAGTAATTAGACTGAAAATAAAGATGTACTTTGTGTGTGGGAAAGGAAGTACATTTCATTTACTATCATTACTTAAAACTCCTAAATAGTTGGTAGTTGGTTTTCTTCTTTTAAGACAGAAAGGAATTTTAATCATGTGCGTAAAGTTCTCACCAGGCTCTTTACTACACACACTCTTATACACATAGAAAAACTATTTTTAGTTTGCTATTTTTTCAGCTTTACATATTCTTGGTTGATTGGATACGAACCACAATTCGTAACATACCGAAAAACAAAAGAAAACAAACTGTAATATAAGTTACTTTTCGTAACTCCCCTGTAACATAAATGTAACATAAGGTTTTTATACATACAATAGTTTTTTTACATTATTTTCCCCTATCTACATTTTAAGGTGTTAATACAGTGCTAAAACGAGTTTCATCTCCCACCTACTATTGGACTATCATCCTTTGAATACTTTAGGAAAAAGCCCTCTTTCTTAAAGTACTCAAATTAATTACATAGATAACTCTTTTTTCACCCAAACATTACGAAGACCTTTAACCTTTTACTTTCACATTAAATATATATAGCTAACTTTTTTGATATAACCGCATTAAGAAAATAGGACGAACTTTGTCTTCCTTTTTGTTTTTATTTGTATCGAGTTCTTTTGGTGCTACCCCTTATTGAAGAATTAGATTTTACACATCTGATATAGTACGTGAAATTATATAATAGGGGGCACTATACCTAAAAAAGAAAATTGTATGTTTAGACATAAAATTGACACCTTTTGATTTGTTCCCTGTAAGTTAAGGAATTAGTTTGTATATTTGAGGAGATGTACGAGACAGGTGTGAATTTAAGGGAATCCAATATTTTCTATTCAAATATGATAGAATAGAAGTATATCCAAAACGGAGGAACAACAAATGAACTCAAACACAAAACAGTTTATTTATGATATCCAGCAAAGAAAAAACAATTATATGGAAAATGTATTAAAGGCAATACAACACCCTAAAAAAGAGCATTCTGAACAGGTCATTCAAAATATAGTAGACAAGATGGATATGATGATCAGTTTAGTTATTACTTACATCGCTATTGAATCAGAATCTATAAAAGAATTAAAAGAACTTCAGGAAGAACTTATTCATGCCCAAGCATATATTCAAAAACGGAAATTTGAAGAAACACAGAGATAAAACACTGTGTTTTTATTTGGTCGTCTATGACGCCAATCTGTTATAAATCAAATTAAGGGATTGGGTACACTTACCATATTTTGTTCACTAAAGTCATTTCCCTCCAAATAACTCATTCTATAAGACTTCTTTCTCTTACTATATGATATAAATCTATAAATATGCTAGAAGGATAATTCATTATATGAACGAAAATAACATTTTAATAAGTTACGTTTTCTATTCCTAAATTATTTATATACGATTCTTTTTTTACTAGTTAATAGGTAATGATATAGGGATACTTTGCATGTACATCTAGGTTGTTCCTTTCAGGCTATGTATCATTTTAAATACGCCCTTTATTAGAATAGTGCTCATACTTTTTTTGAGATTCTTTCGTAATACGTGCGTTAAGTAAAATTGCTAACAACAAAAACACTCCATATGTTCCCCCTGTCGCTCCTATGGTAACCACACTACTACAAACAAGTACAATTAGTAGTAGTAACGAAACTAAATAAATATGTTCATAGTTCTTTGACATCTTCTTGTATTTTATGCGTTCTTTCCTTGCATCCATCTAAATTCCTCCTTTACATTATCCATTTCACTATCAAATAAATCTCGCCCTTAAAAGGGAAAGAATATATCTTTTTAAATAATCAGCTTATTTTTTTATCAACTAATTTATATAACGTAAAAAGAAATCCTACCAATATTAAGCTTTCCACCATGATAATCCCGACCCTCTCCTTCCGTTTTAACTCCAGCACATCAGATAAAAGTAGCAAACAAAAAGGATCCTCCCTTCTTTTAAAGGTTGATCCTTTTCTTCATGCATTCAACTATTCTTGATTAATTAGAATAACAGCTGGTCCATCTACACGAATGCCACCAACTTCGATTTTTTCATAAGGCTCAACTGTAATAGAAATGATCCCTTCCCGCTTCTTTAATTCATTACTTAATTCTTTTGTTAACATTTTTTTCATGTGTGTACTCCTTTTTACTGCTTAATTTATTATTGTTATGTAAATGAAGTTAAAAATGGTTTCCTGGTCTGGAAACCATTTTTTTGTAGTTGACCATATGGTGTTACCAGTTCGTTTATCAATTTTACGTAAAGAAGAGATAAACAATTACCTATTCACTGTCTCAGTAGATATAAGGAATTCTTAAAGAGATAGCGGTGAGATCGATTGTTTTTTCTTCTAGAAATAATGACCTAGATAATATATTACCTAAAACAATGAAAGCCCTACCTCTCTTTCATCCTTACGGATCCTTGTCCGTGCCAGTGTGAATCAGGATTGCAAAAATCAAGTGACTATTTAATCGAGTTATTTGATGAAACTTCGAACGTTCGTAAAAGAAATTTAAAAATAAAAATGGATTAGATTGAAGTAATAACAAAAGAGGTTCCTACTCTAAAAGTGAGTTGAAGAAGTTGAATGTCTTTGAAATGATTTACTTTTAATAATCATCATATTCCCGAAAAATTCAGGATATTTTCGGGGGATGTAATACATTATCTATAATGAATCCTAACAGAAACTTTTTATTTGATTTTCAGTGATCCCTTTAATTAATCCTAGTTCACTAATCAAAAATTCATGTGCGTTATCCAACATTGTTTTTTCGCTTGTATTAAGTGCCTTTTCTTTCTTCATACGCATTAAATCACGTACAACTTCAGCACCTTCTTGTATTTCACCCGTTTTTATTTTGTCCGTGTTCACTTTATACCTTTGTTTCCACGTTAATAATCTATCTGATTCTCCATGCTGAAAAATGTGTATAATGTGTTTTAATGCAAGTATATCAGTAACCGGGCGTATACTCGAACTTAATATTTTCCCCATAGGAATCATGACTTTCATATTACTGATTGACATTTTTATAACATAATACTGTTGTTTTTTTCCTGAGAATTCTTTTTCTTCTATGGCTTCAATTATACCTGCTCCGTGCATTGGATAAACAATGTTATCGCCAATTTGAAACATATAATCCACCTCCATATATGGTAACCTTCTTAACTTTAACATATATGTGTTTTTTTATCAAATATTTAATAATATCACAAAGATATTTTTGTAGTCAACTACTTTTTAAAAAAATTAAATTAAGTAAAAAAGACCTCCAAAAATGATAGGGAGTGTGTCAGATTCCGCATAAAGGGAAGAGGAATTTCCCCGCTTATATTCTGAAATCTCTACATTTTATGTAGGGATTTTTCCATAAAGAAAAGACACCCTAAGGTGCCTTCCTCCGACTTGAACCACTTTAATTTTAATAATATGTATTGGACTCCCATCCAATTATTATTTTACCATGTTAAGTAATGTTGTGCATTGAGAAATACGGTACATTTCTTTATCTAAACGTAAAAAGCCCTAGAGGGGACTAGGACTTTTTGACAGAATGAAAATGATTCAAAAAAGGACTTATATAACGTAACATACGAATGTTTCATAAATGTATCGTAAAAGTGAACAAAATCTATATTTTGTTATTGGAGACGTTACTCCTAATTATAATACCAATTGCCGTTTACTTTTACTTTCACAATTTCCTTTTTCTTGCATGAGGTTAATTTGTTATAATTAAACTCACAAACTATATTGTACATACTGTCATAGTTCCACAAATAAGAGGGATGATTCTTTATATAATCTTTCCATTCATTACTATATGTACCTTGTTTTTTTAAATCTCCTTCTTCACCGAATGCTGCTGCAACTTCTTCGTAAGACATACCGCGACGTAAATTATTGAAAGTATCCATCATACGCTGCTGTCTAGCTTCTTCTTTTCGATTTTGTTCTTCTATCTTTTCTAACCTACTCTCTTCGGCAGCTAGCTGTTTGGCTTGTTCTTTTTCCATTTCTATAAGTTCTTTTTCGTAATCTGCATGAATTTGCGCACGTTCTTTTTCGTATTTGTAATCCGAATACTTATTCCATCCCATAACTCCAAAAGCAATTAAAATTAAACCACCTATTATAAAAATAGGCTTCCTCTTCTTTTTTACGATTCTCTTCTAATTTTTTCAGCTCATCAGCTTTTTGTTGTTCTTCTTTTTGTTTAGAAGCACCTTCTTTAGGTGTATCTTCTTTTTTCACCTCAGTGTTAGCGATTTTAGCTTCATTTTTATTGATTTCTTCTTTCGGAGACAGTGCGTAAAAAATCATCATTAACACAAAGCATGCTAATCCGGAAATGAAATACCTCTTTTTACTTTGGTTTTTCTTAGAAGCTTTAGTCATTAATATAAAAGAAACGACTGTAGCTATAAAGAATAATGACATTAATATTTGCATGTAATTACCTCTTTCGGTTGTTAAAATGTAAGATTTCTTATCTCATGGTAGTAAACAAGTTATTTGTATATTGTCATATTTTGTCGAATGAAAATAAAAATAGAGTCGCAGCTCTCAATGAAAATTAGAAGGATGCCTTTTTCTCTGATTTAAAGTTCAACTAGGATTTACAAATATTGAATAATGTTTTGTATCAAATCTATAGGAATATATGTTTTTACTGTGGATGGGAGCGTGTATCAAAAAGTGTACCTTTTGGGATTGTTGTTGAAGAGTATCCAATGTCATTATAAAAAGTGTATATTGGGGTAGCACCACATGCCCATCAAGCTAAGGATATCAAGAGGGTATATGTGAGTGTATTTTTTTGAAATTTCTACGGCTACACTAAAAATATGCATAACAAATAAACCTACCAAAAGGGTGTTTTGAAAAATATTATGCAACTTTGAAACCCTTTAACAACGTACACTCATACATAACGCCTAGGATATCAAAGACTGTTTTCTTTTCGTAACGGTGAGATTTCCGTCCGTTTTTCTCTAAAAGATTGAACAGACGTAGGAAAATCTTTGATAATTCTTGGGTGCCCTTTTGTAATCCTTGGTAAAACAATAGATAATAATTCTTTATCATATAAATGGATTTGTATTCACTTAACTCTTTCTTTTTCTTATTCAAGAGTAACTGACGCCTTTTAAACATGGTAGATGTACAGAGTAAAATGCTAATAAGTTGCCCATATAAATGGCATTCTAAGCGTTCTTTCTTAATTTCTTTACACTTGTGAATTTGAAAGAAAGATTTCCATGTTTTGAACAAAATTTCAATTTGCCAGCGTAAAGTTTCGCTAGAAATATAGTCTAGGATAAACAGTGTTTTTTCAATGCGTCCCATATATCCAGTTATATATATTCAAGTGGCTTTTTTCACAAAAGAATCATAAAAAACTCTATCTATAGATAGAGGGTATTCAAAAAAATCATCTTTCAGATAGATGTTCTAAAATATTAGGGATGTTACAATCCTCCAGTAAGTAAGCAAATAAACAATAAATTTATACTTTATGGGGGTTTTAATTTGAATACTCAAGCTTGGATAATGATTGGTGCATTTTTAACAATTGTATTATTAACACAAATCGGAAGGAAAGTATTTACAACCACAAAGGCTGTATTGCCATTTATTCTTTGTGGTATAAGTGTTTATTTATTCGTCGAGGAAATACCTACCTCAGGTTCAAATATGACCGCACTCATAATCATGACAATGGTCGGCATGATCATGGGAGGGCTAATGCTTTTTACAGTGAAAGTAGAATATGGTTCTGACAATAAAGCGTACGTAACTGCTGGTATTCCTTATTTATGTTTATGGATTATTGGACTTGGATGGCGTGTCGTATTAGCTTATGTAGCGACAGACTGGTATCCACAACAATTTGTAGATTTCATGGTATCGAATCATTTGGATTTTAATGTTATAGCCCCTGCTTTCGTATTTTTTACAATTGCGATGGTAGTTATTCGTACTATTGGAATTGTGATTAGGATACAAAGATATAGAAAAAATCTAAAACAAATTAAAGAAATAGGTTAAGAAAAACAACTTCTTTTGCATAATGAAGTAGGTAAAACAAACACACTATACTAACTACTTCATTATTCTTTTAATTTCAGATTTTAGATGATATGCATTAAAGGAATTTAACTCATCTATGAACTATTATAATTGGGAGTTGTAAATTTCCAGCCTTTAAATTAAGAAATTGATATTCATCTATAGCCAAAAAATATAGAAACTAAACAGTAAGGTTGGGAGGGAATAAGTACATGGAAAAAGTATTTTTAAAAATTATTGATAGTCATGCAGGAAATGCGATAGGAATCATCTTATTATGCGTATTTTTTTATCAAGGTTTCGCACCTCATGGTACCTTTGCAATATGGGTTTGTAGCGTTTTTGTAACAATTTATCTATGGATGTTGTATTCACCAAAATCTTGGTGGAATGCAAGGAAGTACGCTTTATTTACGAGTATATTAATAAGCATATCATGTGTATTATATTTTTCTCATCCAAATTTTCCGAATTATGCGTTATGGCCACTCATAGTTTTTCTTGCCGCTGCAGAACCAAAGTGGACACGAGTAACGACAATTTTAGTTGCTATAACAGGGATAGTTATTATTCTATTTATACATGCGAATACGTTTCCTTATCAAGAAACATTAATTATTATCGGCCTCTATGTCTCGATCCGAAGTACATCCAAGCTAAGAGACGCATATCAAAAAAATCAAAAACAACTAAAAGAATTAGACGAAGCACATGCTGAACTACAAGAAACAACGGTATTTTCTATGCGATATGCAGCTTTTACGGAAAGAACAAAATTAGCAAGAGAGATTCATGATGGACTTGGACATCAAATGACCTCACTTATTATTCAATTACAGGCTCTTAAGATTATGTTAAGGAAAGATCCTGTTGCTGCCCAAGTTCATGTTGAAGAACTTTTAAAGGTGGCACGAAAAGGAATGGAAGAAATCCGAGTTGCTGTTAGAGAATGGACAAGTGATGAAAAAGATCTCGGGCTTACTTCATTAAAAGGATTGATTTCACAGGTTCAAGCGAATTCTTTATTACAAATTGAGTTCATTCAAGCTGGAAATATAACAGAGTGGACGATGGAGGAAAGTACAATTCTGTATCGCATTCTACAAGAGTCTTTAACTAATGTCTTACGACATTCTAATGCAGATTCTGTTATTGTAAACGTAACAGAAATAGACGGAGTAGTAAAACTCACAATTGATGATAATGGTATATATACAGGGGATAAGCCATTAGAATATGGCTTTGGACTCAATGGTATGATAAAACGCTGTAAATCAGTTGGAGGTAATTGTTCCTTTTTTCTAAATGAACCAAAAGGACTTCGAGTTGAAGCCACTATTCCAATTCAGAAAAATGGAGGAGAAATATGACAGAAAAGATTCGTATTGTGCTAGCTGATGATGAACCATTTGTTCGAAAAGGCCTATGCTATATTATTGAAATGCAAGATGATATGGAGATAGTTGGGGAATGTAAAGATGGGAAGGAAGCAATTAAAGTTGCCTTAGAAACTGCACCAGATATGGTAATTATGGACATTCAAATGCCTGATTTATCAGGTATTATGGCTACCCAAAACATTATGAGTATATTACCAAATACAAAAGTTGTTCTATTGACGACTTTTGATGTACAACAGTATGTCTTAGACGGTATTCGAGCTGGTGCAGTGGGTTATATATTAAAAGATACTGAAACGGAGGAAATGTTAGATAGTATTCGATCTATGAATAAAGGGGCAATGATTTATAATAGCACGACAGCAAATCAAGCTTTTACACAATTTATAAAACACGATAATAATGATTATAATTTAGTTAGCGAAGAACTTGAACATACGGAAACTCTAACTAAGCGGGAGATTGATGTTTTACAATTATTAGCTTATGGAAAACAAAACCATGAAATAGCTAAAATCCTTTATGTTTCCGAAGGGACAGTCAAAACTCATATCCACAATATTCTTCAAAAACTAGATGTAACAGATCGTACACAAGCAGCTGTAATGGCAATTCGAAAAAAAATTGTAAAGTGATATCTGCTGTATGTAGTAAAAAGAATAAAATTTTAAATTAACATAGTGTTTTTCTAATTGAAATTAAACAGATCATAATAAAAAAGAAAGAGAGTATAGCATGGATAATACAACTGGTCTTATTATTTTAATTCTTATAATTCTCCTTCAACTAAAAGAAAGGGAATTGAAATTTCAACGAATGTGGATTGCTCCTGTATTAATCGCATACTATACATTTACTCATGTATTTAATGATCTCACATTAATCGAAACTGGTTTATTTGTAGTATTACTTGCTCTTGGAGGAATTGTAGGAGCTGTGCGTGGTTCTACAACTATAATACGAATCGATAAAAGTAATGGGAAGGTTTATGCTAAAAGTTCTTATATCGCCTTAGGTATATGGGTTGTTGTATTTATTTTACGTTTTATCGTAACGTATATTTTTAAAGGTTCAAGTCAGTATGCGCTAGGCTTAGTAACGAATGGTATTTTTTGCCTTATTGCGGCGAGTGCGTGTATAAAAAGAGTGATTCTATACTTAAAAGCAAAAAGTTTGATGCATTCAAAACATTAAGTATTGCTAAGGGTAATTTTTGTAGTGTAGCAAATTTCATTGTTTTTCTAACACCAACACATTGCTATCAAGCTAAGAAAAGCAAATACCCCAGAGCGAAAATTTTGTGCATTTTGCTCGTACTTATTGTTTTGGGGTAATTCGTACTTTTAGCTTGATGGGCATGTGCTGCTACCCCTTTTGCTAAATGTTTTTTTATGCCAAATAAAAAAGGTATCCTCCAATACTTTGAGGATACCTTTTTCATTTTTATTATCTCTGCTGTTTTCTACCTAATACGAGCAATCCAAAACTCATCATAATAAGAAGTGCTCCCATATATGGTTCCACAGGCATTTTCTGTCCTGTCTTCGGTAATTCTTTTTCAGGCTTCTCTGGATCTGTTGTTTCTGGTTTTTCTGGATCCGTTGTTACAGGTTTCTCTGGATCCGTCGTTTCTGGTTTCTCTGGATCCGTTGTTTCTGGTTTTTCTGGATCCGTTGTTTCTGGTTTTTCTGGATCCGTTGTTTCTGGTTTTTCTGGATCCGTTGTTTCTGGTTTTTCTGGATCCGTCGTTTCTGGTTTCTCTGGGCCTGGTGGTGCTAAAGAAGTCAATTTGTTTAATACTTCTAATTGAACTGGACTTATCATTCCTTTTGTAATTTCAAATGGAATTGGATTAGTTAATTTTTCATAACCCTTTGGTGCTTCTACTTCTACAAGTGTGTAGTGACCTACAGATAAGTCTGAGATTTTCGCTTTTCCTTCTTTATCTGTTTTTACTTTCGTTACTACTTTTCCTTTTTCGTCATGAACTTCAAACACTGCCCCTGATAATACATTCTTACTTTCAGCAGCCATTTTTGTAATTTCTACTGAACCTTTATCTAACTGTTCATTCTCTACTTTTAGTAATAAAACTTCTGTCATACCTTTTTTAATCTCAAATGATACTGGTTCGCTTAGCTTTTTGTAACCTGGTAAGCTTTCCGTCTCTACTAATTTGTAACTTCCTACAGATAGATCTGAAATTTTCGCTTTTCCTTCTTTATCTGTTTTTACTTTCGTTACTACTTTGCCTTGCTCATCTTGTACTTCGAAGACTACGCCTGCTAATGCTTTTTGACTATCTTTATCTACTTTTGTAATTTCTACTGAGCCTTTGTCTAACTGTTCATTCTCTACTTTCAATGATAAGACTTTTGTCATACCTTTTTTAATTTCGAATGATACTGGCTCTGTTAATTTTTTGTAGCCTGGTAAATTCTCTACTTCTACTAGTTTGTAACTTCCTACAGATAGATCTGAAATGTTTGCTTTTCCTTCTTTATCTGTTGTCACTTTCGTTACTACTTTGCCTTGCTCATCTTGTACTTCGAAGACTACGCCTGCTAATGCTTTTTGACTATCTTTATCTACTTTTGTAATTTCTACTGAGCCTTTGTCTAACTGTTCATTCTCTACTTTCAATGATAAGACTTTTGTCATACCTTTTTTAATTTCGAATGATACTGGCTCTGTTAATTTTTTGTAGCCTGGTAAATTCTCTACTTCTACTAGTTTGTAACTTCCTACAGATAGATCTGAAATGTTTGCTTTTCCTTCTTTATCTGTTGTCACTTTCGTTACTACTTTGCCTTGCTCATCTTGTACTTCGAAGACTACGCCTGCTAATGCTTTTTGACTATCTTTATCTACTTTTGTAATTTCTACTGAGCCTTTGTCTAACTGTTCATTCTCTACTTTCAATGATAAGACTTTTGTCATACCTTTTTTAATTTCGAATGATACTGGCTCTGTTAATTTTTTATAGCCTGGTAAATTCTCTACTTCTACTAGTTTGTAACTTCCTACAGATAGATCTGAAATGTTTGCTTTTCCTTCTTTATCTGTTGTCACTTTCGTTACTACTTTGCCTTGCTCATCTTGCACTTCGAATGTTACGCCTTCTAATAACGCGCCACTTTCTTTGTCTACTTTTATAATTTCTACTGTTCCTTTATCTACTAATTCGTTCTCTACTTTTAGTGATAAAATTTCTGTCATACCTTTTTTAATTTCAAACGATACTGGTTTCGCTAGTTTTTTATATCCTGGTAAGCTCTCTACCTCTACTAGCTTATATTTCCCTACTGATAAATCTGAAACGTTTGCTTTTCCTTCTTTATCTGTTGTCACTTTCGTTACTACTTTGCCTTGCTCATCTTGCACTTCGAATGTTACGCCCGCTAATACTGCGCCACTTTCTTTATCCACTTTTGTAATCTCTACTGTTCCTTTATCTAACAGTTCGTTCTCTACTTTTAGTGATAAAACTTTCGTCATACCTTTTTTGATTTCAAACGATACTGGTTCTGTTAATTGTTTGTAACCTGGTAAGCTTTCTTTCTCTACTAATTTGTATTTTCCTACAGATAAATCTGCAATTGTTGCTTTTCCTTCTTTATCTGTTGTTACTGTCGTTACTACTTTTCCTTGCTCATCTTGTACTTCGAAGACTACGCCTGCTAATGCTTTTTGACTGTCTTTATCTACTTTTGTAATTTCTACGTTACCCTTGTCTAACATTTCATTTTCTACTGTTAAAGCAAGAGATTTTGTCATACCTTTTTCAATTTGGAAAGCAATCGGATCTACTAATTGCTTATATCCTTTTGGTGCTTTCACTTCTACTAGCTTATATGTTCCAACTGATAAATTAGTGACTTGTGCTTGTCCTTTTTTATCTGTCGTTATTTTAGCGACTACTTGTCCTGCTTCATCTTGAATATCAAATACTGCATCAGCTAAAGCATCTTTATTTTCTTTGTCTACTTTTGTAATTTCTACATTTCCTGTATCTACTAATTCATTTTCGACTGTTAGCTTTAATGCTGTTACTCTGCCCTTTTCAATTTCGAATGAAATTGGCTTTTCAAGTGGTTTGTATCCTACTGGTGTTCCTACTTCCACCAACTCATACTTTCCAATAGATAAATCTGAAACGTTTGCTTTTCCTTCTTTATCTGTTGTTACTTTTCTTACTACTTTTCCTTTTGAATCACGTACTTCAAATACAACATCTTTTAATGGTGCTTTACTATCTTTATCTATTTTTATTATCTCTACATTTCCAGTATCCATCATTTCATTTTCTACTTTTAATGATAGTATCTTGGTCATGCCCTTTGTAATTTCAAATGATACTGGTTTTTCTAGCTTTTTATAACCTGGTAAACTTTCTATCTCTACTAATTCATACTTGCCTACAGGTAAATCTGCAACATTTGCTTTTCCTTCTTTATCTGTCGTTACTTTTTTAACTTCGTTACCTTTTTCATCTTGGACAACGAACGTTACTCCCGCTAGTAGTGCTTTATTATCTTTGTCTATCTTTGTTATCTCTACATTCCCCGTATCTACCATTTCATTTTCTATTTTTAATGATAAGATCTCGGTCATGCCTTTTGTAATTTCAAACAATACTGGCTCTATTAATTTCTTATATCCTGGTAAGCTTTCTTTTTCTACTAATTTGTACTTTCCTACTGATAAATCTGAAATTGTTGCTTTTCCATCTTTATCTGTTGTTACTTCTTTTACTACTTTATCTTTTTCATCTTGTACTTCGAAGACTACACCTTTTAATACTTTCTGGCTGTCTTTATCTACTTTTGTAATTTCTATTGAACCTTTATCTAACTGTTCATTCTCTACTTTCAATGATAGGACTTTCGTCATACCTTTTGTAATTTCAAATGATACCGGTTCTTTTAGTTTCTTATAACCTGGTAAGCTTTTCGTCTCTACTAATTTGTACTTTCCTACTGAAAGATCTGAAACGTTCACTTTTCCTTCTTTATCTGTTGTTACTTCTTTTACTACTTTATCTTTTTCATCTCGTACTTCGAAAACTACGCCTTTTAATGCTTTCTGGCTGTCTTTATCTATTTTTGTAATTTCTACTGAACCTTTATCTAACTGTTCATTCTCTACTTTCAATGATAGGACTTTCGTCATACCTTTTGTAATTTCAAACGATACTGGCTCTGTTAGTTTCTTGTAACCTGGTAAGCTTTTCGTCTCTACTAATTTGTACTTTCCTACTGAAAGATCTGAAACGTTTGCCATTCCTTCTTTATCCGTCGTTACTTTTTTTACTACTTCACCTTTCTCATCTTGAACTTCAAATTCGACACCCGCTAATACTGAACCGTTTTCTTTGTCCACCTTTGTAATTTCTACATTACCTTTGTCTGTCATTGCATTTTTTACTGTTATTGGGAATATGCCGTCCCCTGTTACATTTACTTCGAACTCTGTTTCTTTTAATTGGTATCCTTCAGGCGCTTTCGTTTCTTTTAAAATATATTTCCCTGGCGCTAACGGTTTAGAGATTGCCTTACCATCTTTATCTGTAACAATATGCTCAACTACTACACTGTCTTTTACTATATCAAACTCTGCATTTGCTAATGGTTTTTCACCATTTTCCGAATCAATTTTCTTTAATTCGATTTGACCCTTTTGCAAAGTATTTTTGACTTCAATGGCTTTTGTTTCACCAGCTTGAAGCGTAACCTCTACTGGAATTGTTAATTTTTGATATCCTTCTGGTGCTACTGTTTCATAAATTTTATACGTCCCAGGAGCTAAAGTTTGAGGTATTGAAAAGCCGTTTTCGTCCGTTATCAGTTTTGCAACAACTTCATTTGCACTATTTCGAACTTCAAATTCAGCACCTTTCAACCCTTTGTTCGGATTCTCAGCATCTATTTTATGAATCGATACTGTACCTTCTTTTGGAGCTTCAGGCGGCGTAACAATTACTTCTTTCGATGTTAATGTTTTATCATCAAAATGTAATTCCGCTTTATTAGGAATCTTCTTATCTACGTAAGAAGATAAATCTGCATTAGCTTTAATTTTCGCCTTAATGCTGAGGTTAATTACCTGGTCTTCATATGACTTATAGTCAAAATTCTCACCAAACGTAAATGTTACTTCACTTCTTTGTTTATCTATATTTAACGTTCCTTTAGAAGTAATATCTTGACCATTTTGATCATATACTTTTGCCTCTAATACTTCTAAAACATCTTCTAAATCATCACTAATTACCATTGACGTATAATTAGGTGAATTTTTCGGTATATGTGTACCAACTTGGTATTGAATAGCTTGATCCATTTGTGTTAACTGCTGATTCTCTACAAGCTTACCATTCTCATCTACTATATTTTTTTCAATGCTAGGTGGATTATCGTCACCTGAACCGGTTCCTCCCCCACCACTTACGAATACTTCTCCCACTTTTTCTTCAGTTACAATATTTTTACCTTCTAATTTCACTGTATTTTTATGAGGCTTTGCAGCAGGATTAGTAATCTTTGTTTTATATCTTAAAATATAACCTTTTGAGCTGTCTGGAAATTCAATTGTAAATCCAGTTTTCATCGCATTAATTTTAATTTTAGATAAATCTGCTGGCTTAACATTTGTTGGTGCATAGCCATCTTCAAATACAGCCTCTTCTAATACTAAACTATTTGTAATTAATTCATGCCCAGGTCCTAATGTGTCTGTTAATTTAAGATCTTGCATTTCTGTTCCAGTTGCATTTACATATACCGTCCAGTCTGCAATTGAAGGGTCTTCCTGATTATAAGAACCCCATTTCAATAGATTATCTGTATTGGGCTGTGGCTTCGGTCTCTCTGTTGTATTATTTACACTTACTTCTTTATTTACGATTTGACCATCAACGTTAAATTCTAATGGGATTTTTTTAATACCATCATATGCTTCTAGACCAAAATAAAATTCTACGAATAAAGAACCTTTAATGTTATTCTTTCCTTCTACGTAATCACCCATAGTACATGTCAATAGACCCTTTTTCATCTCACATGTACCAACTGTTTTTCCTTCAGCATCTTTTAAAGGAAAACTCATATTCATAAGATCTTTTCTGAATTCTTTTGGCATATCAATTGTGAATTGATCTCCACTTTTTATTTTTTCTTTAGCTGACCACTTCACTTCTACTTTCATACCATCTGAGGCTTGATATGGTTCAGACGTTGTACCATCAGTACGGGAGATATTAATCTCGTCCACTGGATTTTTTATCACAGCGGCTTGAATAACTGGAGCCCACACATTTAGTACTGAAAATAATACTAGAAAAACTAATGAAACCATCGAAATATGCCTTTTAGTACTTTTCATTTGCATAATTCCCTCCTATTTTTTATATTTATATAACAAAAAAGACCGTCCGGTTGCATCAAAAATGTGCAACCAGACGATCTTAGTAACCAATATGTATTACCGTAGACTCTAAGCTTTGCGGCCTATCCTTTCGAATAGTGTGCTAAAAATATTTTTTATTCTTTTTTTGTTTCATTTTCCTCTTAAACCAAATATTACTATACCGTCTGGACGGTTATAATTCAATACTCTATAAAATTGTTCTATTTTTCTAATAAAAAAAATAATTCACCAGTGCATTAAATAAGCAATGGTGAATTATTTTACATTATATAGTTCGCATATTCTATTTATACGAATTATAAATAAGAGCTTGAATCACTTTTTCTCTTAATTCGGGGCTTAGTCTTCCAACCCCTAAATATTCTGAATACCATAATCCATCTGCCGCTAATCTAATAATTGTGGCACAAACTGAATCTATCTCATCATTTTCTATTTTATTTTGCAGTTGCTGAAATGATTGTTGTAACGGTTCAAGTAATTCAGGTTTTAGCATTAATGCTGCCATCATACTACTACCTAGCTCTTCTACTCTTCTCTCATTACTTAATCTTTCCTCTACAAAAGAGCGTACCCACCTTCCTTTCTTCTCTAAGTCCTCCGCTACTTTATTGTGAATAGCATCTTGATACTCCTCCGTCCCTTTGAGTATCATGCCCTCTATTAAAGCTTCTTTAGTTGAAAAGTGATACAACAATCCACCTTTACTTATCCCCGCCTCTTTTGCTACCGCTTCTAAAGTTAACTTAGCAACCCCTTTACATTGCACAATTTGAGAAGCGGCTGCTAAAATCTTTTGCCTTGTTATACTTATACTCATTCCTTTTTAAAACCCCCATTTCTACTAAATTTATATAAATACGTATCTTATTTTTAATATTGCTGAGTAATAATAAATATTTTCTGTATACAACAAAGGCTTCACTACCTTTGAATTGTTCGTTGCTTCTTCTATTAAAAATTTCCATATCATTCAATATGATAACATCAAACACTCACAATTGACTATACATCTATACATTTATATTCGTTGAAAATATATCCATAAACAAGAAATGCATACAAATTGATTATCCTTATATATTTAATCTATAATTTAAAGAGGTTTATATTTTCATAAAAATAAAGTGAAATTTTATAAGGATGATTCCATTGAAAAAATTTTCTATTAGTTATTTAATATGCTTACTGGTTTTTTCTATCATTGTGAACGTTTTACAGTATACACTAGTTCCAAATTATGCTGACTCCTGGGGACCGATTTGGGTATCTATTATTATGTTTTCAATTCTTGGAAGCATCCCTGTTCTTATCGGTTGTTTATTAGGTGAATTTTGTTATAGAAAAATAAAAAGAAGTCACGAATTAAAGATTGGAATTCCTTTATTTATATTGTTAGGTATTTCCTACAGTCATTTATTCTTTATGTGGTTTAACGACAGAGATTTTCTATCCTTTACTTTAGAAACCTTTCTGAATACTGGCCTTCCTATTACTGTATCATCTTTAATGTTTTATCTTATAAGACGGTGTTAATTCTTTCATCATTGCATAAAAAAATGTTATTACTCCTGATAAATTGAGTAATAACATTTTCCTTACTAAATTTGCTTCCAACTAGCATCCTTCACATCTTCACTAGTCGGCTTTCTAACTGATTTCACAAAGTATTCCTCGCAAGCACCAAATGCAATGAAATTTTTCTGTGCTTGTCTTAACGAAACTATATTCGCCCCGCCTTCAAAATCAGGATCGTTAAACTGAACCTCATTATCTTCCCAATAACATATATTACAAATTTCATATGTACCTGGTGGTTCTTCTTCTATTGTTCTATACCCGCAGCACGGACATGTGTATTTCATTCTGTCACTCCATTATTCATTTCTTTTTTCTCCCATATATTCCGGCCCACAAAGAATGTAATAGCGCAAATCATAGTTATTCCCATGAAAGAAACATTAGAATCTTCATATGTAGTTGGAATCCCAACCGTTACGGAAACAATACTACAAGCTAAAAGTAAATATAGTAATAAAGATATAATATAGCTGAGTTTAAATCGTAAAATGATACCTCTAAACAATAACTCACCAAGTAGACAGCCACCTAAAATAATAGGTACTCCGAAATACAATGTAAGGACTCCCATTTGCGCAGTAGATTGAATTATCTTACCAATTATGTTCGGCGAAACCAGCTCACTATTGTTTCCCATCCTATCATATAAATCAAGTGCTGTTGCTGAAATAAAGAAACTTAATATAGAAAATGAATACGGAATTAAAAACTTGCTCACTCTCATTCACCTCGCTTTTTTGTTTCACATATATTATTCATTATTTTCACATGAAAAAATAGCCCTCTATGCTAAAACATAGAGGGCCGAATTTTTATATAATAACCTATACCTTATCCTGAAGTGCTCCCCATAAACAGAACATCTAAACTATCTGTGCCTTATATTCTTTAGGGGATAGGTGGTTATTAGAAAGTAGTGTCTTCTTTTTTATAATATTCTTTTGAAATCTCTTCATAAAATGCAGCTGATGTCGTGTAGAAATACGGTACTAACCATAAGAAACCGATTCCTACAGTAAGAATACTTAAAATGAACCAACCTAAGAAGCTTAAGCATAGTAAAAAGTAATCCATTTTATGTCCATTCATCATACGACGACTTTCAGTAATCGCTTGATTCGCTGTATATTCTGGATGATCATTCAAAATAAAATATGTCATAGAATAAGAAAATGATTTAATAATACCTGGAATAATAAGAAGTAATGTCCATAGAATCAAGTACACATTCATTAGTAAATATGTTAAAAACGATTTCATAAACTTACTTCCATCGTTAAACCATCTAAATATATGACCGATACGAGCATTAGTCCCACGAATTACATTTAAAACAAAATAAGAAGCACCCACTGTTAACGGACCGATAATAAACATTGCAATAATAGTTACTGTAAGTGACTCATTTGCTTCTTCCCAACCCCAAAACATCGAGAAAATACCTGTGGTTAGCATTTCAACAGCTCCAATAAGGATTCCGACTAATAAGGTTGCCCCTACCGCTAACCCCCATTTTCCTTTTAATGCATCAAGTGCTGCTCTTTTTAACTGACTTATCATATATAGCCTCCTAATATTTTTTCTATATTAGTATACCATTTATATGAAAAATTCCACAGATTTCCCTGAAATAGAAGTATACTACTTTTTCGATATATGTGCGCTGTAGCTGTACTAATATATGGATTAAGCCCCTCATTTTCCTATAATAAAAAAAGCCTGCCTTTCATAATAGGCAAGCTTTTTCAAGTTAATTCTCACTCATTCTCTTCTTATACCAATTCTGCATTCTCTCCGCATCTTCTACTCTCGTATGCTCTAGTTTATAATTCGATGATGCGTTAGAGAACTTATACGTACATAAATCCGCTCGGCGCTGGAAATATGATTGTGTTTTTTCCATTGATTGGACATGTCTTCTTCTAACAAGCCCTGTATATTTTCCGACGCTACGATATACAAGCGTAATTTGCTCCCCGTTTACACTGTAACCATTTGTTTTAAACGTTCCGTATCCAAGTGTAAAGATAAGGATCGCGAGTGGAATCAACGCCCACATGATGTAATACTTTTCAAAGTATATACTTATTCCAGTAAGCGGGATTGCTAGCATTGCGAAGAATATAAAACTATCAATTAAGTAACGACGTAATGCTGCTTTAGGTAATGAAATAATGTTTGTATTCAGTTCGTATGGTAATTCTAAATGTGCAAGTAACTGTTGTACGCGATCTTTTCGAATGATAGGATGCAGTGTAACTTTTTCTTTCTCGTCACCCAGTCCTTTACTTTGAATGACTTCTACTTGCACAGCACAATAACCGAATGGCTGACGTAAAATACTTTCTTTTATCGTAATACCTTGAATACGATGTAACTTTAGGACGAGTTCTTTTTTCTCAAGTAATCCTTGCAAAATGCGGACTTCATCATTTCTTCGATTCACTGTGAAATCTCCATGTTTTAACGCATAACCGATTGTGGATATCATCCAAGAAATGACAAGTAAAATAGCTACCATGTAAATCCAGCCGTATATATCATGATCCATTACATATGACTCTACTTTATTTTTTATCCATTTCGGAATGTATTCATCCACTTGATTATAAACGAAGAATATTAAAGAAAATAGCAATCCAAACTGCCCAGATGTAACAGATGCTAATAGAATTTCTTTCCAAGTTAATTTGTATTCTGTCGCTTGCTTTTCCTCTGTAACGATTTCTTTTTCTACTACTTCTTCTGATATTTCTTCTGCTTTCAATTCTCGAGTTGGCTCATTTAGCATTGCGATAAGCTCGGTTGCTTCTTCTACTGTAATGCCAGCTAAGCTAACTTCTGCATCATCGCCCCCACCAGCTGTTTCAATCTGAATTTTCTTTAAACCAAGCATTTGATATAGCACGTTAGAACTTGTATTAATCGTTTGCACACGTTCTTTATTTAAGTAGCTCTCCTTCTTCACAAAGAGCCCTTGTTTCACATGTAATACGTTATTTTCAACCCAATATGTTGTGTAATACCATTTTTCAAACGCTGAAAAGATGGTAAGTAAACCGAATGCAGCGGGAATTAAATACCAAAACGGGAACTTTCCGTTTAAACTAAACATGAAAATAATGAGTGGTATAAAATCTGTTATTTTTAATTCTAATAACATCGTAATGGGATGCTGCCTCTTATACATCCTCATCACTCACTTTCGCTAATTCTGCAATTTTCGTTTTCAACATTTCTGCTTCATACATCGTTAAGCCTGGGATGCTGTGAGAAGTTGCCGCTGTTGAAATGTGTAATTCTGCTAATCCATATTTCCTCATAATTGGCCCTTGTTCAATCGTCACGTGCTGCACACGAATCATCGGTACTAATACGCGCTTTACGACGAAAAGACCGTGCTGAATTTCAAGTTCTTCTTCATTTAGTTGATAGCTATAATAACGCTGACGAAGTTTCGGGAATACGAAGTACTCAAATGGTGCTAGTGCAACCGTTAAGCCGATTAACACGTACAAAATCCACGCCCACCAATCAAACTTTATCATGAGGAAAAGGTAAGCTAAAATGACAAGAATACCGATCCCTTCTTCAATTACAGCACGAACTTTCCACACCTTGACCATGTCAGGATGAATTTCATTTTTCAATGGATCCATGTAACCACTCCAAATCTAGTAATCTAATATACGAATACTCTCAAACTATATTTTACATAACTTTACAGAAAATTGTAATTTAATTATCTTTCTTCTCAGGGATAAAATATCCGAACCAAAGTAACCAAATGAAACCGATTAACTTCAGCCAACTTCCATCCGCTTGAAAAGCCTCTATTATACCTGGTATTTTATAAAGTGAAACTTTAATCAGTGGGGGTTTTGTTCATCCCCCACTGATTATTAGTTGAACCAATCAGGCTTTTACGGGCAGTTGATCCCCACCTAACTTCTTTGCTTTCGCTGAATTTTGAGGTGGGGGTCTTACTGCCCGTTAATGCGGGATAAAGCCCAATGAATCCAAGAAAACCGAGCCACCAGTTTTTTTGCATTTTCACTTCTATTCCTCCTTCATTACGTTTTTCACATTTCGAATCCAAATTTCTTTATACTTTAACTGGAATCCCATTAACATGTAATTACTCATATTATCGATCACGAGCGCTAACGTATGTGCATTTTCTTCCGTTGCCTGTTGTGACACAACGTCAAGTTCCACACCTTTCTTCAATAAATCGTGGAAACCATTTAAAAAATCTTCTTGTATTTCAAATAAGCGTTTCTGATACTTTTCATTTCGCGATGCAGTTACGATGAATTCATTTATGACGCGTAGTATGCCTTCTTGTCCTTCATACTCAGAGAGCATATGTAAACCATCAGCGATTAACTTTTCTGCAAAATTTTCTTTCGTATATTGTTCTTTATTGAAATAACTCACGAAATGATACCCAGAAAAAATTTCTTCAAATAAAAAATCAACTAACGCTTCTTTAGAAGAAAAATGATAATAAATAGCCGGTTTTGAAATACCTACCTCTTTCGCAATCATGGAAAGGCTCATCTTCTCAATGCCGTGCTCTGCCATGAGTTTAAATGATGCTTCTACAATGTTTTGCGATGTTTGTAAATTCTTTGTCATACTGTACCTCACTTATTTTTACTTACCGGTCGGTAAATAAATTATAAAATGAAACGAAATGATTTGCAAGTTAGTTAGAGTAACAGAAGGGATTTATTGGTAAATACAGAAAAGTATAAAGTAAAAGCAACCTATAACAATAAGGAGGATATTCCTATGGGACTTGGCGGTAAAGGCGGTAGTGGTGGCACTGGTGGCGGTGAAGCTGGACAAGATGGCAAGAGCGTTAGTAGTGGGTATATAGTACTCATTGTGCTCTTTATCGTATTGATTGTAGTCGGAGTTGGCTATAACGGCATTAACTTCTAAAAAAAAGCATCCTAAACCACAATTTAGGATGCTTTCTTTTTAATTTCTATTCAGTAATCGCATACGATAACAATTCATCGTCACTTCTCCGAGTCTTTGCAGTAGTTGATAGTTCGCATATGCGCCGACTGGGGCACCGATTATTGGTACGAGCTGAAGCATTTTTGCTAAATCGATATAGTCTCGGTACTCTGTTTGGAACTTTTCCCAGTCCATATGATTTTCTTCTTCTGTATCCCACGTTTCGATTGCTTTCCATATTTCTTTTCGGTAATCGTCACTTGAAAAAGCAAGTTGGAAAACGTGAAGGATAAAAAGGCGCTCTTCTTTATCGCTCGTATCAAATCCGTACAACGTTGCTGCATCGAATAAAAATTTAATTTTAATGCCAAGTAAAAGCGGAAAATCAGCAAGACCAAGGAGAATACCGCCAGCTCCCGTCCCTGCTCCTTCTGCCGCTGCTATTTTTTTGTACTCATCCATTTTTTTACGTACTTCGTCGTCTCTTCTTTGCAATGACCAGTTCGTCTCTTTTAATTTTGGTTTTATAAAGTTTGATCCGGCACTAATTGTTTGCACCATCATCCGAATCGTTTCTGTTAATACTTTTTGCACTTTCGCCGGAATAAGCTGTTGTACTTTCGTCTGCACTTTCTTAGAGAACCGTGTCATCATCGAAGAATCTTTCATGAATGTAGCTTTCCACTGTTCCAATTCTTTTATAACCTTCTCTTCGTATGTAATCATAGGTTCATTCCCTTCAATTTAAACGCTCAATACGTTTCGCCCCGTATTGATAAACGAAACCGATACTAAATACTATGCTTACGACTAGTAAAATTCCCGTCATCATGAAATTTTTCGTCGCAAAGGCGAATATAACTGTAAATACAACGCTGCCGGTAATAAGGATCGTATTTAATAAGACAAGAAAATCTTTCTTCTTCTCTTCTCCCCCGACGGGATACAAATCAAGCCAAATCTTCATGCGGTGATGCTTCCATAAAGTTAATAGCTGATAACCGATTAAATATAGGAAAATAAGGCTTACGATAAATCGTCCATATAAAAATGGAATGAAGTAAAGAATAACTCCTCCAAGAGCGAGCAAACGCACATATAAACCGAAATAGTTACCAGATCGTAAAAACGTTCTTGTATATAAGTATAAATATGTACGCTTTTCACCAATCATTGAAAGAATGAAATCAAGCCATTTTCTACGTGCTACTCTTTCTTTTAATGCAGGTACATCAACGAACATATTCGCGATGCGGTACAGCAGCATCATCTTCTTACCTTCTTCAGAAATTAAATACTCCCAGTTTAGCGGCTTTCCCTTCACCATTTGATGTAGTACTACAAGGTATAACATCATGAGAAGGACGATTCCGCCAACAAAAATGACGGAAGTACGCTCTACAAGGAAGTATACAAATAATCCGTTTAAAATAAAACGAATGAACCAATCAGCTCTTTGTATATTTTGGTCTGTTAAAAATGATTTTTCCCACGCGACGAATAAGTTCCACGCTTTTACAATGACAAACGCGAGTACAATCCATATGTAAGCAGCTCCTGTTTGCTTCATTTGCTGGAAGTATAACGGGGCAAGCGCTGCCGCTACGATTGCGATTATGTATAACTGAATCATAAACGTAAAGAGAAATGCCTTTGTAAAATAAGGTTTTAACTTTTGTTCAACTGGCAGCAAGTAAACGAGATCCGCTTCTTTTAATAACGTTTGTATCGATCCGGCCGTTAATACGAGTCCAAGCAACACTGCCATAACGAGCGCTGTCGGAAACGACGGTGTTAACGTTTGTAACCATTGCTGGTAATAATACGCTCCTGCGCCGATGATGAATACGAAAATAAATTTCAAATGATCATTAAATACGTATTTACTATATGTACGAACTTCTTTTAGAAAGTGACGAAATCGTTCTTTCCATAATGCTGTGCTATTCATAATCTTCTTCCTTCGTTAATGCAATATAAATATCATCTAGCGTTGCACCTGGCATATTAAAATCGGATTGCAGTTCAGATAATGTCCCCTTCGCTCTTACTTCGCCTTGATGCAGAATAATAAACGAATCACAATAACGCTCTGCCGTCGCTAAAATATGTGTACTCATTAAGATTCCTGCACCGCTCTTTTTCATTTGATCCATCATTTGAAGAAGTGATTGAATCGCTAACGGATCAAGCCCAACGAAAGGTTCGTCCACAATATAAAGAGATGGTTCCACTAAAAACGCACTCATAATCATTACTTTTTGTTTCATCCCTTTTGAGAAATGAGATGGAAACCATTTTAAACGATTTTTCATGCGAAATTCTTGTAATAGTTGCCCTACACGTTCTTCATATTGTTTTTCATCGACACCGTACGCCATCGCTGTTAACTTCAAATGTTCTTCTAGCGTTAGCTCGTCATATAATACCGGTGTTTCTGGGATGAACGAAAAACTAGAACGGTACGCTGTCATATCATCACGAATTGTTTTCCCATTAATTGTGACAGCTCCTTTTTTCGGTTCCATTAAACCGATAATATGTTTAATCGTCGTACTCTTCCCGGCTCCATTTAAACCAATTAAGCCGACAAGTTCGCCTTTATTCACAGAGAACGAAACATCTTTTAGTACAGGTCGTTTCGTATATCCTCCTGTAACATTTTCTACACGCAATAACTCGCTCATACGACACCACTTTCTTCATTAGTATTCATTCTATATTCATCTTACCAAAAATAGCGCTGTACTACATAGTATCGATGCCCTCAAAAAAAATTTAAATTTGTTCGCATATATTTTTACGAAAGCGGACATCATAATTAGTGAAGAAGGAACACATTGAAAAAGCGACCACCAATTGATGAGTACAACAACATAGTGAAGTCATCATGAAATGGGGTGTCCATGTTGGACAAAGAAATTTACACATAACCAGATCATTTGTTTCATTTTAGAAACGGGGTGTCTCCGAAAGAGCATATACTGTTTTAAAAAATAAACAATTTCCTTTTATAAAGATTGCAATTCATTTCACTTGAAAATGGGGTGTCTACGGCAGAAACTTTAGCCGATTTACCGTGCATTTCTTAAATAAATGAGGTGTCTGCGAAACGTAAATTACGATAATGCTTTTTCAATCCCTCTTCAGAAAACAGGAAGCTGACTCAGCTTCCTGTTTTTCGTGTTTGTTCTCTTATATAATTATGGTAAAATACGGCTAAGGCTACTTGAAAGGATGAGATCAATGAACCATACAGCGGACAATTGTATTTTTTGTAAAATTATTGACGGGCAAATCCCTTGCTCAAAAGTATACGAAGATGAACATGTGCTTGCATTTTTAGATATTAGTCAAGTAACAAAAGGACATACTCTTGTTATTCCAAAAGTTCACAAACAAGACATTTTTGCGTTAACGCCAGAAATCGCATCACACATTTTTTCTGTCGTTCCGAAAATCGCAAATGCGATTAAAGCAGAGTTTAATCCAGTTGGCTTCAACCTACTTAACAATAACGGTGAAAAAGCTGGACAAACTGTGTTCCACTTCCACCTTCATTTAATTCCACGCTACGGTGAAAACGATGGTTTCGGTGCTGTTTGGAAATCACATCAAAATGAATACACAATGGAAAATTTACAAAACATCGCAAGTACAATTGCAAATAGTGTGAAATAATGACACTATAATAAGAAGTAATACATAACAAGCCACTTTCCTAAAGTGATTACATATTGCACGGCTTGTTTCTCCATTCAAGATGCCAGGGAATGTGCATTGCACACTTTTCTTTCCCTCGTCTTAAAGATATGCATATTTTTTCACATCATGAATACGAACAAAAAATAAGGAGGTTTCCTTTTATGTCAAAAGCTAAATCCTTTATTACAGGTGTCATTTGCGGCGGAGCAGTTGCTGGATTAGCCGTTCTTTTCTCTACTCCTTCTTCTGGTAAAGCTATGCGCGGTAAGCTGAAAGAAAAAGGAACTGATATTAAAAAGACTTTAGCTGATATTACAGCTGATACAAAATTATTAAAACGTCAAATCGTTGAAACTGCTTCGGAAGGTAAAGAAGTGTTTCAAGAATTAAAAGAAGATATGCAAGACACGCTTTCTAACTGGAAGCAAGATATTTCTCAAAACAAACGACATATTGAGCAAGAAATTTTGGACATTCAAAAATCAATTGAGAAACTACAAGAAGCTGTTCCGGAAAAAGCGTAAACAAATTCCTGCTTAGTTTTTTGCATATAACAAATATTTTTTATATAAATTGACCTTAACACGGCATATCACACAGATATGCCGTGTTTTTATGCATTTACAATATATGTTATCACTTAACATGTAAGGACAACACATGTATTCACGACTCATAAAACGCTTCCATGCTTATGCATGATTTGTATAGAATGTCATTTTTCCGAAAAATTTTCACAATTCTCACAAAAAGACTTTATTAATTTTTACTTTACTGGCATAATAGATAGTAATGAAAAAGAATGTTAAAGTGGGTGAGTAAATGAAAAGTGGAGAAAAAGATTACTCGGTAAAAGAAGCGATGATTTTCAGCCAACGCATTGCTCAATTATCGAAAGCGTTATGGAAATGCGTAGAGAAAGATTGGCAACAGTGGATTAAGCCTTACGATTTAAACATTAATGAGCATCATATTTTGTCAATCGCTTATCATTTAAAAGGGGCTTCTATTTCTGAGATTGCTAAGTTTGGAGTTATGCACGTATCAACGGCGTTTAACTTCTCGAAAAAGCTAGAAGAACGCGGCTATCTTGTGTTCTCGAAAAAAGAAGATGATAAACGAAATACGTACATTGAGATTACAGACAAAGGGGAAGAATTACTACTTCGCTTAATGGAGGAGTATGATCCTGAAAATAACTCTGTATTTAATGGGGCTCTTGCACTTCGTAATTTCTATGGTAAGTTCCCAGAAAATATCGAACTTATCGCTATCTTGCGCAACATTTACGGACAAGACTTCATCGATATTTTTGAGAAATCATTAGAGAATATTGAGGAGAATTTTACGGAATCCGATCAGAAGTTAGTTAAGAAGTAACCTATTTATTTATTCTCAATCATGCTTAAGAATTCATTCATAAGCGGCTTAAATAAACCTTGTTTTGCTAGCGCTTCCGCAGTTTCGTGTACTTCGAGCTGATGTGGAAGCGCTTTTTCAAATTGCTCTAACAGCGCATCGAACAAAAGAAGCCCTTCTGCTTTCTCCACTACATATTGCTCGTTCAGCATTTCACAAAGATGTAGTATACGTTCAACATCTTTTTTGCGAGCTTTTTTCTTTATGATTAAAGAATAAAATGGACACTTTTCTTCATCAATCATTTTAAATAGTAGGTCTACGTAGTATTCAGCTTGTTCTAATCTTCTAACAACGTCCATTTTCTCCCTCACTTTCTAACACAAAGTCTTCTATTTCTGAATTTTATAACACGAACAAAATATCGTATGATACAATATATAAAGTATATGTATTTTAGCCAAAAGGAGGTCTCGCCTCATGACACTTATAACAGTTGTTTTTGTCGCATTCGCACTTCTTGTTATATTTTACACGAATTTTATGACACATACACTGTGTGAACGAAAACAAATAGCTGCGAGCCGCCAACCCGGTGTCTTTCGGGTTATCAATGTATGTATAACAATTTTATTAATTTCTAGTTATATAGAAATTATATTTCATGGAAAGTGAGGAAGGAAGCCCCTTCCTCACTTTTTTCCTCTATAAGCAAATTATACCTACTATAACCAATAAAATAAACAGTACAAGTAATAAAATAAGTTGAGAATTCATCCCCATCCCCTCCTCTTTTCTATATATGCGGCATGCGCCCAATACGGAACACCTTCAAAATCTGACACGTACTGGTTAAATTTTCTTTATCAATATGAAATTGAGTCGAAATATGATATATTAAATTTTGTACATATTGCTTATACTATGAAATAAATGACACGCATCTTAACTTTATCCTCAGCCTCGGTAAGCCCTGTTAAGCGCGCTTTACCAACGAAAAAAGCAAAAGTATCAGTGAGACTTAATCGGGCTCTTATGAACCAAAATTCATTGGTGTAGGATAAATTAAAAATACATAATAGTAGGAGTGTTTATCGAATGAAGAAAGCTATGCTTGCCTTAGCCGCAACAAGTGTAATCGCATTATCAGCATGTGGAACAGGATCATCATCAGACAAAATCGTTACATCTAAAGCTGGTGACATTACAAAAGACGAGTTCTACAATCAAATGAAGACACAAGCTGGTAAACAAGTACTAAACAACATGGTTATGGAAAAAGTACTTATTAAAAACTACAAAGTTGAAGACAAAGAAGTAGACAAAAAGTTCGATGAAATGAAAAAACAATACGGTGATCAATTCGATACACTATTAAAACAACAAGGTATTAAAGAAGAAACTTTAAAAACTGGTGTGCGTGCTCAATTAGCTCAAGAAAAAGCTATCGAGAAAACAATCACTGATAAAGAATTAAAAGATAACTACAAGCCTGAAGTTAAAGCAAGCCACATTCTTGTAAAAGATGAAGCGACTGCGAAAAAAGTTAAAGAGGAACTTGGACAAGGTAAATCTTTCGAAGAGTTAGCGAAACAATACTCTGAAGATACTGGTTCAAAAGAAAAAGGTGGCGACTTAGGATTCATCGAACATGGTAAAATGGTTAAAGAATTCGAAGATGCTACTTATAAACTGAAAAAAGATGAAGTAAGCGAACCTGTAAAAACACAATTCGGTTACCACATCATTAAAGTTACAGACATTAAAGAGCCAGAAAAACCATTCGAGCAATCAAAAGCTGACCTGAAAAAAGAGCTAGTTGCGAAGAAAGCACAAGACGCTGAATTCATGAACGATCTTATGATGAAAGAAATCAAAAAAGCTGACGTAAAAGTTGACGATAAAGATTTAAAAGATCTTTTCAAAGAGCAAAAAGCTGACGATAAGAAAGAAGAAAAGAAATAATGAAGTGAAAAAAGCTTGGGCTTCGGCCCAAGCTTTTTTTGTATGCTCTCTTCTCGTGATACATTACGTGTAGATTGGATAAATGAAATTATATGATTACTTCCCCGATTCTACAGAAAGGTTAACATCTTTTTCGTTTTATGGATCGTGTAAAATCTTAGTTACTTATATATTTACATAATCTTCGTTAACAGAAGTTGATTTTGTCATTCATTTAACTAAAACCATCTTTTATGCATTTCACTTAAAAACATTTCTGTGATTTTAAATCCAGAGCTTTCTCCGATAATAGCGTCAATCCCACAATGCGGACAAACTGCTGTGTTATCATCATCCCACCACTCTGTAATTTTGCCTGGATTGAAAATTTCCAAACAATAAAAACAACCACATACAACATCTTTTTCTAAATGTTTTCTATTACGAGAACAAAAGCGATGCGCTTCCTCAAAATGTTTTTCCATCAGTATCCCCTATTCCTCATTTTCTTTTATGCTTTACTTAAGTTCTCCTCGACAAAATTTCAATTCTTTCTTAAAGAAAAACCAAAAACCTTGATTCCATCACACACAGAACCAAGGTTTATCTTATTATCATTGATTAAATTAAAAAACTATGTTAAATTAGTACAGAAACACGCTTCAGAAAATATATAGAACGTATTTATCCGTATCTTAATTGTACACCAAAACACATCTTCAGTCAACCTCTATTTTTCACTTTTAAAGGAGTGCTTACCGTATGAACAAAAAACTTGATTTAGAGCAAAAACGATTGGATACCGTAATAGAAACGATTACGGCGCAAATTGATAAACTGGAAAACGAAACTGGCAGACGCCGGGCAGAAGTAATCCATATTCGTAAACACTTTTGGGATGACGTAAAAGTGAATACTGATACTTTTGATGATTATCTTGAAACAGTTATCAACTTAAGACAACAAGCTCAGTCACTAGCTGTCACACAAATTACCCATAAGCACACCTTTAATCGACTTGCTGCACTACGACGTATGCATAAAGCACCTTACTTTGGACGAATTGATTTCAAAGAAGAAGGAGAATCTGCTGCGGATCAAATTTATATCGGCGTAGCTACACTTACTGATGCAAGCGGAGAAAACTTCCTTATATATGACTGGCGCGCACCTATTTCGAGTGTGTACTACGATTATCCACCAGGACCGGCTGAATACAGTACACCAGGCGGCGTAATCCACGGTAATGTGGAGAAAAAATTACAATACATTATCCAAAATGGCGAGATTGATTCTATGTTCGATACGAGTCTTACAATTGGCGATGAAATTCTGCAACAAGCGCTCGGAAAAGGTACGAACAAACATATGCAAAGTATCGTTGCTACGATTCAGCGCGAGCAAAATGAAATTATTCGTCACGATGAAGGCCGACTACTTATCGTGCAAGGAGCTGCTGGTAGCGGGAAAACGTCAGCTGCCCTACAACGAATCGCCTACTTACTATATAAATATCGCGAATGGTTAAAAGCGGATCAAATTATTCTCTTCTCCCCTAACTCTATGTTCAACAGCTACGTTTCTAACGTACTACCTGAACTCGGTGAAGAAAATATGCAGCAAGTGACATTCCAAGAATATTTAAACCATAGACTAAGCAAGTCATTTGACGTTGAAGATCCTTATGAACAATTAGAATATATGTTAACTGAAACGGATAGCCCTACCTATAAAACGAGAAATGCGAGCATTCGATTTAAAGCATCCACCCAATTTTTCGAGATGATTCGAGCGTACAGACAATCTCTTGAATCTTCAGGCATGCTATTTAGAGGAATGAAATTTAGAGGAAAGTTAATTGCTTCTGCTAAAGAAATTACAGAGCAGTTTTACAATACTGACTCCTCCCTCCGCTTCCATAATCGAATTGAAAAGTTAACGGATTGGCTAAATAAACAAATAGATGCAATTGAAAAAACAGAACTGAAAAAGCCTTGGGTAGAAGAGGAAATTGAATTACTTAGTAAAGATGAATACCAAAAGGCTTATAAATATTTACAGAAAAAAGGCGAGTTTGACGACAACTCCTTTAATGATTTTGAGAAAGAAACGAAAGTACTTGGACGTATGATTGTCCGTAAAAAATTGAAGCCGCTTCGTAAAGGTGTTCAAACATTGCGCTTCATCAACTTCACAGGCATATATAAACAACTCTTCACAGATGCATCATGGGTTGCTGAGGAAAAACCGAAAGAGTGGGATGACATTTGCTCATTAACAGTAAACATGCTCGATGAAGGAAAGCTATATTATGAGGATGCGACTCCATTCTTACTTTTAAAAGAATTAATTGAAGGCTTCCAAACGAATAGATCGATTAAACATGTACTCGTAGACGAAGCACAAGATTATTCGCCGTTTCAATTTGAGTTTTTAAAACGTCTCTTCCCTGCTGCAAGAATGACTGTACTTGGAGACTTTAACCAAGCGATATTTGCCCATGCGAGTGAAGCAGTGAATTTCAATACACTTACTAGCTTATACGGACCAGATGAAACGAACGGTATCAACTTAACTCGTAGCTATCGCTCAACAAAACCGATTATTGAATTTACACGTGCTCTCGTACCGGAAGGAGAGAACATTCACGCCTTTGAACGTGACGGTGAGAAACCTACAGTGACGAAAGTATCGAATGACAGCGAACTGCACGAACATATTACTGCCAAAGTTGCTGAACTACAAAAAGAGCAGCATAATACGATCGCAATTATATGTAAATCTGCAGCTGAAAGCGCCGCTGCCTACGAAGCACTTAGTCATATCGAGAATATTAAACTCGTGAAAAGTAACTCAGCCGAGTATGAGCAAGGCATTGTCGTGATCCCTGCTTACTTAGCGAAAGGTATCGAATTTGATGCTGTCATTATTTACGATGCTTCTAAAGATGTGTACAGCGATGAGAGCGTTCGTAGATTGTTCTACACTGCTTGTACGCGCGCGATGCATGAACTGCAACTTTATAGCGTTGGCGAGGTTAGTCCTTTTATACTTCGGGCTGATTCGGAGAGTTTTGAGCTTATAACGAAAACACCTTGATAATTATCAAGGTGTTTTTCTCATGCTAAACGACATATCTTTACGTCGATATACACTTAACACGATCCCTATTAAAAGCGCATGGAATACAGTTGGTGTTAATCCATAACTAATAAAAGGCAACGATATAGAAGCAATCGGTAATAAACCTAAAATCATGCCCACGTTATAAATAAACTGGACTACGAAAAGAGTCATTCCTCCAACGAGAAGCAATTTACCATATCGGTCATTTATTTTATAAGATATGATTACTAATCTTGCTACAAAAAGAGAAAGAACGGAAACAAGAATTAGCGCAAGCACATACCCATAATAGTAAGTCAAACTTGCAAACACAAAATCAGTATCCGCAGCAGGGATGAACTTTGTATCTCCAGATGTACCAAACCAACCAGCCGACGACATTACCTCTTTTAAACGTATATACATAAATCCTGCGCCACCTGCATCACTCTCAGGATTTAAATACCCTAAAACTCTATCTAAGTGGTATCCTGAAGACCAGGATACCGATGCCTTAATAATAAATAAACAAATGGGTACAATCGTAATAATCAACGCCGTTTTCTTTCCTAACTTACTCCACCAAAGCATAACGAATACCATTGTCATATAAACAAAAATTGACGAAAGGGTGGATACAATTAAAAATAAATACAAAGAAAATAAATATAAAACCACAAGATGTATAACCTTTAGCCTATTATTATTGAAAAAAGAAGCCCAAGCTAGAAAAAAGAAAGGTACTGCCATTAAACAGTCAACTGCAATTGGACCAATTTTTATTAACGGTTCTCCAATCATTGAAGCGTTTGGAAAACAGTATAGCATTAACAGGACAACTACTCCGATTGTGTAAAACAACAATCCCATTCTCTCTAATTTCCGATAATCAAGTAACATCATCCCAATCGCTGTTATAACACCGAGAATAACAAATATCACCTTATTCATTATTACATCATTCGTATATTCAAAAGCTAAAACTGGCAAAAACCCTAACCCCATAGCAGCCACTAATAAAATAAGTAAGAACCAATCCAACTTTGGCTTATGTAGTTTGTTAAGCTCCTGCCCTAATTTAATCGGACTTCCCATTTGTTCCACAGCTTTATTTTCAGCGACTTCCTCACTTAATCCTTTTTCTATCCATGTGTTCTTCGCCTGTTTTAAGTGAAAGTCTAGTTCAGTTGCTACAAAGCTCTTTGCTTCTTTTGATTTAATATGGTTCGTAACTTCGCTTACAAAACGCTCCCCTTTTTTATTCAATTTCGCCTCACTCCTGTACTAAGCCTTTTAATATAAATTGTACCTTCGTAGCATTTTTCTCTGCCTTTCGCAGCATCTTTCTTCCTTTATCATTTAATTGATAATATTTCGCTCCTTCATGATACCAACTTGATTGAATAAAACGATTCTGTTCTAGACGATGTAATACGGTATATAAAAACCCTTCATTTCCTTCGAATTTTCGAATCCCTCTCCCTCGTAGTAACTGTGACAATTCGTATCCTGTTTTTTCATTACTGAGGAGTTGTAAAATTGCTAAAGAGATGTCCTCTTCCTTTTCGTTTAAAGCATTGATTTTTTCGCGCACCTGCTTTCGATGTTGATCGGAAAAACTCAAATGTTTAAACGTTGTATTCTCCATTGATTTTCGCAGGCCTTTTAATCGATCTTCCATTTGATTACTCCTCCAATCCTTTCTTCAAAAGCTCCTTCGCTTTTTTCAGTCTCGTTTTTATCGTGTTTTCTTTCACGTCTATTACAATGGCAATATCTTTAATTGGTAATTCTTCATAATAAAATAGATAAATGACTTCTCGATATTTTATCGGTAAATTCATTACTGCAGAAGCGAGCTCACGGTCCTCCGCATTTTGAATGACAGTTTGTTCGACACTATCATTTTGAACCCCAATATAAGCCGATTCATCCTCTGTCACGATCACCTTTTTGTTATACCAACTTTTTACATAGTCCTTACATTGATTAATCGCAATTCTCCATAACCACGTTTTCACATTCGACTTCCCTTTGTATGTATGAAGAGATTTATAACATTTCACAAATATATCTTGCGTTACATCCTCAGCAACCTCTTTATTATTCACATATGAATACACAAGCTGTAAGACTTCTTGTCCATACTTATTCATGATTTCATCGATAAGGAGTTCCTTATCTTCTATTTCAAACGCTTCTACCGTTAATTCATCCACACCATTTCCTCCTCCCCATATATTAGACGACGCACCGTATGGAAAAGTTTTATTAATTTATAAAAAAATACGGATGATAGTGTCCGTATCGTTTTTTAACTTTAATTTTTCTTCACTAAGAGTAAACCTTTTATTGTGATACAACACTTTAATCGAGACTTTAGCACATTCATAATAAAACAAAAAACCACCTAAAGGCTCCCCTTCAGGTGGTTCTCTATTTTACGCTAATGCAGCTGCCTGCTCTTGTTGATCTACAGGAATTACAGCGTCTGTTAATGCTTTTTCTAGTTCAGCTGTGTATTTCATTTGCTCTTCTTTGCTCCAGCCTAGTTTCGCAGCCATGTAGTTGATTACTGCTTCTTTCCACTCATATACCCAGTGGATGTTGAAGAATACAGCGCCTCTACGGCGTACGAAGAAGTCAACTGGTTTTGCTGTCATTTCGTAATCCATTGCGTATACAAGTGGGATTAGAACGTCTAGTGGCATGTTGTATTCTTTCGCTTCGTCTTTATGTTTTTTCGCTAAGTCGAACAGTACGTCTACGTTAGAGCCGTAGAATTTCGCGAATTCTTCTGCTTGTGCTTTCGTTAAACCAGATTTCGTACCTTCGTCTGCTTTTTTCGCAACGAATGCTGGGAATCCGTGTGAACCACTTACATGTCCACCAGAGATTGGCATATGTTTCGTGTCGCTCTTCGGATATGCACTATGACCTTCTTTTTGTAATAGGTTTGTTACGTAGTCTACTACCATTTCAGCCATTTTACGGTATCCTGTTAATTTACCACCTGCGATTGTAATTAAGCCAGATTCAGAAGTCCAAATTTCATCTTTACGAGAAATTTCAGATGCATTCTTACCTTCTTCATAAATTAATGGACGTACACCAGCCCAGCTTGATTCTACATCTTTTTCTGTAATTTTTACACTTGGGAACATGTAGTTAATCGCATTAATGATATATGTGCGATCTTCTGTTGTCATGTGCGGTACAGCTGCGTCTTTATCATAGAACGTATCTGTTGTACCTACGTATGTTTTTCCGCCGCGAGGAATCGCGAACACCATACGTTTATCTGGTGTATCGAAGTAAATAGCTTGCCCTAACGGGAAACGTTTTTGGTCAATTACTAAGTGGACACCTTTTGATAACTGAAGTACTTTCCCTTTTTTCGAGTTATCTTTTTCACGAAGTGTATCTACCCAAGGGCCAGCTGCGTTTACAATTTTCTTACCGTACACTTCATATACTTCGCCATCTAGTAAATCGATTACACGTACACCGCATACTTTTCCATCTTTATATAAGAAACCGTCTACTTTTGCGTAGTTAACAGCTTTTGCACCGTGTTCAATTGCTTCTTTCATTACTTCAATTGTAAGACGAGCATCGTCTGTACGATATTCTACGTAGTAACCGCCGCCTTTTAATCCTTCTTTTTTCACAAGAGGCTCTTTGTTTAATGTTTCTTCACGGTTAAACATTTTTCTGCGCTCGCTTCGTTTTACGCCTGCTAAGAAGTCGTATACACGAAGACCAATTGATGTACTGAATGATCCGAACGTACCGCCTGTATGGAACGGAAGTAACATCCACTCTGGTGTTGTTACATGGGGACCGTTCTCATATACGATTGCACGCTCTTTCCCCACCTCTGCTACCATTTTCACTTCAAGTTGTTTTAAATAACGTAGACCACCGTGTACAAGCTTCGTTGAACGACTTGATGTACCTGCTGCAAAGTCCTGCATTTCAAACACAATTGTTGATAACCCGCGTGTTGCTCCATCTAATGCAATACCAGAACCAGTAATACCTCCACCAATTACGATCACATCTAACTCTTGTTTATTTACTCCGTTTAATACGTCTTTACGTTGTTTACTTGAAAATTTCATGGTAATTCCTCCCTTTGATAACGAAAAAAGAGACCACGAACTCCGCTATAGATTTCGCCTCTATAGCGTGTTGTGGTCTCTCCAAATCTCCTACCGAATTATTAACTTGTCACCATTATAACACTGTTTATGATTATTTGAAAGCTTTTGTTGCTTCAATTGCTTTTTTCCATCCAGCATATAACTCTTCGCTTGTTTCCGCTTCCATCGTTGGTTCAAAGCGTTTGTCCATATGCCACTGTTCTTTAATTTCATCTTGGTTTTTCCAATATCCAACTGCAAGACCAGCTAAGTACGCTGCCCCTAAAGCTGTCGTTTCATTGATCACCGGACGCTCTACAGGAACATCTAAAATATCACTTTGGAACTTCATTAAGAAGTTATTTTTAACTGCTCCGCCATCGACGCGTAATGTTTTCAGTTCAATACCTGAATCTGCTTCCATTGCGCATAATACATCTTTCGTTTGGTATGCTAAAGATTCTAGCGTTGCACGAATGAAATGCTCTTTCGTCGTACCGCGCGTTACACCAAACATAGCGCCGCGTACTTCACTATCCCAGTACGGTGTACCTAAACCTACGAATGCTGGTACAACGTATACACCTTCAGTTGATGCAACGCGTGATGCGTATACTTCACTTTCGCTTGCATCTTTAAACATACGCATTCCGTCACGTAACCATTGAATTGCAGAACCTGCTACGAAAATACTTCCTTCTAATGCGTAGTTTACTTTACCATCTATTCCCCATGCAATTGTTGTTAATAGACCATGCTCAGAAGCTACTGCTTTTTCACCTGTGTTCATTAACATGAAGCAACCAGTTCCGTACGTGTTCTTCGCCATACCTTCACCGAAACAAGCTTGTCCAAATAATGCTGCTTGCTGGTCACCGGCTACGCCTGCAATCGGTATATTTTGACCGAAGAAGTGATAGTCGATTGTTTCGCCATAAACTTCAGATGATGGACGTACTTCTGGAAGCATGCTCTTTGGTACTGTTAACATGTCTAGAAGCTCATCATCCCACTGTAAGTCGTGAATATTAAACATTAATGTACGTGATGCATTTGAGTAATCCGTTACGTGCGCTTTTCCACCAGATAGTTTCCATACAAGCCACGTATCAATTGTTCCGAATAATAGATCGCCGTTTTCTGCTTTTTCTCTTGCACCTTCAACGTTATCTAAAATCCATTTTACTTTCGTACCAGAGAAGTATGCGTCAATTAAAAGACCTGTTTTTTCGCGAACCGTTTCGCTATAACCTTTTTCTTTCAACTCATCACAAATTTCAACTGTTTGACGAGATTGCCATACGATTGCGTTGTAAATTGGTTTTCCAGTCGTTTTATCCCAAACAACCGCTGTTTCACGTTGGTTCGTAATACCGATACCAGCGATTTGTTCTGGTTTTACATCAGCTTCGCTTAAGCAAGTTGCGATAACTGCTAAAATAGATCCCCAAATTTCTTGTGCATTATGCTCTACCCAACCTGGCTTTGGAAAATGTTGTGTAAACTCTTTTTGAGCTGAATGAACAATTTCACCTTTTTTATTGAACAGAATTGCGCGTGAGCTAGTTGTTCCTTGGTCTAAAGAAAGAATATATTTTTTCATATCGGTTTCCCCCTATGCTACTTTTCTACTATTTGTATTGCTTTCACTTTTTTTACTTGTCATATAAGAGATTGCTAGTACAATCACAGTTGCAATAATCACATAAATAAGTGCTACATTTTGTTTTCCTTCGAATACAACTTGATGGAATAATCCTGCAAGTGATCCACCTAAAATTGGACCGACTACTGGAATCCATGCATACTTCCAGTTTGAACCGCCTTTTCCTGCAATCGGAAGGAAGAAGTGTGCGATACGCGGACCTAAATCACGAGCCGGGTTAATCGCGTATCCTGTTGTTCCACCTAATGATAAACCAATACTTACGATTAAGAAACCTACGATAAATGGATTTAAACCATCTGCAAATTTATTTGCTCCAATTGCTAATATACCAAATACTAAAACGAATGTTCCAATCATTTCACTCACAAGGTTTGTAAATGTGTTCGGAATTGCTGGACCTGTTGCAAATACACCTAATTTTGTTCCTGGATCTTCTGTTTCTTTCCAGTGTGGTAAGTAATGTAAATATACAAGAACTGCCCCGATAATTGCCCCAATCATTTGTGCTGCGATATAACCTGGTACGTCACTCCATGGGAACGCTCCCTTAAATGCTAGTCCTATCGTTAAAGCTGGATTCAAATGTGCCCCACTAATTGATCCAACCGCGTACGCTGCAACTGCTACCGCTAAGCCCCAGCCCATTGTAATGACAATCCAACCTGAATCTTTTGCAAACGACTTCTTTAAACTTACACCAGCGCAAACGCCGCCACCAAGTAAGATTAACAATGCAGTCCCTATTAACTCCCCTAAAAATGCTGACATAAAATCCCTCCACAATCAATTTAAATGCGTTCAAATGTGATAGAGGTAAAATGAATGGCCATTCGTTTTTTCAAAAGAAAAAGATCCACAGCTTACATGCTTCTATATAATATATAGAAACAATAAAATGTGGATCTCTTCTTTTCTCCGTCACGTTTATTAACTTGTCTATAATGTTAACCTTTCATGAAAGCGGTGTCAACAGAATTTTTTCACATTTTCGTCACTTTTTTTGGTAATGTTTCCATAGTTCTTTTTTTGATGTCGTAATTGCTGTCGCACCAGCATTTAAAGCTCTTTCAACATCTTCCACAGTACGAATGAAACCACCCGCTAAAATCGGGACACCAGTACGCTCTTTCACTTCAGCAATCACATCCGTTAGCGCACCAGGAAGCACCTCTATATAATCCGGCTTCGTCTTTTCTAGCAAATTACAGCTCTTTTCCATCGCGCTAGAATCAATTAAAAAGATGCGCTGAATAGAGACGACACCCTTTTGCTTCGCCTTCATAATCACGCTCGCCTTTGTCGAAAGTAACCCGTACGGTTTATATTCTTGGCATAAAAACTCCGTCGCATGCCCATCACTTTGTAATCCATGGATCAAATCAACATGTAAAAACACCTTTTTACTATGCTGCTTCGCAAGTGACACAACACTCTTCAATTGACCAACATGAATATCTAAAATAACAATATACTCATACGAACTATGTAATAGCTTTTCCAAATCTTTAATTTGCCTCACTGCCGGCAAAATCTTCTGTTCATGAAATTCCATTCTAAATGTCCCCTTCTTTATGTCATCCTATCCTTTATAGTACACAATTTGAGTAGAAAGAACAGCTAGTGCGGTGGAATTATTTCCTCTATCTATATATTTTCTTCAACTTATCAGAAGCCGTGCCACCTATAACCATTAGTATGAGGGGTAAAAAATTCATTACATATGGTGCATCTGCTACAAGTGTAATGCTTGCTCCGGCAAACTTATTTAACATCCATACAACGATTTTTGTAATAAACAAAAATACGCCCATCATAAATAAACTATCGAAAAACACCTTCCATTTTGGATGCGCTAATTGCTTACTATCTTCGATTACTTTTTGCGTCAACTCTTCGTCACTCCTTAATAATTCATCAATCGTAATACCGAACAGATCGCTTAAATGAATAATAATTTCAATGCTCGGATAGTTCTTTCCCGTCTCCCATTTCGAAACAGACTGCCTACTTACATGAATTTTTTCAGCCAAATCATTTTGCGACCAATTTCGTTTCTCTCGTTCTTGTTTTAAACGTTCACTAAAAATCATACTGTGTTTATCACCTCTCTACGTCTAGTATGGTCAAATAACTGATGAAGAGTAAAGCGAGTTGTCGTTGCGTTAGCTGTGCAACTTTTACGTTACAGGTTGTAATGGCGCTATGTAGTGTGTATATTTCATATGATATGCTCCTATAATAATTTCCCGAACAATAATATAACGAACAGATACTAGCTAAGACTAGATTAAGCATAAAAAATACGCCATCCTTTCTTATCATTCTCCAGAAAGAATAACGTACAGTTTCATTTTTAAACATTTTCATCACAAAGAAAAGAAGCTAACCATAAACTGTTAACTTCTCAGCTGAAAATAAAATATTATCTTTCCTTATCTTCTAATATCTAGGTTGTGATTGAATATTTGTAAGATGAACATCAAACATATCAATGATTTCAAGAAATCTATCAGCTTCACGGAAAACATGGTCTGCTAATAACGGATGAATGATACTCTTTATTTTACATTGCTCAATTAAATCACGCGCTGTTTTCTTAAAATTCCGAAGAGATGTAACCGACACACGATTTTGATCTAAAAATTGATCTAAAAGAGGGACTGTTTGGGATTGTGGCTTCATAGATTCTAAGTCAATTGCTTGATACATCAATTCATCAAAATCATTACTAAAATTCCGAGCTGTATCTACAAGCTTTCTTTCCGATGGATCAAGAAGATGACCAATAAATTTAGCGTGATCTGCCATAATCCTTAAAAAGAAAACATTTTCTTTAATAATAGCATCAGGAAGAGCATCTAATTTCCCTTCATTTAATTGTATTAAACGTTTTCTAAAATAATCAGCTTCCCTACTTGTATGGTCAACTAACAGTGGAAAGTTATTTTGTCCTGGCAATTTACACGTGAGAATTAACCCTAAAATTTTTCGTTTAAATCCCCAAATATTAGTTGCGGCTTGTTGTACTTCTGAATTAAATCTTTTTATTTGCTCAGGATCTGTTTCATTTGTATAGGAATGCGCTATTTGTTCGATATGTTCAAACAATCGATAAAATTGATTAGCCTCTTCGATTAGTTGCGTATCCTCACATCTAAACCCTAAGCGAAGAAAAAAAGAATGCTCCTTCATGATTCTAGACCAAAAACGAATTTCATTTAATGAACGCTCAACAAACATTACAGATGTAACACCTGTATCAGGATGTAATGTTGTTTCATCCCCATGCATTGTTAATCCCCCCTGTAGATACTGCGCTATTTCCATTCTTATGAGTGAACATATATATAAATACCATCAATAAAAGTTCATGATGAATATCATATACATGTAGAATTAAGCTTATATAAGCTTAGCTTGATGAACATATACTGCTCCAAAAAAAGAAAAAAGGCTACCACCTAGATGTAAAGTTCTCCTAGTTGGTAGCCTTTCAAAATGTCTATTAAAGCAATACCGAATCTTTATCACTATCCTGATTCCGTTTCTCTCGCTCTTCTTCTAAACGCTTCATATACACTTCGCCTTCTTTTTCGATAAACTCATTATCCATCTCTTGCTCTTTTTTTGAAGTATATAAAACCATGTAGCCACTTAATACGATCCCGACGATTACAAGATACACCCACCATGGTAAAGTTTCCACTGTACTTCATTCCTTTCCTTAGACAAGCCTTATTAGTTTCACTGTATGAGGAAAGAAGTGGATTTATGCTTAAAATTTATTGCGGATTCTTCGCGAAGAACGCTTGTACATATTCCATAAACTCTATTGGTTCCTGACGAAACGGTGCGTGGTATCCTTTTTCAATGATATGAAACGTACTATTTGCAAATAGCTCATGATACAGTTCACCATTTTTCCAAGAAACGCTCTTATCGTGTCGTCCCCATATAATTAAAGTCGGCACCTTAATTTTATCGGCTTCCATCGCAATGCGGCGCTCTCTCATTTTCGTCAGTTGATCATAATGCTCTTTATCATCGCGACTATTTTTCACTGCATTTTTATTATAATCTGTAATCTCTGTTACAGTTTGTAAGTCCGTTGATAGCGGTGGCACTTCATAGCTTTCTTTTTGCTGGAAAGACTCTATCCCTGTAGAATCCGCTAAAACGAGATGCGTTACTGCATCCGGATATAAATACGCTAAATTTAGAGACATCTCTCCGCCCATCGAATGACCCAGTACTGCGAATTGATCGTATCCGAGTTTCTTCATTAACTTATAATATAAATTCACTTGCGCAGGAAACGAATACTGAAAATCAACCGGCTTCGAAGAACGTCCAAATCCTAAAATATCAACCGCGATAATCGTATGGTCCTTTACAAGTTCCGGATAAATATCACTAAACCCATCTGAAGAACCACCAAACCCGTGAAGCATAAGTAAAGGCGGCTTCCCCTCACCAATTTGCTTAAAGTAAATCGTCTGCCCATCAATTTGCGCCATACTCTCTTTCGTATGCAGCTTCATCACAACAGTATTTTTCACTTCTCCAACCTTCGCAATCGGCTTATCAACGAAGTTACATACAATTAACAAAACGAGCACAATACCGCTAATGAAATAAAATTTAAACCGTTTCAAAATTCCCGTCTCCTTTCTCAAGTTGCTACTTAAAGTTTTTACATTATTTGGTTGTTTTATGATTATTTTTAACTGTAACCACGATAGTTACAATTATACTAAAAAAATATTACTCATTGCCATTAGTGATGGTTACTTTGTAACTATTATAGTTACATATTTAAAGTAAGTCAATTCTTTTTACGACCAAAAAGAAAAGGGACCTCGTTATGAGGTCCCTTCACTTTATTATTTAATTTAAAAATGGTCAGCGTGTGAGTCTTGCTTGCTAATACCGCCACCGTCACCTTTATTGAAGTTGGCCGGTGCTCCTCCATCGCCTCTATTATCTGCTGGTGCTCCACCTGTCTCTCCAATGTTAACGTAGTCTGGTCTTGCTGGTGCTGGAACATCACCGTGCTCCGCTTGTTGTACAAAAGAACTATTTAAACCGACAGATACAATACCAACTAACACTATACTAGTTACAGCCATACCTATTTTTTTAAACATTATTTTAATGCTCCTCTCTCTATCTTCTTCTCTTTTGCCTGTAATGCTTTGTAAAAATAATCACTTGCTTTCATGTAATTAGCATCCTCACGAAACTTTATTGCAAGTTTTTCCACATATTCCTGAGTGTAACTATATAAAGATTCTTTATCAAAATAAGTAATTCCTTTAAGGATAATCTGCTCTAATTCTTTAATAGGAACATTACCATTTACTGCTTTTAAAATACTAAAATGATGTATATACTCTTCATTTTCTAACTCCATACAAATATTTAATCCTCTATCAATTAATTCTTCAGCAATGTTTGTTTCTCCCAGTTTAAAATGTTCCCTAGCTTGTAGGAAAATCGCTTTGAAATGTGCTGGGAATTTCTCTGTTACTTCCGAAAGATGTCGAATAGCTAGTGCAGAAAGGTTTTGACTTGCGTATAGCCATCCTAAATTATGACGTACCCTTAAAAGCAATATAGCGTTATCCTGTTTTTGTAGAATATCTATCGCTGAATTTAGACACTCTTCTGCTTGTTCATATTGCTTTATTTGTATGGCAGTTAGTCCTAAAAGATTTTGAGATAAAGCAATATTCATATCTTGTCCTGATTGTTTTGAAAAAATTTCTTTAGCTTTATTTACATATTTCATTGTATTCATTGGTTGCCTTGTATTGTAGAAAAATGCAGAAAGACGATAACAGAATTCCCCATATTCTAATTCATCAGGAATATATTTTATTAGTGTTTTGGCCTTCTCATAACATCTACTTGCATCATTGTAATTTGATATTAGAGTTGCATGCATTGCCTTAAAAAAATAATAGTAATATGACAAACGATTTTCAGACGTTTTATAAATTTCATCAATTTTATCAAAACTATTTTTAGTAATTTGTAAGCCATCCGCCAGCACTTTATATCTAAAATCTAATAAAGAGTAATATAGCCATAAACCCCCATCCTCTTTTACATTAGAAAATTCACTCTCAATATCTTCCTTCATTTCCCTAGCTTTCTCTATATCTTGCTGCAACATTACACGATACCAATCATCTAAAGGATGTTTCATTTGCTCCCGTGTTACTACATCTGCTCCCATACACTCGCATCCCCTTTTCTCCAAACTTACAAAATTAGGATATTTATACAATTATTCAAATTGTATATCACCACCTCTTTTCTATGTATTGAAAAATAATTGTCAGAAAATTTATAATTTAAATGAATTATACCAAATATTTCTATTTATAAAATTCGAGAAACATTTTTCAGAAAATTTTATAGCCCAAATAAAAAAGCAAGCAGTTCCAGCGATCCGCTAAAACTACTTGCTCTCCTACTTATTATTTCTATTTTACTCTTTAATAAATTCCTTCGTACTTCTTACTGTATCAATTGGACGAACTAATTTTTCAATTTCTTCACGCTTTGGCTCTAGGAACGGAGGTAATGATAACTTTTCGCCAAGTGTTTCGTATGGCTCATCCCCCATAAATCCTGGGCCGTCTGTTGCAAATTCAAATAAAATTTGTGGTGCTACTCTTGCGTATAATGACTCGAAGAAGTGACGATCTACATATCCAGATGACGGAAGTTGGGCGCTACCGATTCTCTCAATCCACTCTTCTAATACAGCGCGATCTTCTACGCGGAATGCAGCATGGTGCACTGTACCAAAGCCTTGTTGTGCTTCCGGAAGAACCGTATTATGTTCTACAATGACAGAAGCACCGTTTCCGCCTTCGTTTACTTCAAATAAATAGAATTCTCCTTCTTGCGCAATCTCTTTAAATAATAGAACTTTTTCTAACACTTCTTTGAAGAAACTAAAGTTTGCGATACGAATAAATACAGGGCCTAAGCCAGTAATTGCATATTCTAATGGAACTGGACCGTTTTGCCATGGTGTACCTGATTCGATCCCTTTATCTAATTCATCAGAGATTAATTGATAGTGTTGATCATCGAAATCAACGAAAGAAAGAGTTTTCTTACCAAATTGCTCTTTAATGCCTGTATGTTCTACTTCAAGACGGTCAAAGCGTTTTACCCAATATGCTAACGCTGCATCAGTTGGCACTCGGAATGAAGTTTTTGAAATTTCATTTGTACCGTGTACTCCTTTTGGAATACCTGGGAAGTCAAAGAATGTCATATCTGTTCCTGCACTACCTTTATCATCTGCAAAGAATAAATGATACGTTTGAATATCATCTTGGTTTACTGTTTTTTTAACTAAACGCATTCCTAAAACGTGAGTGAAAAACTCATAGTTCTTTTCTGCACTACTTGTAATTGCTGTAACGTGGTGAATTCCTTTTAATTGGTTCATTTTATATTCCTCCAATGGTTTTTAATTTTATATTTTCTCTTCAATAGGTGCTAATTTCGCTTCAATTTCTGCTCGCTGATCTTCTAAGAACGGTGGTAAATCAAGTTTTCCTCCTAAATGTTCTACATCTCCATCAACTGTAAATCCTGGTCCATCTGTCGCAATTTCAAATAGGATTCCGTTTGATTCGCGGAAGTATAAGCTTTTAAAATAGAAACGATCGATAATGCCAGAAGAATGGAAACCTTTTTGTATCACCTGTTCTTCCCAATAAGCTAGCTCTGCATCGTTTTTTACACGAATTGCTAAATGGTGAATGCTACCGCGGCCCGGCTTTTCAGTAGGACCATCTAAATATTTCACAACGATTTCTCCGAAGGCTTCTCCTTTAATAGACTGGAAAACCGCTTCTTCATCGCTTCGGCTAACTTCTGTATAACCAAATATATCTGTTAATGTATTCGCCAGTTTATCAAGTCTACGCACTGTCATTTCCACAGAACCCATTCCTTGAATTTGATGCTGTGCAGGAACTTCGGATTTCTCCCACGTTTCCCAGTGCTCTACTTTTTCTCCGTTTGAAACGAGTAGTACGAGACGAAGACCTTCCGCATCCTCAAATTGCAAAGCAGGACGATTTGCATATGTTGTCATTTCACTATGTTTCACATCAAACTTCTCAAATCGTTCTTTCCAGTAACGTAAACTTTCCTCTGAAGGAACGAGTAATCCAATTCGAGTAATTGCATTCGTACCACGATACGTTTTTCCTACTAAAGGTATTTCAAAAAATGATAATTCTGTACCTGGACTTCCTGTTCTATCTCCGTAAAATAAGTGATACATGGATGGATCATCTTGGTTTACCGTCATTTTCACACGGCGTAAACCAAGTACGTTTTTATAAAAATGGTTATTCTCACTTCCGTTTTTTGTAACCATTGAAATGTGATGATGCCCTTTAATTTCATACATTGATAATTCCTCCGTTTCATTTTACTAGTCAAGTGATAACTAAAAAATAATATGCTTCTTAGCTTTTCAATTTATTCTCATTATGTTTTTGTAAATTCATCTTAGTTTTTACTGAATAAGTTACTTCGTTTTTTTTAATCAAAAGCAACTGAGTGTATGTTTTTCATATGACTCAATCGCTTTCGTTACTATCACTTTACAACTCAAGTGATTAAAAAGCAAGAGAATAATCTCGAATTTGAGATATTTTTTTATTGCATAAAATTTCGGACTAAAAACACAAGAAATTCTTGGTTTGGAGACATTATAAAATTCATAAGTTGATGGATGTAGGATATCGCCAGCATTCAAAAAACACGCTAAGAGTATGCAAGGTTTTTTACAGTTTTTCAGCTAATTCAGTAACAAACAGAAATCTTAAAATCCCCTTCAGGATAGAAATGTATAAAAAAATGTATAGATTCATAGAGCAGAAAAAGAGGGTTCCCTTGTGAGAGCAGGCTTCTCCTTTTTCCTTGCTACCGATAATGAGACGTTATGTTAACCTCATATGTATAGAATATACAGTTAACTAAAAATGAAAAGTTTACATTTGAAAATGAACAATAAAAAACAGTAGTGTATAAAATCACTACTGTTTTTTATTGTTTCTTATAAGTGAATTATTTGTATTCCTGTCTATATAATTTAAACGAATAAATAGCTCCAACGAAGAATACAAAGGCTTCAAATAATATAAAGATTTGACGGAAATTCTCGATATCTTTACCAACTAAAGAAATAAATATGCAATTCATTAGAATTTGAGTAGTAAACATACAAGAAATAACTTTAAAATAAATAGCATTTGTTCTTTCATCTGGTTTACCAATTTTTTTATAAATAATAATAAGTGCAATTACTGAACCCAAAAATAGAAGTGCTGTAAGTCCTACAACGATATTGAAATTGCCTGTACTTTCTAACATCCATTTGTTTAATAGATCAATCATTATTATCTTCCTTTCCTACATAAGAGAATATTTCGTTCTTCTTTTTCACTATAATAAAAAAAGAAAAAGGAAAACATCGAACTTTCTTACAAACATTCGTGTATTCTTACAGTTTTGTCATTTTGTAAATATATTCACCGCCTTGCCTTTCGCTAACTGGCGGTTCAGCTTGGCGAAAGCTAAAAACCCGCCGAAAATAAGAGCCAGGAAATGAAATTTATATTGCCTAATGCTTAAAACTACTTCCTATATCGAAAATTATGTAAATAAGCTGCCCATATGGGCAGCTTATTGTATTTTTTGCTTAGCATATTTTTCTGAAATGCTGGCGGTACTCACCTAAAAAGTTGCTATGCTCCCATTCTAGTGGCAAGATATGTTTTATTAGTTCTTCGTTACACCCATGCGTACTTCTTAACTATTTTATTTCATTTTCAATAAAAAACAGCCTCACTAAGCTTATTAACACTTAATGAGGCCATTTGATTCACATTATTAATTATGGAACGTCGGTTTATAGAACGAACGATTATCAAGTGCAAAGACACGCTCAGTGTATTCGCCTGGTTTTGTGCGTCCTAATGCGCGGTCCATCATGTTCATTTTTGCATCTAAGTTATCGATGTAGTGCAGAATTTCTGCTTCTTTTACTAATGGTGGTTTTGGGCTACCCCATTCTGCTTTTCCGTGGTGAGAAAGGACGATGTGCTGAAGGATTAATACTTCTTCTGCATCGATTTGCAGCTCGTCTGCTGCTTTCCCAATTTCGTTCACCATAATAGAAATGTGGCCAAGTAAATTTCCTTCTAACGTGTATGTTGTGGAAATTGGACCAGATAATTCGATTACTTTACCAAGGTCATGTAAAATAACGCCTGCATATAATAAGTCTTTATCTAACGATGGGTATAAAGCCGCAATAGCTTTCGCTAAATCAAGCATCGATACGACGTGATAAGCTAGTCCAGATACGAACTCGTGATGGTTCTTTGTCGCTGCTGGATATTCTAAAAATTCGTTTTGGTGCTTATTTAACAAATGTCTTGTTAGACGCTGAATGTTTGGGTTTCTCATTTCAAATATGTATTGCGTAATTTTTTCGACCATATCTTCTTTTTTCACTGGTGCTTTTTCTACGAAATCTGAGATGTCCGTTACTTCATTTTCATTCGCAACTCGGATTTGTTTCACGCGTAATTGAATACGTCCTTTGTAGTTTAAAATATCACCAGCTACTTTAACGATTGTTTCTGCTACATATTGTTTCTCAACTTCTGGTGATACGTCCCATAGCTTCGCTTCAATATCTCCACTTGGATCTTGTAAGATTACTGTTAAAAACGGCTTTCCATTGCTTGCTAAACCTTTTGTCGCTGTTTTAATTAACAAGAAAACATCGACTTGTTCACCAACTTCATATTCTGCAATTTTCTTTTTCATTCGAATTCCTCCACCAAATCAATTACTTTTAGTATAGCATACTACAACTCATTTTCTTTACGCTTATGCGTTAATTTTATAATCTGTTTTTCTGTAAAATACGTTAGTAAATGCACATGGCATGTAAAGAAGATTACTTGTCTATCTTGCGCAATTTCCTTTATTAGTTCAATTGTGCGATTTGTCCTTACCCCATCAAAATGTACGAAACTATCATCAATAATAAACGGATAGTCATGCTCAAATGTTTTCGCTAATGCAAATCGTAACGATAAATATAACTGCTCCGCTGTCGCTTGGCTTAGTTCATGACTGTAAAAACGCATACCGTCGTTACGCTCAACGATGAACGGTTCCGCCTCTGACGGTGAAAAGATTTTACTATATCGTCCGCCTGTTAAATAGACGAAATACTCTTCTGATTTTTGTAAAATACGAGGAAGATGTACTTCATGATAATATTGCTTCGTTTTCGTTAACACTGTCTTTGCGGCCGCATACGCAGCCCACTTCTTCACTTGTTCACGTACTTGCGCTTTTTTCATTTCCCATTCATGCAATAAATCACCGTACGTACTACCTTCTTCTAAATTCGCAATTTCCATACGATGTTTCGCCATGCGCTCTGTCAGTTCTTTCTCTTTCGTAAGACAGTTTTGTGCAACTGTCAGTTCTTGCTTTAATTTTTCCTCATAACCGTCAGCCTCATAATGTTCAGCTAATGATAAACTCGTTAAACGCTGTTCTAACAAATCAATTTGCGGTAATAAACGCCCTACTTGCTTCTCAGCATCTTCACGTTTTTCCGATAGTTTACCTGCTTCTAAAAACATCTCTTCATCAGTTGAATGTGCGATATGCCATAAACTATCTCGCTCTACTAACAGTTGTTTCAATTGCTCTTGCATGAACTCATATTCTTCTTGCCATTCCGCCAGCTTCTCTTTTCTCTGCTTACAAGTTTGGCGCTTTTCTTTCTCATTTTGCATACGGCTTTGTGCCTCGTGCAGCTTACTATACTCCGCACTACCGATAACAGTTTCTAGTTTATGTTCAAATTGCGAAATCATTTCATATAATGAAGATTTACGAGCGCCTTGTTTCTCTAACTCACGATATAATTGCTGCATTTTTTCCATACGCTCAAACGCTGGCAATATGTGTGCATACGTATAAAATTCAGGGAACATATAGCGCATTTTATACACATCTACTTGTTCGCTAGTGCGGAACGTTTCTCTCTCCCATTCCTCATACGATGAAACGACTTTATCATACGCTCGTTCCATTTGTTGTAACTTATACGACTCGCGCTCAAATAGCTTCCGAATCTCTTCATCTTTTTCTAACTGATAGCGAACAGACATCGCTTCTTCACTTTGTCTCCCGCCAGCACTTTGCTGAAGAGTAAGAAACTCTTCTTGTAATCCACTTGACGGATCTTTATATAAAACGAGGGCCAGAACAATCCCTACAAAAATAATGACACTAATAAATAAGAGTAGGCGGTTATCTATAAATAAACTCGTGAATAAAACAAGCGTGTTAATAATAAGTAACAGAAGACAAACTCTTTGCCACTGCTTTTTCTTTTGCATAGCTGCTCCTGCTTTTTCCTCATACTTGCGCTTCATTCTCTCTGCGCCCATACCGATAAACGCCGCATCTTGGAACGACTTCTCTTTCTCCGCTAACGTATTTCGCTCTTCCTCCGCTAACATTTGTTGCTTAATCTGTCTTATGTTTTCTTCTTGTTCTTCTAATTGCTCCTGCGCCACTTTAAAACGGTCATCGAGCTGCGCTTTTTGCGTTTCTAGTTCGCGCGCCTTTTGCACTGCTTGGGTAATTAACTCTTTCGTTGCCAAACTCATATCAAACGAAAGAACTGTTTCTTTTTCAAAAGTAGCACCGATTTGTTGCTCTAGCTCCGTAAGTTCTTCTTTTATATTCGTAATCGTTCCTGTCATATCACGCATTTCTTGGCGTGCATTTTCGTAAGACATGTGCTGCATACGAAGTTCTTCTACATAACTTTCTTTTTGTAAAAACTCTTCATCTATTTGAATCGATTCCATTTCCGATTGCACATTCTCTATTTTTTTATAGAGCGAATCAACTTGTAATTGGAGCGGCTCCATCTTCGCCTTAATCGCTTCATAACGCGCCATCCCGTTTACAGGAAATTGCCCGCTCTCGTTTTGTAACACTTTCTCATGCGCACGCTTTTCAATAACGAGAGGCTCAAGCGCAGCTAATATTTCATAATCTTGCTTTCGCTTTTCTGCACTCTCTTTTTCCACGCGAACAGCAGCAAGTTTCTCTTCACTTTCTTTTAACTGCTCCACTTGCTTTTCATACGTGCCAATTTTCCCTTGCCACTCTTTCATCTTCTCTTCAAGCTTCTTCATCTCTTGCAGTGACACGTTAATTTCTGGTTTACGACCACTCGGCTTAAAGCGCTGATCCATTTCTTTTTCTAGCTTTTTATCTAGCTGTAATAACGCATCACTTCCGACTGCACTTGCCGAAAATAAATAATTGCCGATATCCACTTCGCCTAGCTGGTGAATATTTTGAAGACCGTGCATATCAAATGAAAAGACAGATTCAAATAAACTTTCATTCATCCCGCTTAGTATGTCCTGTAAAATTTCTTCGCCGCCCGTTTTTCCGTCTTCAAAATAAACGGTCACCTCACCAGCTGCCGTCTTTGGCAATCGTTCAATTTTCAAACGACCGTACTTCTCTGTTTGCACAGTCATCGCACCGCCATACTTGCCGCCTTCTTTCGGCTCATAACGGCGCTGTCCTCTCGTCGGAAAACCGAATAAAATACTTTTCATAAACGAGCGAATTGTCGATTTCCCCGCTTCATTTTCACCGTACAGCACCGTCAGCATTGAAAGATCCATTTCCACATTTTCTAATTTTCCGTACCCATAAATATGGAGTTTTTCAATTCTCATTTTTTATCCCTCTCTTGCTGGAATAATTGCTCTAAAATAATATTTTCCGCTTCCTTTTGAATCTCTTTCTTCTCTTCTTCTGTAAAAGATTCAATACTATTACGCGCTACAGGAGATGTCCAAATCGTGCGCAACACACCGTCCATATTAGTGAACGCTTCTAACTCTTTTAGCACACTACCGACGAAATGATTTTCTTCTTTCAAACGCTCGATTTCCGCAAAAGAAACCGTCTCATTTTTCCACTTCATCGCATATACGAAATCTTTTCGCTCTTCTCCCGCTGCTAAAATATGAAAAATCTCTTCCGCGCGCTTGTCATCACGTAAATAAGGAGAAAGTGGGCCCTGCCCTGTAAATATGACAGTTAATAGTGTCCCTTCTTCTTCTCTTCGGCATTCATTCATCATGGTTGATATCACCGTCATAAGTTCATCAACAGTTTCCAGTCCATCGATACTCACTTCTACCTCATCCCACACAACATCCGCTGTATGGAAAAATGAACATTGCGTTCCCTGTTTCGTAAGTTCAATAAGATACGCGCCCTTCTCTCCAGTTTCCTTACGATGACGCCCTTGTATATTCCCTGGATAAATAATGCACGGCTCTTCTAATAAAATTTCACGTTTATGTATATGACCAAGAGCCCAATAATCAAACTGCTTTTCTTTCAGCTCACGAATTTGAAACGGTGCATAGCGATTATGCTCTGCATCTCCTTCCACACTTCCGTGAAGCATGCCAATATGAAAAGGTGCATCACTCATTTTCATATACTGCGCTGTCATATTATCCGTTACCGCTTGCTGTAAATAACTAAACCCGTAAATAGAAGCGAATAGCTCACCATTTTTATAAAATGATTTCTCTTCTACATAAGGCTCCGTAAACACATGAACATTTTCCGGAAACTCAATTGCTGCCCAGCTTCCCCCTAAATGATCGTGGTTACCGTGAATAATAAAAACAGGGATATCGTACTGCGACAGTCTCTTCATTTGCTCGCGCACAAACACTTGCGCCCTCAAACTTCTCGTCTCCGCATCATACAAATCCCCGGCTAGTAATACGAAATCAACGCGCTCTTGAATCGCTTTATCAATAATACGTTCGAACGATTCAAACGTACTTTGTTTCATTCTCTCCCAAACAGACTGTGGTACATTCATCTCCATCCCTTTAAACGGACTATCCAAATGCAAATCAGCCGCATGTATAAACTTCACTTGTTTCACAAATAACGATCCTTTCTATATTTCAAAAGTTTCATTTTATCAATATTAAAATTGCTGAAAACTTTAATAAGTAGGCATGAATAGACTCCCCAATAGTTACAGTTTCACCTTACCCCGTATTAACGGGCAGTAGACAAAGAAGCTTATCTGAAAGTTAACTGCCCATAAATACCCGATTGGTTCAACTAATAATAAGCAGGGGATAAAAAACTCCCCTGCTTATTAAAGTTTCACTTTATTGTAACACGCAATGTCATATATTTCTTTGCATATTCTAGTGATTTATGCCAAAATAGTTATAAGATTCTGATTTTTATTATTGGAGGGAATTTTCATGGGAGTATACGTTCTAACAGTCTTTGAAAAAGATGGTTCAAAAGCATTAGATGAATCATTCGAGGCGGCAACTGAAAAAGAAGCGAAAGCAAAAGGTGAATCTATTTTACAAGAAAAAGGATTGCACGAAAAAACACATCGCTGTACATCTTCTGCAGGTAAGCTCGTTTTATTCCAGCGCTAAAAAAGAAGCGTCATCCGCTTCTTTTTACTCTACTATATCTTCGTCACACCACGTAAACACCACATCTAGAATGCGATTACCGATACGTACGCGCTTATTCCATTTTCCTGTTTGGATCTGATGTTGCAATTCTGCTTTCATCTTTTCCGTCCAGTCGTGAATCGTTTCACTACCGGCGTACGGATATACGCTCGGAAACTCTTCCTGCAGTAGATGCAAGCTCTCTGCATCAAAATGAAAATGGAAGAAGTAGTTTGCTGTAAGCGATGGTTCTTGCAATCGTAAAAAATGATCATCAACTTGCTTTCTATTCCTATAGAAAGTAAAGATATTCACTTTACCGCTCGTAATTTGGTCAATTTGAATTTCGTGCTTCTCTATAATCACGTCTTGTCCACCTCGTTATATACTATCCTTAGTATATATGTCTTTTGCAACAAAGTTAACCATTTTCGCGCGAAATTCATTTCCTTCATTAATACCCGTACCTCCAAGTATGATCAGAACAAACAAAAAACAAAGTTGAAGGGGAGCGATCACATGTATTTCGGAAGCAAAGGTTGGTATGTAAAAGAACTTAAAAAATTAGGTATTCGTACTTACGAAGGTAAAAAACTAGAATCATATCGTACGCATGTGTTATCTAGTTTACTTGAGAGAATGAAGAAGGCTTCGGCTTAATTGATGTAGGAAGCAACTACGGTTGCTTCCTTTTTATTTAGTAAATAAAAAGAAAATCATCATACCTTAACTTATTAACTTTACCGTTATACTTCCTTGATAGAAACCACCCATTATCAACTGAATCTCTAGTACCAAATACTCTTCCAGATAATCATTTGTATATATTTTAAATTCTCCATACTTATTAACTCGTCCGCTTCCAACATACATATCACCACTTGTTATGATAATTGTTGAATGAGGTTCTGCACGGCCCCATATACGACTATTACTATAGTCCAAAGCATCCACATTTATTTTTTGATGAATATTATTAACTGAATCTCTACATTTATTTTCACACAAATTAACATTGCTTTCTTCCGCCCTCGAAAGTGCTCGATTCCTGCTAGTCTTTTCTGAAGAGAAAGCAACATTCCCCAGCCAATTAAACCTATCAAATATAGTAATAGGTAAAAACATCTAAGTTAACTCCCCCCATTCTTCCAATACGTTCTTCTCATTTTTATGAACTTATAACAATACATTTTATGTTGGGATAAAAGAAAACAGCTTTGATTTCCTATTCAATTTCGCACTGTTAATTTGTACAGAACACATAGAATACTGTTTTTCACCCCAGATGCCATGACAACACTACATAAAAGAAACCACGGTCCATTAAATGTAAATCCATCTTCAAATATATTAATAATAATTATGTTGCCAATTATTAAGAGAATCCATGAAATGGAATACTGTTTTCCATTTGTAATATATAAAATTCCATCCTCATAACAGACTGTAATTCCCCCACCTTGCCAAACACCAATAGCGAAAGAAAAAAGCATAACTGCCAATAACTCTGCTTGTAAATCTCTAGTCATTGGTTGCGGCGCCGTATAAGTAATAATCCCTATCATCATGAGAAAAGTAATAATATGTATCCAGTTTAATTTTGTTTGTTTGCTTTGCAGCCAAATAAAGAAAATTACTACAGAAATTAAAAACAAAGTTGCCATTTAATTATTCTTCTTCCTTTCCCACATTAAAAACGTCTGTGTAACGCAATTAGAGCGTTCTTAAATCTCTCATACTTTCTAAAGCATAACATGAGAAAGAAATAAAAAAATCGTACAAAAGGGCAAGCCTATAATGTACGATTGGGCATATATAATGTTTTAAAAATGAATTAATTTCCTTTCAATAGATACAGCTACTGCTTCTGATCTTGAATTAACACCTAATTTATTGTATATATTTGTTAAATACGCTTTTACCGTTCGCTCAGCTATTCCCATATCGAATGCAATTTCTTTATTCTTATTTCCACGCGCAATAGCTTTCAACACAAACAATTCTTTTTCTGTTAAGTTATTTTCTTCAACCATATTAGCATGTATTTCTTTCCTTTTATAATTCACTATCTTTTCCATAATATTGGGTTGTAGTAATATCTCACCTCGAATAGCCGCTTCCAATGTTCGAAACAAATTCTCACGATCCGTATCTTTTAGCAAATATCCTTTTGCCCCTAACTCAATTCCCTTTAACATTAATTCATCTTCGTTATAAGTAGTTAATATAATAATCGGCGTATGGTTTTGTTTTTCATTCAAAGCCTCAATTGTTTCTAAACCACTCATTTTAGGCATATTCAAATCCATTAAAATAACATCAGGTTTCTTTTTTTCTATGAAAGAAAGGGCTTCTTCTCCGTTTGCAGCCTCACCTATAATTTGAAATGAATCACTCGTTTCTATTATTAATTTCAGACCTTCTCTTACAACGAAATGATCATCCACAATTAATACGTTATACTTCATGGCTATCTCCTTCATGATTGATAGGTACTTGAATATACACTTTCGTACCCTTCATCTTTTCACTCAATATATGTATTTCTCCATTCATCAATCGAACACGCTCATTTAAGCCAATTAAGCCGTAATGTCCAGGATTCTTACCGATATCTCCAGTGTCAAAACCAATTCCATTATCTTCAACTTCAATAGTAAGTTTTTCAAGATCATCGATATATTCAACTTTTAAATTTACCTCTGTTGCCTGCGAATGTTTTGCGATATTCGTTAAACATTCACTAATTACATATAAGCAGTGCTCTTTTACTACGCTTGAAATATGCGGAGGGCTTTGAATAGTAAATCTCACGTGTATAGACGTAGCCTCAGAAAAACGTTGAACTTCTTCCTCTACTGCTTTATTAAATGAATTGGTAGTATGACGCAAATCATCAATAACCAGCCTTGCATCATGTAAAGTTTGTCTCGCTCTTATCATAGTTTGTTTCATAATCTCTTGAGATCGCACTGTATTCCCTTTTTGCATATGGGCATCTATTGCTTCCAATTGCATAATTAAGCTCGCTACACCTTGCGCTAACGTATCATGTAAATCTCTTGCCATTCGCTGTCTTTCATTAGCTAATGTCAATTCTTCCACTCTCATATATGCAGACTCTAACTCTTGAATATAACTCTGTATACGATTACGTGCATCAAATTGCTGCTTATTAATATAAGAAAAAGGAATAATAATTGCTAACACTAAAAGAAACATAGAAATAAGAATAGCTAATTTATTCACACCATAATTTATACTAATTGCAGTACAAAATATGGCGTACATAAGAGTAAAAACTGCTATTACTTTAAATATATTGTGATAAACATATAGACTTTGGGCAATTAAAATAGGTGTTAATCCAACAAAAATTGCTATCGAAGCATTTGGTACAATAAATGCAGCCAAAAACACAATGAAAAGTTGTACAAAAAAGAAGTATAACAATTGCCTATTCCTTAATGAACTAGCATACCAATGAAAAACAGTATGAATAACAATGACTATTGTAAAGAAGAAACTATCCATTGAGAGAATACTATTACGAAATTCTAAAAGCATTGAAGCTATATATACGAGTGTAATCCATAAAATAATAAACCTTCTTGGAATAAATACCGCTTCCAATACATTTTTATCCAAATCTATATTTGAATTTATTTTTTTCATATTCGACCTCCACCATTATATTATACAAGATACAGCTTACATTTTGATAAAGTGAAGGCTTTTACATACAGCCCGACTCCCACAAATAGCGGGATAAGTCACTTATTCCTCTTCATCCTCATTACCAAATACAAATATTAATTATTGTATATCGAAATGCATTGATATTTATGTAAGATTATTATTCAGCAATGCTACATAATTAATGTATATTTTAAAAGTTTGCACAATCAAAATCTCCTCAAAGTATAAACGACGACTTTCTGTTCCCTTTTACTTAGTGCTAATGAAATAATCATTTAAACTGAAAATGCTATAATAAACCCAATCAAACTAAGGGGGCACATTTATCTTGCACGGAAAACACATTCGATTTCATGAGTTTGGGAACCCAAAAGATGTATTACAAGTTGAATATAAAAATATAGAACCATTAAAAGATAATGAAGTTTTAATCCGTATGTTAGTTAGACCGATCAATCCATCTGACTTAATTCCCATAACCGGAGCGTACGCTCATAGAATCCCTTTACCTAACATACCTGGTTATGAAGGTGTTGGTATTGTCGAAGATGTAGGTACGGGCGTTACTAGAGAGCTTATCGGTAAACGTGTTTTACCGTTACGAGGCGAAGGTACTTGGCAAGAGTATGTGAAGACATCAGCTGATTTTGTAGTCCCTATTCCTGATTCCATCGATGATTTCACAGCGGCACAAATGTATATTAATCCACTTACGGCATGGGTTACATGTACAGAAACGTTAAACTTACAGCGTAATGACGTTTTATTAGTGAATGCTTGCGGATCCGCTATTGGACATTTATTTGCACAGTTATCACAAATTTTAAACTTCCGATTAATTGCTATTACAAGAAATAATAAGCATACAGAAGAATTACTACGCCTTGGTGCTAAGTATGTAATTGATACTTCCACTGCCCCGCTTTATGAAACAGTTATGGAATTAACAAACGGGCTCGGTGCGGATGCTGCGATTGATTCTATCGGAGGACCAGATGGAAATGCATTAGCTTTCTCCTTACGTCCAAACGGGCACTTTTTAACGATCGGGCTTCTATCAGGAATACAAGTGAACTGGGCAGAGATTGTCACGAAAGCAAAAGTGCACGCGAACATATTTCACTTACGACATTGGAATAAAGAAGTGTCACCATATAAATGGCAAGAAACGTTTCATCACTTAATTCGTTTAGTAGAAAATAAGCAATTACGTTTTATGACGGTACATTCTACGTATGACTTAGCGGATGTGAAAGCAGCAGTTGATGTCGTGCAGTCTGCTGAGAAAACGAAAGGGAAAGTGTTTTTGACGAGTTATTAAATGCAATTGAAGAAGTCTTTTTGATTGACCTTTTAAATAGACTAAATAATACGTTTAGAAACATATAATTATAAACACCTGGTATAATTCCATTAAAAGGTAAAAGGAGATTTTCACATGTGGTTCATTTCGGCAATCGCGCCTGTTGTAATAGTTGGTGGAATTGTAGTATTTGTAATGAAAAGATTGGAACATAAATATAAGAACGGAAAATTAGGTAAGAAAAAATCTCAAAAAGCTCAACTGTTATTAAATAGTTTCATACCTATGGGAATGCTTGTTGGCTGTATGATCGGTTTGATTTTCGGTATGTTTTTCCCGGACCTCTCCCTGCTTTCAGTTAGTTTAGGGGCCGGAATAGGCTATTTATTTGGTTATTTCGCCTATGAAATTTATAAGTAAGACAGGAGATAATTTTTCATAATCCAAAAAGAATAATCAGGACAGTACATAGTAGTCATATACAATATGTACTGTCCTTTACTTTTGCATCAATGCTATCACCTTGCCTTTCACATCCTATACACCTTTTTTATTGATTTTCCTCTCCTCCCTCTTTTGTATATCCACTTTTTTATTTTCATTGGATCTATACCCATAGTAAAGTAGAGCACATGTAATAACTGAACCTACAATATATCCTAAAAAACATCCTAACCAAAACATAATGTGACTGCCTCCAATGCTTTATAAATTTTATGTAATACAACGCCTTACATGCTCAATCGTTTATTTCTATAAACTATACACCCTCTAAAGTTATTCATACCATTATTTCTCCCCTTACCTCAAATAACAATTTTATTATTTATCATAAAGTTGACACTCTCATTATACATATATATAGATTGTTGTACTTCTTACTTTTCTCCTTGAAAACAATATATACTACATTTGAAATAAGCGGGTACGTCTGCTTATTATCTAAATTCCCGTGCAATATCCCCTCACGAAATGCTAGGAGCAATCCTAGCATTTTATACAATAACGTTTGACGAAAAAGTTTTGGCCACTTTAAACATATGTAAATTATAGTTTCTTTTCAACTTTATCACTTAAACGGTTATATCATTTGAGTAAGCTAGTACATTCGCCCTCATCTTATTTTTTCCACTTATAAAAATCCATCCTCTCTTCTTCATTTTAACTTTAATCATGAAACAAAAAAATCCCCTCAAAGCATCAACTTCAAGGGGGAGCCTGTTTTTCATTTACTTATATACGTACAGCTGTACCACTGACAGCAACCATTAACATTCCATCACGAACAACCTCGTAATCTACGTCAATACCAACGATAGCGTTCGCACCTTTTTGTTTTGCAAGTTCTTTCATTTCATCCATTGCGATATCACGAGCTTCTTTTAGCTTGCTTTCGTAAGAACCAGCACGACCACCGACAACATCACGAACGGAAGCGAATAAGTCGCGGACAATATTTGCACCCATAATAGCTTCACCATTTACAATATCAATATACTCAATAATTTCTTTACCTTGAATTCCAGACGTTGTTGTTACAATCATGACTGACACTCTCCTAATAAGTTGTAATTTTTTAATGCGCTTTCTTATGTCTTTATTATGACACGGAAAAAGTATCTAATCTATTGAATTACCTTACAGGAGTGTGACAATTTTGTAAGATTAAAGCGCCTATTATGCTTAATAAATTGCTTTAACATTCGGATACATAAATGATTCTCTATTTTCTTTCCAATCCTTTTCTACTTCTTTAAAAGTTGGTCGCCCTACTTCTTCCTTGTTTTTCTGTTTATGAAACCATTTCTTTACATACTTCTCCCCATTTTGATTTTGAACTGTACAAAGGAAACTATTACTACTATCCTTTACTATTTTTACAATCACGAAAAGACACCTCTTCCCTTTTTAATATCATAATAGAACTTGATCTTTTACTATAAGCCCTTCCTCTCTTATAGTCATACGACTCCTCGGCCGCGCCAAAGTTGTAAGATCAAAAAACGATATTCACTATGTTTATATTTTGCATCATTGATATGTGAAGTAAATATTATTTAAAGAAATCAGAGTTATAAGCATTATGCTTATCAAATATTTTATAGATTTCTAACTTATCATCTAATTTTGCATCTACTAAAATTAATATATTTCCATCGTAAATGTATTCTTCATATTTCTTAGCATGTTCTTCGGGAATTCCTAATCCGATAAATGCTCCTATTAAACTTCCAGCTCCTCCGCCTATACCGGCCCCTCCAATAGCTGCTGCGATAGGTCCCGCTGCTACGATTGGACCCATTCCAGAAACGGCAAGTATACCAAGACCTGTTAATAAACCACCGAGTCCGCCTGCTACTCCTCCTGCCACAAGCCCTGTCGCTGAAAAGATATCCGCTTTATGTGCAGTTTCATGATTCACTTTTTCACCCGATTTTTCTTCCAGATGTTCAATTTCCTTTTGATCCTTCGCAATAGCTGAAATATTATCCGCCGAGTATCCTTTATCATTTAATTCATTAATAACACATGCCGCATCATCAATTGTTCTAAAAACACCTACTATTTTTCTATCTACATTCATAACTATTAACCTCCTAAAATTTTATATAGTGTATCTTTATCTTTCTTCATTTCTGTATACACTAATCTTCTTATTAACATAACCATTTACGAAAAAAGCGAATAATAAAAGGATTACAAGCGAACTACTTAACAAGTAAATTAAATCAAATGTAATATCAATCATCATTTCATTCATGTATACCAGACTCCTTTTTATTTAAAGTAAAAGTATATTTTTATAGACTAGAAATCTTATAATTCATCTTCAGTCAATCTCTTTGTAGTATATGTATACCCTTCGTAACCCTTTCTAAACCTAAAATACTATAATTATATTTTTTCTTATTTATATGTTTAACATTTTTTAAAACGGGTATGTTTATATTGTTATGCTTACTATATGGAAGGGAATATTTCGATGAATGCAATCCAATCTACTACTATTCTTTATAATGAAACACCTACAATAACGCAGATTCATCATTTTTATGCTTTAATGACAACATTTCAAACTAATTTATTTATAAGTAAACATGGAACACTTACTTCTATTAAAAGCTTAAGCACATTAATATCCTTTTTCCTTACTGTAAAAAAGAGAGAGCTTGTATTATTTATCTTTGAAGGAATAGATGCAAAAAAAGCTTTAAGCACACTCTTTCCTTCTTAAAAGTTTTATTATCCCCCGATTCCCTCGATCGTTACTTTTCATATATGTTTATATTTCAAAATGATTTCCTCTATTCAAAACGAGACCCCCTTATACAATAGGGGGATTTCTAGTTTGGCCTTATGAAAACTGATATAATATATATTACGTTTTTCATTCTTTACAATAGAAAACTTTTAATAACCTTGAAGGTAGGAATTTTTAATGAAATCGAAAGCAAAATTTAGTATTCGCTACAAAATTATGGCTGGTTATTTAGTTATGATTTTGTTCTTACTTATTTCTTTCATTATGTTAAACAATGAGATTTCCAATCTACAAAAATCTCGTAATTTTATTATTGATCACGATTTTAAAGTTCTTAATTTAACGAATCAAGTGGAGAAAGAATTGCTAACAATTGAAAATAAAGCGAAAGGATTTATTACTTCTAATGATGCAAATTACGTTCAATCCCTTAACACTGCGGAAAAGGATTACGAAAAACATTATCAAGATCTTTTTGCTCTATTAGAGGATAACCCCTCTCAGCAAGAAAAATTAAAACAGATTAATGAAAACATCAATAGTTGGATTAATAAAGAGATTCACCCATTCATTACAAATCACAATAGTAATAACATACAAGCAATCGACACGACTCAAATTCAGTCATTACAATCGCAGATAACTAACTTCCGTGGTGTAGAGGAGCAACTAACGAAAAAAAGAGCTGCACAATTAGATACTGAAAATAATAAATTAGAGATTTGGTTATACAGTTTATTGTTCTTACTTTCTTGTATTTCTATTATCATTTCACTCTATATTTCGAATTCCATTACAAAAACGATTAAAAATGTAATTCAAGCTATTAAATCCATTTCTTCTAAAGAAAAAATTACTGAAAGAATTCATGTAAACACGCGGGATGAAATAAAAGATCTTGCTCATACAACGAACCACCTACTAGACGAAATATCTAAAAGAGAGTGGTTACAAACCGAGCTTGCAGAATTAATTTTAATGTATCAAGGTGTACCTTCTATTGAGATGTTAGGTAAAAAAATTCTTAGTGGAGTTATACAAAAAACGCAAACCTCTTGCGGTGCATTTTATGTACGTGAAGAAATTGAAGAAACTGTCTACTATGTGAAAAAAGCTTCTTTCGCCGATCAAGGTTCTGATGTCGGAAAACAATCCATTAAAATGGGTGAAGGTTTAATTGGGCAATGTGCTTTAGAAAAACAAATCTTTATTCTTCGAGAAATACCAGAAGAATTTCGTTATGTCACTAGCGGCCTATTAGAAATACGCCCTCAAAACCTACTAGTCATCCCTATCTTATTTGAAGATGAAGTGATTGCAGTAATGGAGTTAGTAAGTGTAACTGAGATTTCAGACTTACATCAAGATTTAATTCAACAAACTGTTGATAACCTAGGTTTAACGATCCATAGTATTATGGGACGTATGCGAATTCAAACTCTTTTACATGAATCACAAGCAATGACAGAAGAGTTACAAGTTCAATCAGAAGAATTGCAAACGCAAGCTGAAGAACTACAAATGCAAGCCGAAGAATTAAGAACAACGAATGAACAACTAGAGTCTAGAACGGAAGAGGCCGAGCAAAAGACAGCTGACTTACAAATTACTAAATCAGAATTAGAAGAAAAAGCAAGTGAGTTATTACGTAGCTCAAAATACAAATCAGAATTTCTAGCAAATATGTCACACGAATTACGCACACCGTTAAATAGTATTTTACTATTATCTGAAATGTTAAAAGAAAATCATGATAATCATTTATCCGATGATGAAATTGAATTAGCGACCGTTATTCATTCATCAGGGAAAGATTTACTTACTTTAATTAATGACATACTAGATTTATCTAAAGTAGAAGCCGGAAAACTAGATGTGATTTTTGAAGCAACGAACATAAGTGACATGGCAGCAAATATGCAGCAAAACTTTTTACATATAGCTGCACAAAAAAATGTTGAATTTATGATTGAAGACAGTGATACGATTCCTGATTTGTTTTACACAGATGCAAAACGGATTGAACAAATTATTAAAAACTTATTATCCAATGCATTTAAATTCACGGAAAAAGGATCCGTCACTTTACATTTCGATTCGATAGAAACAACTAATTTGAGTCATGATATGCAGTATATAAGTAAAGATTGGATGACAATTTCAGTAAAAGATACTGGTATTGGTATTGCAAAAGAACAGCATCAACTCATTTTCGAAGCCTTTCAACAGGCAGATGGGGCAACGATTCGAAAATATGGTGGTACAGGCTTAGGGTTATCTATTTGTAAAGAGTTTGCTAGATTATTAGGTGGTTGGATTACGTTAGAGAGTAACGTAGGAGAAGGCAGTACTTTCACCGTATATATCCCTAACCTTCCAAATGGGTTAACTGATATACAAGTATCCAATTTAGAAGTCGCAGCAACGATAGAAGATGTTATTCCTGCTGAAGTTATTGAGGAAACTATTGTGACGGCAGAAACAAATAACGTCTTCCAAGAGAAAACTATTTTAATTGTCGATGATGATCATCGAAATATATTTGCATTACAAAATGCATTAGAAAAACAACATGCCAACATTATTACTGCACAAAACGGCATAGAGTGTTTAGAAATACTAAAAAACAATACAAATATTGACCTTATCTTAATGGATATTATGATGCCGAATATGGACGGTTATGAAACGATGGAACATATCCGAATGAACTTACGGTTACATGAAGTACCTATTATCGCACTAACTGCTAAAGCAATGCCAAATGATAAAGAAAAATGTTTATCTGCTGGCGCTTCAGATTATATAAGTAAACCATTAAATTTACATCAACTCTATTCAGTAATGAGTGTATGGTTAATAAAATAAGTGAGGTTTAGTTTAAGTGGAAAATAAGTATTATAATTTTGACCCATCTGTAGATATGGATAAGCGCACGAACTTAGAAATTGAATTACTATTGGAAGCGGTATTTAAACTATCTGGCTTTGATTTTCGCCAATATGCTCGCACATCTATTTATAGAAGAATTTGTAATAGAATGCAGCTCTCTAATATCCCTACCATTTCAAAATTAATTGAAAAAGTAATTCATGAGGAAGGGTTTTTAGAACAGTTATTAAATGATTTCTCCATTAACGTAACTGAAATGTTCCGTAACCCTGCTTTTTTTAAGGCACTAAGAGAGCATGTGATTCCTGAATTAAAAAAGTATCCTGAAATTAGAATTTGGCACGCTGGATGCGCAACCGGTGAAGAAGTATTATCAATGTCCATCTTACTTCACGAAGAAGGATTAAGTGAAAAAGCTGTTATTTACGCAACAGATATGAATACAAATGTGTTAGAAAAAGCAAAACAAGGCATCCTTCCGTTAAATAAAATGCAAACTTATACGAAAAACTATTTACAAGCTGGCGGTACACAAGCATTTTCTAACTATTATTCAACAGATAGTCGTTTTGCTTATTTTAATCCATCCCTGTTACAAAACATTATTTTTGCGCAGCATAATTTAGTAACCGATCAATCTTTTAACGAATTTCATATTATACTTTGCCGTAACGTTTTAATTTACTTTACAGGTAAACTTCAAAACCAAGTACAGCAACTATTTTATGAAAGTTTAGGCCACAATGGATTCCTATGTTTAGGAAATAAAGAAACTCTTCGTTTTTCACATATAATGCCGCATTATATCCAGTTTAATCCTAACGAACAAATCTATCAAAAAATACAATAAAAAGCGTATGAAATCCTCTGTTTGGATTTCATACGCTTTTTATTTCGCATTCGTTTGTATCATAATTAGGCACATATCATCTGATTGTGTTTTCTTCTGTTCTTCCTTATAAAACCCTTCTATCTCTTCTTCTAAATCTCCCCATTTTCTTTCTGTAAAAGCACGTAATTTCTCTTCAGACTCAAATTCATCATTTGCAATTGCTTCAAGAACACCATCTGTAAACAATGCGATTTGAGCGTTCTTCTCAAAATGTATAACTGTCTTTTCAACTTTTATTTCATCAAAAAATCCTACCGCACAACTCCCGCGATTTAGTTCCACTACATTCGCTTCATCAACTAAAACGTACCCAGAAGGATGTCCTGCATTTACATATTCAATTGTTCTCTTTTCTGTATCCACTACTAAGTATATCGCTGTAAAATAATATGGGATATTGTCATTTTCATTATGTAAAAGGGTCATATATTTATTTAAGTCTTTAATGACAAGTTCTGGATCGATTAAACATTTAATCGATTCACGTAATGCAGACGAGATAAACATACAAACTAATGAAGCAGATACACCATGTCCCATCACATCTAATAATATAATACCATAGCGGTTTTCATCGGTTTTATACCAATAATACATATCTCCAGCTAGTTTGAATGAAGGTAAGTAACTTGCTTCAATTTTTATATGATCTTCTCTTAATGGGCTACTTAATAAGTTTCTTTGTACTTGTGTAGCTAAATCTAATTCATTACGAAGGTTTTCTTCTTGTTCTTTATGCCAATTTAATTCCGATTTCAAGCGTAATGCTACACGCATACGCGCTAACAATTCAACTTTATTTATAGGTTTCGTAATATAATCCATTGCGCCTATATCAAGCGCTTCAGCTAATTTATTCGCATCTTCTAAAGCTGTTACAAAAATAATAGGAATATCTTTACACTTCTCCTCATTTTGTAATCGCCTACAAACTTCAAGTCCGTCAATTTCAGGCATCATAATATCTAATAGTATTAAATCAATTTCATTATGCCTGGAAGAATCTTTTCCAAAATGGATGTATTCGAAAAGCTCTTGTGCAGAATTAAGCGATACAAGATCCTGATATCCGGCTTGTTTTAAAATTTTTTCAATTACAAAAATGTTAACCGGATTATCATCGACAATTAAAATGGACACAAGTTATTTCCCCTTTTCTTATTTAAAATGTAAATCTATTATCATTTTCTATTTTTCTAGTATTGCATACTCAGTTACAAAATGAAAATTTCCTACTCAAACATATTTATACAGCAAAAGAACAAACCCCTAGAAATGAGGGTTTGTTCTTTCACTCTATAAAGTGAAACTTTAATCAGTGGGGGTTTTCTTCATCCCCCACTGATTATTAGTTGAACCAATCGGACTTTTATGGGCAGTTGATCCCCCACCTAAATTCTTTGCTTTCGCTGCATTTTGAGGTGGGGGTCTTACTGCCCATTAAAGTGGGGTAAATTTCCACTATTAATTTAACACCATCGCTTTGTCTTTTAAAAGACGATCTAATTCTTCCATATGATTTGTTTCATCTGCGATCATATCTTCTAACTTTACAACTAACTCTGTCATATTTAATTTCGCTGCCTGTTCTTTTCTCGTTTCATAGCGCTTAATTGTTTCATATTCTGCTTGTCTAGCTTCTTCTAACATTTCTCTAACATCTTCTACTTGTTTCACTGGTAAAGGGATCGTAGTAGGTGTACCACCTAGCGTCTTAATTTTCTCCGCTAAATATAAGGCATGTCCTTGTTCATCACTAATTTCAGATTCAAAGAAAGGTTTTAACACTTGTCTATATATACCAGAAACTGTAGCTGCATTATGGTTATACATTATAATTGCCGAGTATTCTCCTGCTAAATCTTCGTTCAATCCTTCGATTAGTTCTTTCACATCGTGTGACATTTTAATATCTCCTCCTATACTTAATAACTACCCCTTTTCTCATGTTTTAAACATAATTTTTTAAAATTTTTATGTATCTAAAAACGCTGCTTGCTTCAATTTATTTATCGCTTGTCTTTTAATACGAGAAACGTGCATTTGTGAAATACCTAACCGTTCTCCTGTATCCTTTTGATTTAAATTTTCTCCAAATATATAATGAATGACACTCTTTTCCGTATCATTTAATACGTTAAAAATATCCTTTAAAACGAGACGTCTTTCTGTCTCTTCATATCCTTGCTCTACTTCACCTACAGATTCAATTCTCGCTACGGAACTTCCATCAGATGAATTTTCAACTACATCATCTAAGGACGATACTCGATAATTATTTTTTGCATCCATAATTTCTAGCACTTCCTCTTCGGATAATCCTAAATGATCTGCAATCTCTATAATCTTCGGTGAACGTTGCAAATGATCTGTTAGCTCCTCTATCGCAAGTTTAATCTTCCCGCCTAAATCTTTAATTCGCCTTGGAACATGAATGCCCCAAGTTTTATCACGTAAATACTTCTTTATTTCACCTACTATCGTAGGTATTGCAAATGGCTCAAAAGCATTCCCTATCGAATAATCATACCTTCTTATTGCGCCTAAGAGCCCTAACATTCCTACTTGTATAATATCCTCATGCATTGGCCCACCTTTTGAATAGCGATATGCAATGGAATATACGAGATTTTTATAATGATTAACCAATCTTTCCTGCGCTTCATCACATTGGTTTTGTTGGAATTCTGCAATTAGTTTAATAACGTCTTCTTTAGTAAGATTTGTAGGTTGAGATTGGATTTCCATCATTCTCCACCTGCTCTCTTTGTATATATTTTGTCATTAAAACTGTCATGCCCTCATCATGCATAATTTGTATATCATCCATTAACGTATTTATTAAATATAAACCTAGACCATTTTCCGGCAAATGTTCTACTGGTTTATTAATATCATACGGACCAACTTTCCTTTTTAAAGTGCTAAAATCAAAGCTAACTCCATTATCCGCAACCATAATTTCTAATCGATCTTCATATAGACCAAAGACAATTGTAATTTCTCCAATGTCTTCCTTATACGCATGTTGTACAATGTTTGTACATGCTTCACTAATAGCAATTTTCATATCCTCTATATCGTCATAAGCAAAGCCCATTCGATTCGCAACACCAGCCATTGTTAAACGAATAATAGCCACATATTCTGCTTTTGCAGGAATTTTCATTTCTATCTTTTCAAATTTCTCCATCATCCCTAGTCACCTTCTTTCTACTTTTTCAAAATCGGAATTCAAATTTAATATTTCTGTTAGTCCTGTAATATCAAATAATCTTTTTAGTCTTTTAGAGACACCAATAAATTCTAGCTTGCCATCATTTTTCTTAATTGTTTTTAAAAGAGCTATAAATACGCCTAAGCCTGTACTATCCATATACTCTACCTCAGTAAAATCTACTACAATATGAACCTCTTTTTCGCTTGCAATAGGCATTACCTTATTTTTCAAATCTGATGCCGTATACGCATCAATCTCACCATTAAGTTGTACTGTATAGCCTAAATCACTTTGCAAAATATTTATTGCCAAATTCATCATTTCCGCCCCCTTATCTCAAACTACTACTATTTAATTACCCATAAAAATTAGTTTTAAACATATTTTTTCATTTTAATTATAAATAAATTTTCTACACCTTTCTCAGCTTAACACTAAAAAAAATACTACCAAATGTTTAAACCTTATAAATTTGTGTATGTATAATGTATAAACATTATTTTTAGGGGGATCTATCTATGGAAGAGCACAGCTTTAAAAAGGGAGATTTTGTTCAATTTTCTTATCGACACGATCATGCTACAAAATTAATTGGTTCCATTATTAACATACTAACGAATACAATTGTAGTTGATATAGGTAATAGCGAGGACTTATCTCATATAGAACCAAGGCAGGTCGTAAGAATAAATAATTGTGAAAAAGTAACAATGGTTTAATACATATTAGAAAGTATAATTTTAATGAGTGGGGGTTCTTCATCCTCCACTCATTCCTATGTAAAATACATAAAAAAGCATCCAAATTAGTTTAATTGGATGCTTTTTTATGTATATTTATCAGTTCGTTAACCTTATAGCTATATATAACAAAATTAAGATTACTATTCATTATCATACTTACGCTTTCCGTAGCATTCTAGAAAAGAATGTAACGATTAAAATAAAGACGATTGCACCTAATAAAGCTGGAAGAATAAAGATACCTCCCCATTCAGGGCCCCAGTGACCAAATAAGGCACTACCTACCCAAGATCCGATTAATCCGGCAATAACATTACCAACTATACCTAAAGGAAAGTCTTTTCCCGTAATCATTCCAGCTAATGCACCAATAAGTCCACCTACAATACACGTAATAATAAGTCCCATAATTAGACCTCCTATATTATTTTTATAATGGATTTATCAAGCTTTGGCGTTTAACCAAAGCTTGATAAACATGTATTATTCTTTGTTATCCAATCCATCACTTATCTTTTGTTTCACTTTTCCGACTTTTTCTTTTACAGTTCCCTTCGTCTTCTCCCACTTCCCTTCATTTTTCAACTCTCTATCTTCTGTAACTTCACCAATTCCTTCTTTTACTTGCCCCTTTTTCTTTTCAACTTTACCGGTAATTTGTTCTTTTAGCCCGCTCTCACTCATATTTCCAATCTCCTTTTCGTAATAGATTTATAGATTTAAAGGATACAAATTTAAATAGAATACGTGCATCTTCTTTCTTGTAACCATTCACCGATTCTTTCTAAATCCTTAACGAATAACAAGATTTTTCCTTCATCCAGTTTTTCTTCATAAAAGTTAGCTTCTTCCTCATTAAGTCCTAACTCTTGCATCTTATTTCTTAACTGATCTCCCGTTTTTTGAAAGACGTTAATAATGCTTGTCCCAAGTCCCTCCTCTTTTATTCCAATTGTATTCACGTCTGCATTGTCTGCGATTCTATCTGTCCTTTCTTTCTCATGTGTTAATACGTAAATATCTTTTTGGTCTATCCCTTTCTTCACTAGATCATTCGCCGCATTCATGACCTCTTTCTCCGTAATAAATTCATATACAAAAGGTTTACTATACTTCGTTTCCATCTTTAACTTCCTCCTCTAAAATGAATTATTTGTTATATTATATGTAGTACACCCATTTTCGAAATGTTAAACATAAAATATGAAAAAAGTTATGTGAATTTTTTCTATCCTAAAACTAGTAGAACAAATCTACTTACAATAACTACCTAAATTAACAGAAAATTGTTATAATTTAAGGTAAAGGGGGATACTATGAAAAAAATCATATCTATATGCGCTCTAACCGCTCTATCTTTCACTTTAATAGGATGTACAAGCACCTCAGCTACAGATAAAGCTTCACAAGCTAAGCAAGAACATACACAAACTACCTTTCAATTAAACTCCGCAAATATTACAGATATTGAAATACTTAGCACAATAAATAACAACGTTTCAAAATCTCAAACAGACAACGAAGAAATGATACAATCTATCGTTTCAGCAGTTCAAAAAGGCACACCTAAAACAATCACACTAGATCAAAAAAAGAGAGAATCAGCACATTCTACTATTACCGTTACATATAAAGATGACGCAAAAGAAGAGTTTCTTGTGTGGGTTGATAATAAGAAGCAAATTACGATTGCTAAAGATGAGAAGAAAGATAAGGTTGAAGGTGTGATGTTGAATATTGAAGATGTTAAAATGATGAAGGATTTTTTTAAGAAGACATCTTAGAAGATGTCTTCTCTTTGTACATTAAAAAAGCCCACCTATTTCCGTAGGCGGGCCTTATCTTTATTACACAATAAGAAAGTATACTCTCTTTTCCTCTGAATTTTTATGTAATTATACATATTCACGACAATGTATGTGGTAAATTCTAAATTGTAGGCATGCTCTATAAAATTGCTTCTTTTAAAAGAAGCAATTTTTATTAACTTTAGTCATAGTCACTATACATAAAAAGTAAAAGAGGAGTGAAATTTCACTCCTCTTTTTAATTGTGGATTCTAACACGCATTAGATCACTACTAGAATTTTGCTTCTCTACGCTTATATCTATTTTAAGATTGTTTTTATTTATATCAAAGTTTGATTTTATACAGTTTGACTGTATATGTAAAATGCAGGAACGACTTTATAACCCATAACAAAAACGCTACCTTTTTAAAAAGATAGCGTTTTTGTATTACCCTTGCTTATTCTTTGCTTTCATTTGCTCTTCATAAACAAACTTTGCGGTCATAAAATCGTTAGGAAAATCTCCCAATGCCTTCTTCATCACGTTCAATTCTTCTTGTGATTTGATCTCTACTCCGTTTAAGAAATCAAATGCTTTTGATTGTTCATCCGCAACAAAGTTTTGCGTCATATAATCATCTTGAAAGTCTTGCTTCGCTTTTTCTTTCACTTTGTTCATTGCATCTGTTTTATTTATACTTTTCACAGGGTTTGCGAATGCCCCTGTAGGCTGTTCTTGTTTCGGCTCTTCTTTCGTTTCCGGCTGTGGAGCTGGGGCTGGTTGTTGCTTAGGTTGTTCTTGTTGAACTGGCTGTTGTACTACTTCTTGCTCTTTTTTCGCTAATTCATCTTTTAACTTCTTAACTTGCGCATCAAGAGATTTTTTTTCAGTTTCTAATACACCCATATCACTTTTTAACTTTTGCATTTCTTCATAATGTTCATCTACTAATTTATTGTATTCTTTCTCAGTGTACATTTTTTCACTAGTTGATGTCGTTTTTCCCTTCGCAATAACTACATTAATAATTACAAGTAACACTATGATTCCTATTAACGCAGCTAAAATCTTCTTTTTGTTCATTATTAATCCTCCAAAATGTAAAATTACCAAAGTCATCATAACAGATGTAGCTATGTTCCTTTGTCATATTTTGTCGAACTAAAATAATAAAAAAGCATCTGAAACAGATGCTTTTTCTCATTCTCACTACATAAACGTAATCGTCACTAAAGAATATCCTTCTTTCGCATTATACGGCTCAGCTTTATAAGAAACACGGTTCGCCCCTTGCGGATAACCAATTTCTCCAATTACTTTTTTCACATCTTGCAATGCGCCATCCATTGATTGTTTATAAAGAATTTCAATCTTTGGTGACTTTTCGTTATAACGTTGCTGCATTTTATTTTTGAATTCATTATAGTTGTTTGCGATGTATTCATTTCCTAAATAATTTAACTTTGTATCTTTTAATATTTGCTGATATGCAGGGATTTTCGTACTACCTGCCGCAATTTTATTTGTTAATGTACTATAATAATTTGTTGTAGCTTGCGGATAATCACTTCTGTTCCACTCATGATTTCTTGCGATTTGCTCATCTGATAAGTTGAAATAAGAATATGTTACGCGGCCTTGTTCATCTGGTATCGGATCATCGAATGTTGTATCAAGGTGATACCATTTGTTTTCGATTTTCACTAAATTCCAAGCATGAGGCTGACCATCTCCAGTTCCTACTACAAAATGATTCTCAACTCCAGCTTCTTTTAATAATTGATAGGTTAATAGTGCGTAACCTTGGCAAACTGCAGAACGATTTACGAGTGCTTCATATGCTGTGTAAGCTTTATAAGACGTATCATAAGAAATATGCTTTACGACATAATCATGAATCGCCTTCACTTTTTCGTGATCATCCATTCCAACTTGCGTAATAGAAGAAACAATTGCCTTTGCTTGCTTCATTACATATTCCGTTTGTTCTTTCGTTTCACGATATGTAATCTTTAACGTAAACGTATAATTTCCAGGTGATCCAGAAATTCCATATGAAACATTCGATCTATTATAATTTGTATACTCATTTTTACTTGCGACTTCTTTATAGGCGTTGAAAAGTGTCTTCATTACTTCTTCATGATTACTATTTTTCGTTTTATATGGAAGTGTAATATTCGTTTCATACGCATTAATACGCTTTTGCACTTCATCTTTAAAAGCCGCTAATAATGCCGCATCTCCTGTATCTTGCACCGCAACTTCAGGCTTTTTATATTTCAAAGTATTATATAAAAACTGTGCATATTGTTCACGTTTTACCGTGCTATATGGCTCAAATCCCCCTTCGCCTGTACCAGAAGCAATCCCGTTTGATTGCACCGCACTAATTGCATTTTCACCCCAATAACCACTTGGAACATCATTAAATGTATGCTTTTGTTTCGCAGAAAGATGGAAAGCGTTTGTAAGAATTTGTGCCATTTCTGCGCGGCTAACAGAGTCTTTCGGTCTAAATCCACCGTTTGCATCACCTTTAAAAACCCCTAATTTCGTTAACGTTAAAACCTCTTCTGGAAACAATGTTGAACCTGAGCGAATATCTCGATACGGATTATTTAAAGTAGATCCATCTTTTAATACGTAACGAGCACCTTCATTACTGAACGTACCACCTTGCTTATTCGGTACTAACACACGATAAATTAAAGCTGCAACTTGCTCTCTCGTCGCAACATCTCCAAAACCAAATATTCCATTTCCATAACCGGAAATAATATTTTTACTCGCTAAATCTTTAATCGCGGGATACGACCAATGCGATGTAGGAACATCAGAAAAAATACCTGCCTCAGCAGCTTTCACATCACTGCCATTTGTATATAATAAAGCGCCACCAATAAGTGTTAATGATGTAATTGATTTTAATAGTTTTGTGTACATAATTCCTTCTCCCAATACGTTCTCTATTTTTATATTTTGTCGAAAAATCTAAAATAATATGACAAAACATATTATACTATTAAAATTTTTTGAAGGATATATTAAGTTTCGAAATATGCAAAAACTCATATTATTATATTTTTCCGTATTAATATTATGTTGTTTTACTTGCGGATATATAAAAGGGTCTATTGTATCATGTCGAAAATATCATTTATAACCAAATTGCTTTACTTCTATCCTAATTCTTTCTGTAGAATCATAGGAAAAGATGGCGTTTTTGTATGTCTATTTCTGTATCTGATGAATTACAACTATTTGCTCAAGAAGTACCACATCAAAATCTGTATATTCTCTTCTCCTCGGGCTATTGATAAAGAAAAGGCATTCTTATGAATGCCTTTTCTCTCTTATATATGCTCTTCTTAATTTAATTTGTGATAAACCACTGGACATTTAATTATGAAAAAGTACCAATAACAAAAAAAGTTAAAAATAATGATACATATCCAAGATACATAAAACGTTTATCGTGTGTTTTAAAATATAACGTAATACACAGTAAAGTGACCAGTAAAAAAACTGCTGTAGACACCATGAACATCAATGTTTTTTAATTCCTCATTACTTAATACTGCTAAATTAGGCATTTCTTTTTTTAATACTGAATTCATAACGATATCTATTATTCTTAAGTTAATTATATTACGTTTAATTAATGTTAATTTTATATTAATACACCTTTTGAAAAAATTCTTTTTTCTTGATTAAATTCCATTTTTCACTCTAAAATACAGCAGAACCCACCCACTTACCTACAATGTAACCAATATAAATAAGCAGAGCCCCTGTTAAGATATAAAAACAAGATTTAAAATACATACTCCTTTCAATCGCATCACCAATTTTATGAAACATGTTTGACATAAAGAAAACACCACCTTTTTATAATTATTAGAGTAAAACACACAGAGATATTATCAGAAAATAACTAATTAACACAACACTTATTGGAATAATAATATATAAAATAATAACAGCGTTAGCAAAAAATTAAAATTTATGAAATGAATTACTTTGGAGTTAATATTTAGAATTCAAAAGGTTTATTAGGTAAAAAACACTTTATATTACCACTAATTATTTCTATTTAATAAATCCCCTAGCCTTTATGACAACGCTTGAACATACCTTTCTATAAAGTTGATTAATAATAGGATTGAATCATATTGCTCAATGTCCCATATTGTTTAACATAATAAAATAATATTCAATCGGAGGAAAGAACCTTTGAGTGCCTTTTTTTATGGAGAATCAGTTTAAAAACTAAAAATAAAAGAACCTCAATAAATGAGGTTCAAAAAATCTACTATTTTAAATTACCTTCGTAAAAAGCAACTCCATTTTGAACATGTTTTAAATACCACGTAATCGTCCCGCCACAAACATTTTCATTAAAACTATTAGCATATACTCCATTTGAGTAATAAAGAGTTCTTTTGAATTTACCATTAGAATACTCATAAGGAATTGAGCATGCTGCTTGCTTCGGAGAGTTCACAGCTTTTTGCGTATCAGCCGAAGCTGCCCCAATTCCTCCTGTTAATGCAATACCAGTTGCCAATGCTCCCACTACTAATTTCTTGAACATAATAAATCCCCCTTTAATAGTTTTTATAGCTTACAACTTAAATGTATCACTTTTGTATTTTTTGTAAATATCTTGAATATGTAGAAATATTTATTTATTTTTTGGTAATATTGGGATTTTATTTTATCAAATGGAAAATAGAGGGTATTAGAAAAGTATGTAACAATACATAATAAATCAATCAGATATTATGATATACTCACAAAGAGCTGATACAAAATTTCTTTAGATTGGAAAACTAAAGTCTTATCTACCTAACAGGAAGGCGCTTAATGGCGTCTTTTCTTTATTTTCAAAAGGACCTGCTCAATTCATTCTTTAAAACATAAGGTAAAGTGAACCCATTAAAATCTATGGAATGAACCCTAGTTTTCCCCTCTTATCTAAAGGAGGCACTATTATTATGGGATATGGTGGTAGTTGCGGCGAAGGCTGCGGTTTCGCTGGAGGATTTGCTTTACTAGTTGTATTATTTATTCTATTAATCATTATCGGATGTAGTTGTTTCTGCTAAAAAACTATTAGAAAAGGTACCTATATATGGGTACCTTTTCTTTATGTGTCTTATTCATTATCTAGTTCCAAACTTTTATCACGATTGGATTCGTGTTTTTCATTTTTCGCATTCGTCATACCTCAAATATGAATCGATTTAAGACATGAGCTTTTAACTAAAAGAATTTGGGACCATTTTCTCCCACAAAGGAAATACCTTGTTGAAAAACTCTATTATTTTTAATAAAAAATAAGTTCATATAGATGCTATTTATAATATCCAAGAATAGATAATCGTATAAAAAACACCATTCCGGTGAGGCTCTTTTTTAAGTCAGGAATAAGTTTTTACTGCGGTACATATGAAAATAAATCATCTGATTATAAAATAAAAAAACGCTCATTTGAGCGTTTCATCTATATAATACCTAATAATTACTTTTTCTTCACTTTGATCTAACAACTCTTTATACTTCAATATTCCATCAGCCCCACGGCTCTCCATGCGTATATTGTATAACGTTTGTTGTATTAACCTTTGATTGGTCTGTTGGAGCATTTACTCCATTTAATAGTATGACCGTAATTATTAATCCAATTGAGCTGCTTATGATTCTTTTCATTTTAAAGCCCCTTTCTGAAAACCTTTTTCTTTTTCTTTATATCCTAAATAGAAGTATTCACTAGATTTTATTGAATTTCCTTCTTTATGATATTTAACCGCTAACTTTTCAGCATATTCCTGGACATATTGCCATAAACCTACTTCATTAAAGAAAGAAATTCCTTTAGAAATAGCTAACTCTAATTCTTCAGCAGAAACATTCTCATTCATTCCCTTTAGAATTTTAAAATGATGTTCATATTCTGTTTGTTCTAGTTCATTACAGATTACTAATCCTTTTTCAATTAAAGACGCTGCAAGCTTTGTTTTTCCTAACTTTAAATTCTCTCTAGCTTCCAAAAAAATCGCTCTAAAGTGATTCGGGATTTTTTGTGATACTTCTGATAAATAACGAAGTGCTAAATCAGATAGGTTTTGCTCTGCATACATAACCCCTAAACTATGTCGAACTCGTAACATTAACTCCTCTTCATTTTGCTTTTTCAAAATATCCAGAGACGACATAAAATAAACTTCTGCCTGCTCAAATTCATTTAGCTTTACACATGCTAACCCAAGAACATTGTCACATGCTGCGACCTTCCTACTATACCCGTACAGCCCTTCAAATGTATTTCTTGCTCTAGTTGCATATTGAATAACTAAAATAGGCTGGCAAACATGATAATAGTAGCTAGATAGCTTAAAGTTAAATTCTGCTTTTTCGATTGGATCCTGAATATTTTCCAATAAAGATTCTGCTATTCCATAATGCTTTTCAGCCACTTTAAAATCACCGTTTACCGTAGCATGAGAAGCCTTAAAGAAATGGTAATAATATAATAGAGATTCATCTGATGGCGCTTCATCTAACTTCATTTTTCTTAGATCATTCTTAGATATGTCAGATTGATGGGGATAAAACTCTGCACTTAACATTTTAAATCTAAAATCTAAAAGTGAATAAAACTCTGTATTCTTTTGATCTTCTTCCATACTATTAATTTTTGTATCAATACTTTGTTTTAATTCCTTTGCCTTAACGAAATTCTGTGAACGAATTTCTCGATACCACTCATGTAAAAGTAAAGTGATTTCTTCCTTTTTTATTGCATGTACACTCATATAGATCCTTCTCCTTTGTCTATAGATTACTAACATAATAACAAAAATAAACCTATAAAACATTTAATTTTCTGAATATTATTGTTTCAAAAAAATTTCTCAATACACTTTCACCATTTCAACTCTTTAAACTTATAACTTTTTCTGTCCCTTATTCGTTTCTATATAAAAAATAAACATATAAATCAAAGATACTATAATTTTTTATAATTCTTGATTTCTCACTCTTCATTGCATGATAAATTTCCCCATACTAATTAACAACTAACATTAAAACTATTAATCCAATAAATCCTTAGAAAAAATGGTTATCTATACACAGAATTGGTTAAATATGGATATTTCAAAAAGGGATAAAAAGAACTAATCCCTAAAAGAGATTAGTTCAATATATCCAGAGTTATTATTATAGTACATAGTTTTATGAGCAAACGTTATATAATGTTGTATGGGATACATAACCTGTCATCCCTTTATATGTAACTTTTAACCACTGTTTAGAATTACTGTAATGACCTTGAACATATTCACCAGTTACCCATGTTCCAGTAATTTTCGCACCATCATTAAATGTATGTAAGACAGGTGATCCAACAGTGTAACCACTGCGCATCTTTGCACCATATACACCTACCGTACCTCCCTTTGCACAAGCTGCTACTACAGTTTTATTTTCAGTAGTATTCGTAGCCGCAAAAGCAGAGCTGTTAAATGTAAACAAAGTAAACATAAAAGCTGTTAATAAAGTACAAATAGATAAGCGACGTAACAAAATAAATTCCCCCTTTTTTTATAATATATTGCTTCATAAATGATTACCTTAAATATTCTAACTATTTTCAATATATTAATGTTGAGAAATATTAGTTGTAGTTTTGAAATAAGATTTTATCAAAAATATTAACAAACTCATATTTTACAGAGAGAGCACCGAAAGAAATGTTCTACATATCAACTATAAATATCCCCTCCACCACAAGGCAGAGGGGATATTCACATTTCTATTTCAAACTACCCGCAATCTCCGTAAAGATAACTCCAAGTGCATGTGCACCTGCATCTGGGTAGCCTAAACTTCTTTCACCAACTGTACCGGCGCGGCCCATGCGAGCAACGATTTCTTTCGTGTACTCTGCTCCTTTAACTGCTGCTTCTGCTCCTTTCTCAAAGGCAATTTTCATATCTTCTTCGTTTGAAGCGCTAGCTAACCAAGAGTCTACACATGGAGCAAGTGCGTCAACAAGTGTTTTGTCACCAACTACTGCTCCTCTACCGAATGATCTTTCACCGATAGATTGTATGCCTTGCAGTGCTGCTTGCAACACTTCAGCGAATTCTTTCACTGTTAACTCACGTTTTTCGCCTGCTGCTTTACTAGCTGCGCGGAATGCTCCGCCCCAAATTGGACCAGATGCGCCGCCGCAATGTTCCATAATAATCATTGAACAGCCGTCAAGGAATGATCCGATCGTTACGTTCTCTTGATCTACAATAGAATGCCACTCACGTTTTAGTTGCTTAAATCCTTTTGCAACACTCATTCCGAAGTCGCCGTCACCCGCATGTGTATCTAACTCACAGAACGGTACTTCGTTTTTAATAATAACGTCACTCATTTTATCAACGAGATAGATCATGTTGTTTAATGTAATGACATTATCTTTTATAACAGCATGCTCTTCCGCTGTTTCTATTTCGAAGGAAACTTCTTTCTCTTCTACACCTTCAAGTACATTCACGTACTCTACACTTTCAACTGGTCCATCTACTTTAAACGCTGGTGTATTACATTCTTTCGATAGTAATGTTTTTAGCTCATCATCTAGTTTCATTACTGTTAAAGACATACCAGCCATATCGATACTCGTCATATAGTTGCCAACGAATACTCTGTTTATTTTAATGCTTCTAGCAGCTAGTTCTCTCGTAACTGCGTTGTTAAATAAGTAAAGTTCTTGCAGTGGTGTTCCGCCAAAACCGTTAACTAAAAGCGCAATTTCTTCGCCGTCTTTTACTCCTAAATCTTTCATTAAATCATTTGTCATACGGTTAGCTAATTCATCCGCTGACAACATTTTTTCGCGTTTAATTCCTGGTTCGCCGTGAATACCTACGCCGTATTCCATTTCATCTTCCGCAAGTGTGAAAGTAGGTGATCCGCTCGCTGGAACTGTACAAGACGTCAACGCTAAACCGATTGTACGCACGTTAGCCGCTGCTTTTTCTGCGACAGCTTTCACCGCTCCTAAATCCATACCTGCTTCCGCTGCTGCGCCAGCAATTTTATGAACGAGAATAACGCCCGCAACGCCGCGGCGTCCTACTGTATATAGACTATCTTCTACCGCAATATCATCATCCACTTTTACGTAGTCAACTTCAATTCCATCTTCCGTCGCTAAATGTGCTCCGTTTTTGAAATTCATAATATCGCCGCTATAATTTTTAATAATTAATAACGTACCTTTTTTACTAGCTGTCTCTTTAATCGCTTGATACACCTGAATTTGTGAAGGCGACGCGAACACATCTCCGCACACTGCCGCATCTAACATTCCTTTTCCGACTAATCCTGCATGTGCTGGCTCATGACCACTACCGCCGCCACTAATTAACGTTACTTTATTTTCGTTCATTTCTTTCTTCTTAATGACTTTATATTTTTTCAAAAGCTCAAGCTCTGGATGAGCCATAACCATTCCGTTGCACATTTCCATTACTAATGTTTCTGGTTTGTTTATAATCTTTTTCATTGTGATTCTCCCTCAATTCCTTTAATATATTGTGATATATTTGAAATCTTCTTCTTACTATCCATGTTAAAATGAAAGCGTTTTATAGTAAACGGACAAAATGGACAATCTGTCTAAAGACACCGCTCTCATTTGTAGGTAGGATTTTCATATTACTAACACTCTAGGGATGATTCAGATGACCTCTTCTATAATTTCTAAAAAGATAATCGCAAATTCATTGAAGTATTTAATGGAAACAGAGTCGTTTCATAAAATATCAGTGAGCGATATTATGTTACACTGTCAAATGCGTAGGCAAACTTTTTATTATCATTTTAAAGATAAATTTGAGCTATTAAGCTGGATTTATAGAGAAGAAACGAAAGAAAACATTATCGACTTTCTCGACTATGAAACGTGGGAAAATATTTTCGATTTATTATTTGATTACTTTTATGAAAATCAAAAATTTTACCGAAATGCTTTTAAAGTCATTGAGCAAAACTCGTTTAATCACTATTTATTTGAGCATACGAAAAACTTATATATGAAGATTATTGATGAACTATCGATGAGCTGTGGATTCAGCCTTTCTGATGAGACGAAAAATACGATTGCCTCTTTTTATAGCCACGGCTTCGTTGGCACGATTAAAGATTGGATTGAAAGCAAGTGCGAAGTAGATCCATCCATTATGTCTTCTCTCATGAAAAATATGATAAACAATCAATTACTACTATTACTGGAGCAATCAGCAAAGTAATTAAAGGGTGGCAAAAGCAATGAAAAAGATTATGAATGATGTACAAAATATCGTTCAAGATATGATGCATGGCTTTTATTTTGAACATAACGACAAAGTAAATTACGACGAAACAAATAACATCATTTATGTGAAAGATATCGAAAAAATGAAGCAAAACGTTGTCATCATAAGCGGCGGTGGTAGCGGACACGAACCAGCTGATATTGGTTATGTAGGAAAAGGTATGCTTACGGCGGCAGTAAACGGCAGTATTTTCACTCCACCTACAGTGGAACAAATTATTGCAGCAACTCGCCTCATGCCAAAAGATAAAAGTATTTTATTCATCATCAAAAACTTTAAAGATGACGTAGCAAATTTTCTAGCAGCAGAACAAATCGCGAAAGAAGAAGGAAGACAAATTGACCACATCATCGTAAATGACGACGTTTCAATTGAAGATGATGCTTCGTTTAATAAAAGAAGACGCGGCGTCGCTGGTACTGTTTTCGTTCAAAAAATACTCGGTGCGGCCGCTCTTGCAGGTCACTCTTTAGATGAACTAACAACACTCGGCCATTCTATCGCCGAAAACTTACACACTTTAGGCGTCGCCCTTTCACCTGCAAACGATCCAGTGAAAGGAAAAGCTTCATTCACATTAAACGACGATGAAGCCTTTTATGGCGTCGGTATCCACGGCGAAAAAGGCTACCGTAAAGAAGCACTATCCTCTTCTGAAATATTAGCGATCGAACTAATGAACAAACTAAAAAGCATTTATCGCTGGAGAAAAGGTGACAACTTCGCCATTCTCATTAACGGACTAGGCGCAACTCCATTAATGGAACAATACATTTTCGCAAATGATATTCGCCGTTTATGTGAGCTGGAAGGATTACAGATTACATTCGTAAAAGTTGGTACGCTGCTAACTTCTTTAGATATGAAAGGTGTTTCGCTCAGTTTACTTAAGGTAGAAGATTTGGATTGGGTGAAGTGGTTGAAGGAAAATACGGAAACTGCTAGTTGGTAATACAAATAAAAATAGGATGGCTTCAATGGGCCATCCTATTTTTGTATGTAATTCAGCTATAAAAAAAATTCTGTCCTCAATATTACAGCAAATTTATATCAAAAATGTAAATCCTCATTTCCTTCGTACTTTCCTTTATTAAATCTTTTTCTTATGAATAATTCTGCAACAATTAAATTGGGTACCCACGCTAACCAAGCAATAATAGCGTAACTAAGTTCAAACCGCTCTATTCCAAATAGAACGATAAACAACGGTAGCCAAATTCTTAATGTAACTGCTCCAAAGGTTAAAGAATAATTTCTAATCATCCAATTCCGATGCTCTTTAATTTTTTTATTCTTAACTCTATTTAATGCTTGATATGCTGATGTTAGCCAAAATACGGATAACAAACCGAAACCTAACTTCGCTACCAACCCTCCCGTAGCATAAAAGGATAGGTACAGTCCAGAAACGCCTCCTAATAATATACCAAACATATAGATTCTCCCAACTATTCGATGACGGTTGATATTCTTTTCTCTAAATTTAGTGGATAATGTAAAAGGGCCAGTTACTAATGCTACTATACTAGTTGTAATATGTATAAATAGCATCATATACCAGAACGCACTTAATTTAGATCCAAACATAAGCTTCGCTTTTACAAGCCCTGTTTGAAATCCATCCATAATAAAATATTGGACAACAACATAGCCAGTTACTAAAAGAGCAAAAAAAGTAAATACAAACCAAATTTTCCTGTTCAAATTTTACTGCCTCCTTATTACATTAAGTAATTAGATTATACATTACTGTTCATTCTAGGGAAAAATAGAAAAGCATTCTTCATACATAAAAACCCTCAAGTATATCGTTCTATACTTGAGGGTTTATTCATTTATTCCTTCTCGTCTCTCATTTTCTTAAATCAATAATTAGCTCATCTGTAATCTGCTCAAGATGGAAAAACCTTTTTATATAATAGGTATCAGACCATTTCTCTTCTCCACCAATAATAAATAATTCTTGCGCATCATACATAAATGAAAAGCTTGGATAGAAACTGTCCGCTTTTATTTCAATCCCACCAGTACGATTACTGACAATCTTACAGTCTGCTGAATAGCTTAATAGCGTATAGAGAGAATCTTGTGCTGATTGGAAGAAATACTAGAATCATTTTATAAACGAGATCGCAACCATCTTATTGGAAGCTTACAGGTCTCCAGGATAATAAATGAACATCGCACCTACAAATGAACACACTAAACAAAAAATAGCTTCGTATTTTATGACTAAAGAAGAGTTCGTATCAAGCTTTTTTCCCTCTCTTTTACATATCATTTTAAACATTTTAAATAAAACTCTATATATTACATACCCAACAATTGCCCCGAGGGTATTCGTAAATAGATCATCAATATCTGTAATTCTATTATTTAGTAATTGATTTAACTCAATTGCCAATGAAAAAAAGAATCCTGCACATACTGTGTTTTTCATTTTTCTAAACTGTGGCCAAATAGCCGGTAATAAAAAACCGAACGGCATAAACAGTACAATATTCAAAAGATACGTCGTACTACCTGCCGTATCAAATAGAGTCAAGTTAATTTGATTTACACGAATCCACGTTTCATATCTACTTATATCCCATACAGTCGCGATTTGCGTCACCTTATACACTAGCGAAAGGTAGAATAGAAAAACATATACCCATAGAAAATGCAGAATAGATATATTGTTTTTCGCTTTAAAATAACATCCAATTTGAAACACAATACAAAACATAATAGTAAAAAAATAAGTATACAAATAACTCATCCAAACTTCTGTATGCATGTGGAATCCCCTAACTTTACAATTTCATCTATGACTTTGTCGTTTTTAGTATCCTTCTTGATGTAACTTGTTTATAGGATAGGAAAAACTTTTAAAATAAAAAGTGGGGTAAATATAAAATTTTTCTTAAATCTTCACATGCAACCCTTGTAGTATATAACCATGTGAATCGTTTGTTCAGTTAAAACATGAAATTAAGAAATATATGAAGTACTATAATCACTCTTTCTATCAATAGAATGTAAAGAAGATGACTCCTGTTTGCATACAGAAATCATCTTTTTTAGGTTGCCTAACTTTTTTAGAATGTCCTTTACAAAGGGTACAGATCAAGAGCACCTTATTCCTATTCAAGGGGATCAACTATACCTTATTTCCTTAAAATCACTAAAACCCATTTACAAATCTATAAAAGTAGATATAATATCCTTATGGAACCTTTATTAATTTATAAAGCATTGTCAAATGAAACAAGATGTCAAATTTTATCATGGTTGAAAAATCCAGAAAACCATTTCGATGAAAAACCTTATCTAGAACAAGGCCTTAACTTTCAAGTTGGCGTATGTGTAGGAGATATCCAGCTTAAAACTGGCTTAGCCCAATCGGTTATTTCTAGTTATTTATTAACTATGAAAAAAGCAGGCTTACTAGAGTCTGATCGAATTGGAAAATGGACCTACTATCGTCGAAATGAAAAAACAATACGAAAGTTTTCTGAATACGTCCAAAACGAATTATAAAATGAAAGCTAATAATCAACATACTAATTGATTATTAGCTTTCATACATTCTGCTTTTTACAGGTATCCAATGACTTTTGTATAAATTGCACTGCCTATAAAAGCAAGAAACATCGAAAGGAGAAATTTTTTTAACATATCATATCTAGTTATTTAGATATCTGTTATTGTATTTAAAATTACATACGCCTGATCATATTGGCATCCAATCATGCTTATAATAATGCTTCTTTGTTAATGAATTTACTTTCAAAATACTGATACGAATGGAGAGTTTTATAAATGAAAAAAGTAAATCCTTTACTTATTCTGACACTCGCAATAGGTGTGTTCGGAATTATTACTACCGAGATGGGTATTGTCGGCGTATTACCACAAATCACTGAAAAATTCGGAATTTCAACTACACAAGCTGGATTTTTAGTAAGTATATTTGCACTAGTTGTTGCTATTTCTGGTCCGTTCTTAATTCTGCTCGTCTCTAGTATGAATCGCAAAATAATTTTATTAACAGCAATTTTCATATTTGTTATTTCAAATTTAATCTACGCTTATACAACGCAATTTGAAATCATGCTTATTTTTCGTATTTTACCGGCAGCGCTTCATCCACTCTTCTTTTCAATCGCTCTTGTAACAGCAGCTAAACTTGTCCCTCCAGAAAAGAGCGGTCAAGCGGTTACAAAAGTTTTCATGGGAATTACTGTTGGCTTTGCTTTAGGTGTACCACTAACCTCTTACCTTGCAGACCAATTTTCACTCGAAATGGCTTTCTTATTCGGAGCATTCGTTAACACTGTTGCATTCATTGGAATACTACTCCTACTTCCTTCTATGCCTGTTAAAGAAAAAATGTCTTTCGGCAAACAAATTCGTATACTCGGCAAACCAGGATTATGGTTAAATATTTTAACCGTCACATTCCTTTTTGCAGCCATGTTTTCCGTATACAGCTACTTCGCTGAGTACCTTGCAAAAGTAACTTCCATGAATGGATCTCTCATCAGTATCATGCTATTCATATTTGGTATAGTTATGATTTTAGGTAATCATTTATTTGGTGGTCTTCTGCAAAAAAGCATAATAAACACTGTAATATCATTCCCTATTCTATATTCTATTGTTTACATATTGGTTTATTATTTAGGTTCCTACCTTGTTCCCATGATTTTTATAGTATTCATTTTGGGAATCGTACATGCTGGTGGATTAATTGTTGGTCAAACATGGTTAATAAGTGAAGCTAAAGAAGCACCCGAATTTGGTAACAGTCTATTCGTTTCGTTCTCAAATCTCGGAATTACTTTAGGAACTACTATTGGAGGCTGGTTCATTTCAAACTTAGGTATTCACCAGCTTATTTGGAGCGGATTTATATTCACACTACTCTCATTTCTATTAATTATAATAAAACTAAAATTTTTCAATTCTAATAGCCAGGCTTCATTATCAAGCTAGTACATTTTCAGTTCCAAATTCGATAAAAAACATTATAAATTCTTCTTATAAGATTTTATTAACTAAAAAGTATAATGCTCAAAGCCTTTAGCCATAATTACGACTAAAGGCTTTTTTGTATATAAAGTGAAACTTTAATCAGTGGGGGTTTTCTTCATCCCCACTGATTATTAGTTGAACCAATCGGACTTTTATGAGCAGTTGATCCCCTACCTAACTTCTTTGCTTTCGCTGAATTTTGAGGTGGGGGTCTTACTGCCCATTAAAGCGGGATAAAAATAATTCTAAAAGGAGCTAATTTTATGGAACATAATCAAAATGGAGTACTTGCTTTAATTGTTTTGTTTTTAGGATTAGTGTTTTTTGTTAGTGGAATGGTTTATCATTTATGGGGTTCTTTTTAATGGTATGATTGTAATCACTCATAAAGTGAAACTTTAATCAGTGGGGGTTTTCTTCATCCCCCACTGATTATTAGTTGAACCAATCGGACTTTTATGGGCAGTTGATCCCCCACCTAAATTCTTTGCTTTCGCTAAATTTTGAGGTGGGGGTCTTACTGCCCATTAAAGCGGGATAAAAACCCTCAAGTATGTCGTTCCTTTATTAATTTCAACGTTTAGACAGATACATAATTCAAAAACTAAAACGTGTATTGCAATTATCGATATGAAATATTTCCAAAAACAACTTAACATGGTAAAATAATATTCGGACGGGAGTCCAATATTATTAAAATTAAGATGGTTCAAGTCGGAGGAAGGCACCTTAAGGTGTCTTTTCTTTATTTTCAAAAGGACCTGCTCCATTATTGTGTAAAAAACATAAAGTAAGTTGAATCCATTAAAATACATGAGTGACCCCTTGTTTTCCCCTCTTATTAAAGGAGGAACTATTATGGGATTTGGTGGTAGTTGTAGTAGTAATTGTGGCGGCGGCTTTGCTTTACTAGTTGTATTGTTTATTTTATTGATCATTGTTGGAGCTTCTTGCTTCTGCTAAAAAACTATCGGAAAAGACACTCTTATATGGGTGTCTTTTCTTTGTAATAAAAAGCTCTCTATAAAGGAAGGTTTTCACATCCAAATTAGTGATTTACACAGCACTTTATTCCTTCGCATCCCTCATACTATAATACCCCAAATTAACAATAATCAAGAAATACCCACCCATAATTCCAGCAGCAAATGTCCACATGAATTCATGGTGTTCAATTTCATACAACACAAAAGCTATTGAAATAGCTACTTTCCTTGCTTTTAAAAACGCTGATAAAGTCTTTTGCGTTGTCGGTATTCGTGTTGAAAAAGATTACTGTAAAGAAGCGCTGTCCTCTTCTGAAATATTAGCAATCGAACTAATGAATAAACTAAAAAGCATTTATCACTGGAGAAAAGGGGACAACTTAGCCATCCTCATTAACAGACTCGGCACAACGCCATTAATGGAACAATACATTTTCGCAAACCATATTCGCCGTTTATGTGAGCTTGAAGGATTACAAGTTACATTCGTAAAAGTTGTTACCCTTCTAACTTCTTTAGATATGAAAGGTGTTTCGCTCAGTTTGCTTAAGGTAGAGGATTTGGATTGGGTGAAGTGGGTGAAGTCCGATGCTGGAGTGGGTAATTGGTGATAAAACAAGGTGGGACTCTAGGTTCCCATCTTGTTTTTTATATGCACCTAGTTAAAAAAATCCTAACAACCACACAAAACGAAATTCTGATAATATAAAATAGATAATCATTTCTATATGGAATTTTTTTCATATACATAGCTATCTTATTTAAGGGGGATAAAGAAAGTTGAAAATTTTAGTAACACCTGAGCTATTAGAAGAAACAGCAAATAAATTTAAAAGTGCACAAGAGCAATCACAACAACAACAACAACAACTGGAAATATCTATTTTAGTAATAAAACAATCATTGGATATCAAAGTTTAAATGGTATTACCCATCAAATACAAAAAATAAACAATGAGCAATTATATGTAGAATCAAAGACTCTTTTACAACTTACAATTAAAGAAGATCATTTGCAAAATAAAAAGTATGGATCAATATCTACTGACTTAATAAAAAACATTCAAAAACTAATAACACTACCCTCTCAAGAAAGTATTAAAATTTTAACTGCTCATGATTTTGATATAAAATCTGCAGAAAAATTCCTACAAGACCTAAAAACAACAAAAAATATATATAGCGTAATAAAACTTGAAACAAAAGATAATAAAGAAATTACTTCTGATAATGGCTTCTTTATTATTGAAACCAAAGGAAAACAATGGTTATTTTCTCAAAATGAACAAAATGATGGAACATTATCATTAACGAACCTCAATGATGTCCTGTTTGAGCAAAAAATAAATCAATTACTTAACAATCGCTGAAATTAAATTGGAGCTGATTTTTATTCATGAATAGACAAAATTCTTCTAATAACAAAGGTGATTCCTCAAATAAAATTGCTGCTTTTATTGCGGCGCTAGGAGCTCTATTAGTAAGTGTAGAAGTATTATCTAATTTTTTTATAATTTTTTGGTTAATGATAATAGCAATAACAAATTTAATAGTTATATTTTATCTTCAAATTAGTGTTTTTAGTTTAGTAACAACAATCCTTTTTGTAATCTTTTACTTTATATACAAAAAGTTATTTGCACATTCTAAATTCGTAGAAATCTTTTCAAAATATAATATGATTATTACAATAGTTTCTTTATTAATTTTAAATGTTTTATACATATATCAAAAAATGTTTAACGGTGCATTAATTACTCCTGTGGTAATCATTATTACATGGTTAATTTACAAATTTATGTTTAAAAAAATAAAAAATAAGAAGAGCTAGTTTTATAGAACATACTCAAAATGGAGTACTTGCTTTCATTGTTTTATTTTGGGAGAAATTTATTGTAAGTGTTAATAATCCGCCTCAAGTATATCTTTCCATGCTTGAGGTGGAGGTTAATTTCTAATTTAAAATATACTAATCTATTTCTCCGCATCTCTCATACTATAATACCCCAAATTAATAATAACCAAGAAATAACCACCCATAATTCCAGCTGCAAATGTCCACATGTACTCACGGTGTTCAATTTCATACATAATAACTGCGCCGAGTATGGCGGCTGCAAACCGATTCATCATGCCAAGCATTGGTGCTTTTTCTTTTTGTACGATGCTATTTCCGAACTTTTCAATACGCCTTCCTAAGATCCAGGCGCAGTACATACTAACTAAAAGGCCAACGCTTATCCCTACAAACTGGGCTGAAAAAGGTGTCAGCAACCATCCCAATAACATCACGCCTAGCAAACAATATATTTGTATGTTGAATGATCTTAATGCGATACGAATCATGTTATGCTCCTTTATCTTTCTCATTGTAATACCGTATCATCAATCCCATCTTTCGGACTTCAAACCTTCCGATATATCCTTTTTAAAATGGGGGAATTTGATTTTGCTCACCATTAAATAAGCGAGTACGCATGTGCCCAATGCCACGGAAACTGGATTATGTAGGAGGCATAAAATGAGGAGACACATTGCCGCAAATGGAATGGGCATTCCGATGAATGTTGGGAGTTTGCTTTGTTGTGTATTAAATCTCGCAAGCCGCAGCATTCCGCAAATACTATACGCAAGGGCATCTATCATCCCAATAAACTGCAAATCTTTTAAAGCGACACTATATGCAAGAATAGACGGTGCCACACCAAAGGTCACTAAATCCGCAAATGAATCTAATTCACCGCCCATTTCCGAAACAGAATCTAGTTTCCGAGCGACCATACCATCAAACAGATCAAATACCATACCTGTAATAATGAACATAACTGCACCATACATATCATGAACGAAAACAGCGTGAATAGCCAAAAGCCCACACACAAAATTTGCTATCGTAATCATATTTGGTATGTAACTCATCACACGCTTCTCCTCCTTTCTACTAATTGCTTCATCTTGCTTCTTACTCATTAGACTCAAGATCCTTCTGCTTTTCTTCCAATATCACTTTATTTATTTTTGTTAACGTATCTGTCATTTGCTCTAAGGCATTGATATCAATTTTTGAGAAGTATTTTTCAATTAATACATCATCTAACTTTGCCAATTGCTCTATATACTTACTACCGTTTGGACCAATTGTAAGGAAATACTCCCTTTTATTGTTAGGATTAACTTGTTTTGAAATCATCTGTTGCTTTTCCAATTTCGATAAAACTTGGCTCACCGCACTTTTCGTTATATTAAACGTACTCGCAATGTTATTTGCTGTCGTATTTTCATTTAAATGAATATGAAATAGCATGCTCTCTTGCTGCCCAGTAAGACCGAACTCATCCTTTAAATCTTGAAATAGTAAAATGTAGAGTTCCGTGTAGGCTCGATTCATTTCATTAATTACTTCTTTATACGATTTAGTCATAGCATTCTTCCTCCATGCTGTTATTTCGTTTTCTAATAGTTTAGTTCACTTAACTAAACTATATTATACCTTTATGTTCGTGTAAAGGGAAATGTCGCTCCATCATTCACAATGAAAAAAAGAAGACATCCATTAAGATGTCTCCCTTTCATACTTAAGACTCCAAACTCTTACCATTCGTCTTAATTACTTCCTTATACCAATCAAAACTTTTCTTCTTCGATCTTTTTAATGACCCTTTTCCTTCATTATCTTTATCAACGTATATATATCCGTAACGTTTTTTCATTTCTCCAGTAGAAGCACTTACAAGGTCAATTGGGCCCCAGCTTGTATATCCAATAATATCTACTCCATCTTGGATTGCTTCGGACATTTCAATCATATGCTTTTGCAAGTAATCAATACGGTATTCATCATTCACTTCGTCTTCACTATTTAATTGGTCAATTGCACCGAGACCATTTTCAACAACAAATAACGGTTTTTGGTAACGATCATACAGTTGGTTCGCTGTAATACGGAAGCCTTTCGGATCAATTGTCCATCCCCACTCTGATTTTTCAAGATATGGATTTTCAACAGAACCGAATACATTCCCACTCGTTATGCTTTTTAACACTTCTGGATCTGTACTTGTTGCTCGGCTTGAATAGTAGCTAAAGCCAATATAATCAACTGTATGCTCTTTTAAAATTTCCTCGTCTTCTTTTTCCATTTCAATTGTTACATTGTTATCTGTAAAGAAGCGTTTTGCGTATCCAGGATATGCTCCTCTTGCTTGTACATCAATGAAGAAGAATGATTCACGGTCTTGTTCCATCGCACGAAGAACGTCATCTGGATTACATGTGTACGGATACGTTGCACCCGCAGCAAGCATACAACCGATTTTTGCATCTGGAATGATTTCATGACATGCTTTTACAGCTAACGCACTTGCGACAAGTTGGTGATGCGCTGCTTGATACTGAATTTGTTTTTTGTTATCCCCTTCTTTAAACGCTAGACCTGCTCCCATGAAAGGTAAATGTAAAAGCATATTAATTTCATTAAACGTCATCCAATATTTCACTTTATCTTTATATCTATTAAAAATAGTTTTTGCGTACGTCTCGAAGAAGTTTACAAGTTTTCTACTTCTCCAACTTCCATACTTTTCTACTAAATGAACAGGTACATCGAAGTGAGCCATCGTAACAACTGGTTCAATACCGTGCTTTAACAGTTCATCAAACAAATTATCATAAAACTGTAATCCTGCTTCATTTGGCTTTTCATCTTCACCACTTGGGAAAATACGCGTCCACGCAATCGATACACGTAACGCTTTAAATCCCATTTCTGCAAAAAGAGCGATATCTTCTTTATAACGATGGTAAAAATCAATCGCCTCATGTGAAGGGTAAAACTCTCCTTCTACCGGTGTAAAGGAATGAATATTTCCTTTCATAATATCCCAACGGTTTTCACCAGTTGGTAATAAATCAACCGTCGTTAACCCTTTTCCGTCTTCTACATATGCGCCTTCAACTTGATTGGCTGCAGTTGCTCCACCCCATAAAAATCCTTTTGGAAAATTAACTTTAGACATATAGAAAAACTCCTTTATATAAGAATGAACGAAGAAAGCTATTGTAAGTTTTAAAGAATACCTTTCTTCGTTTGAACCTGTATGAAATGTAACTACTATTTAACTCCTAACTTTAGTAAAGAATCTCCTGCTTGAATCTTTTCTATTTCCGTTTTTTTGATGCTATATTTATCATAATTTGTAACAACAACTGGTGTTGTCACAATATAACCCGCCTTTTGAATTTCAGCTATATTAAACTCAATCAGTAATTGCCCTTTTTCTACTCTCGCTCCTTGTTCAATACGAGAAGAGAAAAATTCACCATTTAATTTCACAGTATCCATCCCAATATGGATTAAAATTTCAGCACCTGAATCCGCCGTAATTCCTACTGCATGATTCGTCGGGAACAGCGCAGCAATCGTACCTGAAACTGGTGAAAACAACTTTCCTTCTGAAGGCTCAATCGCAACTCCTTCACCTAGCGCACCTGATGCAAATGCAGCATCGTCAATGTTTTGAAGCGGCATAACGGCGCCATGGAAAGGACTAAAGATTACTTCATCATCGTTTGATGCAGCAATTTTATTACTTGTTTCCTCTGTTTCTGTAGATGTTTTCTTTTTCGTAAAACCAAATAAGTAAGTCAGAATAAAACCTACTATTAAAGAAACAACCATTGAAACAATTGCTCCCCAAAATCCAGCACTAATCCCATCTTTCGGACTAATAAATGTCGGAAGCGTAAATATACCAAGTCCGCCTGTCATATAAACTTGTGTACCAAATACGCCAAGTATTGCGCCGCCAATTCCTCCCGCAATACAGCTCATAATAAACGGCTTTTTAAGAGGTAGTGTAATGCCATAAATCGCCGGCTCTGTAACGCCGAAAATACCTGAAATAAAAGCTGGAATGCTAAGTGTTTTTAATTTCTTGTCTTTCGTTTTCATCCAAACGCCAAGCACAGCACCAATTTGAGCAAATGAGGCAGCAAATATAAGCGCTAATATTGGATCAACACCGTTTACTGCTAAATTGTTATAGCCAATCGGAACAACGCCCCAATGAAGGCCAAATATGACAAGTACTTGCCAGAAAGCACCGAGTAAGGCACCCGCTACTAATGGACTTGCATGATACACCCAAAGCGTCGCCTGTCCTAAAAACTGACCTGCCCACGTCGCGATTGGGCCAATAACGAGAAATGTAATTGGTACAACGATTAATAATGTGAAGAATGGTAATAAAAATGTTTTCACAACATCCGGAATCACTTTCTTTAAAGACTGTTCTACTTTCGCTCCAAAATAAGCAGCGAGAATAATTGGAATAACAGATGATGCATAGTTCATTAAAATAACTGGTATTCCTAAAAACGTAATATGAATTGGTGATTCAAACATCGTCCCTGCAAATAACGTATATAATGGCTCAGTTGCTTTTAAACCGGATAAAGCTGGATAAACTAAAGCTCCTCCAATTGCCATACCGATGAATGGTGAGCCTCCGAATTTCTTACTTGCTGTATAACCAAGGAAAATCGGGAAGAAATAAAATAACGAATCGCCAACTGCATTTAATATTTGATACGTTCCTGACTGCGTACTTAACCAGCCTAACGCTACAAATAGTGCATTAAATCCTTTAATCATCCCTGTTGCAGCTAATACTCCTAAAATAGGAGTGAAAATGCTAGAAAGAATATCTATAAGACTACTCTTTTTCTTCTCGCTCGTATTCTCTTCCTCAGTTTCTTGAAACCCTCCAGCAGCGATAACCGCTTTGTATACGTCAGATACATGGTTACCAATAACAACTTGATATTGTCCGCCGCTTTTCATAACAGTCACAACATCTTCCATACTTTTCAGTACTTCTGTATTTGCCTTTCCCTCATCTTTCAACTGAAATCGTAAGCGAGTGATACAATGTACAACGCTATGTATATTTTCTCTCCCGCCGACATTCTTCAGTATGTCTTTTGCTAATTTTTCATATTTCATAGTAACTTTCCCTCCCTACAATCATCCCATTTTTTATTTTTATAAAGTGAAACTTTAATCAGTGGGGGTTTTGTTCATCCCCCACTGATTATTAGTTGAACCAATCGGGTCTTTACGGGCAGTTGATCTTCCACCTAACTTCTTTGCCACAGCCAATTTTAAGGTGGGAGTCTTACTGCCCGTTAATACGGGATAAAAGAAAAAACCTAAACTAACCGTAACGGCGTGATACATACGAATCACTCCATTACAAGTCAATTTAGGTTTTGCCTGCCAAGCAGTAACAATCCCGTTTATTCAATTACATAATTCATTGCGTTTCGTTACACGATGAATGTGCAACGTTACGTACACTTTTTCATCTTTTGAAAGATGACTATTATGTGCTTTTCGTAAATACGCTTCAATTTTTTCTGTACAACAATACGCCTCTTCATACTTACTTTTCACTTGCTCATATAAAAAATCATCATCGGCCGAGTTCAATTCCTTCTGCATTAAACGCTGCGCAAAATACCGTAAATGCGTTACAAACCGACTATAATTAAATGAACTTTCATCTAAGTTCATCTTATAGTGGTACTTTACAACATTTAAAATATCTTGGACGATTTTCGTCATCGCTACCGTTTGTTGCATCGCCGGTTCTCCTTGCTGCGCATTAACGAAATGTAGTGCAATTGACCCTGCCTCATCTTCAGAAAGTCTAAGCCCAGTCTCTTCTTCAATTATGTTCAAAGCTTGTAGACCAATTTCAAACTCTTTCTGATAGAACCTCTTAATCTCCCAAAGCAAAGTATTTTTAAGATCCATTCCTTCTTTATGCCGAGTTAAGGCGAAACTTAAGTGATCCGTTAATGTAAGATAAATATAATCACTTAAAGTCCCCGGCAAAGCGTTCTTAGCAAACTGAATAATTCTCTCTGTAATCTCTAAATTTTCTACAGGAATTTCAGTTAGCAACCTAGCGAGTTTCTCTGATAATTCTTTTGTTTCTAGCACAAAGGTCTTTTCTACCTTAGATTCATCAATCGTATCGCCTACTTTTTTCTGAAATCCCAAACCTCTGCCCATCAGTACAACTTCTGTCTCAGTATCCTTCATCGTACAAACAACATTGTTATTTAAGATTTTATGGATTCTCATATTGTTCCGCCTTCTTCTTCTTAAAGTCACAAAAGGTATAAAAAAAACCTAAACTGATTCCAAAAGCCACACTACACCCGTAGCCTCTAGATCAATTTAGGTTTTGCCTGCCGAACAGTAACAATCCTTTTACTTATTAACTTACCTTTATTATACACAAAGAGTAAGCGGTTGCAATAATAAATTATTGAATATTTTTTTACAAAGAAAATACTAACAATCAATCAGCTGTTGCTTACATTCATTACAAGACTAGTTATGTACATCATTATATTTTACAATTACCGTATATAACTTACATATTTCACCATGTTTATCATCCTGAATAATCAAACATAATCATTAATAAAATTCCATATAGACCCAATAATGGTTAAAATGTTATAATAAAACTACCCTACATAGTTACTCATATTTAGATTGAGGAACTAGCGTCTTATTAAGCAATGCGCATAACTCAAATAAAAAAGACACTTTACAGTGTCTTTTTTATTTATTTTCATAAGAATTATCTCTTTTATAAACAAAATCTATTAAACAACAAAGGAGACTATCGAATGGAGAATACTGTATCGAGAGAACTACGTAACATACGTATATGCCTTATCATCTTGATCATTGTCATTGCATTTTGGGATCGTGAGAAAACTGTGGAAATCACTGATCACGGTAGTGAACCTATCGTAAACACGAGCAATATGACCCCAGTTGGCGATAATACATTTGCCTATAAAGACGAATCTAATCAAATTAAAATATTTAAGTTTGACCCGAATACAAATGAAATAAAACTAATAAAAGAGTTTTATGCTAACGAATATTAATTACATAAAGTGAAACTTTAATCAGTGGGGGTTTTCTTCATCCCCCACTGATTATTAGTTGAACCAATCGGACTTTTATGGGCAGCCCACCCCCCATCTAAATTCTTTGCTTTCGCTGAATTTTGAAGTGGGGGTCTTACTGCCCGTTAAAGCGGGATAAAGGCACCTCAAGGTGTCTTTTTTATTTTCAAAAGGACCTGCTCATGTTTATACTTCAAAACATAAAGTAAATGGAATCCGTTAAAAAACACGAGTGACCCTTTGTTTTCCCCTCTTATTAAAGGAGGAACTATTATGGGATTTGGTGGTAGTTGCGGTGGAAGCTGCGGTTTTTCTGGAGGATTTGCACTATTAGTTGTATTGTTTATTTTATTAATCATCGTTGGAGCTTCTTGCTTCTGCTAAAAAACTATTGGAAAAGACACCCTTATATGGGTGTCTTTTCTTTGTAAACTAAAAAAGTATGAGAAATGAAAACATAGTAAAAATGGGATACTTACTCAAATGGTTTTTCACCTTATAAATTATATCCAAAAAGTTGGATAGCTCCTTTTACTACTCATATTATTAATAAATAAAGCAATAACTACAATAACAAGGGAACCAACTAAAACCGGTGTTACTAAATAACTCCAACTGTATGCTCCTAAAATAACGACAATGGGATCAGCCCCTGCCGGAGGATGCGTTGTTCTTGTTAACATCATAATAGCAATCGACATCCCAACTGCTAAAGCAATTGTCCAATATTCATTTCCAAACAAATGATATATTGATAGACCAATGAAAGTTGAAATCAAATGTCCTCCAATAATATTACGCGGCTGAGATAGCGGTGCATTCCAAACTCCAAACGCTAATACACAACTCGCTCCAAATGGAGCCATTAATAATTCTGTAGAAGTTATACTCGTTAAATATGTTAAGGTGAGAATCGTTAAAAATCCTCCTAATAATCCCGTTAAAGAGTCCTTTATATTTACTTGTAATGGACTTCTTCCTTTCCCTTTCATTTTTGCAAAATATCGTACACTTATTGGTTGATCCTCTTTCTGCTTAGCTGCTGTTATATTACTCATCATTCTCCTCCTTTATTTACCAATAATTATATCCCGAACAAACTAACCGGTCAATATTGATTTTAGAGGTTAGTTTAAAGACGCAGAAAAAAAGAATCAACTGTTATAAGTTGATTCCCTAAACTTCTTCAGATTTTCGAACCTGAAATTTTGCTACCTTTTTTCGGTTCCCACATATTTTCATAGAACACCATTTTCGCTTTCCACTTTTATCTATAAATAATAAAACACAGTCAGGGTTTGAACACCTTTTAAGAGAAATAAGCTCATTTTCTACTATTAACGTTAAAGCATCAAATGCAATTAACGATACAAGTACATCCTCAATTTCTCCAACTGGAATAGGTACTAAACTCTGTTCAATAACTTTATATGTAAATGGTGCCTTCTCAATTTGTTTTTCTAAATACGTAATAAAATCATCAGAGATTTCGTGCTGATCGGCAATTGCCTCAAACTGTTTTCTCAGTAATTCTCTTAGCTCCAGTATGCTAGATGTAACTTGATTCATTCGCTTTTGAATTCCTATAAGTGTTTTTTCATTCCAGAAAGGAAGATTAACCTTTATTACATGTAGCCATTCTAATACATCTTCATCTGTTATTAATAAATCATAACGTTGTCCACGCCTAACTAACTCTGTATTCACTAAATCTAATGAGAGATTTCCAGATATAAGCGGGAATTGTTTTCTTTCCTGCATGTACTCATCACCTACTCTTTAAACAATCATATTCCAAATTAATACAGAAGTGCAACTTTTTTATAAACTACAAAGTATGAAGAGCAAAACCTTTAGCCATAATTACGACTAAAGGCTTTTTGTATATAACTCAAAGAGGAGCTAACTTTATGGAACATAATAAAAATGGAATGCTTGCTTTAACCGTTTTGTTTGTAGGACTAGCATTTTTTGTTATCGGCGTGGTTTATCATTTATGGGGAACAGCTTAAAAATTAATAGTAATCCATTTAGAAGAAATTCAGATACAACATCCGGGTCTTCATCTCATTAAGCACCAATAATCTTTTTCCTAGTCATGAAACCCCTCATAATGCTTCAGGGGTTTCCACCTTAAAACAATTATAAAAAAAGGCCCCATCAATGGGGCGCTCAAAAAATAATATAAGTAAATGAATTAAAACAAATAACAGACAACTAAAATATATAAGATTAACATCATATAATCTATATATATGCAATATTACATAAAAAATCTTTATTATTACATGCTATACTAAAAAAGGAGTCGACAATCGTTATTTTCTTCTTATTTTTAAAGCAATATGGATATACCTTCTTAACTTATTTGGATTGTACAAGCAAAAGAAGACATCGTAATCGATGTCTTCTTTTCTTATATTTTTATGAATTCTTTTGAGCAGATGCTCTCCAAGCACGAAAAGATGTCGGGTGTCCAGAATGAGCTCTTTGCTTTGCAGCAGCAACAGCTGGTTTTTCTTCAATAGTCGTTGGTTTCTCTTCCACAATTGCTGATTTTTCTTCAAGAGTAGTCACAGCTGTTTGTATTTTTTCCAACTGCTCTTTTAAAGCTTGCTGTTCAATCTTTAAATCCGTAAGTAATCGTAAAATCATTTCAGAATTGGCCATAAAGATCCTCCTTCCCCCAATACACAGAATAAAATACAATATGTCATCAGCATAATACCCGTGACAAAATAAGGTCGTCAATTCTTATAAAATCTAAGCATCTTTTATTTTTCAAAAGGACCTGCTCAAGTTTATCCGTAAAAACATAAAGTAAATTAAATCCATTAATTAAATGGTCTTTATGGAAGGAGGAGTTAATATGGGATATGGCGGTAGTTGTGGTGGAGGCTGCGGTTTCGGTGGCGGATTCGCTTTACTTGTTGTACTCTTTATCTTATTAATCATCGTAGGAGCTAGCTGTTGGGGCGGCGGATTCGGCTGCTAATAAGAGGCACTCTTGAGAGTGTCTTTTTTTTTGTTTTTGGATGTACAACCCCTTCTCATTGGTAGTTTATCAACGGTAATAGTTAAAAAATAGTATCCTTGTAATTCCCCCCTCGAAATTCGCACATTTTAAAATTGACATAACACCTCATGCACCATATACTGTTAACAACAGTATACTGTCATTAACAGTATAAATCCCAATTCATTCTAGGAGGTATATCCATGAAACATACAGGAAGACATACAGGTGCGTTTCTTTTGTTATTTTTGGCAGAAGGAGATAACTATGGCGGGCAATTACTGCAAAAGTGCGAAGAAGAACTTCCCGTCAATCCAATCGATAGCGCTATTTTATATCGCACGCTAAAAAAATTAGAGAACGAAGGTGCAATCGAATCTTATGTAAGTACAGATCATCAAGACAAACCGAGAAAGATGTACAAAATTACGCCTGCTGGAAAGGAACAATTGGCAGAGTTTCAAATGGATATTGAAGAAAAAATGAAGAACTTATCCTTTTTCATAGATAAATATAAAGACTTAAAGGAATCTGATCATGATTAACGGCGTAATCCTTTACACTTTAGCCATTATTCTTACGGGGATTTCTTTTATGAAGGACCGCACGAAAACGAAAGCTGCTCTAATGAAGTCATGGAAAATGTTTCGCAATCTTCTACCCGCCATGCTTTCCATCATGCTTTTCGTTGGCTTATCGCTTTCTATATTAACGCCGTCTTTCATCTCTTCCATCATTGGAGAACAGTCCGGATTTATCGGCATTGTTTATTCAGCGATACTCGGCTCCGTTGCACTTATTCCAAGCTTCGTCGTATTTCCTCTCGGTAATACATTAATTCAACACGGCGCAGGCCTTCCTCAAGTTGCAGCACTTATGTCTACACTCATGTCAGTAGGGCTTACAACATTACCGATGGAACAAAAAATATTCGGACGAAGCTTTGCTTACGCACGTAATGCATCTGCTCTGCTCATGTCTCTCCTATTCTCCTATATCATTTGGGTGGTGATGGTATGAAGGAACTAAAAAAATATCGCTTCTTTTTCATCTTACTACTGGGGCTCATTGTATTAACTTTTATAAATCAATCTTTAGGATGGAGCGCATTACAATTAACAGGGAATAGCATTTTAGATATGTTGTTTCTCCTCCCCCCTGTCCTACTATTTGTAGGATTACTTGATCAGTGGGTGAAGAAAGAAACGCTCATGAAATATATGGGCGAAAAATCCGGTATATACGGAATCCTATTTTCTTTATTATTAGGCGGCATTGCAGCGGGTCCTCTCTACGTTGCCTTCCCAATTGCAGCACTACTCCTAAAGAAAGGTGCAAGCATTCGGTACATCGTATTTTTCTTAGGCGTTTGGACAACTGCGAAATTGCCAATTCTCGTGTATGAATTTTCTTCATTTGGAGCTACTTTTACACTCATTCATATTGGTTTCGGGCTAGTATTCTTTTATGTAATGGGGCTTATTTTTGAGAGGTTTTATGATCAGGGACAGTTGCTAAGGTATGATGTTACAAAAGAAATGTAAAAAGACATCTTTATCTCTTAAAGATGTCTTTTTTATATAAACCTTAATTCTCGTTCTGTAAAACCCTCGCTGCCTTTACTCCCTTTTTCTCTTCTTTTAAAAACAACGATACGATAAACGCAACAATGATAAAGATTAACCCTAGTGTAAATGCACCTTGGAACCCTGAAGTTAAACCGTTTAACTTCTCCACTGGGTCCATTGGATTTGCGGAACTTTCCATATACTGAGTTGTTCCTGAAGACATTTTTGAAATAAAGATAGCCGTTCCAATTGCGCCAGCTACTTGTTGTAACGTATTAAACATTGCCGTTCCGTGCGGATATAAATCTGGTGTTAATTGATTTAAACCGTATGTTTGTACTGTCATGACAAACATGAGTCCAACCATTAATACGCTATGCATGACAATAATTTGTACCATTGATGTATCAGGAGTAATGCCTTTAAATAAGAACATTGCAATTCCTACTAACACAATGCCGGGAACGATAATAACTTTCGGACTAAATTTATCAAATAGTTTACCTGCGATTGGTCCCATTATGGCGCTAATAATACTTCCTGGAAGCATGATGATTCCTGATTTAAAAGCTGTAACGAGTAAAACTGTTTGCAGGAACATCGGTAATAAAGTCATCGTTGAAAATAACGACATCATCACAATGACGATCAATCCAACTGATATTGTAAACATCGGAACTTTAAATGCTCGTAATTCTAAAATTGGATTCTCAATTTTCAATTGTCGAACGACAAACATACATAATGAGATAAGCCCAACAAGTAAAGTGCCATACACTTTCGCATCAGACCATCCTAAATCACCCGATGCACTAAAGCTATACACAAGTCCGCCAAATCCTAATGTCGATAAAACGATAGATGGATAATCTACTTTTGGTCTTGTTAACTCTGAAACATTTTGAATGTACTTCATTCCAATCATAATGGAAATGATCACGATAGGAATAACAATATAGAATAACCAGCGCCAATTGAGTGAGTCTACGATTACTCCAGATAATGTAGGACCAATTGCTGGAGCTGCCATCATGACAAGTGCGATTAATCCCATTGTGGCACCACGTTTTTCAGGCGGACAAATAAGTAAAATCGTATTCATTAATAACGGTGAAATTAACCCCGTCGCTACAGCTTGGACGATACGGCCGATTAATAAAACGGAAAATGTCGGTGCAAATCCCGCAATTAATGTACCGACTAAAAACGTTACCATAGCGATCAAAAACATTTGTCTCGTTGTGATCCATTGCTGAAGTAACGCTGTAATCGGGACTAAAACACCAACTACTAACATGTAAGCTGTAGACAGCCATTGAATCGTTGAAGCCGTTACGCCAAATTCTTTCATTAATACGGTTAACGCATTACCAAGTAACGTTTCGTTTAATAATGCAACCATTGCCCCTAAAAGTAATGCAATTAAAATCGGGGTATGTTTCATATTAGAAGTATCAACTTTGCCACTTACAGGGCTCTTAGTTGTCATATTCATATGCAAATTCTCCTCCTATTTCTTACTTAAAAAGCTTTAAATAAACCCGAACACATGTAATATAATATACATATGTAGATTAAAAAGGGAGAATCAATTTTCAGCCATTGTATATTTAATCTACAAAAAAGGAGAATTGTAGATGAACGATAGTGAAAAACAACTTGATTTACGTATTAGACGTACACATAAATTATTGTGGGATTCCTTATTTGAATTAATGACGCAATCAAAACAGAAATATAGTACCATCACGATTAATCAAATATGTGACCGCGCGATGGTACACCGAACAACCTTTTATAAACACTTTGAAGATAAAGATGCTTTATTAGCCTTTGGATTTAAACGATACAGCAAGATGATTGCGGGAATACCGGTTTCAGATCGATTAAGCAAACCATTTCAAGTAATGGAACAATTTCTACACCATGAAGAAATCGGTAAAATATTAGAGACGCAAATGTCTGATGAACAATTTATTAGCCGGACACAGTATTTAAGTCACGAAACGAGAAAACAAGAAATAGAAGCGTTACATCAACTTTGCAAAAACCATACAATGCCAAATGATTTAATCATTGAATTTTATTCCGGGGCAATCACCTCATTAAGCGCATGGTGGTTTAAAAATGAAAGAAGCGTTTCTGCTGATGAAATGGATAGGTATCTCCACCAACTTATTAACAGGGATATTTTTCAGTTTGAAGAGGAATAACTTCACCATCAAAAAAACGCCTATATGAAATAGGCGTTTTTTGTACATACTACATACCGATTTTCTTCAAAAGTGGATGAAAAGGCTTCATCAATGAAATAAAACGTCGATAAATTTAAGTTAAAAATATTCAGAATTAATATTAAAATTAAAAATGGGGATAGGGGTATGGGATTATAAATTTTATACATAACGAGGGAATAGAAATGAAACTACAATTAAAAGCGGATTTAGGGCTACTACTAGTTACATTCTTTTGGGGTGCATCCATCTTACTTACAAAAGTTGGACTTGAAGGCATCGAAGAATACAATTTAATCGCATTACGATTTATTATCGCCTTTCTTTTATCAGGTTTAATATTTTACAAACATTTATTCAAATTCGATTTTAAAACGGTAAAATATGCATTTATACTCGCTTCTGTTTTATTTATCGTTTACATTTTCGCGACATTCGGCACAAAGTATACGAGTGTTTCTAACGCTGGTTTCTTACTATGTCTCACAGTCATTTTCATTCCGATATTATCAGCTATATTTTTAAAACACATTCCGGAAAAGAAAGTTATAATAGGAATCATTTTAACGATAATAGGAATCGGCTTATTAACATTAACTAGCGAATTCAAGATCGGTAATGGCGATATATTCTGCATACTGTCTGCCTTATTTTATGCCATTCACGTCATCATTACTGGAAGCGTAACGAAACATGTAAACTCCATTGCACTTGGAGTCATACAACTCGGTTTCGTCGGCCTATTTAGTCTTATTTTTTCATTCATTATCGAAACGCCAAAACTTCCTAGCACGATCGACTCATGGCTAATCATATTAGCCTTAAGCATATTTTGCACCGCAGTCGCTTTCATCGTGCAGGTTATCGCCCAGCAATACACTACGCCTACACATACAGGACTTATTTTTTCATTAGAACCTGTCTTTTCCGCAGGCTTTGCTTTCGTTTTCACAGGTGAAACACTTACTGGGAAAGGATACTTAGGCGCGACACTTATATTAGTCAGTATTTTGATTGCTGAGGTAGATTTTAAGGGGTTGTTGCCGGTTAATTATAAGAAGAATATAGGGTAAACATTTCACTATGATCAATAAACATACCCCAGAAAAATATGAGTTTATATTATTTTCATTCTCTTCACTTAGATTTTCTTTTAGATGAGACATTTGTAGATGCTATCTTCGAATAAGGTAGCATCTACAAAATGTTAAAAGGAATTTCCCCCTAGTATCTTCTTATATTTTATGTAGCCTTCATATGTGACCTTTTCTATGTTCTTTAAAGTGAAGATGTTCAAAATTACTTACTGAATATAGTCATACAGATTTTTCGCTAACAATAAACAAGTTACTGTAATGAAAAGAGCACGAACATACCCGCTACCTTTTTTTATAGCAAATTTGGAGCCAACAATCCCTCCAGCAATTTGAGCAATCCCCATTATAAAACCATACGCATAGTTTACTTGCCCTACATACATAAACATCAACAATGCCCCAACATTACTTCCTAAATTAAGAAGCTTCGCATTACCTGCTGCTTTTAAAAAATCATACCCGATAAATAAAAGAGAAAACATTAAAAACGAACCTGTTCCAGGACCTAGAAATCCATCATAAAAACCAATAACAAAAACAAAAAAAGTAAAAATAATGACGTGTCGACCAGACAATTTCTTATGAGTGGAAATACTACCCCAATCCTTTTTGAATATCGTATAAATAGCCACCGCACCAAGCATGATCAGCATCAATGGCTTCAGTACTTCTGGGTTCATTAAATGAACGGTCCATGCCCCTATTATGGAACCTATGAAAGTTAGTGGAACTAATTTAAACGCCGATTTCAAATCAAGATTACCAGAACGATAAAACACAATATTACTAGTTGCACACCCCATTGTAGACGCTAGTTTATTCGTTGCTACTGCACTTGCTGGATTCAGTCCTGTAAATAATAAAGCGGGTAAGGCGATCAGTCCACCACCTCCTACAACTGAATCAATAAATGCAGCTAAAAATCCAAAAGCAATCAAAATAATTAATACTGATGGGTCTAAAGAAAACTCCATACTATTAACCTCCCGTTTAGTCACTATCAGAATAGTAACTAATAATTTGCTAAATGTAAACAGTTATTGTAACGTTGAAATATAAAAGCAAACATCGGAGGACGAAAAAAGTGGACTACATAGTGCAACAGCTTAAAAAAATGGGTTTTAATGAATATGAAGCTAAATCTTATGTATCTCTTGTTAAACAAGGGCCTGTCACAGCCTACCAAGTGAGTAAGGATTCAGGTATCCCAAGAGCACGAATTTATGAGATTTTAGGTAACCTTGTAGAAAAAGGAATTGTCATGAAGGAAGAAATAAATGACACCACTCGCTATTCACCTCTACCTGTTGAAATCTTTTTACAAAAGGCTCAATCAGAATGGCAGTCTACTTATGAAGGAATCAGTGAGTCATTAAAAAAACTAGAAACTTCCGAGGAAAAAGCGGATAATCGAGTGATTACTTTAAAAGACAATAAAACAATCATTAGCTATTGTCAGACATTAATAAAAAAAGCAGAACAACGTATTGTCATTTCAATGTGGGATGAGATGTATGAAGCATTAAAAGAGGAACTATCTGCGGTAGCTGATAAAGTTACAGTACAAGGTATTACCCTACATGTTGAAAATCCAATTAAAAATTTAGAAGCCCATCGTATCACACCCTATACAGAAACTCTGTCTACAGAACATTGGTTTATTTTATCCATAGATTCTAAAGAGATGATTTATGGACCATCACTTGAAGAGCGTAATGTTGCCTTTTATACAGATGATCCGGTTCATATATACCTATTAGAGGATTATGTGTGGCATGATGTGTTAGTGAACCGACTTGTCCGACTTAGCCAAGACGATTTGGAACAATGGATTACTACAGAGAGAAAATCCTTCTTTATGGGGAAATAAGAAACATATTCAAAGGATCAAAAAATAAAGCATAAGTGAATGAAATGGAACACTTATGCTTTATTTTATTTACAAAGTGATGCTCAAGTCTTTTAACTATTTCCCCTCCACAAACCGCCCAAACTCCTTCAAGAATCTCAATTTAAAACTCCCCACAGGCCCATTCCGGTGCTTCGCCACATGAATCTCCGTCATCTCTTTTTGCATTGTTTCCTTATCATAATAATCTTCACGATACATAAGCATAATGACATCCGCATCTTGCTCAATTTGTCCTGTCTCTCTTAAATCAGATAAAAGTGGACGCTTATCTTGCCGTGCTTCTACGGAACGAGATAATTGCGACAACGCTACTACACAAACATTTAATTCACGTGCTAATACCTTAAGCTTACGAGAAATTTCACTAATCTCTTGAAATCGATTGCCCTTATGCTTCGGATCGCCCGTAATAAGCTGCAAGTAATCTACAATAACTAAAAGCTTTTTATCCCCATGCTTCCTCTTTAACTTACGAGTTTGCATCCAAATATCTTGCACCGAAATGCCTGCGTTATCGTAAATTTCAAATGGTAATTCCCCAATCTCCGCAAACGCCTTGCTCACCTTTTCCCAGTCCTCTAATGCAAAACGATGCTTCGGATTTGTCAACCTACTTCCTGACACTTCGCCCACGCAAGACGCCATCCTTTTCAGCAGTTGCTTACTACTCATCTCTAATGAAAACAATCCAACCACCGCTCCAGACTTCGCCGCATGCAGTCCTACATTTAGCGCAAACGCAGTCTTCCCCATAGAAGGACGCGCACCAAGGACAACAAAATCACCTTCCTGCAATCCGCACGTCATCTTATTTAACGATATATAACCAGTCTCAATACCAGTATTCTCTTTCGTATCTTGATGAAGCTCTTCATACAAACCAACTAACGCATCCTTCAAATCAAACTCACATACACAGTCCTTTTCCTCTAACTCACAAAGTGCCGTAATCGTCTCACCAATAATTTTCTCATTCTTCTCCGCAATAAGACGCTCCCCCATCTTGTGCCCGAGAACACCCGCCTGATACATTTTCCAGGCACCTCGAACAAGCCCCTCATAATAAGAGAAGTTGGCAGTTGTAGGCACACCATCCATTAACCCTATAAAATACTCCATTCCCCCGATCCCCTCTAAAAACTTCGGATCCACCCTAGAAATGAACGTCACAAGATCAATCGGTTGCCCCTCTTCTTCCATTTTTCGCATTAACTGAAATATAGACTTATGCACTGACAGAGAAAAATACTGCTCCGTCAAACGGCACTCCTTAATAAGCTCTCCATCAAGTAATAGAGAACCTAACACCGTCTTTTCCGCCTCCACATTTTGAATACTCATGGACGCCACCCGCGCTCCGCTAAAAAGCGCTGCAACTCTTCCTCAGACGGCGCATTCTTCTCCCACTCCTCACACCTCGCCAAAAACTCCTCTGTCTCCCCCGTACTAACAGACGAATCCTTCTTCCTAAAGCTCGCCGTATCCGCCTCAACCTCACATACTTTCGTAAATCCTTTCCCGTGCCTGCCCCTCAAAATCCCCTTCACATAAGCAACCGTCCGCTTATTATTCTCAAACGCAATTTGAAGAGCCTTCAGCACAAGCTCCTCTGACAAATCTTCCATCCACGCACTCAATTCCTCCACAGTATGCGGAGACAAACTACCAAAATGTTGCTCATAAAAAGAAAACACGCGACTTCCCGATTCTTCCTCTATAACCTCTTCTTCCTCTGCCTTCTCACAAACCGGCTCTACATCATCCACAGCCAAATCACCAGGCATACTGAAATGCGCTAAAAGCATCGGAACATTCAGCTCCTCCTCTACGCACTTCTGAAGAAACATATGTACAAACTCCTTATTCTTCACACCCTTAAGCTCACGAAGCACACACTTCTCCACATTCGTATTCGTCACAGGATTATAACGAAGCCAATTTAAAACGAATAACTCCCGCGTATCCGCATCATAAAGAATCTTCCCATAATCAACAAAGCGCTGCACAAGCTTATCAACAGTCTCCCGATTATAACCAGTCTCCATCTCAGCTAACCGCTTCGGAAAAGGAAAAATCCCGCACTGCGTCGTCTTCGAACAAGTCAACAAATACACATAAAAATACCGCTCCTCCGGCGTCAAATCCAAAACAAAATCATCCTGCCAAAAATTCACCTGCACAGTACGATACACCGCCATCCCAATTCCTCCCATTCTCATTCAAAAATGAAAATTTCCTCTTTGTACTATATATAGGAAGGAGGGCCGGGTTTTTGGCGTGTTATTTCAAAATTTTTTTCGACTCCTACTACGGTGTTTGTTGGTGTTTTTGTTTTGTTGTGTTTTTTCTTAGTGATTTATTACTTGGTAGGGGCTTGTAAGGGGCTTATGAGGGGCTAGTTTGATTAGGAGAGTTCTGTTTTGGAAGGTGCTTCGTTCTTCTTTTTAGTATCTTAAACTTATTCGCTCTCTTTGTACTACCTGCAACAATAAATTTATAAGTTAAGTAATCGTACAAATTACCTTTTGAATATCCATTAATAACAACCTAAAATAAGTGGGTGGTTTATTTTGAAATTTAAAAATATCTCTTTAGAATATATTAAACTAGAAGATGCATTCCGAAAGAATTTAGAGGATTTTAGTCTTGCTACAAGCATTAAACAAAATGGATTAATAGAACCACTTATTGTAGAAGAAAAAAATCCAAATTGTTTTATACTGGTCGAGGGTTATCGTCGTTTTTGGGCTTTAAAACATTTAAATGTTCCATTCGTAACATGCAAAGTGGAACAACTCACCTCAAAAGACTCTAGGGTTCTAAAACGTCTCCGTGTTGAATTAAAATCCAAGAAAAAAACAGGTTATGAGGTAGAACGAATGATTAGTTTTCTACTTGATAATGGTTATACAGAAGAAGGTATTGCTAAGCAATGTAACATACAAAAAAAGACTGTAAGAAAATACATTAACGGAAAAGATGTTAACACTCATTGGAAAAGTAGAGCAGAGCAATCTAGAGCTGGAATACATGGGTTAACTGAGATCCATCATTTAACAAATATACATCCTGAAAATAAAGAATACGTAGCTGATATTTATATTAAACGCAAAATAAATGCTAACAATGTAGAAAGTATAAAAACACTTACCAAGTTAGATGAATTTAATAAATCCTCAAAGAATTTTCAAAGAGACTGTATTAACGATATGATCGGCGATGAAAGTTTAAATAACGAAAGACTGAAAGATATTGTTTTTACAAGATCATTAAAACAACAATACACTCTCTCAGTACATCAATATGTATTTGATAAAGTTCTCCGTCTATTCGATAAAGTAATAGATAGTTGCTGTCATAACTTTGTTAATCACCTTACTCCCGTACAAAAGAAAGATTTACAAAGAAAAATAAAAATAATTTCTAATAAAATTGGATTACCTCCTCCTTCATCCACCCCTCCCAAAAAAATATTTTCCACTTCTATTAAAAAGCATCAAGAACATACAATACTAGTGAACATCAATAAGAAATCTTAAAATTCTACTCAATACTGTAATCTATTCTGTTTTTTCGAAAAAACAGTGCCATCCATATTATTTAGATTTTATCAGTTAATAAAACAGCAACGCCTACTTCAACGTTGCTGTCCTTCTTTCAAAATATGTATGAAGACGATACTCACATATCTCTTTCGTCCATTCAAATAAAAGTTCTTCGTCTGCTTTTCGAATATCCATATTTAGAGAAAATGAGTTTTCATCAAATGATAGTAAACCTTTCGAACTATCGCTCCACTTTGTCATTGGCATTGTAGTAATTAATTTACTAACTTTTTCTTCATCATAATCCCACATACGCTGTGCCTGCTTATCACTAAAATCAATTCGCTTACGGTATTCTTTTTCCATTAAAAACTGATGGAAGGATGGTGCAACTTCTCCTGGTGAAATAGGATGGTACCAGCTCTCTTTCCCGCGTTGTAACATCGCTAACAGTAACAGCATTTTATAGCTTTTTGCCATTCCTGTCTTTTCAACTTCTTGTAACCACGCTTCATAATGTAAAAATACTGCTTTTTCCTGTGCTGTTAGTTCATCATTCCATGCTAAAAAGCCGACATATGATTTAAACTCTTGGCGATATTCTTTACTTTCTTCTGTACCAAGCTTATGTAGTTCTAAATATGTCGGTCTACGTCCAAGATCCATTTTTACAGTTTGATAGCTATGCTGCAGTTTTTCTTTTCTCGGCATTTTCTTTTTCATCAATTCATCTAATAACTGCTTTGCTTCCAATTCAAACTCTACTGTACATCCAGCTGGCAATATGTTTTGTGTGCCGTTTCCTCTTGTCTTTCCATCATCAACTCGAAGCATTTGCATTTTTATATCTGCATTTCGGTAATTAGCAATTAAATCTATTACAACGCAGGACTCTTTTTGTTCATGTAATCGTAATCCACGACCAATTTGCTGTGTAAAAATCGTTAATGATTCTGTCGGACGCACAAATAAAAGTGTATCAACAGATGGAATATCAACACCTTCATTAAATAAATCTACTGTGAAAATAGCATCTAGCTCATTACTATCCGGCCGTTTAATTGCATCTTCTCTCGAAATATCTTTTGTTTCCGAATGAAGCGAGATTGTATTATATCCATTCTCATTAAAGTATGTAGATAAAAAGACTGCTTGCCTAATACTTGAACAGAAGACAATAGTTCTCGTTTTCTTATATTTCTTCCAAGCCTCTAAAATGTTTAAGGCTAGTTCCTCTCTTAACTGAACTTGTGCAAGTTCCTCACGATCATACTTATTACCTATCCAACGTATTTGCGAATAATCAGTCTCATCATGTACTCCATAATAACGAAACGGAGATAACCACCCACGTTGAATCGCCTCCATAAAATCAATACGGTATGCAACATTCCCATCACAAATTGAATAAATATCTCGAAAGTCATTACGATCTGGTGTTGCCGTTATTCCCAATAAAAAATTAGGTTTAAAATAATCTAGTACTCTTTGATAACTATTTGCTGCCGCATGGTGGAGCTCGTCTACAATAATAAGGTCAAAATCATTAGGAGAGAAGTTTTCTAAATGGCGCTTTCTACTCAACGTTTGAATAGATGCAAAAACAACATCCTTCTCGCCCTCTTTTTTCTTTCCATTATAAATTCCTGTAGTCTTATTATCGATTACACGCAGAAAAGACCTTTCTGCCTGATTTAATATTTCTTCTAAATGTGCAATAAATAGAACTCGTTTAAAACGTCCCGTAAAGAAAGCCGCTAAATACGTTTTGCCAAGCCCTGTCGCCATAACAACCATCGCTTTGTTGTATCCTTCTTCCAGTACATTCTCTAATTGTTCTAACGCAGGGATTTGTGCAAAGCGTGGCGCAATCTTAGTTTCATATACAGCAGATTCCTCTAATTCAACTTCTACTCCTGAACTCGCAGAATAATCCTCTTGTCCAGACGGCATCATCATTTCAATCTCTTCTTGCTTTGTCCAAGTTCGGATCAAATTCGAATGAGTTGTATGAAATCCTTCGTACTCTTTACGATATTGTTTAATTGTTTCTACATTAATAGACTGAGTTGCTTCATTCATATGAATATGTAAAAATTGATCAATTGCCTCTGAAAAAGCTTCCTCTCCAACACTCTCTTTTACAAGCAAACTCCACTCCACACCACTTGTTAATGCAGAACGAGACATATTAGAAGAACCAACAATCATAACCCCATCGCTCTCACGCTCAAATAAATAAGCCTTCGGATGAAATGATTTCCCCGCACTCTTCCATAATCGAATCTCAATGTCAGGATGAATTTGATACAATTTCTCTAAAGCATCTGGCTGTGTAATATACAAATAATCTCCTGTACAAATCTTAATATCCACATTTTTTTCTGCTGCTACCCTCAAGAGAGGGGCTAACACATTTACCCCCGATTTCATAACAAACGAAGTTAAAATGTAAATCGATTTTGCATCATCCATATATCGCTCTAACTTATGGATTAAATTATTCGTAACAAGCTGAACATTAGTCATCATGTACCTCAACTAAAAAAATTCTCTCCTGAAAACCACCGCGTTTTTCTGCTTTTTGTTTACGCACTTTCTCCACATCTTCTAACGTCACACCTTCATATTGAGCTAATGCATTCACTAGCTCTAACAGATCCGCTAATTCCTCTACTTTATGCTCTTTACTTTCGGCTTCTAAATACTCAGCTAACTCCTCTTGTGTTTTCTTGCTCACTTCTTCTATATATTCTTTTTCATCTAGTATTCTAGTTGTAAATGTTTTCCTGTTATTCTCGATAATTTCTGGTATGCGATTTCTTACTAATTTGTTGTAGATTGGCATTTAAATTCCTCCAGGATCAGGGTTTTAATTCTCTAATTATACCATATAAGATTTAGTGCTTTTCTTTCTGTTTGCATGCGATAGCTACTTAAACAATACATTTTAATCCAATAAATAAGGCTGTATCAAAAACATACTACGATGTCATTTTGATACAGCCTTATCTTATCTACTAATACTACTATCCCTTTAATCATTTTAGGGGCATAAAGGTATTAAAAATCAAATCTACCTACAAAACATTACCATCCTTTATATAATCATAGAGCTTATTATCAACTGGTTTCTCCATAATCATATTCATCGTAACAACCGGTAGTTTTTTTCCACTTTTATCTTGCATTTCAGTTTGTTCTACACTTGCTTTATCAGGTCTCGCTTTTCCTAAATAGTAAAAGTCGCTTCCCTCGTCATCATCTTTTTTCACAAAAATATGGACATCAATATTATTTTCTTTAGCATCAATAATTGTTTGAACTTCCTTTGACTTTAATGTTCTATTACTTCTTGTATACCATTTAAGAACATCTTGATTAAGGAATTCATCACCGTAGTTCACACTGGATTCTACCTCATCGTTTTTATGATATGTGACAAATATTGGGCAAGTAGAGTATTTGGTTTTATAGCCATACATAGTTGAAGTCTCATCAATGTGCCAATTTAAAAGTTTACATGCATCTTTTCTTGAGTATTTTTTATATATAGTAAGGTTACTATCACACTCATAGTTTTTGTTCTTTTCTTTCGCACTTTTAATGATGTCCATTACCATATACTTGAAGTATTCATTCTTTTCTAAACTTTCTCGGATTAGATCATTAAACATGTACGTATTATCTTCTTGCAATACGAGAATTGGCTTTTCACCATATTTTTTCTGGTTATTCTGTGTGAAAAATGATAACTCAAAAACCCGCTGCACAGACGTAATCGTATCATCATCTGCTAAGCAATTAAATTTTTCAAGTTGTTTTATATACTCATCTTTATCAACTTTTTCTTGCTTTAGTAACAATTCTAATAAAACAATTTCGTTTTTACGTTTTCCGTTCAATACTTCCAATGAAAACATCGTTAAAACTTTATTTTCGTACTCTGTTAATGCAGGGACATCTTCTTTCATTTTCAATAGGAACTGATAATAGTTCGAATACCCTTCCACAAGTACAACTGGATCAATAGAATGGTTTACTATAAAGTCATATAGATATGGAATTCTCCCTATTCTATTTTTCAACTCAGCAAAAGCTTCCTTCAATACTTTCATTGCTGTTAAATTACTATTATTAATCGCTTTAAAGATTTGTTTTTTCGCTATCTCTTCAAAGTTAACTGTTGAAATACCTTTAATATAACTCGTGTCATTTGTATATCTGCGTATATTATCTTTATTTTGTGATCTATCTCCTGAAAGGGCAATCGGAATTAAATAGTTGTTTTTATAATTACCAATAAAATCAATGATCGTAACAAAATCTTTCGAATCGTGTTTTCGAAGTCCACGCCCCAGTTGCTGTATAAAAATAATACTTGATTGAGTTTGTCTCAACATAACAACTTGGTTCACACTTGGAATATCAATTCCTTCATTAAAAATATCTACTGTTAAAATATAATCAAGTATTCCATTTTCTAATTGGTTCACACGCAGTTCTCTTTCCTGTTGGGAATGATCGCTATTTAATGCAAATGTGCGAAAACCTTTATTATTTAAAGCATGTGATAATTGTTCAGCCTCATCTTTTCGGCTGCAAAACATTAATCCGGTTATCTTTTCACCAGAAAAACCATAGTATTTTACTTTTTCAACTATATGATCTACTCGTTCTTCTGTAACAAGTTTAGATAAAACTACAGTGTCATCTATCTTTTCACCATTATATTCAAAATCAGTTACTCCAAAATAATGGAAAGGACAAAGCATATCTTCTTCAAGTGCTTCTTGCAAACGAATTTCATAAGCAATATTATAATCAAATAGCTCATAAATATTAAAATTATCTGTACGTTCAGGTGTAGCGGTCATTCCCATTAAAAATTTTGGTTTAAAATAATGAATAACTCTATGATAAGAACTAGCACCTGCTTTATGAACTTCATCTATTAAAATATAATCGAATACCCCAGGATCAAATTGATGCAAAGTTTCCTCTTTTGAAATGGTTTGGATCGTCGCAAATAAATATTTAGCATTCATTTGCTTATTTGATCCTGATAAAATTCCAAAATCCTCATCTGCTCCACCAAGAACTTTTTGAAAATCTGATTTCGCTTTATTTAATATTTGCTCTCGATGAACAATAAATAGCATCCGTTTAGGTGCAAAATTTCTGACATCAAATGCTGAAAGATATGTCTTTCCCGTTCCTGTTGCAGAAATAACTAATCCTTTTTCTTTTCCAGCGTCTCGAATAGCTTGTATTTCTTTTAACGCAGCTTGTTGCATTTTATTTGGAGTAATTTTCAACGCTTCTTCAATTGAATTATGATATTGACCAGGTAATTCTATAACTCGATCTAGTAACTTATTTTCTGCAACTTGCTCATATATTGTTTCATAATTCACTATCAACTCTTCAGTTAATACTTGAGAATGTTCCCAGACTTCTTCAAATTGATTTTTAAAATGCTGTACTATCTCTCCATCTTCATGCGATGTTAACTTAACATTCCATTCATAATTTACCTTCAAAGCATGCGCAGTCAGATTTGAACTACCGACAATTAATGAACAATGTGTTTTGTTATCAAATATGTATCCCTTTGAATGAAAACCAGATAAATTTGTTAATCTCACTTCTACATTTTCAAGTTTCATTAACTCTCTAAACACTTTTGGTGTATTAAAATTTAAGAATGTAGATGTTAATATACGTCCTTTAACCCCTCTTTGTTTAAGATCAAGGAAATGCGATTTTAAAGTCGCCAGTCCACTTTCCGTAATAAAAGCTACTGAGAAAATAAAGGATGTACTATTTTCTAGCTCCTCCAACAATGAGCTTAAAACATTTTCATTTTTTTTCGTATTGTTTACTAATAATTTAGGCTTATATATTCCGGGATGACTATGTTTTTGATCAATAAACCCTTTATATAAAGACCCCTCTAATTTTTGAATAAAATTCTCCATATGATCACCATTTATGACAATTTTTTATATTAATTGTATTACTCACTGATTTAAAGTGCAATTACAATATAAAAAACCATCCGCATAAACCGGATAGTTTTTTATCAAATTACTTTACAAGCGATTCTTTTGATAACTTCTCAATAGTTGGGATATCCGCAGGTGCCCACTCTAAAGCTGCTAGTTCATTTGGATATAACCATTTAATTGCTACATGCTCAGTTAAAACCGGACTTCCTTCAACAAGCTTACAATAAAAAGTTTTCAAATGAACAATACCAAAATCATACTCATAGGCTGTATAATCAATTTGCTCACCAATCTGCACGCTACAATGCATTTCTTCATCAATTTCACGCTTTAACGCCTCTTGAGGTGTTTCCCCCTCTTCTATTTTCCCACCTGGAAATTCCCACATAAGAGGTAGCGATTTAGATGGTCCTCTTTGTGCACATAAAATTTTCTCATCTTGAACAATTACTGCTCCAACAACATAAATATTTTTCTTCATTATTTCCTCCTTAAATCTCACAGAAACTTTATACTTTATGGTTCCACACTTTATAGACTGAAAAATGCCTTTTATATCTTTTAACGACTAATATATTTTTAATCAGTAAGCTAGATTTTATCTATCCCTATCTAGCCTTTTAATGCAATTAGCCTAACACTCTCATCTCTTTTATATTATATAGAAGTAACTACAAAAATAAAGCCTGATTGAATACTTCCCTCTTAAGCCCCTTTTTTCACCATTTCCTCATACCTAAAATCACATTCCTCCAAAAACCCCCTACTCTCCCCACTATCCTTATAATAAGAATTCCAACCCCGCTCCCTCAAAACCCCCTTCCAACTATCACTCTCCACCATCTTCTTAATAACACTATCCCAATACGCAACCTCTTCCTCTGTCATATCTTTCGGGCCCATAATTCCTTTCCAGTGCTGGAATATGACGTTGATTCCTTGTTCTTTCCATGTTGGGATTTCTGGTAGGCGGTCTAGCCGTTTTGGTGCGGATACGGCTAGTATTTCTATTTTGCCGGCTTTGTATTGCTTTTCGGCTTCGGATAGGGTCATGGTTGCGGCGCTGATTTGTTTGTTCGTTAGGGCGTTTATGATTTTTTCTTTGTTTTCGTAGACAAAAAATTGTAGTTCGGCAGGGTTTATGTCGAATGCTTTGCTTACTTGTACGAAGGATAGGTGATCGTCGTTTCCTAGGCCGGGGGCAACACCGATTTTGAAGTTTTCCTTGTTTTGTTTTAGTTGTTCCATTAGTTGTTTTGCGTTTTCTATGTTTGATTCGTTTGATACGACAACGACTTCCCAGTCTGACGCAAGTGTTGCGAGCGGTGTGAAGTCTTTATATGTCAGTTTACTGTGGCCTAGTAGGTTGTTCGTTATGAGTAAGCTTGAGTTAATCGCCAGTACGTGACCACCTTTTTGTTTCATATATTTCCATCCGACGTCACCGCTACCACCTACTTTGTTTGTGACAGTGATTGGTTTCGTGAAGATTTTTTCTTCTGTTAGCGTTTTTTGCATCGCTCGCGCCGTTAAGTCCCATCCTGCTCCTTGAACGTTTGGTGCAACGATTTCTACTTCTTCTATTTTCACTTTATTCGTGTGGGTTTTCTCTACGGAACAACCAGCTATTACTCCTGTCATGATCCATATACATAGTAATAATCGTTTTTTCATAGTCCTCGTCCTATGCGATATTTTCGTTCTGGTCGTCCGATAATGCCGTATGTGTACTCTACTGTGCATTCGTTTATCGCTACTAAATATTCTAAGTATCTTCTTGCGGTTGTTCTGGAGGCACCCATTTGTTCTCCCATTTCTTCTATTGTAATGCCCGCTTCGAATCCTTTTATAATCCCTTTCACTTTTTGCAATGTTAACGGATCGACACCTGTCGGTAAGTTTTTCATGTCTTGTGTTTGCGAAATGCCGAAGAAGTTATCAATGAGTGTTTGATTCACTTCATTGTTACTATGTAATAATTGTTTCTTTCTTTTATAGTCTTCAATTGTGCGAACGAATTTTTCTAACGTGACCGGTTTTATAAGGTAGTTGCTTACGCCGTTTCGAATTGCTTTTTCTAACATATGGTTTTCATTTGCCGCAGTAACCATAATGACATCAACGTTTGGAAAATCAGCATGGATTTTCGGCAATAAGTCTGTGCCGATTCCGTCTGGTAAATAATTATCTAATAGAAGTAAATCGATTTCTTCCCCTTGTAGTAGTTCCATCGTTTCTTTCGCGTTCAATGCTTTTCCAATCACTTTTACGTCCTTTATTTTTAATAAAAACTCTTCCTGAATTTGCGCGACGCGGAAATCATCTTCTGCAATGGCAACCTTCAACATATACCCATCCCCCTGTTTGTCTTGTACTTTCTCTCAATGTTTTCGGAAGGTAAATTGTAAAAATAGCTCCCCCGTTTTTCTCGTTTTGAATTTCAATTGTTCCCCCTAGTAGATCTACCATTTCTTTTACGTTTGCTAGTCCGTAACCACGATCATTTCCTTTCGTTGAAAATCCTTTTTGAAAAATGGTCGTGATTTTTTCAGCTGGTATCCCTGCTCCACTATCTATCACTTCAAACACAATATCGTGCCCAATATCCGTCACAAAGAAGGAAACATTCTTTTCCTCTTGCTCACTCACCGTATCAAACGCATTGTCGATTATATTTCCAAGGATCGTAATAAGGTGCGAAACTTTTATATGGTCTGGTAACGGATGAAGCGCACTATCTTCTTCAATATGAAAATCGATTTTCTTCTCAGATGCCGTTCCGATTTTCCCTAATAAAATAGCTTGTACTTTCGCATCATGAATTTGATGGAATAAAATATGGTTTTGGCTTTGATGAATATTAGATTCTTGCTGGATAAATTCAATCGCTTCTTTGTAATGTCCTAACTGAAGTAATCCCGATAAGACGAAAAGCTTATTTGTAAATTCATGTGTTTGAGCGCGTAAGTCCTCCGAATACTTTCTTACCTCAGATATTGTATTCACTAAGTTTTGCAGTTCTGTTTTATCTCTAAAACTACATACACCGCCTACAGTACTGTTATTTTCGAGTATTGGTGTCATGTTTAAAATAAACACTTTATCTTGAAACGCGATTTCTTGATCGTTTTCTAGCACTCTTTCCATATTAAATTCCGGTAAAACTTTTGAAATGTGCTGCTGCATATAATCACCATTTACATGAAGCATCTCTTCTGCCGAAGTGTTCATCATCGTAATAAAACCGTTTTGATCAATGGCGATAATTCCTTCTTTTATAGATAGTAATATCGCACTTCGTTCCCGGTATAGCGCTGCGATTTCATTCGGTTCTAAACCGAGTGTATCTTTCCGAATGCTACGTGCTAAAAGAATGCCACCAACAATGCCGGCTAATAATACAGCTAAAGAAAAGAGTATAATTTCTTTCGTTCTGCTCAGTATGTTAGATTCAATACCTTTTATTAAAAACTCTACTGTCACAACACCTAAGACTTGATCGTAGTCTCCGTTATGAACAATAATGGGCGCCTTCGCCATTAAAGCAGGACCACTTTCACCATTTCCTTCAAGCGTATAATAGCCTCCAAAAGTAAGTGCTTCATAGTTATATGGATTGTTACTCTTTGTGCCAATTAACTCCGAATTAGAATGGGAATACATAACCCCAAAGCGATCTTCTATAATGACATAATCTGCACTAGCTTGCTCACGAACTTGTTCCGCAATGGATTGGATCGTACTTTTATGCTCGTTATTTTGAAACGCATCTTTTATAGCTGGCATAAAAGAAAGAGATTTAGCTGTCTGCAGTGCTAACTGTTCCACTTGGCGCTTTGTATCAACGGACTGAATGTACACAAATATTCCCGCTAATAGGAGAACGACAAATAAAATTAACGTAATAATTAAGCTTACTATTTTTGTTTGTAATGACACTTTGCGTGATTTCTTCATGCTTCATATCCTTTGATAAAATATTCTAAACTATCAATCTCCTTTTTCTATTATTATGACAAAACTAATAATGAAGCAACTATTAAAACTCTCCATGTACATAAAGTACAAAAAGAATAAAATTGTCATAATATTGAGATTCCATTCTATAGACAGTACAATTCAACTACAATAAAAACGCTTTCATATTTTACTTTTATTTCTAAGCAAGAGGAGGAATGATTATGGCTCAAGCAAAATCAAATCGAGTCGCCGGAAATATTTTCAAAGGTTCAGTCGGCAATTTAATTGAATGGTACGACTGGTACGTTTACTCTGCTTTCGCTGTTTACTTCTCAGCAGAGTTCTTTCCTAAAGGAGATCCAACGAGTCAGTTACTGAACACTGCGGCTATTTTCGCAGTTGGATTTTTAATGCGTCCTATCGGAAGTTTATTAATGGGACGCTATGCAGATCGACATGGACGCCGGGCAGCATTAACGCTTTCTATTACGGTTATGGCCGGTGGTTCTTTAATTATCGCCTGTACACCTAGTTACGAAAGCATCGGGATCATGGCACCAATTATTTTAGTTCTTGCCCGTTTACTTCAAGGATTATCGCTTGGCGGAGAGTACGGAACTTCCGCAACATATTTATCTGAAATGGCTAGTAGTGGTCGCCGTGGCTTTTATTCAAGCTTCCAATATGTAACGCTCGTTGCTGGGCAAATGGTTGCGTTAGGCGTTCAAATTGTTCTTCAGCAATTACTAAGCGAACCAGATATGAAATCTTGGGGCTGGCGCATTCCATTCATTATTGGAGCGATGGGCGCAGTAGCTGTATTATGGCTTCGCCGCACGATGGATGAATCAGAGCAGTTCTCAAATATGGAATCGAAAAACCGCGAAAGCGCAGGAACCGTTCGCGCTCTTATGAAACACCCGAAAGCAGTATTAACAGTAGTCGGTCTAACACTAGGAGGCACTGTCGCATTCTATACGTACACAACATATTTACAAAAGTTCATGGTAAACACAGTCGGTCTTCCGAAAGAAGTTGTAAGCTGGATTAACTTTGCCGCACTACTTATATTCGTTGTACTTCAACCAATTGCAGGGCTATTATCCGATAAAATTGGACGCCGCCCACTATTAATGGCTTTCGGTATTCTCGGAACGTTACTTACAGCGCCGATCTTCTTCTTTATGGAAAAAACGACAGAACCAATGGTAGCATTTTTACTCATGATGGTCGGTCTCATTATCGTTACTGGTTACACTTCCATTAACGCAATTGTAAAAGCCGAACTCTTCCCAACTGAAATTCGCGCACTTGGCGTAGGTTTACCGTATGCACTAACCGTTGCGATATTTGGTGGAACAGCTGAGTTCATCGCATTATGGCTAAAGAGTATCGGAATGGAGTCACTATTCTACTTTTATGTAGCTGGATGTATTGCGATAAGTTTTATTACGTATTGGCGTATGGATGAGTCATCGAAGACTTCGCAGATTGAGGCGGAGCTTGGTGGTGGGGATAAATTAGTTAATAATAAGTCTAGTTAAAATTATGTATTCTATTATCTTCGTTTATCTAAAAAAGCATAATTCATTAATATGCAATTTAAAAACCTCTACTTATATGTAGAGGTTTTTGTATGAAGAAAAAACACTTAGTTCCATTGTTATTTTACAAACCCCAAATTCTTCCTCATCTTAAAGTGGAACAAATTTATTACTTAGAGTGTCTAATAAGTAAGTGTATTTCTAATATGAGTTGTCCAGATTGGATACAACATATCCCGTTTGACATCTATTTTTATGTATTACAAAAAAATGAAAGGACTTATTATTCCCAAAAATAAAAAACATGTATTGTAATACTTTCACAGGTGAACCATTACAAGTGAAAACAAAAAAGAAACAACCCAAACCGTGACTTATCAATCATATAAACGTTTTGGATGTCCTTTAACCTGTGAAATTTTAGCTGCAGTAGTATTGTTACCCAATGCCATCTTTAATTGCATTGGTATTTAGAATACCTAGACAAAATCCATATATTCTTGAAAGAGGTTGAAAATTTATGTTCGTTTTAAACAAGTTCTGTAACATTTTACATTACAAAAAGATTGTACCTGTAGTATTACTTTCATGTGTATCACTTATAGGCTGTTCCAATAGTAATGCTCAATCTGAACCACCTAAACAAACGAATCAAGCTAATCAAATTAAACAAGAAAATACAGGAAATCAATCTTTTGCTAAACTTGAAAAAGAATATGATGCTAAGCTTGGTATTTATGCACTGGACACAGGTACAAATCAAACTATTGCTTATCATTCAGATGATCGTTTTGCGTTTGCATCTACATCTAAATCATTAGCTGTGGGCGCTCTTTTACGCAAGAACTCATTAGAAGCTCTTGATCAAAGGATTACGTATACTCATGAAGATCTTTCTAATTATAATCCAATTACTGAAAAGCATGTTGATACAGGAATGACGTTAAAAGAACTTGCAGATGCTTCTGTTCGATATAGTGACAGCACAGCACATAATTTGATTCTTAAACAGTTAGGGGGGCCCTCTGAATTTGAAAAAATCTTGAGAGAAATGGGAGATACTGTTACTACTTCAGAACGATTTGAACCTGAATTAAATGAAGTGCATCCAGGAGAAACACATGATACCAGTACACCAGAAGCGATAGCTAAGACACTTCAATCATTTACATTAGGAACTGCACTTCCAACAGAAAAACGTGAACTATTAGTAGATTGGATGAAGAGAAATACAACTGGAGATAAATTGATTCGTGCGGGCGTACCAAAAGGATGGGAAGTAGCTGATAAAACAGGCGCGGGATCTTACGGAACAAGAAATGATATCGCAATTATTTGGCCACCAAATAAAAAGCCAATTGTTCTTGCTATACTTTCTAATCATGATAAAGAAGATGCTGAATACGATGATAAACTTATTGCAGACGCAACCAAGGTCGTGTTAAATACCTTAAAAGCTACGGAATAAATGATAATAGATTAAAAGTTTTCTATTTTAGGCGGGTGTTTTCATCAACTAAAAATTTAATAGTGTCCCAAAAACGAAATTTGGTGCTAACTTGTAATAAAAAGCTCATTTTTATTGTTTGGGGATAAATGATTCTTTAAGCTTGATGGCAATTTGGTGCTATCCCTAAAACATCTGGACTTTAATAGCCAACTAAAAAATGCAAACAAAAAGACCTTTAATCAGTGGTTTTGTTTGCATTTCCTTTTTCTAAAACTACAGAAAAGATAAGTACTATAGTTAACACCATAATAAACCTTACTTCACTTCCATCACTTACAAAAAATGAATACAAAGTATAAATTAAAATTAATATTCCATAAATAACTTTGTGCAATGAACTCCCCCCTTTTTGCCGTATATATTTTAGTCTAAAAATTTAATTCAAGCCCTATATCAAAATGAAAATAAAAAGCACCTGTGATATACACAAAGTGCTTTTCTCTTGTCAATTTATCTATTTTCTTTTTATAACTCAAATTTCTTCGAATCATACTTTTCTAGAGTTTGCTGCCATTCATTTTGTTCATATGGAATATACTTATCTGTCTGTACATCTTCAACATTTTCTCCACCTGTTAATAATCTCCTGTACTTAAAAGAGTGCCCCGTTAATACTGTTGTAATCATTTTGTATTGCCCTCCTTTTGTTTGATTACTTGTATCATAAAACAAGTATCTGAAGTTGATATGTAGTCCATCTAGAGTGTATGTAAATTTAGAAAATCTCTAATAAAATGTTTATGTTGTAACGTTACCACCAAAACTAGTGCTTCCAACACCATGATTTGAAGAGACAGTAACCTATATTCTAGCCTCAATTCCTCCTACAGTTCTATATTGAGTAAAACGAGTTAATCCCTACAATATAAAAAGAGCACCCCTTTTGGATGCTCTTCGCTATAACTATATATTATTTAATTTCCCTCTTTTGTTGGTACCATTTTTCCTTCTTGAGAGTCTGTACCCTCTGTTCTTTCAACAGTTTTTGCATGTTCTGGTTTTTCAGGGGCTCCCATCTCAAATCCAGATTGAGAATCTGTACCTTCTTTTGCTGGTACCATTTTTCCTTCTTGAGAACCTGTACCTTCTGTTCTTTCAACAGTTTTTGCATGTTCTGGTTTTTCAGGGGCTCCCATTTCAAATCCAGGCTGAGAATCTGTGCCTTCTTTTGTTGGTACCATTTTTCCTTCTCGAGAACCTGTACCTTCTGTTCTTTCAACAGTTTTTGCGTCTCCTTTAGGAGTTGCTGGCACTGCATCTTTAGGTAAATCAAAGTTTTGTGAGAAAGACGTTGTTCCATCTGCACTTTGTGTAATTACTTGATTTGGACTATTTTCATTTGACTTTAAATTGTCCATTTTCGCATCATCTGCACCTACTGCACCTCCCGCTACCAATCCTGTACTTAAAAGTGCTCCTGCTAATAATGTTTTAATCATTTTTCATTACCTCCTGTTTATTTGTAATATTCATCAAAAAAGTATCTAGAGTTAATGTTTTAGTCATTATCTTTATCTACTTGCTTTTTGATTACATTTAGCATAAGACAAGAATCTATAGTTGATATGGACTGTATCTGGAGATTATGTAAAGAAAAATAGATGATTAATTGTATATCCTAATGGATGCTTAGACAAAATTGAAACTTTATATGAGTTTGAACAATTGAGTTCCCCTTTGTTTTTGGGTGTAAGGTTTTTAGCTGGAGTGAAGTGAGGGACTAACCTTTTCTAAAATAGCAGCTGCAGAAGCAACCTCAAATTTCGGAGACTGGTACCCTGTAAATTTTTCATATTCACATAAAAAAGCATAAAGCACATTAAAACAACACTCAAAAACACCTGTTGCTAATACATTAAACATATTTCTATCCATAAATAGAGCTTGCTTAGCATCCCTTATATTTATATTACCTCTTACATCAATAACACTACTCCCTATACTTCTCACTAAGTTGTGTCCAATATTTAGTACCCCAGCTGCCATTCACAGTACAATATCCGTTATCCGCAATCCTTACACATCACATTTGAAATGCATACACGCATCATAAACAAAAAGAACACCACAATCTCAACACACTTTCATGTACAAAAATATATAAGTCGCCAAATAAAGGGACTTATCCCCAAAATAAAAGACCACCAAAAGGCAGTCCCTCAAAACTCAATCCTATTCCCCACCCCACTCTCCACCGCTCTCTCATACAAATACTTCGCAACGATAATGTCTACTACCGCCAAACCAACTGATTTAAAAACAGTAATCTCTTCATCGTTTTCGCGGCCGGCTTTTTCTCCGCTTATGATTTGTCCGAGTTCGGCGTGGATGTCGCTTGCTTTGAATAAACCTTCTCGCACTGGAACTTGAAGATCACCTGTTTCTTCTAGTGCTGCTTCTTTTGATTCGACTACTACTTTATTTGCGCCCGCGATGGCGTGAGATGGTAGTTCTTGCATGTTCGGTTTGAATGAGCCGACGGCGTTTATGTGGACGCCTTTTTGTAGTTTTTCTGAGAAGACTGGTGTGGATGCGTTCGTAGTTGTGACGATAATGTCTGCTTCGCTTATTGCTTCGTTTGCATTCGTGTGAACATAAGCAGGTTTATTGAATTTCTCTTGTATATATTGCGAGAATGCATACGCTTTTTCTTCTGTTCGATTGTATAAAATGACTTTTTCGATATCTCTCACCGCAAATACTGCTTCGGCAATTCCCTTCGCCTGTTCGCCTGTCCCGATTATGCATAAAGTTTTTGCGTTATGACGAGCTAAATGTTTTGTCGCTACTCCTGATAGGGCCCCTGTTCGGATCATCGTTAAGTAGGATCCTTCTAAAAGTGCGAGCGGTTCTCCCGTTTGAAAGTCAGATAGCATAACAATCCCGTTTATCGTTTTCTTTCCTATCTTTTTGTTCTCAGGGACTACTGTTACTACTTTTAAGCCAAGTGCCTCAAGTCCTTCCGCTACTGAAGGCATAATTAATGCCGTATTTTTCTCGTTCGCAAATGGTAATGAGCCGCGAATTGGCGTGATTGTTCTTTCTGCGGAAAATTCTTTTAAAGCAAGCGCCGCGTATTCAATGGCTTCGTTCATATTTACTAAGTTTCGTTGTTCGTTCGCGCTTATGACTAGCATATTTGTTCATCTCCCCCTTCTATCTTCTATCCTAACAAAAATCCCCGGTTCAAATCATCTCTCGGGTCTACAACGAACTGATGAAATCCTGTAATAAATGCATGCCCTGTTACTTTTGGAACGACAGCTTCATATGTATCTACTGCGGTTACCGACAATACTTCCCCCTCGAATTTCCCGTCAGTAATGCATTCATGGACGAAAATCTCTCCCTTTTGTAAGGCTTCTCTTTCAAAAAGAGTTGCGATTCTTGCGGAAGTTCCTGTACCGCAAGGAGAACGGTCCACTTGCCCATCAGCGAAGATCGTTACATTTCGTAAAGTTGCGTCTTCCCCTTTCGGTTCATCTGAGAAAATAACGCCATATATTCCTTTTAACCCTTCTTCAAGTGGGTGCTTTACTTCCATTTGGCTCTCGATGTAGCGCTTAATTTTACCGCCCCACATTTGAATAGCAGCTAAGTCTTTGAAATCAACTTTCAAACCAAATTCTTTACTATCCACGACAGCATAAAAGGCTCCGCCAAACGCGATATCTACCTGAAATTCATAGTCATCTATTTTAATAGGAACGTCTTTTTTGTATACAAATGAAGGGACATTTTCAAATGATACGGACTCTACTTCGCTCCCGTTATATGTTGCATACGCAATCACTTCCCCAGCAGGGCTATCAATAATGAACTTTTGTTTCTCACCTGTCACTTCAAACATACCCGTTTCAATTCCGACTGTAATAACAGCGATAATGCCGTGCCCACACATCGTACTCCAGCCTTCATTGTGCATAAATAATACGCCAAAATCAGCATGAACACTCGCAGGCGGAGTAATGATACAACCGTACATACCGTGATGTCCTCTCGGTTCATACATAAGAACTTCGCGAAGATGATCCAAATGTTCCATACAATATGCGCGTCTTTCTAGCTGCGTTTCTCCTTTTATTTCTGGCACTCCGCCTGTAATAATTCGAAGCGGTTCCCCAGCTACATGAGCATCAATCGTCGTGTACACTTTACTAACCTTCATTTCTATCTCTCCCCTATATGTTGATACTATTTTCATTGCAAATATCATGCCAATACATAGGGTATAAATTTGTATACATTGTGTAAAAAAGCATACACTACTGTCTATTTTTTTATACACGGTCCGGAAACTATTTTATGGAACACCTTGATACAACTAGGCTTATTATTTTCAATGGAAAGTTACTTCCCCCCCCAACATATACTGTTCAAAAGCAAAAAGGAAGTGATCCAATGTATTACGGAACGAAAGGCTGGTACGTAGCTGAATTAAAAAAATTAGGCGTGCGCTATCTTGAAGGACGAAAACTAGAAAGTTACCGCGGGCACGTCTTACGCAATTTATTACTTGCACAACAAGAGAAATTAAAAGAACAGTAATATACTAATGTAACGATATCGACGATTCGACATAGGATATCGACTTACCGACAAATTCCGCTAATTCATCTATCTACACTACCAACCAATCACACATCAATATCAAACAAAAAAGGTCACCTAAACGGGTGACCTTCCTTTCTTATTCACAAACAAGAATTTGTCTAATAAATGATCCTTTTCTTGTAACACAGCGATCTGTAATTTCGAATCCTGCTTCATGGATCATGTCGTCCATTGTTTCCATCGTGACAACGACTACCTTTTTAGCGATGCGGTGCGCACTTGAAAGAATGGAGAACTGGTCTTCTGGTGTTGCATGCGTAAATAAGTCGTACGGCATATCGATAATGGCAACGTCGTAGTTCTCAGTAATTTCCTCGATTGGACCTATTGTTACTGTTCCTTCAAATCCGAAATGTGCGATGTTTTTTCTCGTTCCAAGAACTACCAGTGGATTAATATCTCTACCAACGATGTTAATCCCCATAGAAAGTGCTTCTACTACTACTGTTCCAATACCGCAGCACGGGTCAATTGCTCGTACTCCCTCTGGATTTGGTACAGCAATATTTGCAACTGATCTCGCAACACGTGTGCTAAGAGATGTCGAATAACTATGCGGTTTTTTTATGTGATGATACCAAACTGGTTCACTTTCTACATAGTGTCCGAAGTACCAGCGTCCTCCAAGAGGAACAATCCCAAATACACGCTCTGGATTACGAACATCTGCTTCTCCTTCAATATGCATACCGAGGTCGCGTTCAATGAGACGTCTTTCCCCATATTCAATTTTATTTTCTTTACCAAGATCATTGATTTTAACGAAGATAACTTTAAATGACGCCCCCGCCAAATCAATTTGTTCTACTTGTTTTAAAATACTTTCTAAGTCGTCTCCTTCATACATAACCTCAACGCGCTCTTTAATAAACGCACTTCTACTCGGGGCAATTTTGACATCACTTTTCAAAATATTAACGTGAGACTCCGTTCCAAAGAACGAGCGCATTTCCAAGTAACATAAAGCACGCTCCTCTTCGCGAAATGCATACGTATATATACATGCAGGTGTTTTACTATGATTATTCAATCTATTATCATCCTCTATATCGTTATAATTGCAATTACTACAATACTTTTTCATATAAAATTAAATGATATCACATGCCGGAAATAAAGAGAAACGTTAATAAATAAAAGAGACTGCCTATTGGCAATCTCTTTTGATTTATTAACGGAAAGAAGATACGCTATTACCCTTTGCTTCGTAATAATCTAAAATACCTTGATAAATCGCTTCCGCTGCAGCTTGTCTCTGTTTTGTTGTAGCAATTTTATCTGCATCACTTTTGTTATCTACAAATGCTAATTCTGTTAATACAGCTGGCATTGTATTTTCTCTAATTACATATAGATCACCTTTTTTCACACCACGGTCTGTTGTTCCAAGTGCTACTACAAGACGGTCTTGAATTTTTTTTGCTAATAACTTACTGTCTTCTACATATGGATTCGTTGATCTTGTCGGTGCTGCTGCATAATAGAATGTTTCTGTACCGTGCCCTTTTTTATCATCCGTACCGTTACCATGAATACTTACAAAAATATCTCCGTTATGTTCCTGTGCAAATTCTACACGTTTCTTTAATGAATCAGGACCACTTGTTCCTGGACGTGTATTATCTGTACGAGTGAACATCACAGTAAATGGTGCCTTTTGCTCAAATATTTTCTGTAATCGTAATGATACATCTAATACAGTTTCACTTTCTTTCTCATAATAACCAGGATTACCCGAGTCAATTCCACCGTGACCTGGATCAATAATAATTGCTTTACCTTCTAAGAAGTTATCTTGTTTTACTGGGTTTAATTGATTTTTATCAACCCACTGGAAACCAGCGCCTACGCGGATACGAATCCAGCTGCCACTCTCTTCCATAATCGTTACTGTTTGTGCATTATATGTACCTAGCACTTTAGAACTATGTGAAGCTGTTTCATATGCAGTAAAGTCTTGGTTAATTGTTTCTGTTTTTTCTTGTAAAGGTGTCCACTTCTCGCCTTTACTTGTTACAATTTTCAACCAGCCGTCTGCTCTTTGCTCTTTCACTTCAACCATTTGTGGCTTATGCTGAACGTCAGTAATACCAGATGATAATGATGGTTGATGATATGTAATAAAGTTTCTGTTCATATACATTCTTTTTGATGTATTTGTTTTATCTTTATCAGCCTTTGCAATGAACTGAGCTGTTTCTGCACGCGTTACAGTTCCTTCAGGATTCCAGCCATTTCCCGTACCATTAGAAATCTCTAAAGCTACTAAAATATTAGCTTGCTTCTTACCCCAATGAGGTTCCAAATCTTTAAACTGTGTTGGAAGTTCTCCAATAATCTTCTTATCTAATGAGTACGCTTGTACTAACATAGATGCCATAGATGCACGGTTCATTTTGCCGAATGGATTGAAATTACCAGTACCATCTCCATTAATTGCACCTGCTTTTTCCACTGCAGCAATGTACGGCGCTGCCCAATGGCTCTGTGCGTCTTTAAAAGATGGTTTTGCTTTTGGATCAATCGGTAAACCAAGAACGACTGCTATGATTTTTGCAGCTGATCCTCTATCTACTGCTTCAGATGGAGAAAACGTTCCATCTGGCTTTCCATCAAGCGCTTTTTTTTCTACTAAATAATTAACTGATTCTTGCGCCCATGTAGGAACATCTGAAAACTTCTTCGCTGCTGCGAAACTACTTACTGGAGACGATAATAAACTTGCGGCTAAAATACCTGCCGCGACTGCACGATACTTCATAAAAAATAATACTCCTCTCAACAATCATCTTTTAATAACGCGTAATCTTAATATATAAATCTTGATAAATCCGAACAAAAAAAATTAATGCGCCTCTATCATTTTATAATACTCGAATTATGTAGTAAACCTACTTTCTTAATATTGTAAAATAAAGTCGATTTCTCTACAAACAAAAAATAGGCTACTAGAGGTAGCCTATTTTTTTCTTATTCTGCAATCATCTCTGATAATACATATGCATAAACAAGTGCTTCTGTATGTGCAATCGAACTTTCATGTGTACGCTCAAATGCATGAGAAGAATCAATACCCGCTCCAATTAATGCATGTTTCACATCAAATCCAGCGTGAATCGCAGCTGATGCATCCGATCCGTAGTACGGATAAATATCTACTTTATATTCGATATTGTTCGTTTTTGCAAGCTCTACTAAATGTTTACGCAGTGCATAATGATACGGACCACTAGAGTCTTTTGCACAAATAGATACAGTATATTCGTCAGATGCTTGTCCATCACCTAACGCTCCCATATCAACCGCTAAATACTCAACCGTTTCTTCTGGAATGTTAGAGTTACCACCGTATCCAATCTCTTCATTATTAGAAATTAAGAAATGAGTTGTATATGGTAATGTTACGTTTTCATCTTGTAATCTCTTAATTAATTTTAATAAAATCGCAACACTTACTTTGTCATCTAAATGACGTGATTTTATGTATCCACTCTCTGTAATTTGAACGCGCGGGTCAAATGAAACGAAATCTCCTACTTCAATTCCTAATTCGCGTACTTCATCAGCTGAAAAGACACGCTCATCAATACGAACCTCAATATTTTTCTCGTCTCGTTTCGCTTCACCTGCATCTTTATATACATGCACAGATGTTTGATGCATTAAAATCGTTCCTGTATACGTCTTACCGCTTGATGTTTCAATTTCGCAATATTCTCCTTCTACAGAGTTCCAGCGAAATCCGCCAATCATAGAAAGACTTAGACGACCGTCAGGCTTAATTTCTTTCACCATCGCACCTAACGTATCAACGTGTGCCGTTAATAAACGGTGCTGTGCATCATTTTTCCCTTTTACCGTTAAAATAAGAGCGCCTTTATTGTTACGCTTCGTTTCTACATTCCACTCACTTACATAGTTTTCAATAAAACGAATGATTTTCTCTGTATTTCCAGATGGACTTGGAATAGAGACAAGCTCCTTAATAAGTTCCATCGTTTCTTTCGTATGATGTGCCATTGTCGTTCCCTCCTCATTTTCTCTATTATTTAGTATACCGAATTTACTATAAATCCTCTACTCATATAGCTTAATTTTCTAAATTGCGGTAAAATTCTTTTTAGTATACAAAAAGAGTTATAAAATATGAATATATCAAAAAAATATATACACATTGCACTCATTTGGTTTTTAGCATCATTATTTTGTTTACAAGTTTCTTATGCCGTTCACACTACTACTTCTATTACAATTGGCTGGGTATTAACAGCTATCTTCTTCATTATTAGTTTAATTGCAACAAAAAAGCATAGCTTTACTCACTAACGCTATGCTTTCCCTACGAAACTATTCTTCTGAAACATCCAACAAATAAATGCCTCTTTCAAATCCACCGCGCTCTATTTCTTTTTTCTTACGAAGACGTTCTATATCTTCAATTGTTGCACCTTCTGCACGCGCTAATGAAATGATCACTTCCAGTGCATCCGCAAGAGAATCTAGCGCATGTTCACGCTCTTTCATAGAAGCAAATTCACGAATTTCTTCCGTTCCAATTTTCGCTAAAGCTTGTATGTATGCTTGTCCTGTTAATTTTTGTGCTGTATATGTTTTTCCAGACATCAAAATCTTCTCTGGAACACGATCTCTTACTAACTTGTTATATGCTGACATCATTCATCCTCCTATGTTTAATAACATCCGAGCTCTGCTTTATAGAAAAACCATTTTTTCTTCACGCACGCACTAAGCATATCAATTCCTGACCCATGTGCCCTTACGTGAGGAAAGAAATAGTGCTCTAATTCTTCTTCCTTACCATATAGAGTTTCGTACTCAGCTGGAATTGCTTCTTTTTTCACATTTTTTTCTTTCGTCACTTCGCCAGAAAACGCAACGCTTGGATGCCCTTCAAAAAACAATGCAGTTCGCACAGCCATAGATGGTGTACTATGCAAAGCATAATATGCTATTACAATCATGCCGATAACACCGATAATTTTCTTCATATATTACTCCTAAAAAAAAGTGCTAACACAATTATACTAAAATGTGTTAGCACTTTCTCCCCTTTACCTTAAATTAACCGGCAGTAAAACTACCATTAATTCAAATTTCACTTTATTCCCCTTTAAATGCAGGCAAACGTTTTTCTAAAAATGCAGCAATGCCTTCTTTATGATCCGCTGTTTGTCTCATCGCATATTGGCCGCGCTTTTCAAGTTGCAGCGTTTGTTCTAAATTGGAGCGATTTACTTCACATAAAATTTGCTTCGTTTGAATCATCGCTTTAATCGGCTTTTGTGACCATTCACTAATTTTTTGCTTCACAGCCGTTTGGAAATCCTCGCCGATTACTTCATCAATTAAACCGATATCAAGCGCTTCTGTTGCTGATAATTTCTTTCCTTCCCAAATAATTTGCTTCGTCATATTTTCACCGACGCGCTTTTGAAGGAAGAAATGGCCACCACCATCTGGAATTAAAGCGATTCCAATAAAGTTCATCGCAATAACGGATGATATATCTGCCATCACATAGTCAGCTGTTAACGCAATACTTAACCCAAGACCAGCAGTTGGTCCATGAATAGCACTAATAACAAGCTTCGGCATCGTATATAAAGCCACAACAACTTCAGAAATGGTATTCATAATGCCATCAAACTTGCTTTCATCATTACTTGAAAGCATCGATTTAATATCTCCACCCGCAGAAAAACCACGACCACTTCCGCATAACACAACAATGTGTGCAGAACTCTCCGCTACTTCTTTCAATTTTTGTAATAACTCTTTTAATGTTGGCTCATCTAATGCATTTAACACCTCTGGGCGATTGACCATAACCGTTGCAACGTGCCCTTCATATTTCACAACGACAGATTCTGTTTTACTTGTTACTTCCATTATATATACCCCTCTTTTCTACATAAAGATTATACTTATATAATTATAGAAAGGTGGTGAAAAACCCTTCTTTTTTCTCAATTTTCTGTCTAATAATCTCGTAATTTGTATATGACCTTGTATAAAACATACAATTCCGTTGAAAAATATAGAAATTAAAGTCGGTTTATCACCTCTCTTCATCTATTTACCATTACAATGAAATGGTGTATTCTTAAGTCTGATATAAAAATTAAATATAGAAATTCATTCTCCTTCCTATTTATATAGAGGTTCTGAAATAAAGGAATGAAGAAATGGAGGAACATATGGTTACTAAGTTCAAACAGACGGATAACTACTTCCCGCATTTCCTACTGCTATTCATTGTGTTTCAACCAATTTTAGATTTATTAACATCTTTTTCAATCTATGTATTACACATGAGCGCAACAGTCGGAATCGTAGTCCGTTTCGCCTTTATGCTTCTTGCATTAGGTTATCTACTTCTTCATCATAAACAACAAGGCGCGAAAAAGTATATTCTTTATTTATGTCTATTTGGCATTGTACTCGCAATTGGCCTTGTGAATAATTTAATGGTCAAATCTCCAGTTTCATTTGGAGAAGAAGTGAAATTTATTTTGAAAAGTGTATATCCAATTGTACTACTGTTTGGATATATTATCGCACTAAAAGAATTAAAAAATAACGAATATGTATTTCATAAAATCATTACGTATTTCTTATATGCAACGTTAATTTTAAGTATTTCAATTATCGCGGCTATGGCAACTGGTACAGATTTCCCAAGCTATCCGAACTCAAAGATCGGTTCAAGAGGATGGTTCTTTGCTGGAAATGATTTAAGTTCCATTTTTGCAATTATGTTCCCAATCGTTGTCTTATACTCAGTTCATAAAACAACTTCTTTCTCAAAAGCGTATTACTGGATTCCAACTGTAGTTGCAATGTATGCAAGCATTATGATCGGAACGAAAGTAGGCTATGGTGCCATCGTTATTACACTTGGTATCGCCCTTTTCTTCTTATTCATTGAATATATGATACATCGTAAAAAAGAAGGAAAAGGATTCACATATCTTGTAAATACAGTTGTTGCTGCTTTCGTATTAGGAGGGTTACTCGTACTTACACCGCAAACTCCTATCGCAAAAAACATGACCATCCATTTACAAATATATGAATACAAAAAATCAGTACAAGAAGAAAAAGACAGAAAAGAAGGAAAAGTAGTTACAGAAGAAGAACATAAGCAAGGCGAACTAACAGACTCTGAAATGAAAAGTTTAATTTACAGTGATCGCGACAAGTTTTTAAAAGTATATAAACAATACTATAAAGAAGCACCACTATCTCAAAAACTATTTGGAATGGGGTACGCTGGTAACTACACAACGAAAATGAAGTTAGTCGAAATGGATTTCCACGACCTATTCTTCGCATTCGGAATTGTTGGATTCCTTATGTACTTATTGCCTCTTCTTTATTTCGGTATAAAAATATTCATTCGCATCATCACAAACTTCAAGAGACTATTTAGCGTAAAACATATGCTACTAGCTAGCACACTCGTCTTATCGCTCGGTATCGGCTTTATGTCTGGACACGTATTAACAGCACCAGCCGTTAGCATTTTCTTTGTTGTGATACTCGCTTACTTAATTGTTGATTTAGAAATAGAATAGAAAGAAGCAGCATCCATCTGGATGCTGCTTCTTTCTATTCCAACCCTTTACCGCCTCTAGCATTCAAAGTGCTAATTCTTTCTACTACAGTAATAGAATAATTATTTTAATCGAATTATTAACATGATAAAATATTAAAGGCACTATTATATAAAAGAATATATAATAGATATGTCGGTTTTTTTTGCACGAAATGTATTTCGAAAAAAGTGAGGAGAGTCCTTTGGTATTTAGTAGTTCGATTTTCTTATTTATCTTTTTACCTCTCGTATTATTTCTCTATTTTATAGTGCGTGCCGAGCTACGTAATTTCGTATTGCTTGCATTTAGTTTAATTTTCTATGCATGGGGCGAACCACGTTTCGTTCTTTTAATGCTCTTTTCCATCGTATTAAACTACTGCTTTGGCCTACTCGTGCATCATTATGATAAACGAAAAAATATGAAAGTCACATTTTTAATTATGGCTGTGGTCGGAAATATTTTATTACTGTCTTATTTTAAATATATTTCATTTTTCACAGACATTTTAAACAAATCATTGCATTTATCTATTCATGTGGAACCTATTCCACTACCAATCGGAATTTCATTTTATACATTCCAAGCGATGTCCTATGTCATCGATATATACCGTAAAGATGGGGATGTTCAAAAAAATCCACTTAACTTAGCGCTATATATATCTATTTTCCCTCAGCTTATTGCCGGACCAATTGTTCGTTACAATATCGTCGCTGAGCAAATTAAAACGCGCATCCATTCTTTTGAACGATTCACAGAAGGTATTCAAATTTTCGTTCTCGGACTAGCAAAAAAAATATTAATCGCCAACCAAGTAGGATTTGTCGCCGATAAAATATTTGCCTTACCACCATCTGAAATAAGTGTTGGAACGGCATGGATTGGTATTATCGCCTACACCCTCCAAATTTATTTCGATTTCTCAGGGTACTCTGATATGGCAATCGGACTTGGAAAAATGTTCGGATTTGATTTCCCGAAAAACTTCAACTACCCATACATCTCTAAATCTATTTCAGAGTTTTGGAGAAGATGGCATATTACACTTGGATCTTGGTTCCGCGATTACATATATATCCCGCTCGGCGGAAACCGTGTTTCAAAACTAGCGAATTATCGTAACCTCTTCATCGTATGGGGATTAACTGGTTTATGGCACGGGGCGAGCTGGACATTTATCGCCTGGGGCTTATATTACGGCTTTATTATTTCAATTGAAAAAGCTGGATTCGAAAAAATATTAAACAAACTATGGAAACCGCTGCAACATGCATACGTATTAATAATCGTTATGATTGGCTGGGTCTTCTTCCGAGCTGACAACTTCGCTTACTCGTTCCAATACTTAAAAGCGATGTTCGGCATAGGAAGACAATCTTTCATCGATGACAATACAATGTTATACGTACATGAATACATTATCGTATTTCTCATTGCCTTTATCGCAGCGACACCAATTTTAAAACGAATGAAAAACATACTAGAACTTGCGCCAAAAACGTATATGTTCACAATGCAATTTGTACGTCCTATATTATTACTAACATTATTTATGATTTCGGTTATGTACTTGATTAACTCAACATATAATCCATTTATTTATTTCAGGTTTTAACTTATGTAGGAAGGAAAAGTTATTATGAAAAAATTGGGGAACCTCATCCTGTTAATTGGTTTTCTCACCATTATCTTTTCATTTGGCATATTATCGTTACTCAAACTAGACCGAGACATTTCACCAGTTGAAAATCGGCCGCTCGCTCAAAAACCAGCACTGACGAAAGAAGCTCTCCTAACTGGTAGCTTCTTTAAAGATTTTGAAACATACACAAATGATCAACTAATCGGACGAGATGAATTTATTAAAAACTATACAATTGCCCAAATTAATATGGGCAAATCTCTCATTAACGACATTATTTTGACTGATGATAAATGGCTCCTTAAAAATCCAGCGTGGACGAAAAAGTATAATGAAATTGATCAATCCATGCCCGCTATAAACGACTTATCTCAGTTTTTAAAAGAACAAAACGTCGAGTTTTACTTTGCTTTACCACCGTCAAAAACGAATGCATTATCATTTAAATTACCTTCTCATATTCACACTTATGCACAGGACAATTTAAATTACTTTCTAAAAAAACTTCCAGCTGACGTAAAGCCAATAAAACTGATGGAACACTATAAACAGAACTATACGAACGAAGAAATACAGGACATGTATTTCAAAACAGATCATCATTGGAATATGGACGGTGCCTTCTTAGGCTACCAATATATAATGAACACAATCGGGCAACAATCTTCTATATATAAAGGAAAAGAAATAAAAAAAGAAGACTACAATCGTACATGTGCGCAAAATAAACATTTAGTCGGAAGCTTCAACAACCAACTATACCAACTCATCGATGCAACTGGTGAAAAATTGTGCTACTACACACCGAAAGGCGGTTTCAACTTCACAAGCGTAACCGCAAAAGATGTGAAAGGTACTATTCATCAAAACTTAGATGACATATACGGCGTAGAAAAACAAAAAGATATAACATCATACGCAGGTTATTACACGGACGACTATCCAGAAATCGTCATCGAAAATAACAATGCACCAAATGAAGTACGCGCCTTAGTCCTAAAAGACTCATTCGCAAACGCAATCGTGCCACACTTAGCACAAAACTTCAAACACACATCTATCCTCGACCTGCGTCACTATCACGAAAAAGATGTATATCAATACATGAAAGACAACAATATTAACATGGTATTGTTCGTGTATAGTGATTCAAATTTGAGTGGGGATATGTTTAAGTTTAAGCAATAAAAGAAGCCTCTTGTAATTTTTACAAGAGGCTTCTTTTCGATATTTATGAAAAAAAATCAGCGGGGATGAATCCCCACTGATTTTTCATTTTATCTATAATCAACTTATAGATTTGGGTTGTTAAGCACGTTCACGTGTACAGCTTGTGAACCGATTTCGCTTGTTAGAACATCTTTCTCACCTAATACTTTGAATACTAATGTACCTTTGTCAGTGTACTTAGTAGTTAAAGTATTGTAGATGTCTGCACTGAAGTTTGGAAGTGCAGAATCACTTGTTTGAGATACTGTTACATGACCAAGCTCTTGATCGAATAAATCGAAGTGAGCATTGCCATTTGTATCAAGGTAAAGTTTACCTTGGTCGTCACCAGATTTCACAACGCGTACTTTATGTTGTGTATCTTTCGTTAAGTTAATACCTTTTACGATATCATCTTGGTTACTCTTCTCAAGTTCTAATACAGTACCGATATTAATTTTCTTCTCAACGAAGTTTTCTGTTTGAACTGGTTTGAAGTTTACAGATTTAATAGCGATCTTCTCTTGAACGATTTCAACTGTTGCTTTACCAGCAGTTGCACCATTTTTCGTTAAGTGGATATCAACTTTACCTGGTTTTAAACCTTTAACAACAACTTTATTTCCAACAATTTTAGCTTCAGCTACAGCTGGATTTTTAGATTCAACTACATAACCTTCTAAGTTTTCAGGATCAGAGTATACGCGATCTGAAGTGTACTTAGATAATTGATATGCAACTGTGTTAGAAACATTTAGGTCAAGTTTTGTATCAGGTGATTGGCCGTATTGACCTACTTTAGATACAAGTTCGAAGTTTTTGAATGCAACGTTACCTTCTGTTACGTTCACATATAATGAACCTAGAGTTTCACCGTTAGCATTTTGGAAGTGAACTGTACCTTCTCCTACTTCGTTACCTGTAACACCAATAGTTTTTGTACCAATTGAACCAGAGTCAGTCGTTACTACTTCTAATCCACCTTCTGCAACTACACCAGTTTTTGGAAGAACTTCTTTAATTGCAGCTACGTTAGCACCAAATGGATCGCCATATTGGTCAGTTGTTACGAATGTAACAGGTAATGTTTTATTTTGAACAACTTGTAATTTATCTGGGTTAGCTTTTACTGATTTTAATGTACGAGAATCAGTCGTTACTTTAAATTTAACATCTTTTGTAACGTCGCCTACTTTAATAGTAAGTGTAGCTTCACCAGCAGCTTCAGCCGTAATATAGTTGTTTACTACAGAAATAATACCGTGGTTTGAAGATTTAATGCTGATTGAGTTTGGATCAACAACTTTATCTTCTCCAGCAATTGTAGCAACTACGTTATGAATTTGTGCTTTTTCACCAACAACTAAGTTTTGGCTATTTAGCTTAAAGTCTTTTCCAGTAAGTTTATTACCGTATACTACACCGTTTTTATCTGCATCTACCGCAAATACAGTGTTTTTAATTGCAGAAGCTGGTGTATCAAGGTTTTTCACTGTAATAATACCAGTGTTAGAAACTGTTAAACCACCACGTTTTGTAACTTGTACTTCTACTTTATAGTCACCGTGTGAAAGACCAACACCAAGTTTACCTGTAGAAGAAGTAGAGTTTCCACCCTCAAAGATGTTTGCTGGTGAACCGTCTAAGTTATTTGCTACAAATTTGACGTCATGGTTTGCTAAGTTTAAGTACTCAACATCAGCGTTACCTTTTTCTTCGTTTAATTTGAAGGCAACTGCTTGACCAGCACGATCATCATCAAATGTAAGTTTTTCAACTGCTAATTTTTTCACTTCGTATACGAATTTCGTTACGAATGATTGATTTTTCACTTTTACAGTAAGATCTTTATTTGGAGCTACTTTACCACCAAGTGTTACAACTGCAGAAGTACCGTCAGCACTTGCTTCGATTGCAACAGCTTTGTCTCCTTCAAGAGTTACATCAGCAGCAGCAAGCTTATCTAAACCAGTTCCTGTTAATGTTAATTTCGCTGGTTCAGAAATTTTCACATCAGTTACATATGCTTGTGCATTATCTTTTTTGCCATATTTTTTATCTGCTACTGCGATAAATTTAGCTGCTTCTGCACGAGATACAGATTTATTTGGCTCCCATTTGTTTCCGCCTGTTCCTTCAGAAAGTCCAAGATTGATTAGGATGTTTGCTTTTTCTTCACCCCAATGATCTAATAAATCTTCAAATTTTGTAACTAACTCGCCGTTAACTTTATCTTTTAAGTTATAAGCACCTACTATCATAGAAGCGAAAGAAGCACGGTCAATCTTTTTATCTGGAGAGAAGTTTTCTTTACCATCACCTCTAACAACACCCGCTTTTTCAACAGCTGCAATGTATTTAGAAGCCCAATGATTTTTAGCATCTTTGAAAGATGGTTGTGCACCCTCTTCAACTTTTAAACCTAATGTAATTGCCATAATTTTCGCAGCAGAAGCACGGTCAATTTCTTCAGCTGGAGCGTATGTACCATCTGGCTTACCTTCGATTGCACCTTTATCTACTAAGTAATTGATAGAATCTAATCCCCAATGACCAGCTGGAACGTCTGGGAATGATTTACCTGCTGCTGCTACTGGAGATACAACACCTGCTACCATTGCTGCTGTCATTGTACCTGCGATTACTTTTTTGTAAGAGTTAGTCTTTGCCATTTTATAAATTTCCTCCTTCAGGAATATGCTACTAGTTTCATATCATATTAAATTTGAAACTAGCTAGTTAGAAAAACCATAAAACAATAAAAACACAAACAAAAATACTATAATGAAAAGTAGTTCACATAACAAAATGATACAAACCGCTAGATGTAAATATAAGGTTTAAATACCATTTTCTGAAACAAGTTCATCATACTATACAAAAACATTCGTTATCAAGAACTTTCTCAAAAGAAGATTCGACATATTCTGATATTTCAGTCTTTTAATTGTATCATTATTATATTAATAATACTCAAATATAGAAATGAACAAACTGTTTTCCTATAAACCACCCTCACTGCGCTTCGTATATTTTTCATATCGAATACACAATTGGAATTATAGCATATATTTCCACTTCATCACTTAATTATTTTTTACAATAAATACAATTTTCAGACTACATCCGACTAAAAATATTGTATTTCGACATTTTCTTCTTCTTTTCGAATGATTTTTTAACAAAAAAAGGTTTTAATTTACAAATAATTTACATATCGATGAGGTATTCTTCTATTTTTGAAAACGTTTTCGATTTGTTTCTCAATAAAACGAACTACTAATTTGCAAAATATGATCTACTTTTCATATCTCTTTTTATATAAAAAATCAGACAAAAAAAGAGCCCACATATTGTGGACTCTTTTCATTGAAATAAATTTCAATTAGCGAGTTGCTGTTACTGATTTGAAAGCAGCAAGTGCATTTCCTGCTTTGTCAGTAGTCTTGAACTCATATTTAGCATTATTTTCTAGTTCTTTAGCTTTTACTGTTACTGTACCAGTTGCTAAGTTAACATCTGCTGGAGCTGTTACTTTAAGAACTACAGTTTCTGCTTTTTCGTCAGCTTTTGCTACAGTTAATGCTACACCGTTTAAATCAACTGTGAAGTCATTTGTATCAATGTTTACAGCTTCAGAGAATGTTAAAGTGATTTCTTTAGCATCAACTTTTGTAATTTTAGCCGATTTGAATTCAGGAGCTTTTGTATCTACAACATTTACTAATAAGTTTGTTGTACCCATTTTTACTCCGTCTTTATTTGCAACGTTAGCTACTGTAAATTTCACTGTTTCTGTTTTTTCGAAAGTGAATGTTTCTGGTAATTCAATTGTTACTGATTTTCCATCAGCATTAACAACGATTAAAGTACCTTCTGGTAATTTAGCACCAGCTAATGTGTAGTTGTTTACATTAGCAGCTGAATCAGTGCCTTGGCCACCTTTTACTTCTTTATCAAATGTTACTGTAAACTTAGTTTTGCTATCTGCAACACGCTCAACTTTAGTTGCTTTTGGTGCTACTTCATCTTTTTTACCTTCTTCTTTTTTCTCTACAACTTTTACTTCTTTAGTAAATGCTGCAGATTCATTACCAGCTGTATCTTTTACAAATCCTTTTGTAGCAGCAACTTTATAGTTACCCTTTTCTGGGAATGTTAAAGTGATAGCTTTTTTATTATCCTCAACTGGAGCAACAGCTACTTCTTTAGTTACATCTTTACTTGTATCTAAGTTAATTACACGAAGTTTTCCTTCTTGCGCAGTTACATCTTTATCGAAAGTAAGTGTTGCTGCTTTATTTTCATTAGCTTCAACTTTTACGAAGTTAGGAGCTACAACATCTTTTGTAACTTTTACTTCTTTAGTTACTTTAGTACCTACATTGTTAGCTGCATCTTTGTAGCCAACAAATTCAACTGTAATGTTTGCAGCTGTTTCTTTCTCTGTAAGAGCTCCTGGTACTGTAACAATTGCTTTTGTAGTATCTTGATCAAGAGCAATTGTAGTACCTTCTACTACTTTATTACCTTTTTTAACTACTACTTTACCTTCTGCAGAAAGTTCTTCTGAGAATGTAACTTCTAATGTAGCTACGCCTTCAGCAAGTTCTTTTACTTTAACTTCTTTAACTTCTGGAGCTGTAACATCTTTTTCTACTTTATAAGTAGCTTTACCTTCATACATTTCCATTGTGTTACCAACTAAATCTTTAGCACCAGTTACGATTACGTTAAACGCTTCACCGTTTTTAACTACAGATGCAACATCAGCTTTTGTTAATGTAACTGTATTGTCTACAGGAGCAGCTGTGAATTTCGTACCGTTAATAACAACAGTTACTTCATCTGCACTTAACTTTTCACTGAATACTACTTTAACATTTCCGTCTGGAGTAGATACTGTAGATACAGTTGGAGCTACTTCATCGTTAAAGAAAATTACTTCTAATGCTTTTGGAATGTCTTTTCCATCTACAGATTTAACATCTTTAACATGTGCAACATAAGCTTGTTTATTTACAAGTGCATTTTTTAATGTAATAGTTGCTGATTTTTTATCTTTGCTTAACTCAACTTTTTCAATATCAAGTTCTTTTGAACCTTCTACAACTGCAAAGTTTGCAGCAGTTACATCTTTAACTTCAGTACCGAATTTAACTTCGATCTCTTTAGCATTGATTGCTTTAATAGACTCAACTTTAGCTTCTGCTTTTTGTCCGAACTGCATGTCAGTCTTAGCAATAAATTTAGCAGCTTCTGCACGAGTTACAGATTTATCTGGCTCCCAACCATTACCAGTACCATTAGTGATATCTAAAGCAACTAAGATGTTAGCAGCTTTTTCACCCCAGTGATCTTTTAAATCAGAGAATTTAGTTTCTAATTGTCCGCTTACTTTACCATCTAATTTGTATGCTTTTACGATCATTGTTGCCATAGAAGCACGATTAATTTGGTTGTTTGGATTAAACTTACCAGTTTCATCCCCTTGAATTACACCAGCTTTTTCAACAGCTGCGATATATTTAGCAGCCCATGAATCTTGAGCATCTTTGAAAGATGGTTTTGCACCCTCTTTAACGTCTAAACCTAATGTAATTGCCATAATTTTCGCTGCAGAAGCACGATCAATTGCTTCAGTTGGAGCGAATGTTCCGTCTGGTTTACCTTCGATTGCTTTTTTTGCTACTAAATAATCAATGTACTCTGCACTCCAAGAACCAGGTTGAACGTCTGGGAATGATTTTCCTGCTGCTGCTACTGGAGAAACAACACCTGCTACCATTGCTGCTGTCATTGTACCAGCGATTACTTTTTTGTAAGAGTTAGTCTTTGCCATTTTATATATTTCCTCCTTAGGAATGTAATACTAGTTCCATAAGTTTTTAAATAGATATTCTATTTATTTTTGAAACTAGTAGATATAAATGTGGTTAACGTATTCTTTGTACAGAATAATAGAATATCCTGTATTACGGAATCATAAAGAAATCATACACTCTTTTCATCCAATTTAAAATCTCAAATTCGACAAAAAAGTGAATTTTCACAATTCTAAACGGGCGTTTTTTCGACTTTCATTTTAAAAAACTCAGATCACAAAATCAGAATATTTTAAACAAATAGTAAAACGTGTCAGAATTACATTTTCAACAATCTTCTTATAACCATTTACAACTATAACAGAAAAACAATTCCAATTTCAATATTTAACTATAAAGATATTACGACATTAATCGACAGCTTATTTTTATATAATTCGACACTTTTCTTACCTTCTCATTTTTCAAAATTACCAAACCTATTTTCTTATAATTTACCAAGTAAAACACCAAATCCTAATATTCTCTATATGATAATGTTAGGATTATTAAACATACATCTTATCTCTCAAACTTCTTTTTTTATGAGCATAGGTTTCAAATTACTTGTAAAATTCGACATTTTTCTACAAACATTTCTTTTCTTTCGACATTTTCTATTTTTCAAATAATAAAAAAAGAGGATGTCCTCTTAAGTTAAGATTACATTCCTCTTTTTTCGAACTCTTTTGAATTCAAGTCACTTATGATGTAGCGAGACGCTGTTGAAATTTGTTCTCGCAATTCTTCTACTCTTTGTTCCAATGTTGCTTGTACATATTCTTTTTGTTCTAGTTGTTTCGTTGCCACGTTATACAAAGTTTCAGCCGTCCAGTCACCATCTACGTTTCCGATAATCGGCTGATTTACTTGTTGTAAAAATGAATCGATCTTTGGATCATATGAAATACCGACCATAGGAATATTAGCAACCGCTGATAATATAAGCGCATGAAGTCTCATACCTATTAGAAGTGAACATTCCGACAAAATTGAAATTTTCTCATAGATATCCAGCTTATACGGAAGCATATGGGCTTCTTCTCCCATTAAGTTAATAATATCGCGTGATGCATTTTGATCAAATGGTCCATGCATTGGTACGAATAAAATATGATATCCTTCACGCTTAAATTTTTTCAGCGTATCTGCTAGCTTCTTCATATAATCTTCTTTCGCGTCCCAATACCTCACACTAACTGCAATTACTTTCCCTTGAATTGAATGTTTTCGCAGCCAATCCGACTTCATTCCTTCTGGTTGACATGCCAATACTGGATCTGGAACTAGTTCGATATCTTTCTTAATACCCATTTCTTTTAAATACAAAAATGAATCTTCATCACGAACTGATATATATGCCGCTTTTGATACTTGCCATTTCACTAATAAACGATTTTGTCTTTTCGTAATTGGACCAATTCCTTGCGCATAAATATAATACGGCTTCTTCAAAAAGCGAGCAATCCGCATAATACCTGTATAGTACAAAATGCTTTTAATACTCGTTTTATCTTGAAGGAGACTTCCCCCTCCGCTAATTAAACCGTTACTTTTCTTTATTTCCTTATAAATTGCTCTTATATCCCAGCGATTTACTGCCTCTACACCGTACATTTTTCTTGTATAGTCGGGGTCATTCGAAAGTACAACAAGCTCAAGAGTAGGATCCTCTTCATGTAGCGCTTTAATAATTGATTGCAAAATTGCTTCGTCCCCAACATTATAAAAACCATAATATCCTGATAAAACTAACCGCACTCTTAATCTCCTCCAACATTTCGCAATCAACTTTTTGTCATTCAACAAATTGCTATCAACTCTTTAATAAGAAAAGTTGGATAACTTCAAATTGATTTCTTTCACAAACATATACATAGACATACTCATTTATAGACAAATTTACTTACGTAAAAATGGAATTTGCTTTTTGGATATCCAGTTCAACTTTAATGCGCATATGCCATATATGAACAAGGCCACACAAAATGCTAAACCACTATATATTACTGCAATAAGTCTAGAATCTAACACATTTATTACAGTAGATGCGAAATATAATCCTATACCTACTATACTAGATACTCCAATTACAGCAAAAAATCTCCCCATTCGAATCGAATAAGGCAATTCTTTTCGAATGTATATATAATTTACGATACAAATCATGATATATATGATAAGTGTACTATAAGCCGCACCAGTTATGCCAAATTGACTTACGAGTACTATATTTAATATGACTTTTACAAAACTCGCTCCAACAACTATCCACGCCGCTTGCTTAGAACGGTTAATTCCTTGCAAAATTCCTATTGATAATACCATAAGTGATGTGAAATACGAACTACCAATTAAAATAGCTAACATGCCGCTCCCTTTAGCATCTGTAAACAACCCAACATTTAACGGGACTGTAAGTGCCATGAGCCAGATTGTTATCGGCGTTGTTAAAATATGAGCAAGCTCATTTGTTCGTTCAATTGTGTGTTTTGCTAACGCTATATCTTTCTTTGTTAATGCAGCAGTTAACAACGGGATTAACGGAAATACCATCGCGCTTGCAAACACGACAATTAATTGAGTAAACGCAAAACCACGACTATATATACCAAATTGTTCTTGAATCGTTGTAGTGGATTCATGTAGCATATGTGGAATCGTTACAGAATCAACTAAATTTAACAACGGCATCGATAATGCTCCAATCGCAATTGGAATCGAGACCCGAAGTATTTTTTTTGCATTTTCTTTAAAGTCTTGCAGTGAATATGTATTACTTTTATAACGATATATACTTTTTACATACTTCAATCTCAAATAGATAAGTGACGTAATTACCCCAAGGCAAGAACCAATCATTGCACCGCCTGTTATAACATCACTATCTTTATTCCAAGATACGAATAAGAATGCAATTGCTAACATAAAGAAAACACGAATGAACTGCTCAATTACTTGTGACACCCCGGTAGGAATCATATCTCCAAAACCTTGGAAATACCCTCGATATACCGCCATATATGGTGCGATTAATAAAGCAAACGAAGTGACAATTAATGGGAGTCTCGTATCTTGTCCACCAAGCATATTTGCAAACATACTTGATCCAATCATAATAACCGAAAATCCAAGCACCCCAAATATTACTCCAATAATAGATGCTGACGTAAATAGTTTGGCAATCCCATCTTTATCATTCTTCTCATGAAGTTCAGCGATTAACTGTGATATAGCTAGCGGTACTCCCGCTACTGATAAAGTTAAAGCTATCATATATACAGGAAAAACAAGGCGAAAAATCCCAAGCACTTCATCTCCTGCTATATTTTGTAATGGGATTTGAAAAAAACTTCCCAACACTTTCGATAGAAACGTTGTAATCGTTAAAATCGCAGCGCCTTTCACAAACTTATTATTCATCTTCTAGCTCTTTTCTTTCAATATATAATTTCCATACATATTACATCATAAAACGAGATAACTATATTCTTCTCTTTTTAGAAAAATTTCACTTTATCTCATTTAGCTATCATACCAAATTTATTATACATTGAATACTCTCTTTCTTTATGGCTTTTAAATATATAATATGTAATAACACCTTATTTTTATCCAGTTTTTTCTTCAATTTACTACTTCTACTTATTCAGGATAAACATGTGCTATAATGTAGCTATTGTCAGTAAGAGGAGTGTTTACAACATGCTGAATTCGGTAAAAAAACTGTTAGGAGATTCTCAAAAGAGAAAACTAAAAAAATATGAACAACTTGTTCAAGCAATTAATAATCTAGAAGAAAAACTATCTGATTTATCTGATGAAGACTTACGTCATAAAACTATCACATTTAAAAACATGCTACACGATGGAAAAACAGTGGATGATATAAAAGTAGAGGCGTTCGCTGTTGTACGTGAAGCTGCAAAGCGTGTACTTGGATTACGTCACTACGATGTGCAGTTAATTGGTGGCCTTGTACTATTAGAAGGTAATATTGCAGAGATGCCAACTGGCGAAGGAAAAACATTAGTTTCTTCTCTTCCAACATACGTACGTGCTCTTGAAGGAAAAGGCGTTCACGTTATTACTGTAAACGACTATTTAGCAAAGCGAGATAAAGAATTAATCGGCCAAGTGCATGAATTTCTAGGTTTAAAGGTTGGATTGAATATTCCTCAAATTGATCCTACCGAAAAGAAACTTGCTTACGAAGCTGATATTACATATGGTATTGGAACAGAATTTGGCTTTGACTATCTACGTGATAATATGGCCGCTTCAAAAAATGAGCAGGTACAACGTCCCTACCATTTTGCTATTATCGATGAGATTGATAGCGTTTTAATTGATGAAGCGAAGACGCCTCTTATTATCGCTGGTAAGCAATCAAGCAGCTCTGATTTACACTATTTATGTGCAAAAGTTATTAAATCATTCCAGGATACTCTTCATTACACGTACGATGCAGAAACGAAATCTGCTAGTTTTACAGAAGACGGTATTACAAAAATAGAAGATTTATTTGATATCGATAACCTATATGATTTAGAACATCAAACTTTATATCATTATATGATTCAAGCATTACGAGCTCATGTCGCTTTCCAATGTGATGTTGATTATATTGTACATGATGAAAAAATTCTACTTGTAGATATTTTCACGGGCCGCGTTATGGATGGCCGCTCTTTAAGTGACGGTTTACACCAAGCTCTTGAAGCGAAAGAAGGTTTAGAAATCACAGAAGAAAACCAAACACAAGCGTCCATTACAATTCAAAACTTCTTCCGTATGTATCCAGCATTATCTGGTATGACAGGTACAGCAAAAACAGAAGAAAAAGAATTTAACCGTGTATATAACATGGAAGTTATGCCGATTCCGACAAACCGTCCTATCATTCGTGAAGACAAAAATGACGTCGTGTACGTAACAGCCGATGCTAAATATAAAGCTGTACGTGAAGATGTTCTAAAACACAATAAACAAGGACGCCCGATTTTAATTGGGACAATGTCTATTTTACAATCAGAAACCGTTGCTCGTTACTTAGATGAAGCGCATATTACATATCAATTATTAAATGCAAAAAGTGCAGAACAAGAAGCCGATTTAATCGCAACAGCTGGACAAAAAGGACAAATTACAATTGCAACGAATATGGCCGGACGAGGTACTGATATTTTACTAGGTGAGGGTGTCCATGAAATTGGTGGATTACATGTAATTGGAACAGAACGCCATGAATCAAGACGCGTTGACAATCAGCTAAAAGGTCGTGCTGGTCGTCAAGGAGATCCAGGTAGCTCTCAGTTCTTCCTTTCTTTAGAAGATGAAATGCTAAAACGTTTCGCACAAGAAGAAGTCGAGAAATTAAATAAATCACTGAAAACAAATGAAACAGGACTTATTCTAACTTCTAAAGTTCATGACTTCGTGAACCGTACACAATTAATTTGTGAAGGTAGCCATTTCTCAATGCGTGAGTACAATTTAAAGTTAGATGATGTAATAAATGACCAACGTAACGTTATTTATAAATTACGTAATAACTTGTTACAGGAAGATATAAATATGATTGAAATTACTATTCCAATGATTAATCATGCTGTAGAAGCCATTTCTAAGCAATATCTTTTAGAAGGTATGCTTCCGGAAGAATGGGATTTCGCTCGTTTAACAGAAAATATAAACGAAATTTTACCAGTAACAAATATGCCATCACTATCAGCGAATAATGTACATTCACCGGAAGATTTACAATCCGTTTTGAAAGAAACATTATCTCTTTATAAAGAGCGCGTAAATGAACTAAATAGCCATACTGATTTACAGCAGTCGCTACGATATGTTGCCCTTCATTTCCTAGATCAGAACTGGGTAAATCACTTAGATGCGATGACCCACCTAAAAGAAGGCATCGGGCTAAGACAATATCAACAAGAAGACCCTACTCGTCTGTATCAAAAAGAAGGTTTAGATATCTTTTTATACACATATGGTAATTTCGAAAAAGAAATGTGCCGCTATGTTGCAAGACATTTAGGTGTTCCTGAAAACGTACAATAACGAGGTGAAAGATAATGTTATCATTCCTAAAAAGAGCTAAGAAAAGCGGAAAAGATACGACTGTCTCTAGTAATCAATTATTCGGACAAGAAGAAACAAATACTGAAAATAAAACTGTTAAACCAACGCTTTACTTCCACCCAAGCTGGGGTGCAGTAGCACAAGAACAAAAATACATTTATCAATTTTTACATAAAGAACTAACACGTTTACAAGAATATCAAATTTCTTTATCTGGAATTGAGATTGAAAAACGTGATAATGGTTATGACGTAGCTGTATTTATTCGTAGCACTGTTCCGAAACCAATTTCTTTCGAAGAGGTTACATTAATTCTTCTAAATAAAGAGAAGAAACTATGTGCCCGCAAAACATTTAACCTTTCTGCATTAGGAGATATTCCTGCAAATGTAAATATGCCATTCATCTTTACATTTGAGCAAGAAACAATTACAGATGCCGAATTATCGCAAACAGATTGGGAATTAGCGTTTGAACTTGAAAGTAAGCATGCATTAGATTTAGACCCATCTTGGGAAGCTCAGTTACCTGAAGCAAGCAAAGAAGCTTTACGTAATTTCGTAGACAATTTAACACCTCCAAATGATGGTGAAATTAACTTCCTAGGTCTGCAAGCTGCAAGAAAAGAAAACGGTGATTTACATACAACACTTCTTATTCGTAACGGTTGCAAAGACAACATTCAACTAGAGCAGCTTCCTCTTCATATTGAAGATGCTTCTGGTGCAGTTGTTGTGAAAGGTGCTTTCACATTACCGAATCTTGAAATTAAAGCGAACACTACAAAACCGTGGTCATTTGTCTTCCCTGCTTCATCTATATTAAAAGAAGATATGGATCTATCTTCTTGGAAAGCGTTTGTACCACAAGACTAATAAGAGAGGCTGCTTCCAAAGCAGCCTCTCTTATTCTTTTTCATACAAAAAGCCTGTTCAAAAAGATGGTCATCACACCTCCTTGGACAGGCTTATTCTTTATGTAAAATTTACTTCGTTACTAATAAACGTTCAATATGATATTCAGCTTCTAATTTGCACATTTCATCTGCGTGTTGCATTTCATGCCTCTTTAAATGCTCTACTTGCTCTTCACTCGGTTTTTCATTAATAAACTCGTTAATTTTTTCATTCACTTTCATCGCTAATGCTTGATGGAAATCTGGATGTCCTTTCAACTCTTCGTCTACTTTATTAATCCAAGTTGATTTTGTGTATAAATATTGTTTCCACTGTTCAACAAATTGCTGCATATCAAATTTTTCTTCATTCCATTCAATTTCTTTCATATACTTCTCAAAAGAAACAACAATTGATCGCGTAATTCCGATCTTCACTCCATGTGGTAACTGTTTGTACATCAAATATTCCCTCCAGCTTAAAGCTCTTCCTTCTGAATATAAAGGAATCTCAAAATTCATATACTTTCTTATAATAGCACATTGCTAATCTAAGATGTTACTATACTGCTAAGATTAATAAATGTCAATAATCTCAAAATATCTCTATATAGAGATATTAAATGCGATAAAAAAACACCCTCATAAGAGGGCATTTCCTTATATAACCTCAGCTTTTACAAACTGTAATTTATCTTTCTGCTCATTACTCGCCAACGTCACTATCGTCTTTTCAACATGCGGATGTACATGTTCCAGCGTCACACTAGCGCCCGCTTTATCCGACTGCTCAACAAAGGTTAACAACGCCATAGCTCCTGATACATCCATATAGCGTACATCTTTCATACGTAAAACAACTGGAGACTTTACGTCTTGTAAAGTATGAAAAACACGATCCACTGTTAGGAAAGAAAGTGGACCTTTAATTTTATACGTCCCTTCCTTTTCTTTTACAATAGAAGCTTTACGTTCTTTACATTTCACCATGTATATAAGGAACGAAAGAATAATACCGAATGCAACAGCGATCATTAAATCAAACTTCACTGTGACAACCATCGTTACAAGCATAACAATGACATCACCTTTTGGTGCTACATGCATTTTCTTCATGCTTTCCCAATCAAACATGCCAATACCAGTTAAAATTAAAATACCTGATAATACAGCAAGCGGAATGTATTGTACGACCGAGCCTAGTCCCATAATGAAAATAAATAATATAACACTATGCATAGATGCTGAAAGCGCCGTTTTACCACCGCTTCTTATATTAACGATAGACCGTACAGTCGCCCCTGCCCCTGCTAATCCGCCAAACAACCCGCTCATCATATTACCGATACCTTGTCCGACCAGTTCTTTATTACTTTTATGACGTGTACCTGTCACATTATCCATTACGACCGATGTCAACAACGAGTCAATCGATCCTAATAAAGCAATACTAAGCGCTGGTAAAATAAGTTCTGCGATCCCTGTTCCACTTAAAGTTGGAATATGAAGCGTCGGCATCGCTTCTGGAATCATTCCAATCTTTTCAATCACCTTATTTAATGACAGATTTCCAATAATCGGTAACTTCACTGAAAGCCCTTCTAACGCAGAAGAAAATAAAGGAAGCAAAGCAGTTACACCGACTAATGCAACTAAACTAGACGGAATGGCCTTAATCCATTTTCCAGAAACAATCATTACAATAATCGTTAATACTACGAGTAGAAAACTATTTTGCACATGCTTCATTTCACCTAAAATAATAATCAATGCAATACCGTTCATAAATCCTGAAACGACAGGATACGGAATGTATCGAACGTAAGAGCCAAGCTTACATACACCGAATAAAACTTGAAACAGTCCCGCCATCATAAAGGCTATAAAACTCGCCTCTAACCCGTGCGTCGCAATAACCCCTGTTGCAATAACCGTAATCGGTCCAGTTGGCCCAGTTACCTGCCCAGGTGTACCACCAAATAACGCCGCAAATAAACCTGCAAAAATCGCACCATACAATCCGACTAGTGCTCCCTCAGACGTTCCCGTTGCAGCAATACCAAATGCAATGGCAAGTGGCAACGCAACAATCGCAACAGTAAAACCAGCTAAACATTCCTTTGCTATTTTTTGAAACATATAAATAACCACCTTCACATTAAGTCCATTTTCCATTGTACACCTAAAAAGATACATTCGTTAGTCCACTTTTTACAGTATCGTGACGTAAACGCATTCAATTGTAAGCTCCCATCACATCTTTGGAAACTATTATAACTATGCTATAATAGATAAATTAAATCTTTTATTATATATTTGGAGGCACTATGCTAACTTTTGAAGAAAAATTATCGATTATTGAATCTTTCCCTGAATTAGAAAGAAAAAACGTATCATTAAAACGCGTGAACTTTCACTTCGAAGAAAGTCGTTTAGATAAAAAGAACGTTGTTTATCACTTACATCCAAATGGAAACGGCTTTGTATATGCAAGTGGTATTAAAGGTTACAAAACGGATGATAAAGGTATGATTAACATCCGCGAATTTTCAGCAGATGAATTACGCTCAGTAATCGAGCAATCAATTGAATTACTTTCACAAGAAGAAGTAGTAATTCCTGCAGAACCTGCAAAAGAAGAAGAATGGCATAACGAAGACGGTCATATCCTTACTCTTATCTCAGAGGATGATATGTGGAACGTGTACGCTGGTGTAAACTTAGACGGTACATTCAACTCTTATCCAGAAGCTGCGGAATACCTTGATGAAGAAGGTTTTTCACGTAAATAAAAATAGAAAGTGGGTATCCCCCACTTTCTATTTTTTTGCTCCTTTTAAAGACTCTCTAAGCACAAACTTCTGTAATTTTCCACTCGCATTACGGGGCAGTTCATCCACAAATAAATAATGACGCGGACGTTTATAATCTGCTAATTCATCACTTTCTTTACAATATATTTCCAAATCATCGTCGGTAATCGCTTCATCTTTCTTTACAATAACAGCCACAACACGTTCTCCCCATAATTCATCTGGCTCTCCAAGCACTGCAACATCTAATACACCAGGATGACTATGAAGGAAATCTTCAATTTCACGTGGATAAATATTAACGCCGCCGCTAATTACCATATCATCCACACGATCTGCGACGAATAAATAGCCATCTTTATCGAAATAACCTAAATCACCCGAGTGATACCATCCTTTATACATCGATTTTGCATTTGCTTCTTCTCGGTTATGATAACCAGCCATCATAGTCGGGCCGCGCAAAATAATCTCCCCAACTTCATAAGGAGGCAATACATCATCCGGTTCTGCTGGTGCATCTTCGCTTGGTTTTACAATGCGAATTTCATGACTAAAGCATGGCGTGCCTGCTGAACCCGCTTTCGTAATTTGATCTTCTTCTACGAGAAACGCAACAACTGGCCCCATTTCTGTCATTCCGTAAATTTGTACAAGATCAATATAAAGACGTTCTTTACATTCCTTCACTAATGCTGGTGCCATCGCCGCTCCGCCATATATACCAATCTTCATCGACGTTAAATCGTACTGTGTTAAATCTTTTTGCAGTAACATATTCCACATCGTCGGTGCTGCAAAAAACGTCGTAATCTTCTCTTCTTGAATCGTATGTAATACTCTATCCGTATCAAAATGATGCAAAATAACATTCTTTCCGCCAACTTGAATGCGCGGAATGATTCCAGCATTTAACTCGCCGCAATGATATAAAGGTGCTACAACAAGTCCGGCACTATCTCTATTATATTTTAAGAAATACGTACAAATCATACTATGCTCAGTCATTTCACGATGACGATGCAATACGCCTTTCGGATGACCTGTCGTACCGCTCGTATATAACATAGAACAATAATCCATTTCATCAATTTCGATATCTATTTTCTCAGAAGATGCCGCATTAACTTTTTCATGGTAAGAACTAGCATAGGAAGGTGTATCTTCTTCTACATACCAAAAAGCCGAATTTGGAAAATCGCGTTCAATGATAGCAACAGTTGATTCAACCGCTTTTTCAAAGACTACTACTTTCGAAGCTGCATCTTGAAGGATATACGATAATTCTTTTGCTTTTAAACGGAAGTTAATCGGGTTAAAGATTGCCCCAATTTTCGCACAGGCTAAGTAAACGTTTACAAATTCACGGCAATTATATAAGTAGACAGATACAGTATCTCCCTTTCTTACCCCTTCTTTCAACAGAGCTTGCGCCGTTTTATTTATTTGCTCATCCCACTGTTTATATGTCCAGCGAATATTTTTTTCCGGCTCTACTAACGCCTCTTTATTTGGATACTTACCAACCGCTAAATCAAATATTCTCCCTATCGTCATGTACATGCCAACAATTTCCCCCTTTTCTCTTTCATAAATCTATCATTTCGTCCATAAGTAGACATTGTCCTCTAATGATTTGACTAATTTTTCTGATTATTATCGACATAGTTTTACAAACAGTGTGGTCTCTTGGTAAATGAAATTATAGCAACTTACTCACAACAATATAAAAAAGAGGCTGTTCCAAATTGGAACAACCTCTTTCTTCTTATACAAATAGCTCTTCTAAAATTTTCAGTTTGTCTTCTGTATATTTTACGAAGCCATCGTTATATGATTTTGGATCTTTCGGATTTGCGAAGTGCGTAATTGCACCTGTCTTCGGATGAACAAATTTACTTGATGCACCACAACCAAGTCCGATAATCGATTGAACTTCTTCCATAATAACAATGTTATAAATACTTTCTTGCGTCGGCATTGCATAACCAACGTTCTCTAAGTTACCTAAAATATTCTTTTGACGATATAGGTAATATGGTACGTAATTATGCTTTTGCGTCCACTCTTCTGCTTCATGCATCATCGCTGTAATTTCTTCGCGACCTGCTACTTTATATTTACGTTTGTTTTGCGTCATTTCAGAAGCACGTTTAAATGATAACGTATGAACTGTTAACGATTCAGGCATTAACTTTTCTGTCTCATCTAACGTGTGCTTGAAAATATCTAGCCCTTCACCTGGAAGACCAATAATTAAGTCCATATTAATATTGTTCATTCCCATTTCACGAGCTAAGTGATACTTCTCAATTGTTTCTTCTACAGTATGATGACGTCCAATTGCTTTTAATGTCTCTTGATGGTATGACTGCGGATTAATACTAATGCGGTCAATATTCCATTTATTTAACACTTCTAGTTTTGCTGGCGTAATTGTATCTGGGCGACCTGCCTCAACTGTTACCTCACGCACATTTTTCACATCTGGGAACGCTTCATACATTTCTTCATACAGCATATCCATCTCTTCCGCTGTAATACTTGTCGGTGTACCGCCGCCGTAATAAATCGTCGTAACTGTTACACCTTTTTCTTTTAAAAACTTACCAATTTCACGAACTTCATAATGTAAACCACCTAAGAATGAATCAACAGAGCCTTGGCGTCCGTTAATTGCATACGCCGGGAATGTACAATATGCACATTTTGTTGGGCAGAATGGAATACCGATATAAATACTTACTTCCTCTTTCAAACGGTATAAATCCGGAACTACCGCTAATTGGCAATCCACAATACGCTGAAGAAGTTCAATTTTCTCTTCATGAATTAAATAGCTTTCACGAAGTTCTTGGTGTGCTTCTTCTTTTGACATACCACTTTGAAGCATTTTATGAAGAAGTTTTGTCGGACGAACTCCTGTTAAAATGCCCCAGCTTTGTTCAAGACCAGTTAACTGCTGAAGAACAGAAAGATATACATAAGAAACAACGTGCTTCACTTGCTTCATACGCTCTTTTTCATCTGTGAAAGCAGATAAATCTTTTGCGAATGTTTCTTCATACACATTTCCAGTAGCAACATCTGTTAAACGAGCAGATGCTTTCACATTCTCTTCAATGTGTATATCAACGATAAGATTTGCTTCCTCTTGTTCAAACCCAATCGTACTATCTTCAAAAAATAAGCCGCCAATATTTTGCAGCGGACGTAAAAAACGATCATCTTGTAACGTTTTAATTGAAATTAACAACATTATCACCTTTTCATTTGCAAACTCTCTTTAGTTTACTTGAAGGGCGTTTGTAGGTCAATACAGAAGGTTTTACCTTATTTCTATATCCTATTTAAAACAAACTGAATATTGGTTTTTCACGAACTTTTCTTAGTTGTATAGACATTGTAATATACTCTTGTTACAATCTAGAACGTATTAGTACTTGCTACTAATTTAAAATACATCTAAAGGAGGACTGTTAACACGACATAGATACTATAACGTGTTAAAAAACAACTATGAAAAAAAGGTTTTACAACATTTTGGCACTAACTTTGGCATTACAAACATTTGTAGCACCTACCCTTTCATTCGCAGAAAATATAGAGAAAACTGCGGAATTGTCTATTGATGAACAAGCTTTAAAAAGCATTGAAGAACATGCAAAGCAGCATAGACATGACGAGGAAAACGACCTTGAAATCTCAGGTGAATATCTTCTCCACTTATCAACAAAACTTCCACTATACGATGCAAACGACTTAAAAACCAAAACAAATATTGAAATTACTGAACGAGTAGTAAAGGCAACGAAGAAAAAAGGTAATACATATTACGTACAAACTACATCCGGTTCTGGTTGGGTTAATAAGGAAAATAATAGTTTAGAAATACAAGAGATTCATAAACTTTCAAATCAAAAACTAATTGTAACTGAAGAAACATCAGTATACTCATTCCCTTTCCAATCGTTTAAAGAAGAAACGATATTACAGCCACAAACAGTAGCTCCTACTGAACAAGCTGGAAATTGGTTTAAAATTCAACTGAACGGAACTGAGAAATGGATTTATGCTCCTTCAGCTACATTCGAAGGTACGAAAGCATCATTATTTGAAAAAACAGGTTCTATCGAAAAAAGAAGCGCAACTTTCTTCAAAACACCATCTAATTTGCCTACAAATAACGTTTATGGTGTTACATTTAAAGAAATGATCGTTCCAAAAGGGAATGAAAACATTCGTCCTGGATACGCAATGGAACCGAAATACATTACAATTCATGAAACTGCTAATACGAGTAAAGGTGCTAACGCGTTAAATCATGCGAAGTACTTAGATAGTCAAGCCCGCGGAAATACTGATCGTTCAGCATCTTGGCATTTTACTGTCGATGATAAAGAAATTTATCAACACCTTCCATTAAATGAAGTTGGTTGGCATGCTGGAAATAAGACCGGAAACTATGAATCTATCGGAATTGAAATTGCTGTGAATAGTGATGGAAATTATACGAAAGCGGTAGAAAATGCCCGGAAATTAGCTGCTTATTTAATGAACGAATTAAACATATCTCTAGATCACGTGCAAAAGCATCAATTTTGGAGCGGAAAAAACTGCCCTGCATTTATGATTCAACGCGGGCAATGGGATGCTTTCTTAAAGGGCACAAACGCTTACTATAATGAACACCGTAAAGATGTTATTCCGCCGCCAGAAGTCCCTCATGAAAAAGACGACATTACAGGTGGATGGTATGAACAAGATATTCGTCAGTTAGCAGCTAGGAAAATTATGTTCGGTGATGGAAATGGTTCTTACTGGCCAAACCGCCTCGTAACACGAGCTGAATTTGCGAATTTAATGTCGCGAGCTTTAAAATTACCTGCCGGAAACGCTAAATTTACAGATTTAAACGAAGCGCATCCATCTTTAGTAGATGGAATTAACCGTGCTGCTAGCGCAGGTATCATTAGTGGTCGCGGAAATAATAAATTTGATCCAACCGCTACAATAACACGTGATGAAGCTGTTATTATGATTGACCGTGCATTAGCATATAACTGGATTTATAGAAAAGAAATGAAATTACCATTCACTGATCAAAATTTAGCATACGATAAGAAGGCATTACAAAATGTTTACGCATACGGAATCGTAAAAGGGAACGAGCGTAATGAATTCGTACCAAAAGGCACAGCAACACGTGCTGAATCAGCCGCTTTTTTAAATCGAATGCTTAAAGTTATTGAAGCTTAAACAAAAAACTAAAAGGCATAAGAGATAACATTTCTCTTATGCCTTTTATAAAACTATTAACTATTTTTAATCATAAATCTAAGTCGTATTCCTAATAAAACAAGGGCAAAACCAACGAATGGAAGATAATTCATATCATGTCCTGTGGCTGGAAGGCGTTGTGCATGAGATGCATCTTGTCCTTTTTCTGGTAAGGTTGGTTGTTCTTTATCTACGTTTACCATTCCTTCACCCGGTTTCTCTGTCTCTTCGCCTGGCTTTTCTGTTTCTCCACCCGGTGTTTCTGTTTCTTCACCTGGCTTTTCTGTTTCTCCACCTGGTTTTTCTGTTTCTTCACCTGGTTTCTCTGTTTCTTCACCTGGTTTTTCTATCTCTTCACCTGGTTTCTCTGTTTCTTCACCCGGTGTTCCTGTTTCTTCACCTGGTTTTTCTATCTCTCCACCTGGTTTTTCTGTTTCTTCACCCGGTGTTCCTGTTTCTTCACCTGGTTTCTCTGGACCTTTGCTTGTTTCTTTTTCATTTGTAATTTGAAGTTTTACTACTTCAATTTTTTGATTAGAAATCGTAAATTCAATTTCCTTATCAGATAAACTATATCCTTCTGGTGCCTGAACTTCTTTTAAAATATAATCTCCTGGCTCTAGTTCTTTCGAAGTTGCTTTACCATTTTCATCTGATGTTAATGTGTCTATTTTTGTTCCATCTTTCAAAATTTCAAACACTGCGCCCGCTAATTTTTTATCTTTATCATTAGCATCTACTTTTATAATTTCTATTTGACCTGTAATTTTTTCTTTCACTTTTTCATTTAATACTTCTTGCTTTATTACTGTATTTGCAACAACATTTACTTCTACCGTTACTTCTAACGCTTTATAGCCTTCCGGCGCTTTCGTTTCTTCTAACGTATACTTACCTGGCACTAAGTTTTTGAATTGTACTACACCGTCTTTATTCGTTGTTTTCGCTTCTCCAACTACTTGACCATTTTCGTTCTTTAGTCTAAATTCTGCGCCTTCTAGAACTTTTCCACTCTCTGCATCCTTTTTGATTACTTGTAAGCTTCCTAGTTCTTTTGCGTTTTCTACTTGTACTTGTACTACTTTGTTTGCTTCCACAACGACTTCAATTTCTTCTTTTAATAATGTATATCCTTGTGGCGCTTTCGTTTCTTTTAATGTGTATGTTCCTGGCTCTAATTTCTGAGAGATTACTTTACCTGTTTTATCTGTTCGTAACGTCTCTACTTTTTTACCATCTTTGTACACTTCAAATTCTGCATCTGATAATACTTTCGCTTTATTTTCTGCATCCACTTTTACGATTTCAAATTGACCAAGGCTCTTACTGTTCATTACTTTTACATCAATAACTTTTTCACCATCAACTGTTACATGAATTACTTGTTTTGTTAACTCATAACCTTCTGGCGCTTTTGTTTCTTCTAACGTATATTCACCAGGCACTAGTCCGTCTACTTTAACAATTCCAGACTTATCTGTTGTAATTCCTTCTTTTACAACATTCCCTTGCGCATCTTTCAATGTAAATTCTGCGCCTGCTAAACGTTTCGCTTGATCTTTATCATCCGTCTTAATAATTTGTAGAGAACCTAAGATTCTTTCGTTTTCCGCCTCTACTTTCACTACTTCTTTCTCGTTTTGTATTGTTACTTTCCATTCTTTATTTGAAAGCTTGTAACCTTCTGGTGCTTTCGTTTCTTTCACTGTATATTCACCTAATGGTAACTTTGGTGACATCACTTTTCCACTCTCATCTGTTTTCAGTTCCGCTACCTTTTTACCATCTTTATATACTGTAAATTCTGCACCTGATAATACTTTCGCTTTATCATTCGCATCTACTTTTACAATTTCAAATTGACCTGTTACTTTTTCATTCATAACTTCTTGTTTTACTACTTCATTTGCTACTACGTTTACTTCGACTGTTACTTCTACTGCTTTATAGCCTTCCGGCGCTTTCGTTTCTTCTAAAGTATACTTACCTGGTACTAAGTTTTTGAATTGTACTACACCGTCTTTATTCGTTGTTTTCGCTTCTCCAACTACTTGACCATTTTCGTTCTTTAGTCTAAATTCTGCGCCTTCTAGAACTTTTCCACTCTCTGCATCCTTTTTGATTACTTGTAAGCTTCCTAGTTCTTTTGCGTTTTCTACTTGTACTTGTACTACTTTGTTTGCTTCCACAACGACTTCAATTTCTTCTTTTAATAATGTATATCCTTGTGGCGCTTTCGTTTCTTTTAATGTGTATGTTCCTGGCTCTAATTTCTGAGAGATTACTTTACCTGTTTTATCTGTTCGTAACGTCTCTACTTTTTTACCATCTTTGTACACTTCAAATTCTGCGTCTGATAATACTTTCGCTTTATCTTCTGCATCCACTTTTACGATTTCAAATTGACCTGTAGCTTTTTCAACAATTTTTTTATTCAACACATCTACAGTCACTGTTTTATTAGCAGCTACATCAACATGAACTAAACTAGATGATAGTTCGTAACCTTTTGGTGCTTCAACTTCTTTTAATGTATATGTTCCAACTGGAAGTTGTTTTGATAAAGCTTCACCTTTACCATCTGTAATAATTGTTTCGACAATGTTCCCATCTTTATCTATAACATCAAATTTTGCACCTGGTAAAAGTTGACCAGATTCACTATCTTTTTTCAATAATTTAAATTGACCATTTTCTACTTTTTTCGTATTCTTCATAACAAATTCAATTATGTTTGTATTATCAATTGTTACTTTTACTGGTGTATCAACTTTTATATATCCTTCTGGTGCACTAATTTCTTTTACAAAATAATCACCAAATGGTAAATCTTTAACTTCCGCAATACCCTTTTCGTTTGTTGTAACAGTAGCCACAACATTATTATCTTTGTCTATAACATCAAATTTTGCGTCTTTTAAAACAATGTTTTCATCGTTTTCATCAACTTTTTTAATTTGTAAATTTCCCTTTTCAGCTGCCGGCTTTTTCCACTTTGGCCAATTAAATTTAAAATTATGAACCTCAAATCCATCTCTTTGATGTAAGCCACCAACATAGACTTGTCCGTTAATTGAACCACCCTTTGTCTCTACAACTGCATTAGGCGCAAATATACTTCCTACTACACCATATCCTTTAGTTGTTATCTTTGTAGCATTAGGGAACACCCAAATGACTTTACTAGCTAACTCAGTAAAAAAGGAATTAGGGTCATATGCTTGAGATGTATTAACTAATGTGAACCCGCCCTTATCTGTTGTATCATACAGGATTGCACCGCCACCAAAATTAACTTCTTCCGCATCTGAATGAATAACCATAAAGTCTTTATTACTTACATTCGGAAGAAAAACGTCTTTTACATCAAATGTTTTCTTTCCATTTTGTCCGGAAGAAACATAAATATTAGGATTATTTACATCTTCACCGATCCCAAAGGTCATACCCGATTTTGGTTTATCCGTATGTAATTGGCCCGCATCCTCAATTACGCTATCAACGTCTTTTCTAAATTCTTTAAATTTAGCATCAATCTCCGCTTGCTCTTTATAAGAGATACGGTCATATGATGATTTCATTGCACCTTCTGGGTCACCGTCTTTTGTCATTGCCACTGTTCCATCTTGAATAATTACTTGTCCTGTTCCCGCTTTCGTAAATTGACCACCTAGTAATAATGATGGATATCCTTCATCTACCCATGTTGCTCCAGCTAAGTTATGCGCTCCCGTTGCAGCCGCTAAGACTGTATAACTTGATGCGTTCATATTTTTTTGAACAGCCATCGCACCCTCAATATCCGCACTCGTTGCACTATGATCTCCAAAAATGATTGCATTGTAATAAGATACATCACCTAAACCTTTTAATTCTGTTGTAGCTGCCTCTGCTTTATATGGTAAATGGATTAAAAAATTCATACATACTAGTAACATAACTATAAAACTACTACTTAATTTTTTTATTTTTTGATTAAATGATTTCCTCAAGAAATTCATTCCCCCTTTTAAACTTCCTAAAACCAAACAAAAAAGCACCTTTCATATGTACCAAGGCTTACTCACAATAACTTAAAATCATCCATTTAAATAAAAACAAGAAACTCTACAACTGATCAATAAAATTACTACAATTCATTTTTGAGATAATACGTGAACGAAACTATCATGCGGAAGTATTTTTGCATATGGAGCTCAATAAAATTAATCTGGAGAATATTTCATGTGGTGTAACTATTTTGGCAACATCAACCACTTTACAACAATTTTCTAAATGATTCAAGTGAATTGTATGAACTTCAGACACAATTTATTCGGTAAAACGTTTTCATTTTTCGAATAAAACTAATAAAAAAACGTAGCCAAAAGCTACGTTTTTCTTTCATCGTTTCGGTGTATTTTTATGATTCTTCAAAAACGGAAGCGGGAATTGCTTACGGAAATGTTCTTTAATCATATACTCTACGCCGTTCTCACTATTCGAACGTGTAATCCAGTCAGCTGCTTGTTTTAACTCTACAGGTGCATTCCCCATTGCTACACCAAGCCCCACATTTTCAATTACTTCTAGATCTTCTAAACTATCTCCAATCGCAACCATTTCGTTTAGCGAAATATTTAAATGCTCTCCAAGCAATTGTAATCCGCGTAATTTTGATACATTTTGCGGCAAAATTTCTATTCGCTTTGAATCACAATCAACATACTCTATATCTTGGAATGCTTTTCTTAATGTATTTATCCCTCGTTCTTTTTCACCTTTACTTTGGAAAATAACATCAATTTTTGGTGCCGCTACTGGATGATCACGAAGTGCATCACCTAACGAGTCTACAAATTGAACCGGATAAAATAACGGATCTGCGCTTGATAATACAGTACGCGCAATTAAGTTTGGTGTATTTCTCTCACGATTTCCAATTGAAAACCGTTCATGAGAAATGCGGACGTTACAATCGAAGTGCTCTAACACTTGCACAATGTTAAACGTCTTCTCTTCCGATAATCTTCTTTGAACGTACGGCTTATCTAAAGTTGCTGAAACGAAAGCACCGCCATGTGTCACTAATATAGAATCTAATTTTAACGCCTTTGCTACTTTATGAGCGGATTGAAAATTACGGCTCGTAAATAATGTAACGTATACATCTTTTCTTTTCACAAATTCAATTGTTTCTCTTAATCCTTTTGCAATTTTTCCGTTGTTGTATAGTAGTGTCCCATCTATATTAAGAGCTAGTAAGCGATAAATCATGTCGCACTCCCCCTCTTCGCTGTTGTACTCTATCCATAATTTATGAAATAAATGTAGCAAATAGAACGAGTTAGAATTACTACTGAAAATTTGGTTTACTATATACATATACACTCAGTAAAGGAGATAGTACGATGCAAGCACCACCTTCCTTTTATGAAGGCGATACGTTAGAAGTAGCAAAGAAATTACTTGGACAAAAACTTGTACATATTGTAGATGGAATAAAACGAAGCGGAATCATTGTAGAAGTAGAGGCATATAAAGGTCCCGATGATAAAGCCGCGCATAGTTACGGCGGCAGACGAACGGACCGTACAGAAGTCATGTTTGGCGCACCGGGGCATGCTTACGTATATTTGATTTACGGTATGTATCATTGTTTTAACGTCATTACAGCGCCAGTTGGCACCCCGCAAGGCATTCTCATTCGAGCCCTTGAACCAGTAGACGGGATTGAAGAAATAAAACTAGCACGTTACAACAAAACAGACGTTACGAAGGCACAATATAAAAATTTAACAAACGGTCCTGGCAAACTATGCCGTGCACTCGGAATTACTTTAGAAGAACGCGGCGTATCGTTACAAAGTGACACATTACATATTGAACTCGTCCGAGAAGAAGAACACATGTCATCACAATATCAAATAACAGCAGGTCCTCGTATTAACATCGACTATGCAGAAGAAGCTGTACATTATCCGTGGCGTTTTTATTATGAAGGGCATCCGTTTGTTTCAAAGAAATAAACGATTCAACAAAAAATATTCATAAAAGAAGACTGTTCCAAAATGGAACAGTCTCTCCCTTTTTACTCCGCGCCTTCCGCAGTCGCAATATTATCCTCTAAATTTTCTCTTGATAATTCAGCCGCCATAAAGTCAGCTGTTTCTGGAAGTGCTAAATGCATATGAGCCTTTTGACAAATTTGGATCGTACAGTTTTCTACCACATAATCGAAAACATGTCCGCCTCCGCTTCTTTCATCATCAATATAATGTAAGTGGAAACCAGCTACACCAATACCTTGCGCATAATCTGGTGTCCAAAATCCAGCTAGCGTACCTTCTGTATGTTTAAATGAAAAGATTGGTTGTGATTTCGTCACTTCAACGAGCGGTGTATACGGTTTTTCTTGTCTTGGAACAGTTCTCGTTCTTACTTCACGGAATGTACCGTCCATTCGAATAGCGTAAAATAAGTTTTTACTTGGCATTAATTCATGTAATAATGCCTCAACTTCTTCACGATTCATCGGGCGCTCTACTGTATAACTCATTTCTTTTTCAAAAAACGTTACAGTCGCAAACGGTGTTGTTTCTTCCGGTTCTACTTTTTCTGCTGAACCGTCTGAACGTAAATGATAAAATTCGTTATCAAACGCAATCATTTCACCATCTAATTGATCAAATGTGCCGATGCCGAAATCACCACGTTCTTTCAATTCCTCAAAGCTAATCACACCATCATATATACCATCTAATAGCGCAAGCATTGTAGATGTTTGATATACTTCATTACTCGTTTTCGTTCTTTTTGCATCAATATCAATGAATTGTGCAACAGTCATCTCAATCATGCCTCCATTAGTTTAATTGGTTTGGTAATAATTTTTCGCTTAATTTAATGTTGTCACGGTAGTCAATTGGAACATCAATAATGACAGGGCCGTCTGCTGCTAGTGCTTCTTTTAATACACCTTCTAATTCATCAGGCGTGTTAACGCGAAGACCTTTTGCACCGAAGCTTTCTGCATATTTCACAAGATCGACATCGCCAAACTCTGTAGCTGATGTTCTACCGTATTTCATCATTTGTTGGAACGCAACCATATCATACGTACCGTCTCTCCATACAAGATGTACGATCGGTGCGTTTAAACGTACCGCTGTTTCTAATTCCATCGAAGAGAATAAGAAACCACCATCACCTGACACGGAAACAACTTTCTTGCCCGGTTCAACTAAAGTAGCGGCAATCGCCCAAGGAAGTGCAACACCTAACGTTTGCATACCGTTACTAAATAATAATCTACGTGGTTCATAAGAACGGAAACATCTTGCCATCCAAATAGAATGTGAACCGATGTCACATGTCACAGTTGTATCGTCACTAATTAAAGAACGAAGTGTACGAATAACTTGAAGCGGATGCGTAACACCTTCTGAAGCACGGTCTGGAACTTCTGCTTGTTCTGATAATTTCGCGCGTAATCGTTCTAACACTGCTTCTGATTTCGAACTTAATACAAGTTTCGGTAATTTTTCTGCAATGCTATTTACAGTTAAAGCGATATCGCCAATTAATTCACGCTCTGGTTGGTAATCATGGTCGATATCCGCTTGATGGTCATCAAGATGAATAATCGTTCTGTCTCCAAGTTTATTCCAGAATTTCGGATCATACTCAATTGGGTCATAACCGATCGAAATAACAAGGTCTGCTTCTTCTAGTAAAATATCACCTGGTTGGTTACGGAATAATCCAACGCGGCCGAAGAAATGATCTTCTAACTCACGTGAAATCGCGCCAGCTGCTTGATATGTTTCAACGACAGGAAGTTCTGTATCAGCAATTAATTCACGAACCGCTTTCGTTACTGCATTCGTGCTCGCTCTCATACCGAGTAAAATAACTGGTAATTTCGCTGATTTTATTTTTTCTACTACATATGTAATTTCATGTGTGGGAGCGATTCCAAGCTGTGGCTTAGAAAGCGCACCGATAGACTCTACAGTCGTTTCCGCAGTCATAACGTCTTGCGGAAGACTTACTAAAGTAGCTCCTGGATTTGTGGAAGTCGCACTTCTAAATGCATTACTAAGTGCTTCTGGCACATTATCAGGATGCTCTACTTCTACGCTATATTTTGTGATTGGTTCGAATAGTGCAGCATTATCCATAGATTGATGCGTACGCTTTAATCTATCCGTACGTGGAACTGCACCAGCTAAAGCAACAACGGGATCACTCTCCGCATTCGCAGTAACAAGACCTGTCGCTAAATTCGATGTCCCTGGTCCTGAAGTTACAAGACATACACCCGGTTTCCCTGTTAATCTACCAATAGCAGCTGCCATAAATGCTGCGTTTTGTTCATGACGACAAACAATTAACTCTGGTCCTCTTTCTTGCAGTACATCAAATACAGAGTCAATCTTCGCTCCTGGAATACCGAAAACATGTGTCACACCTTGTTTAATTAAACAATCAACAACAAGATCTGCTCCTTTTGTTTTTGTTTTCACGTCGTTTGCTTTTACACCTGTACTCAAACTAATCATCCCTTTATTTCATAATGTGTGTAATAAAGATTTTTAATTTCACCTAGTTAATTAATGTGGTGAAGTATTATTTATCATTATATTACAAATGCATTATTTTTCCAACAATATGAATTTGGCAGTTTTTTGACAACCATTAAGGAATACGCTTACAACCCTTTGTTTATCCTAGAATAATAATTTTATATCTCATCTAAAAATGCACGAAAAACTTTCATCTAGTCACAGTATTAAAAACATTACAGTACCTTGCAAAGAACACTACTAAATGATATATTTGTAAATATTGGAATACCCAGCAATTGGAATGTGTTTTGTAATTCATCATTTTATAAAGGAAAGTGATTGTTATGAACAAAAGTGAATTTTTGGAACAACTTAGTTCTTCCCTGCGGAATATGCCTAATGTAGAAAAGAAAGATATTATTTCGGAGTATGAAACTCATTTTATCAGTGGTAAACAAGATGGGAAATGTGAAGAAGAAATTGCTAGAAAACTAGGAAACCCTAAAACGATCGCGAAAGAACTTACTGTTTCCTATGCAATAAGCAATGCTGACAATAAACGAAGCTTTAAAAATATGATAACTGCACTATTTTCTGTTATGAGCTTAAGTGTTTTAAACTTTACCTTTATCATTATCGCCTTTTTCGTATTACTCTTTTTATTACCGATCCTTCTAGCACTTATCATTGCTACTCCATTATTAATTATTTCACCTATTTTATTAATAGGATTAGGATTTTTCAAAGGGTTTCATCAAATTAGTTATTCCGATGTTTATAATGTGTTCATCGCTTTTTGCAGCGGTTTGCTCATATCCGTCATATCTTACCAAATGGTAAAACATCTATACGCAACTTTAGTAAAGTATTTGAAATGGAATATAGCTATTTTACAAAGATAATAATGAATATAAAAGGAGATTAAAATGAAGAAGTATACTTTATATCTACTCATGTTACTTACAATTTTATTTCTATCAGCTTGTTCAAACAGTGCACAACCTACGGAAGAAAACGATATAGAATCTATTAAAGATGTAACGATTAAAATTCCAGAAACTATATTCACTTCCTCACAAAAGAATGTAACGATTAACGAAGACGAAATGAAACAAAATATAAAAACTTATTTAGATTATAGCGGGGAGTTAGACGAAAATATCGTTCCACTTTCATCAGCCATGTCTGACGAGGAAGTCACGGAATCCAACCGAAAGAAATTAAAACAACTAGTAGATTTAGCAAAACAAAATGATGCGAATTTCCATGATTTTATTAGTAACAATACGATCCCTGATGATTACAAACAGCCTTCGAAGGAAATTCATGATTTTATTTCAGCGTCTACGGCACTTTCAGTAGAACTAGAGCAAGAATTAGACAAAATCGCGCAAGATGGTAACTTATTCAAAACTGATTTTTCTTTTACAAAACGCTTTGAGCAAGTTAATGGTAGGAAGCAAAAAGAAATTGAAAAGTTTTTAAAGGAAAAGAAGATTGAGACTGAGTATTTCCACAAATAACAAACAAAAAAGACGCTCCCATACCAGGAGCGTCTTCCACTATTACGCTTGTTGTTGCGCGTTATATAATTCTTCAAGTGGCTGCATGATAATTTTGTTAACGTCAGTGATAACGATATTTAGGCGTTGTTCAGTTTCCATTAACTTTGTGATTTTAGCATCTTGTTGAATGCGAGCTACAACTTCTTGTGCTTTTTGGTTATCTTCTTCAGTGATTTCTTGACCTTGCATCATTTTTTGTTGTAAGCCAAGTTGCATTGTACGGAACTCATCGAATAAGTTCTTTGAAGCCGCATCACCTTGAACTGCTGCGTAGCTTGCTTTTAATGTTTGGAAATCTTCGTTTTCAGCGATTGCTTTTTGTAATTCATATGCAACATCATGAATGTTTTTTGTCATTTTATTTTTCCTCCTTTAGAAGGCTAGCGCTTTTCGCTCACACTGCCTTTTAAGTGCATTTACATACGCACCTCTTCTTACCATATCAAACTATGCAAGAGATGTGAAGAAATTTCACTTTTATTTCTATGTACTCACCTTATTATCTAAGAAACAACAGTAACAGTCCTTGCAAGAGCCCAATCATCCCGCCTAATAGTGCTCCTAAATACGTAATCATTTTCAGTTCATTTTTCGTAATGGACAGCACTAAATCTTCTAGTCTCTCTGTTGAAAACGTAGACACTTCTTGCTGGACAATTTCCGCAAGGTGGAGATTGTTTAATATACTCTCTACGTTTTCTGTTCCCCACTTCAAGCCTTTTGTTACTGCACTTGGAAGCACTTTTTCAATAATTGTTTCTCGAACTGGCTCACATACTCGCTGCACAGATTGATTTAAAAACTTATTCACTGTTTCTTCAACTTTAACTGCTGACAATATGGAGCTTACAATCATTTCTTTTTCTACAAACGTTTCTAATTCTTTTACATCTCTTCCTTTTAACTTTTCCCACTCTTTTTGCAGTACATCAGTTAAAAGCTGCTTTGTGCCATCTTGCCCTAAAAACTTAATAACTTCTGGCTGTACACGATCCACTACACTTACATTTCCTAAAAACATTCCGACTAAGTTAAGCAGCGTTCCCCTAGAAGCAAAGAAATCATCAATCATTTTTGAAAGACGTGCTTTCCCTTCTTCACTTTCAAAAAAACGAATTCCTCGATTTAAAATAAAAGCCGAGACATTTGGAATCGCATTCTCTATTTTTTCATGAACAGAATGAGGTAAAGCCTGTTCCCATGTATATGTATAATACTCTGCTAAAAATGCCTCTATTTTTTCTGTAATCACATGTTCGATTTTCTCGGTTGCTTCTTTTTCTACATGCGCTACGTTCCATTTTTCTAACATTTGTCGTAACGACTGTTCATTCGTAATTACTTTATCCACTTCTACTTGTGTCCATTGAATTAAACTTTTTTGAAACTCTTCATTTGTTAATTTCTTTCCGATTCCTTCTGGCGTTAACAAATGTTCGACAACCATTTTTCCTAATTGAACAGCAAGTTCATCGCGGCGCTTCGGAATTAACCCTGGTGTAAATGGAACTTGAAACTTTCCAATATAAATAGGGCGATGAGGACGAAATAACATTTTTATCGCTAAATGATTTGTGAATCCTCCAATAATCGCTCCGAGCCCTGTCGTCGTTAACATACTTAACCATATATTCATTACAATCAACCTTTCGCTTCTCCAAAACTATAGCATATCATCATACGGACAAAAGTATAATGGTATAAAAACGTATTTGCAATATATAGCTATGCCTATTATGTCAACATTTTGTTAGTAAAGGAGTGATTTCGTTGGTTCTCGGTATTTTAACTTCTCACCCTCATTATGAGCAAATGTATTACACCGAAATCGCTAAACGCGCTCGGTTTTATCATAATGTCGTTGCCCAGTTTACGCCATTTGGTATTGATCCTAAAACAGATCTTGTCTCTGGTCTGATTTATGATACAGATACAGGAAAATGGAAAGAGCAAATATTCCCTATTCCTTCTTATATTTACGATCGTTCTTCTTTTAACGAGGAAACTGACTTCGACAAAGCAAAATCAATTATTCATTCATTACACAACCGTGCTTCCACTACCTTTTTAAATAACACACTCATTGACTTGAGCGAACTACATGATTTATTTCTCACGAATAAAAAATTATCTCCTTATATACCAAAATTCGAAATAGCAACGATACAAAACATTTTCAAACTGTTATTAAAAACAAAAGATATTATTATACGGCCTACTAACACACATTCCAATGAAAGTCTGTACCGGATCGCTTATAAAAATAAAACGTTTCATATCGATACGATAAATGATGACTATCATACTTCTACTCCAATCAAACGGACAGATGAATTTATATCTTGGTACAAATCTAACATACGATCAGCACGTTACATCACCCATACAATGCTGCAACCACCAAATCAATTAACATACCCGCTTCATATTCGAACCATTTTGCAAAAAAATAAAGAACAGAAGTGGACTGCTATCGGCCAATTTATACAAAAAAGCTCCTTTCCGAATCAACTTTTACTTTCAGCAACAGATGATTCCTCGCTGCATTCATTTTCAAAAATTAAATACGTACTATCTAGTACCGGTGTACAATTATTACAAGACGCTTTACATGACATTATAAATGAAGTGTTTCAAACATTAGATGAATCTTATTCTTCGTTATTCGAGCTAGAGCTTTCCACCATTATGGATCAAAAAGGGGCAATTTGGCTTATGTATGTCAACACGATTCCCCCGTACGAACATTACATTCGTCATAGTGATGCACTAGCCGAAAAAATATATCACGGACCACTAAAGTTTAGTCGCTTCACACCATAATGAAAGGAGGTAACACCATTTTGAAAGAGCACATATATACATTAAATATTTCAGATGAGCATCCAAATAGTATTACTTTACCTTATATTTTTTCCATTACACCACCAATTGCATCTCTTTCCTTCGGCGTACGCCATGTTGCAAGTGAAGAGGTGAAAATTCATTATTCCTTTACTCGCGAAATCATTATCGGAAAACAAATTGCAGAGAAACTTTTACTTCCTCATTCCACTACTATCCATGCATTCACGCAAAATGAAACCATTATTTTCGGACCGTTAATCGGGATTTTCACAACTGGTTTTAACGATGACTCTTCTAATCCTTTAGGAAACCGTTCAACTTCTCTCAGTGAGTTACTAACGCCGCCATTCACCTTGCGACCATTTGTATTTGTTTTTGGTGTGCAACATATAAACTGGGCAGACGAAACAATTGAAGGGTATTTCTTTCAAGAGGAACAGTGGATTAAGAAAAAAGTCCCTTTACCGAATGTCATTTATGATCGATTACCAAATCGGAAAGCCGAAAATTATAAACCGATCGTAAGAGCAAAAAGAAAATTAGAGCATGACTATGCTATTCCATGGTTTAATCCAGGCTTTTTCAATAAATGGGAAGTGCATCAACTTCTTATGAAAGATGAATCCATTATCCCCTTATTACCAAACACGGAAGCTTTTCAACATTTCGAACAAGTAGAACGCTTTCTTGGCACGTATAAATCTGTTTACATGAAACCGATACACGGTAGCTTCGGGAGAAACATTCATCAAATATTTTACTCTCAAACAGAGAATTGCTACTACTGTCGTTATCGCGAAAATGAAGAAAATAAACTAAGAAAGTACCAATCATTAGAAACGCTTCTGAACCATGTATTAAAAGGACATGATTTAAAAAAATTTATCGTACAACAAGGTATTTCCTTACTTCGCTTCGATGGGCAACCTGTTGATTTTCGCATTCACACAAATAAAAATCATTTTGGCCAATGGATGGTCAGTGCAATCGTTGCAAAAATTGCTGGCAAAGGTAGCTTAACAACGCATGTAAATAGCGGTGGCGATACAAAATTACTGCAAGAACTTTTTCCGGATTCAACGAAACAAGTTCAAATTGAAAATAAATTAAAACATACAGCCTTACAAATCAGTTACGCGCTCGATGAACAAGTAACCGGAAATATTGGAGAGATTGGTTTTGATATCGGTTTAGACACGCAAGAAAACCCGTGGCTCTTTGAAGCAAACTCTAAACCTGGGCGAACTGTATTCCAAGATGAAAAGTTAAAAGAACAAAGTGAACTGACGCGCCAATTATTTTACGAATATGCCATCTACTTAACTGAACATTCTTTGCGCGATGCAAAAGAAAAAATGGCTCAAATAAAATCCGGAACTCCATCAAACACCGAACATATCCCATCCCCTATGATTCACTCACAAATACGAAAACAAAAACTTCCACCTCATTCATAAGGTGGAAGTTTTCTATTTACACAAGTTTCACTACAACCTCTGTTTCCACATTACACATCCCGCAATAAAAAACATGATTGCAGTACTCTTGTGAATTACTATGTGTTAAACCATCTACTGCACTTAATAATTCTTGATCCATATACGCACTATAATCGTCTATGTAATCTACAGTTTTCCCATAATCTTGGAGTATACCTTGGCAATTTTGACAAGAATATGTTTGTGATTCTAATGCGTTGCAAAGCGGGCAAATTCCCATCACGATTCCTCCATACGTTATCATTTACAAGCAGATTGAAGAGAGCATCTAGCCGTGCATAGGAGCGTCCTGTCCCCCTACTTAAAATAGAACTATAAAATTGCTACCGATTTAATTTTAGTAAGTCATAAATAAGAAGTTAATGATTTGCCCCACAATAGCGGGATACAAAAAGAAAACCATATTTCATATCGCTCTTAGTTTAGCCTTCTTTCTAAAAAATACAACGATTACTCTTATTTCATAATTTACGAAATCACTAAGATTTTTTTACAAAATTTACAAATTATTATTTCGTATATCTTTCTAGGTAACATCCATACTATGAGTACAAACTTAATTACCGATGGATTAGCGCCAAACGGGGCGATAATCTGGTTCAAATCCAGCTAGTCCAACCCAAAAAAATTTTTCTAACTCTAAGGAGGATATATTCCTATGGCAAACCAAAGTTCTTACAATCAATTAGTAGTACCAGGAGCAACAGCTGCAATCGATCAAATGAAGTACGAAATCGCTCAAGAATTTGGTGTACAATTAGGGGCAGATTCTACGGCTCGCGCTAACGGTTCTGTTGGTGGAGAAATTACAAAACGTCTAGTTGCAATGGCTGAGCAAAGCCTTGGCGGATTCCAAAAATAAATATATATGGCAAAAAGGTCTCAAGGCATATGCCTTGAGACCTTCCTTCATTTACTGCAACATTTGTAAAAACTTCTTCGTGCGTTCTTCTTTTGGATTTGTAAATACATCTTCTGGTGTACCTTGTTCGACAACGACACCGCCATCCATGAAAATAACGCGGTTCGCAATTTGATGCGCAAAACGCATTTCGTGCGTTACAATCACCATCGTCATGCCTTCTTTAGCAAGTTCTTTCATTACTTTCAGAACTTCTTGAACAAGTTCAGGATCAAGTGCTGACGTCGGTTCATCAAATAGTAATACTTCCGGCTCCATCGCAAGCGCGCGAGCAATTCCAACGCGCTGTTGTTGTCCGCCTGATAATTGGAACGGATATAAGTCTACTTTATCCGCAAGACCAACTTTTTCAAGGAAATAGTTTGCTTTTTTCTTCGCTTCTTCTTTCCCCATCTTTTTCACTGTAATGAGCCCTTCCATTACATTTTGAAGTGCTGTTAAATGAGGGAATAGATTATGGTGCTGGAATACCATACCTGTTTGCGTACGAAGATTGACAATATCTTTCTTCGATACTTTTTGAGAGAAGTCGAGCTCTTTATTACCGATGCGAATATTACCAGCGTTCGGCGTTTCTAACACGTTGAGACAACGCAGGAATGTCGTTTTACCAGATCCCGATGGCCCGATAATAACAACAACTTCCCCCTTCTCAACTGATAAATCTATATGTTTTAGTACGGTATTATCTCCGAAACTTTTTTGTAAATGTTGAATTGAAATCATAAAAACAAAAACTCCTTTTATGAAAGGGTTATTTTAGAGTGTAACGTTCTGAACGTTTTTCTAATATTTGTTGCACAATAGATAATAAGAAGCAAATTGCCCAATAAATTAGACCTGCTTCGAAATAAACAATTAAAAACTCGTAGTTCATTGCCGCAATTTCCTGCGCTTTTCGGAACATTTCTGTTACTAAAATTAACGATGCTAATGAAGTATCCTTCACTAAACTAATAAATGTATTCGAAAGCGGCGGAATAGATACTCGCGTTGCCTGCGGTAAAATAACACGTTTTAATGCTTGCGGGTATGTCATCCCAATTGTGTAAGCTGCTTCCCACTGTCCTTTCGGGATTGAAAGGATAGAAGCACGAATAATTTCAGATGCATACGCACCAACATTTAACGAGAATCCAATAACTGCTGCTGTATATGGCTCAACTTCAATATTAAGAGTTGGAAGACCATAGAAAATAATAAATAACTGTACAAGAAGTGGCGTTCCGCGAATGATAGATACATAGATACGAGCAATCCATTGTAAAATACGACTACCTGAAATACGTGCAAGCGCCGTTAACGTCGCAAGTATAATCCCGATAATAAATGTAATAAGCGTTAATGGAATTGTCGTAAATACAGCTTCCTTCAGCATAGGCATGAAGGAAGAATGCATAATATCTATCCAAGTAGACAATCGATCTGAAACCAGCGCACTACTTAGATACATTTTCACCGAACCATTTTTTCGCTATTTTATCGTACGTACCATCTTTTTTCATATCTTCTAACGCTTTATTTACTTCTTGTACTAGCTTGTCGCTACCTTTACGGAATAAGAATCCACTTTGTGACGCTTCTTTTTCTGTATCTACAATTTTAATTTTTGCATCTTTTTTCGTTTCTAAGTAGTTTAATACTGATAACTTATCATTAATTGTGAAATCAACGCGTCCAGTATTTAATAATTCTGCCGCTTGGCTAAATCCTTCTACATTCGTGATTTCCGCACCATTTTTCTTAGCAATATCTGCATAGTTACTTGTTAAAGATTGTGCTGCTTTTAATCCTTTTACATCAGCAAATGTAGCAGGTTTATCTTTATCCTTCGCAATAACTAATACCGCTGAAGATGAAACATATGGGCTAGAGAAGTCATATTTCTTTTGGCGATCTTCACGAATACCAACTTCGTTTGCAACCATGTCGAAACGTTTTGCATCTAGACCAGCAAGTAAGCTATCCCATTGTGTTTCTTTAAATACAGGTTTTACTCCTAAACGTTTTGAAACTTCTTCTGCTAATTCAACGTCAAATCCAGTTAATTTATTGCTTGAATCGTGGAATGTGAACGGTGGATATGTACCTTCTGTTCCAATTACAAGTTCACCACTTTGTTTTATCTTTTGTAACGCATCTTGACTAGCTGTATCTTTTTTCTCTTCTTTGCCGCAGCCTGCTACAATCCCGATCGCTAAAGTAGTTACTGCAAGAACTGAAAATAATTTTTTCATGATGGTAATCCTCCAAGTATTCTGATAGGAATTTAAAAACTATATTGATTGTATGCAATCTTGAACAATTTTTCAATGAAAATGTTCTTATTTAGTTTATCCTTTTTCTTCATAATCAAACAAAAGGGGAAAATAACGCTACATACAAAAAATAAGTAACATTTTTTAATATAGCATTTATAGATAAAAAGGTAAAACAATACTTCTTATTTAACTGTCATGATTCACTAAAAAAAGAACTTGCAAAAATCGCAAGTTCTCCTCCATACATATTAGGCGCTCTGGTTTCCTTCCATTTGCGTTTTGTACATATCGTAATAACGCCCACGCTTTTTCATTAGTTCATCATGAGAGCCTTTTTCTAAAATTGTTCCTCTATCAAGTACAATAATTTGATCTGCGCTTTTAATTGTGGAAAGACGGTGAGCGATAATAAATGTCGTTCTTCCTTTTTTCACAACTTCTAACGCTTGTTGGATCATCGCCTCTGTTTCTGTATCAATACTAGACGTTGCTTCATCTAAAATTAAAATGGCTGGGTCAAAAGCGAGTGCCCTAGCAAACGAAATAAGCTGACGTTCTCCAGTGGAAAGCGTGCTTCCCTTTTCTGTAATTTCTTCATTTATATTGTTCGCAAACCGTTCCGCACCAACATCACGCAATGCTTTTACGATGCGCTCTTTTGAAATTTTTTCGTTCTCTAAGCTTACGTTAGAAGCGACCGTCCCGCTAAATAAAAACGGATCTTGCAGTACGATTCCCATATGTTCACGCGTTGCTTGTTTCGGCATCGCTTTTACATCGTGACCATCAATCGTAAGCTTCCCTTTTTCAAACTCATAAAACTGGAAGAGTACATTCATAATGGAACTTTTTCCTGATCCAGTATGACCGACAAGTGCCACTGTCTCGCCTTGTTTCGCTTCAAAAGAAATATTTTTTAGTACTTCATCTTTTCCATTATAAGAAAACGACACATTATCAAACTTTACATTTCCTTGTAAGCGAGGCATACGTTCCTCTTCTACTGCTTCCCCTTTTTCCTCTAACAATTCAAAAACACGTTCTGATGCAACACGCGATTGTTCCAAGTTAGCAAGCTGATTTACCATATTTGTAATTGGTGAGAACAATCGTGTTAAATAATCAACGAACGCATATAGTATCCCTAGAGAAATGACGCCTGAAGCACTTAATGAAGCGCCACCGAAGTACCAAATCACACCTGTGAAAGCTATATTTCTTAATACAGACACTAAATTATGAGAAGTTGCTGCATTTAAATTCAAAATTTTATTTTGATATTTAAAATAATCGCCATTTAATTCTTCAAACTCTTTTTTCGTTTCACGCTCTTGACGGAACGCTTGAATAATTGGCATACCTTGAATGGATTCATTAACTGTTCCATTAATATCAGATAAACGTGAACGCATTTTATGGTTGTATACAGATGCATACTTTCTATAAAGAATCGCCCACACAATTAAAATCGGGATGATAAGTAAACATAACGTCGCCAGTTTTACATCGAGTAAAAATAGCGCAGCGAATATCCCGATAATATAAATGATACTAGAAACGAATGTCGCCAGTACCGTTACGTATAAATCACGAATGGCTTCCGTATCATTCGTAACACGTGATACAATTTTCCCTGCTGGTAAATGATCGAAATAACGAATCGGCAACGTTTGAATATGAGAAAAGACATCTTCCCTCATAATTTGAATAATTTTGTTCGCTGCCTTCTGTAGGAAAAATTGCTTTCCGTATGCAAATAATGAAACGACTACTAATAAAGCGAAGTAGCCACCACCAAGTAATAATAGGGGGCTTATTTCTGGTTTATAAAAAGCAAACACTTCTTCTTTCGTTAATACTTTCGCTTTATACACTTGCACCGCCTTACCATTTTGAACGGTAATCATATCACCTTTTACAGTACGTGACCCTTCAGCATTCACTTTATTTGGCACAAAGTAATATTGAAAACCGACCTGCATTACGCGTACTTCTTTTCCTTTTTTCTCACCTTCCTGGAAGCGATCACTTCGCTTATAAAAGGCGCCATTATACGAAACAGCCTCTTCACTCTTTTCTGTTTCATACCAAGGTTTCTCTATCCCGACGATATGATCGTCAATCATCGTTTTCGCGACGAAAGGACCAGCAAGTTCTGCGATGACGAAAATAAATAACATTAGCATCGCTGCAAAAATCGTCCCTTTTACTTTCATCGCATATTGAAACAATCGTTTTGATACGCTCATATTTTCACCCCACTATCCGCACTTTCACTTTCCCCTTGTTGTCTTTCAAACTGCTCCGCATACCAGCCTCCGCTTTGAATAAGCTGTTCATGCGTACCTTCTTCCATTACTTCACCTTCATCCATAACGAGAATCCAATCCGCGTGTTGTACGGCAGATAAACGGTGCGTCGTAATAATCGTCGTCTTTCCGCTTCTTTCTGTTCTTATATTCTCGATGATCGCTGCTTCCGTACGAGCATCAACAGCTGATAAAGAATCGTCCAAAATTAAAATTTCCGGATTTTGAATAACAGCTCGCGCAATTGAAATCCTTTGTTTTTGCCCTCCTGATAAAGAAACACCCTTCTCTCCGACGAGCGTTTCTAACCCTTCTGGTAAAAACTCTAAATCCTTTGTAAACGCCGCAATTTCAATCGCTTTCTCGAGTTCTTCTTCCGTCGCTTCTCGGTTTCCAAATAAAATATTTTCCCTCGCTGTTTTGGAGAACAAAATATGTTCCTGAGGTACATACCCAATCCACCCGAGTACATTTTCATTCGTTATTTTATCTAACGTCACATCAGAGACTGCAATATCCCCATCTCCAAGCGGATATTGACGAAGAAGCTGACGTACGAGCGTCGTTTTTCCGCTTCCTGTTTTTCCAACAACCCCAAGCGTTTCCCCTTGTTTTAATGTAAACGAAACCTTTTTCAAATTTTCTCCAGTCGATGAAGGATATGAAAAGGAAACATCCTCAAACTGAATATAGTCCGGCTCTTGTACAAGCTTTGGATTTTTCGGATTCTTGACATCTGGTTCATACGCTAACGTTTCATTCACACGGTCTAATGATGCATTTCCTCTTTGCATAACATTAATTAATTCGCCAATTGCAAACATCGGCCAAATCATCATCCCTAAATACACGTTAAATGAAACGAGTTCGCCAAGTGTTACCTTTGATTGAAATACAAGATACGCGCCGTACACTAAACCAATTAAATAACTAAGACCGACAAGCATTTTCACAGTCGGCTGGAATAATGCATCGATTCTTGCTACCTTCATATTTTTTTCGTAGACGTCATCTCCTAACTGATGAAACCTTCCCTCATCTGCATTCTCTTGTACGTATGCACGAATAACGCGCACGCCAGCGATCGATTCAAGTACTTTATCATTCATATCTCCGAACGCATCTTGCGCAACGGTAAATCTCTCATGCAATTTCTTTCCATATATGTTCATCGCATACGCCATAATCGGAAGCGGTATAAGCGCCGCAAATGTAAGCTCCCAACTGATTGTAAATCCCATCATAAAGACAATCGTAAGCATATATAAACTCGAATCCACGAGCGTTAATATACCGAAACCAGCTGTCATAGCAATTGCTTTTAAATCATTTGTCGCTCTCGCCATTAAATCACCCGTACGATTTTTATGATAAAACGTCGGTGTCATTTTAAGTAAGTGCCCCATAAATTTGGAGCGCATCGTCTTCTCCAGTACGAATGCTCCCCCAAACAGCTGATGTTGCCAAACGAAAGTAAGACCATATCCAATTACCGTAACCCCTATTAAAATAAGAATAAATTGTATAATCGCCGCATTCGTTAACGTTCCTGTTTTTATATTATCAATCGTAACCCCTAACACTTTCGGGGGAATGACTTCAACTATATTTACAATTAAAAGAGCTCCAATGGCGATACTATATCTCTTCCAATGCTCTTTAAAAAACCATTTTAACTTTAGTAATACTGATAACAATGTAACCTCTCCCCTCTCGTTCTCGTTTCACTCCCATTTCTTTATCCACTATCTAGACCCATCACATTTACATTTCGTAACCCATACAATCTCATCACATTTTTCCACCTTCCAAAGTTTTTTATCGGAACCAAACAAGGGAAAATAAACAAAAAAAAGCATACCGCCGCTTGACGATATGCACAAAAATGCATAAAAGCGTACGTTACGATATACGCAACATACGCTTTTCATAAGACAAAGATGCCCTATATATCCGTACGGGTTGCGTAATGATATGAATGTTTTCTGCCATTTAACAGAGCTAAGCCCATTACATTTACGATTACAATCATTACGCACACCCCCTTCATTTATTTTCCATTTATAATCTTACAACTTTATTGAGTATTCTGTCAATTGTTTTTTTTGCAAACCGAATAAAAATATACGCTACATCATTTTGAAATAAGGGAATCTTCTGTAAGAAAGGGCATACAAAACAAAAAAAGAATAAGAAATCGTTTTCACAAACATTTCATTTGAAAAATGTTATCAAACACCCTACAATCACCTTATACTCACTCTTACAAGTTGCTATTTTAGGAGGACTAATCATGACAACTAGCAATACGTACAAATTTTATTTAAACGGAGAATGGAGAGAAAGCTCTTCAGGAGAAACAATCGAAATTCCATCTCCATACTTACACGAAGTAATTGGACAAGTACAAGCAATTACTCGCGGAGAAGTAGATGAAGCAATTGCATCTGCAAAAGAAGCTCAAAAATCATGGGCGGAAGCTTCTCTACAAGATCGCGCAAAATATTTATATAAATGGGCTGATGAGCTCGTAAATATGCAAGATGAAATTGCCGATATCATTATGAAAGAAGTCGGTAAAGGATATAAAGATGCGAAGAAAGAAGTTGTTCGTACAGCTGATTTCATTCGTTACACAATTGAAGAAGCTCTTCATATGCACGGAGAAAGCATGATGGGCGATAGCTTCCCTGGCGGAACGAAATCGAAACTTGCGATCATCCAACGCGCACCACTTGGTGTTGTATTAGCAATCGCACCATTTAACTACCCAGTGAACTTATCTGCTGCAAAACTTGCACCAGCATTAATTATGGGTAACGCTGTTATTTTCAAACCAGCAACTCAAGGTGCAATTAGCGGTATTAAAATGGTTGAAGCACTTCATAAAGCTGGCCTTCCAAAAGGTCTTGTAAACGTAGCTACAGGACGCGGTTCTGTAATTGGTGACTACTTAGTAGAGCACGAAGGTATCAATATGGTATCGTTCACAGGTGGTACAAACACAGGTAAACATTTAGCGAAAAAAGCTGCAATGATTCCACTTGTATTAGAACTTGGTGGTAAAGACCCTGGTATCGTTCGTGAAGATGCTGACTTACAAGATGCTGCAAACCATATCGTAAGCGGTGCATTCTCTTACTCTGGTCAACGTTGTACAGCTATTAAACGTGTACTTGTACACGAAAACGTAGCAGACGAGCTTGTTGGCTTATTAAAAGCGCAAGTAGCTGAGCTATCAGTTGGATCTCCAGAACAAGACAGCACAATCGTTCCATTAATCGACGACAAGTCTGCTGACTTCGTTCAAGGTTTAGTTGATGACGCTGTTGAAAAAGGTGCAACAATTGTTATCGGTAACAAACGTGAGCGTAACTTAATTTATCCAACATTAATCGACCACGTAACAGAAGAAATGAAAGTTGCTTGGGAAGAGCCATTCGGCCCAATCCTTCCAATCATCCGTGTTTCTTCAGATGAGCAAGCAATTGAGATTGCTAACAAATCAGAGTTCGGTCTGCAAGCAAGTGTCTTCACAAAAGACATTAACAAAGCATTTGCAATTGCTAACAAAATCGAAACTGGTTCTGTTCAAATTAACGGACGCACAGAGCGCGGCCCTGACCACTTCCCATTCATCGGTGTAAAAGGTTCAGGTATGGGCGCACAAGGTATTCGTAAGAGCCTTGAGTCTATGACACGTGAAAAAGTAACTGTATTAAACTTAGTTTAATCCTATATGTAGAAGCTGATCTAGTTTTAGATCAGCTTCTTTTTATATCAAATAATTATCCATTCCTAATCACAAACTCTTCTCTATAATCTGATTATTACTATATCCATTGACGTATAAAAATTCATTTGTTACTCTTAAAGACGTTAATTTAATATTTAAATCCTCATTCGTATCTCGGTGAGGTAGAGGTTGCAATCATTAAGAGTATCGTTTCAGGAGATGTAGTGGCATTGATGAAGGAATGAGAAAGGAATGATTGCCGAAGTAAGTCGTGTCCACCATGCACGCTTGCTGGGTCTGCATTTAATAAGTGCAGAACTGTCACAAACGTTTCGTTTGTGGAGAGCTATCGAGAGGTATGTCGTGGGTTTCTTATAAGATAGAAAGCATGTAGCGGCAAATTACGTGCTTTTTTTGTTTTGTTTGGGACTTCTCTTCTCTACTAAGAAGACATACATATCTCCTCGCTTGACTTGGTTATACTAACTTTGGAGGTATTTTCTATGCAACAAAAAAAATGGGGCTTTTGGGTACTAACAGCTTTCGTTGTCGGTAACATGGTTGGCGCTGGTATTTTCATGGTGCCAAGTACGTTAGCACAAACAGCAAGCCCTCTCGGTGTCACTTTAGCTTGGTTAACAACAGGGTTTGGTGTTTTAATGCTAGCTCTTGTTTTCGGTAATTTAGCAATTCGTCGTCCTGATTTAACGACAGGACCACAAAGTCATGCATATGCTTTATTCTCAACACCAAAAAAGAAAAAAATGGCTGGTTTCAGTATGGTATGGGGATATTGGGTTGCAAACTGGGCAAGTAACGTTGCCATCATTACATCTTTCGCGGGATATTTATCACTCTTCTTCCCAATTATGAAAGATACACGACTACTATTTTCAATCGGTTCTTTTAACATAGAAGTTGGAAAACTAATTACATTTACTATTTGTTCCATCTTACTTTGGGGAACTCATATTATATTAACAAACGGTGTAAGCGGAGCTGGAAAGTTAAACTTCTTAGCAACAACAACGAAAGTAACGGGATTCCTTTTATTCATCGTCGTTACGTTATTTGCATTCGAAGCTTCTAAATTTGGACAATGGTACACACCGATGATCGATAAATCAGGTGTATCACACGGCCTTCTTTCACAAGTAAACTTAGCCGCTCTTACAACGCTTTGGGCATTTATCGGAATTGAATCAGCAGTACTTTTATCAAACCGTGCTACCTCTCCTAAAACAGTAAAACGCGCAACAGTTGCGGGGTTACTTATTACAGTTGCGATTTACTTAGGAATTACAATTTTAACAATGGGTGTACTTCACGTTGATAAATTACAAGCTTCTGAACGTCCATTAGCAGACGCATTGAATGCTGCGATGGGTCATGGCGGCGGGAAACTGATGGCATTACTTGCTCTTACTTCCCTATTCGGTTCTATATTAGGCTGGATTTTATTAAGCTCAGAAGTACCGTATCAAGCAGCAAAAGAAGGTTTCTTCCCTTCCTTCTTCACGAAAACAAATAAAAAAGGAAGTCCAATTTACTCATTACGATTAACAAACATTATGTCGCAAGTGTTCTTATTCTCAACATTATCAGGAACCATTGCGGAAGCTTATACATTCGTTATTACCGTATCAACACTGGCCTACCTCATTCCATATCTCGTTTCACCAATCTTCCAGTTAAAACTAGTCGCTACTGGTGAAACATATAAAAATGAAATGCGGGCAAGAATTACAGATGGCATAGTCGCAGTAATCGCACTTTGCTACGCACTATGGGTTATTAAAACCGGCGCATCCGATATAAAAACGTTCCTTCTCGGAATTGGTTTATTCGTAATCGGATTTGCTTTCTATCCATTAATGAATCGTGATGAGAAAAAAAATAACGAAAAGAAAAACGAGCAAGTTGCGTAACGCAATTTGCTCGTTTTTTCTTTTATAAAAAATATATAATAGAAAAAAGAGGTGAAAAACATGTCAATCGAATCACTATGGAGCAGCCGCTTCCAACAACATATGCAAAATATCATTACATACTTTGCACGTATGATTAACGGTTTACTATATAGCTTTATCTTCGTTGTCTGTATAGGTGCTTACTATTACGCAAAGTTTCTTAAGACAGCTCCTTCTAAAGGACTATCTTTATTACTTATTACAATCGTCCTAACAGCGATTATAACGAGATGTCCTATCCGTACATTTATTCAAAAACCTGATGCTGTCTATTTGCTTGCATTAGAAGAGAAACTAACATCTTATTTTAAAAAATCTCTTCTATATAATTACATCATTCAGCTTTTCCCATTATTATTTACGTTCCTTATTCTCGTTCCACTTGCACTGCAATCATTACAATTAACGGTACCTTTCTTATGTACAATCTTTATCGTTTTAATGATTACGAAAGCTTGGAATATATATACACATTGGATGTGGCGTGATAGTTATGAAAAAAGTATATGGCTGATCATCCGTGTTGCTTGTAACGCCCTAATCATTTACATGCTGTTTTACTCGGCACATGTTCTCATATTAGGCGGATTGCTCTTACTACTTGCTTTCCTACTTCTATACACGAAAAAACAGCCTACAAAACGAATACCCTGGGATTACATAATCGAACAAGAAGAAAAAATGAACGTCCGTTTTTATCAATTTGCTAGCATTTTTACCGATGTTCCGCAACTGAATAAGCAAGTAAATAAAAGAAAATGGCTTACAAATTGGATTGAACCTTTATTACATAAAAAACGAGCAACTTTCTTCTATTTACATACACTAGCATTTTTACGCGGGAATGATTATTTCGGTATATATATTCGTTTAGGGTTGATCGGTGCCTTCGCCTTATATTTTATACCAAACATATACGTAAAAGGCGCTATCGCTTACATCGTTCTATATATGATTTCTATGCAGCTCCGTTCCCTGTGGAAATATTTTTCGGGAAATATTATCGTAGCATTATATCCGATTGATACTGAAAAACGAATGAACCAATTTCTTCGCTTAATCTTTATATTACTAAGCATTCAACTCATTGTATTTTCAATTGTTATACTCATTGCTACAGGGCAATTTTTACATAGCCTTATCATTATGATTATCGGAGTACTCTGGATCAAATTTATTATTGTACCAAAAACGAAGCAACGCGTTTCTGCGTTTTAACGAAAGGAATTATCTTAAAGCCAAGGAGAAGATAAATTATTCCTTGGCTTTTTTATTTTTCTTCCTCAAACAAGAATTACTGAAACAACCGATATTTTATGATTTTCACATACAAAAATGATCATACATGTTTACGCCCTAACAAAAAGGGTATGTATTAAAGTAACAGGGCAAAGGAACTGGAGGGAATGAAAAAATATGAATTAAAGTTTCACTTTATAAAAGACATTACCCAAAGATGATTCTGGAACCGATAATATAAGGAGCTGATTGCAATGAGTAAAAAAATTGCTATTTTAATAACGGATTATTTCGAGGATACAGAATACACAGAGCCAGTAGCAGCTTTTAATCAAAAGGGATATGAATTAACAACTATTGAAATGGAAAAAGGTAAAACGGTACACGGTAAACAAGGAAAAAGTGAAGTCGTAATTGATAAAAGTATTGATGATGTTACTCCAGAGAACTTTGATGCCCTCTTCATACCAGGCGGATTTTCCCCAGATATACTTCGTGCAGATGAACGTTTTGTTCGCTTTAGCAAAGCATTTATGGATACGAAAAAACCTGTTTTTGCTATTTGTCACGGCCCCCAATTACTCATCACTGCACAAACACTTGAAGGACGCGATGTGACTGGATATAAATCCATTGCGGTCGATTTGAAAAATGCCGGTGGAAATTTTCATGACAAAGAGGTTGTCGTATGCCAAAATCAGCTAGTAACAAGTAGACAACCAAAGGACATCCCAGCGTTTATTGAAGAATCGTTGCGTATATTAGGATAGTTATTATAGGTTAACCAAAATAGCTATTTAGCTACTTTGGTTAACCTTTTTATTTGTATGAAAAATAAAAAAGAATATCATTTTTAATGACATTTGGATTCACCCCTTTTTCGTCCCAAAATTTCTAATCACTTTTCATAGGCAATTCTCATATAGTGAAAATGACTATACAATTCCTATCCATAAGTTAAATCATAATTTTACACATATATAAATACAAAAGATGGGAGCCTTATTTATGAATAACAATCCACCTTCAACGCCCCCAAATCCAACGGAAACGAATAATAATGAAGTGAGTTTACAAACGTTACGCGTCATTGGGCTTATTGTACTGATTAGTGGCTACATATTAGTAGCTCTTTCTGAAGTAGGAACGTTAAAAAATCTTTTACTACAGCCTAGTACCACTCCAAACTTAGCTGAAGTTGATCCGTTTTAAAAAGAAAAAACATACCCTTCTTCTTTAAAAAATGTAACAATTGATTCATTCGGCTCGGCAAATTTTGCGAAGTTATGGATACAGCCATCCCCGCATTAAATACGGGAATGGCTGTAATTATTGAATGAATTCTTCTAAATGGTTCTTCAAATTCTCTAAATACTGCTCAATATTCGGATTCTTCACCACATCATAACAAGCAAAACTCTTTAACGAACTCATCCCAAGAAACTTTTGCACGCGATGTAAATGACTAAGCACTGACTCTAAACTTTCTCCCTCAAAGAACTTCGTCTTATCTCCAAATGCTTTCTCAGGCGCATTCCAAGTTGTAGAAAACATATACTGCTTCTCTTTTAATAAACCACCTGTTCCATATTCATCTGCACCTTTAAAGAACAAACCGTATTCATACACTTCATCCATATATGTTTTAAATAATCCCGGTACACTAAACCAGTAAATAGGTGTTTGATAAATTACAACATCAGCCCATAGAAATTTATCTTGTTCTTCTTTCATACTATATCCATCTTGAATCGTCGTTTTTTTCACATAATGATTCTCACTTAATACAGTTATCATATAATCAACTAACGTTCTATTTAATCGACCTTCTTTCGTACCGTATTTTTCATGTCCATTTATAATAAATATATTTTTCATCACTTTTCTCTCCCTTATTTTATTCCTCAGCTATTAACCCAAGTTGTTGTTTCAGCGTAAGATTATCTTCTAAATGCCAATCTTCCGTTATCTTGCCATCCTTCACATGCAAAATATCAATTGCAAAAAAATTGATTTTCTTATCATTATGAGTTCCTGTAAAAGAAAGACGAGCTGTTACTTTATCACCAACGACTAATAAATCTTCAATCTCGCAATGTATATCAGGAACGACTTTACGAAAGTTTTGCGCCGCAAGCTTTAATCCTTCAGTTCCTTGTGGTCGACCTTTCGGCAGTGTGTTATCGAAAAAATTTTCAGTAACCGTCTGCGGAATAAGCTCCTCTTTACCTGTATCCCAAAATGCATAAAAACGCTGCGCTGCATGCACGATTTCTGTCGCTTCCTTTTTACTTAATGAAGAATCAATTGTCATTGCTTTTGGCTTCGGCATTTCTTTTAATAACTGAATTTCATTTTTTTGCTCACCACTACATGCTACAAGCACAATACAAATGACAAAAAAACTAAGAAACATAAACAACTTTTTCATACCCATGGAAATCACCTCCTCTTCATACAAACCCTTTGTATTTCGTATTGCTATTGTATATGCACTAACTTCCTTTATGGAAGTAGTAATATTTTTTTCATATAGTTACCAAAAAGATAGTTTTGTGATACGATAAGGCAAATTCATTCAAAAAATTTTTATGGAGGCTATTTCCATGAGCAATATAGATCCAGTTGTATTAACGAAAGGTTTACCTGGTATACCTTGTCCTATCGCTAAAACGCTTGACGTAATTAGTACAAAATGGACGTTTTTAATCATTCGTGACCTTCTTATCGAAGGAACTTTACGCTTTAGTAATTTACAAAAATCAATGGATGGCATTAGTCCGAAAACATTATCGCTTCGACTAAAAGAACTAGAATCTCAAGGCATTATAACGAGAAAAGTGTATCCAGAAGTTCCGCCTCGTGTAGAGTACACATTAACAGATAAAGGAAAGCAATTAGAAGGGATTTTCATTGAATTAAAACGGTTTGGATTAAGTTTATAAAGTGAAAATTTATCGCCCCTAGCTCCAATAGCTTGATAAACAAAAAGCCCCTTACCATAACAATGGTAAGGGGCTTACGTAATTCACTACATTACTTCGCAAAACTCTCAGCTAGCTGTTTCTCTCTCCACATAAATGTAATACCGAGACCCACTATTAAAACAACTCCTGAAAATGCATATGGATAATGAATATTCATATCAAATAATATTCCGCCCATCGCTGGTCCTGCGATATTTCCTAAACTCGTATAAGTCGAGTTCATACCAGCAACGAATCCTTGCTCTTTTCCAGCTGCTTTTGATAAAAACGTCGTTAAAGCTGGACGAAGTAAATCAAATGCTAAGAAAATGAAGCAAGTAACGAGAAGTACAATCCAATAATTAAAGACTACAGTTGAAACGAACGCTAATACTGCACCTACAATTAAACATATTTGAATTAACACTTTTTCACCAAACATGTCGACCAATTTGCCAAACATAAAGACTTGCACAACTACCCCAAAGATTGAACTAATTGTAATGATTGCCGCGATATCTTTCGGTGTGAATCCAAACTTATGATCAGAAAACAGACTAAACACAGTTTCATACGCTGATAATCCGAATGCGAGTACAAATACGATAATAAATGCGATTGCATACATTGGATGTAATGATTTCTTTAAATCCCCAATAAAACTTGATTCTTTCGTATTAGAAGAAATCTCTGCAAGCTCTTCTTTCGTTAATGGTTCTTTTAAAATAAAGATCGAAATCACACATGCTACAAAGGCAATTACTGCTGCAACGAAAAACGGCACACGTATACCGTATTCTGCAATAAACCCGCCAATTCCAGGCCCTATAATAAATCCGGTACTAATCGCCGCAGACAAGTATCCCATCGCCTTTGGACGTTCCTGCATAGATGTAATATCAGCAACATATGCCGTAACACCTGGCATAATAAACGCAGCACTAATTCCGCCTAACACCCTCGCTGCATAGAGCATCCATACATCTGTTCCTAATCCAAAAAGAAGCTCTGAAACACCAAAAATAAATAATCCAATGATTATCATTTTCTTCCTACCATAAAGGTCGACCCAGCGACCCGTAATAGGTGAAGCAATAAGCTGAGCCATTGCAAACACTGCAACGAGATAACCCATCGTCTTCCCTGTTAAACCCATATCATTCATAAAGGACGGCATAACCGGAATGATTAATCCAATCCCTAAAAAAGCAATAAATATATTACTCAAAAGAATGACCAATACCATCTTTTGTTCTTTTATCGGTTTCTTCACTTTTTAACACCTCTTCCCGTAAATTCCTCTCAAAAAATAATGCCCAAGAAGCTTTTTCTTTATCCTGCTCTTTGTGGGCTAATAATGAGTGAAGATGCCCCACTCATTAGAATTTCACTCTATCCTTTCACACATACATACGTATTAGGTGAATGACTATCATTCAGTTTTCCTCAAAAATGAACCTACCTTCTCAGACAGGTTCATCTTACTATTTCTTTATATGTAGTGCATGTGTTAAAAAATCTAGTACTTCTGCCTTTTGTAGCTCGACTTGCTCATCATCTTTATGATCATATAAATAGACTTGTTCCGCTGCTGATTCAACAAGAGCAATAAATAACTTCGCTGTTCGCTCCGCGTGAACCGAATTACGAATTTCACCAGCTTCTTTCGCCTCACTTAAAAATTCGCTTAACCACATATAAAGAGGCTCATACACAGCTTCCCATTCTTTTATATGTTCTGTAGATGCAAGACCCGCATACATTAAAGCTTGTATTTCACGATATTCCGCTATAAAGTGAAACACCGCATCTATTACTTGCGTCACTTTACTTGAGAAAGGCGCATCATTTTGCACTTTTTCCTTTACTGCCAATATCATCTTTTCAACCATCACTTCTGCTATTGCAGGCATAACAGATAACTTAGAAGGAAAATATAAATAGAAAGTTCCTTGTGCAATGCCCGCCAATTTCACGATATCAGAAATCTTCGTTTTTTCAACGCCCTTTTCCTGAAACACTTCAATAGCTGCATAGACAATTTTTTCTTTTTTATTCATCATCTAAACCCTTTCAAACGCGTATTGAATGACTGTCACTCATTTTATAAGATAATCGATTGTACTGTCAATGATAGTGAACTCTAAGAGGAAATCATTTTTTAATAATAAAAATCTCCTAATAAATAATTAGGAGATTAAATGTAGTATATCTTTACGAAAGAGCCTTTAATCCTGTCACTCCGCATACAATAAGAGCTACACTAATGATACGTGCTTTACTTTTCGACTCACCAAACAGGAACATATTTAATAACACGGCACCAGCTGTTCCAATACCAATCCAAACCGCATACGCGACACTCACTTGTAAAAATAAGAAAGATGTATACAAGAATGCAAAGGATGTAGCAAATCCACCTATATAAATCGCTCCATTTGCTAACGTCTTATCTTTACTGTACATTTTAAGACCAATCACACCGACTATTTCACTAATTGCAGCACAAAATACGAAAAACCAACCCATCTTTAAGCAGCTCCTTCCACAGTTTCTTCTTTATTATCAGCTAGCTTTAAACCGATAACGCCAGCTACAACCATCACGATAAAGAATAGTTTTCCTACGCTGAAACTTCCGCCGAAAAGGAATACATCCATTAAGAAAGTACCTACAGTACCAGCTCCAGCAAAGATGGCATATACAGTCCCTGTCGCAAGATGTTCGCACGCTTTAGAAAGAAAATAAAAATCAACAGCGATAATTCCTAAAATAATAATCCAATGCCACCAAGTATCGGCTGTATTAAAACCAAACACCCAAAAAATTTCAAAGATACATGTTAATATGACATATAACCAAGCTCTATTTTTCATACCTCTCACCTCTTATGACTGACTATCAGTCATTTTTGTTTTGAAAAAATATTCTCTTTCATCACTACTATATATAAAACAACTATCATCCTCATTTACCATTATATTTGTTCCATTTCCGAGCTAACTATATCCTTCCGCTGAAAAATGACTGAATGTCATTCATAAATATTGTACATGAATATTTTAAAAACTGTCAATACCGAAAGATTATTTAAAATTTCTTTCATCCGATTTGTATATTTCCTAATAATCTGTTAATACTGCTAGTAACATAATATTTTCTCCACTCCCCCTTGGAGAGATCCCTTTAATAGAGCAGTTAGCTTTTGCTAGCTGCTCTTTTTTATTTGCCAGCACACTATGAGATCCAATCCATTGTTATCATATAACTAAGGAACGGATTATGTTTTCTATTTATTTTCCAAAGATGCCTTGTATGCAATAATTTTATTCTCAAGCATCTTTTCTGTAATGACTAAGTTTTCTCTTTGAATCTGAATAGATTTCTTATGATCTTCTAGGAGTTGTAAACGATCTTCGGTTGTATGCTCCCCTTCTAAATATAACCTGGCATATTCTCTTATTTTCGCTATTGGCATTTGCGTTTGTTTTAATTTCATGACAAACTGCAACCACTTTATATGTGACTCTTCATAAAGTCGATTCCCATTTGTATCGCGATTTGCAATTAATATATTTTCCTTTTCATAATAACGTAGTGTATGTGTGCTCACTCCTATTAATTTAGCCACCTCGCTAATTGTATACATACTCTCACTCCTCCACATACTCATCCTCATACATTTTATAGCCTTATCAAATTGATAAAAAACATTTGACTTAGAGTATACTCTAACAAATAAAATCTAACCATAATACATTTATTTGAACTTAGGGGGATTTTATATGAAATACACTGTTATTACTGGTGCTAGTTCTGGAATTGGCTATGAATCGGCTTTAGCCTTTGCATCTCGTGGAAAAAATTTAATACTTGTAGCTCGAAGACAAGAAGAATTAGACAGATTAAAATTAAAAATTAACGAAATGAATCCAGAATTAGATGTTGTTATTCGAAGAACTGATTTATCTATCATGGAAAATGTTTATAAGCTTTATGAAGACCTACAAGCCTTTCAAATTGAAACGTGGATTAACAACGCAGGGTTTGGTAATTTCGCCTCAATTGCTGAACAAAATTTAAATAAAATTGAAACGATGTTACATGTAAATATAGAGGCATTAACCATACTCTCTTCACTTTTCGTTCGAGATTATTCCATGGTTGATGGCACGCAACTTATTAACATTTCATCAGGCGGTGGATACACAATTGTTGCTGATGCTGTTACGTATTGCGCTACGAAATTCTATGTAAGTGCATTTACAGAAGGTTTATCTCACGAATTGAAAGAACAAGGTGCAAAACTGCAAGCCAAAGTTTTAGCACCTGCTGCAACTGAAACAGAATTTGCAAAACGTTCATTTGATATTGATGAGTTCGAATACAATAATGTTGTACCGAAATTCCACACTGCAAAACAAATGGCACAATTTATGCTTGATCTTTACGATAGTGATAAAGTTGTAGGGCTTGTCGATGGTTCTACTTATAACTATGAGCTTAAAAATCCCATTTTTAATTTTGCAGTAAGAAAAACGAATTCGAGTTCTTAATTCCCCCTAAAATATAAAGTCCCACTATTACGTAAATAATAGTGGGACTTTTTTCTCTCTGAAAATTTCATCCAACATATCGAATCATCGCCACCTCATCACAATAATCAACCTTTGGACAATGTCTACAATCAATCCATACCTTCTCTGGTAGCGCCTCTCTATTCACAAAATCAAACTCGCACTTTTGAAAAAATCCCGTTTCATATGTTAAAGAAATGACTCTGCTCACTTTTATTTTCGCTGCCTCATTTATTACATGGTTCACTAACATACGCCCGATTCCTTTCCCTGCATATGTATGCGAAACGACTAAAGAACGGACTTCTGCAAGGTCCTCCCCTAACACATGTAAACCAGCAACCCCAACAATCTCATCGCTTTCTTTCACAACATATAAACATTGTAAATATTGATAGAGAGATAAAAGAGAACGCGGTAAAACCACTCCCTCTTTTGCATAAACTTCAATGAGACTATAAATTTCTTTCACATCACTCGTAACCGCATTAAAGATTTTCATATTCTATCCCCTTGCCCCCGATATTAATATTTATAACTCAAATCGTATTTTAATACATAATTTTATATAATAATACATCTCTCCTTTCTCCTCGTCAATCAATTTATACAAACAAAAAACCAAGCAATCTAATCGATGCTCGGTTCCTCATTTCGGATCGGTAATACTGTCGAATATTTAATTTCACGAAGTGCTAAACTCGTCTGTATCCTTGTAATACCAAGCTTATTCAGCTTTCTAATAAACTGCTCCAGCTCTTTACGATCACGATTTGCAACCTTTAATAAGTAATCATACTCTCCTGTTAAACAGTGACACTCTAACACTTCAGGCATCGCTTCTAATTCTTTTTCTAACACGTCAAGTTTATCCGATTGATGAATATTTGTACTCATAAAAATGAAGCATAACAAATCAAAACCGAGTTTTTCTTGATTTAAAATGGCTACTTGCTTATCAATGAAACCTTCTCCATCTAATCTTTTTATTCTCGCATGCATCGCAGCTGGTGATAAATTAACGCGTCGCGCAAGCTCTGCATTACTTACTTGTGATTCCTTCTGCAATATATCTAAAATTTGTACATCTAAATCATCTAACACTTTAATAACAGATGACTCCATCAAAACGCCCCCTTTTTCTTACCGATGATTATTCGAAAAAACGCCTTATAACTCATATAAAACTGAATATCCTTCTACAAATAACATTTGTAACAGAATATTTTATCGACTTTTTCCCATTATACAAAAGAATATATTACACAATAAAGAAAAATGCTAAAATTATTTACAATTCACATTGATTAAAACAAAGGGGATTTTAGTATGCCTTATTTTTATGTCTTTTTACTATTACTAACGAGCTTATTATGGGGAGGAAATTTCGTCGTTGGAAAATCACTCGTTAATCACGCGTCTCCGATGACACTTACAAGTTTAAGATGGATGATTGCGATCGTTTGTTTATTACCGATGGTTTGGTTTAAAGAAAAGAAAATCATTCCACCACGTGCTGCAATACTTCCGTTACTACTAATGGGGATTTCAGGGGTCGCTCTTTTTAACATCTTTCAATTTCTAGCACTAGAAAAAACATCCGCAACGAATGTAGGGCTTATTTCTACATTAAATGCGATTTCAATTGCATTATTTTCAGTATTATTTCTAAAAGAAAAAGTAAATACACTTCAAATTCTATCCATGATTCTTTCATTCTTTGGGGTGGTTCTCGTCCTTTTAAAAGGAAATTTTGCACTTCTATTTTCACTACATTTTAATAGCGGAGATTTATGGATGATGGCGGCTGTTTGTATTTGGGGAATCTATTCTGTTTGTAGTAAATGGGCAACAAAAACAACTACACCGCTCATGGCAACATTATACTCTGGTATTTTCGGCGTTATTTTATTACTGCCATTTAACATAGGGAGCTTCACTGTTACAAATATAAATACTTCTTTCATCACATCACTTTTATATACTGGGCTTATTTCCACAGTTCTTTGTATGGTATTTTGGAATATTGGAGTGCAAAAATTAGGAGCGACTACATCCGGTATTTTTCTAAACTTCAATCCGATTTTTACAGCTATTTTAGCATTCCTTTTCCTCGGCGAAGAACTAACATGGATACAAATTTTAGGGACAATGATTGTTGTGACTGGATGTTATTTATTTTCTCATTTCAAAACAGTTGCTGTTCAGCCAACTAGAGCTTTAATGCGAAAACATTCTTAATCAAAAACATCGCCATCAAAGTGGCGATGTTTTTATTTACCTTTCATTTCTTTCACATACTGCTTTTCTTCTTCTGGCGATAAACGTTCTGTTGCCTTTCCAGTATCACCACCTTGAATTTCCCACAAAAAGTTATGCTCCTCAACCGTTTGTGAAAAATCCCCTTTCTCCCAACGCTCTAAAGTGGCAAGTAGCTTTGACTTATGTTTAAAATTTGTACTGCTTTCTACTGCCTTCTTGGCACTAACAATTTCCTTATTTGTCATTTCAATAAATCCCCATTTTTCAGAGGATTTCACTTTTTGATGCACCATCCTATGCATGGTAGAAATAATTTCATCCTCACTAAATTGTGGCTTCTCTTCCTTTGCTTTCTTCCCTTGTTGCCCCGTTACATTTTGTGCTTTCAGACTCTTCTCCTCTTCTTCTATATAATTAAGAAGTTTCGTAACACCGAATACAGCTCCTATCGCAATTACAATGATTGTAATTGTCCCTATAATCCATTTTTTCATATTATGTATTCCCCATTCCCCTAATAATCACATAAACAAATGGAATCGCCTGCGCACAGCCGATTCCATTTGTTTCCTTATTCCATTTTAAACCTTCATCGCTTCTCGCACAATGTAACTATCTACATATTGCTTGAATTTTATGATTTTTCCATTTTCAAGCTGCCATATATGAACAAATTCTGCTTCAAACAATTTTCCCGTTTCTTTATAAACTCCTGAATAAACACCTTCAGCAATGATTACATCTTTTCCGTTTACTTCATGGTACGTATTTACACTCGCTTTATAATCATCCCATTCTGATCCTAATCGGCTAAATACATTTTCCATTATTGCTTCTACACCTATATACGTTCCGCCGTACGGGAAACCTTCTGCTTCTGTCCATTCTACTTTTTCAGAGAGGGCTTCTACTAAATGTTTTGCATTTGAAGAAGCTGACCCTTCATACGTGCTTTGAATAATTTCTAAATTTGATTTAGGCATGTTACTTCCTCCCGTTTTATTTATTTTTTACACAAGTTGTAACCATATACGTTACAACTTGTGTAAAAAAATATTTAAATAATTTTATCCTTAATCCACTAGTTGTAATTATTATAGTTACATTAATGATTCAAGTCAACAATTTATAAATAAGTTTACTTCGCTTTCATTACTTTCTCCTTTAAGAAACGATCTACATATCCTTCTGCTTTTACAACGAATAAATACGCACCCATTGCTAATAATGCAAGATCTAATTCATACCCTGGATTCTTTCCATCTCCTAATAAACCTGCTGCTCCATTTACCTTTACGATAGCTCCAGCTAAAATAAGAGCAAATAACAATCCTACATATCTTACGCCTAAACCGATAATTAATAATATACCACCAACTAATTCAACTGTCGCTACGCCATATGCAAGACCACCTGGTAAACCGATACTTGTAAACCATCCTGCTACGTTATCTATACCTGATTGAAACTTTGCTAAACCGTGTGCAAAGAACGTAACTCCTAACACGATACGAATAATTAAATTCCCAATATATTGATTCATTTTGAACTCTCCTTTTTGTTTTGTTATCGTGAACATTTATTCACAAGACAAAACAATACGGTATTTCTTTTCATTCGTCAAATGCTTTTTTTAAAGAAAACAAAAAACATTATCCGTTTTACGAATAATGTCTTTTATAAAATAGCATAAATTCAAGCTTTTACTCTATCACACAGAAAAAGTTGAAAGTTTTTTCCAGCACCAATATAAGGCAATAACGGCACGTCCTCTTCCACAACCATTCCGACAACATTCACTTTCTCATCTACAGGTAAATCATTTACAACAACTTGCATCTCTCCAGCATATCTACCGTACAATTCATTATCAATTGTAATGCTGCCTTTCTTTCTTGCGATGGCATCCATCGGCTGTAAAATCACTTTATGCTCCTCTCGCGATTCTACAGAACGAATGACATCACGAGCTGGATCTAGTCTATTTGTATGCACTTGTTCTACCATTTTAAATATTTCACTTTTCTTTATCAATTGCTCATACCGCAGCGGAATAATTCCTCTACTCGCACTCGCTATCTCTTGTACACTTTCTAGACTTCCGTTTATATCCCCAATTAGCACCTTATCGACACCACAATCTTGTACAAGTTCTAAGTACGCTTCCAGCGGGCGCATATTGCGGTGCTTTTCTAATGTTGGTAAGCCTTCATATAACGGACCACGTTTTTCACCATCTCCCGGAATAAATGCCATCGTTTTTATTCCGCACTCATGTAAGTATTCGTTTTGTTTTTGTAAGAATGATTTTGCTAGTCCTGTTTCTGGGCGCGGATAAAAATTATGCCACGCTTCTACATTCTCTACTTTTATATTTTCTATGGTTAACTCTTTCCAAAATGAATCTGTAATCGTACTCGCATTTAAAGCTACTTTCATTTTATGAGATACGCGTGTGATTTCTTTCGGCGTGATGCCGTAGTCCATTCGTAAACCAGTAATGCCCCAATCTACTAACTCTTCGACATTTTCGTACGTCATTCCTAAATGGTGTAACGATTTTGGAGAGACATCGACCATTAATTCCATTTCATTTTCGAGAGCCTGTTTCCCTAATATTTGAATTAACTCTTTATACGTATCCGGATCATCTTCCGGAATATGAAGTGATGTAAAAATAGACGAAAACCCGTTTTCCTTCGCCACTTTTAGCCACTCTTCTTGCTTCTTTACTCGCTCTTTTGAAAGATAAATTGAAACTCCTATCATATAAATCTCCCTTTCTATGAATAGAAAAAGAGAAAGGAATCCCTTTCTCTATATGTTTTCTGCCATTTCTTCTTTAAATCCGAAGAAGTACGTAAAGATAAATCCAAAAGTATATGCCACTACTAACCCAAGGAAATATAATAAATATTTATTATCAGCAATTAACGGGATTAAAGATAATCCTGATACACCAATTCCGAGTGAAGCCGTTTTCATAACTGCTTGGAATGCACCACCGACGGCCGCTCCTAAACAAGCGGTAATAAACGGTTTCCCAAGTGGTAATGTAACCCCGTATAATAATGGTTCGCCAATTCCTAAAAACCCAACTGGTAATCCACCTTTAATTACGTTACGAAGTCGTTTATTTTTTGTTTTTACATAAATCGCAATTGCTGCGCCCACTTGCCCAGCACCAGCCATCGCGAGTACTGGTAATAAAGGTGTTACGTGCGTTTGATTAATAAATTCCATATGAATCGGTGTTAAACCGTGGTGTAATCCGACCATAACGAGTGGTAAAAACGTTCCTGCTAGCACTGCTCCAGCAAATGCCCCACCAACATTTAAAATTGCGTTAATACCGCTCGTAATACCATCAGATAAAAATCCCGCTGCTGGCTGAATCGCTAACATCGTTACTATACTTACAGCTAATACAGTAATAAGCGGTGTTACAATAATATCAACTGCATTCGGCACTGCTTTTCGTACTCTTCTCTCAACTACTACCATAAGCCATGCTGCAAAAATAACTGCAAACAATCCGCCCCGCCCGGGTACCATTGCTTCACCAAATAATTTCACATTTGCCATCGCTGGATTGAAAATTAAAATACCCGCAATCGCTCCAAGAACGGGTGTCCCGCCAAATTCTTTCGCTGTATTCCAACCGACTAAAATCCCTAAAAATGTAAAGATACCGCCGCCAATAAGTAGTAACATTTGTAGCCATGTTGCATTCGGATCAGCACCTGCGTTTTTCGCGAAGTTAGCAACCCCGTTTATAATTCCTGACGCAACAAGACCAGGTATTAACGGAATAAAAATGTTACCTATTTTTCGTAAAAAGTTCTTCACTGGTGTATTATTTTTCTTCTTCATCTCTGATTTAATCTCTTGACCAATATCTTCAAGATGATGATCTGCAACCTCACCAATTCTTAATCCTGTTAAAACTTCCATTTCGGCTGCTACTTTATTTACCGTTCCTGGACCAACAACCACTTGAAGTGTTTCATCTTCAATGACGCCCATAACGCCTTCAACTTTTTTCAAAAGATCCATATTCACTTTACTTTCATCATGAAGCGTTAACCTCAGTCTCGTCATACAATGAGCAATGCCACGAATATTTTTTATTCCCCCAAGTTGCTCCGAAATTTCTTTGGCCATTCTCTCTTCTTTCTTCATAATAGAATCCCCCTCCCTATTCTTATCGTTTCACTTTATAATGCCTTCTTCACAAAGCCTTTCGCTTCTTTTAGTTTTTCTTTTGCTTCCCCATACTCACACTGTAGTAATGCCATAACGATAGCAACTTTCACGTTACGCTTTGCTTTTTCGTAATAATCTGCCGCTACTTCATAACTAGCTCCTGTTGCTTCCACAATAATTCGTTTTGATCGTTCTACTAACTTTTCATTCGTAGATTGAACATCTACCATTAAGTTTTTATATACTTTTCCTACACCAATCATTGACGCTGTTGAAATCATATTAAGCACTAATTTTTGCGCTGTACCAGCCTTCAAACGTGTTGAGCCTGTTAATATTTCTGCGCCTGTCTCCACTTCTACATTGAGTTTTGCATACTTACTTATTTCAGCATTTTTATTACAAGAAATACTCGCTGTACTAGCTCCCACACTATGTGCGTATTTCAATCCGCCAATTACGTAAGGGGTTCTACCACTTGCGGCAATACCAATCACTGTATCTTTCTCGTTTAATCCAATACTTTTCAAATCTTCTTCTGCTAACTCTTCGCGATCTTCGGCACCTTCTACTGCCTTAGTAAACGCTTTCAATCCACCTGCTATAAATCCTTGCACCATTTTATCGTCTGTGCCAAATGTCGGCGGGCATTCCACTGCGTCTAAAATACCTAAACGACCACTCGTACCAGCCCCAATATAAATTAATCGGCCCTCTGCTTCAAAAGATTTAATAACAGTCTGTACGACCTTTTCAATTTGTTCTATCTCTTTTTCAACTGCTAACGCAACAGTTCGATCTTCTTCATTCATACTCTGTAACACTTCTTTTATACTCATCTCATCTAGATTCGTCGTTTTCTCATTACGGTGTTCTGTCGATAAATTTTCTAACATATTGCCACCCTCTTTGAAATTATATTTCACACTTTTATTATAACTTTAAGAAATTAAAAATCAATATTACTTTCTTATTTTATGAAATAAAATTTCATAAAATGACATATTTGTGTCAAAGATAATAAAAAAGATGAGTCCCCTCATCTTTTCTTCTACTTTAACTTCCGTAACCGCACTGCTTCTTCTCGCGTCTCCATAAATTGATCCAACACTTTATTACCAATACGATTAAAAGTAATCACATATAAAGCATCAATCATATTCAGTTGTGTCATTCTAGAAGCAATACTTGCAATACGATGATCTTGCTCTACATCTGGCATACAAAGACGAATATCCGCCTCTTTATATAACGGTGATGATTGGTCAAGCTTTGTAATCGCAATAACTGTTGCACCTTGTCTCTTCGCATATTGCGCCATTTCAAGTACATCTTTCGTACGACCAGATGTTGAAATCGCAACAAATATATCGCCCTCTTTTAAATTCGTTACAAGCGGCAACATCATATGAAAATCAGATAGCATCATCGCTGTAAATCCGAGCCTTGTAAATTTATAAGCCCCGTCCATCGCCGGAGTAGCTGATCCGCCTACTCCATAAAATATAATTTTATCCGCATTTACAATACGATCTGCAGCTTTCTCAAGTTCTTTTTTATCTATCGCCGTAACGCTCGCCTCAATTGCAGCTTTATTCACATACGTAACTTTATTAAACAAGTCATACGGTCCATCTTCCGTATTCATAACTGAAAAATCATTAATATTATAATCAGCAATCGTCAATTCACGAACGAGCGCGATTTTAAATGCTTTAAAGCTCCCAATCCCAATCGACTTACAAAAGCGAACAACACTCGCCTCACTTGCGCCTGCATTCGTTGACACTTCTTTCGTCGTTAAGTTCGGAACAATCTCTGCATTCCCCATTATGTACATGGCAACCTTCTTTTCAGCTGGTGAAAATTGATCCATATTACTTTCAATTTTAAATAGTAATGTTGAAGCTTTCACTATTTAACCTCCACTTCTTGCGGTTGCTTTCACTTATTTTCTCTTGCTTCAAAAAGATAAAAACCATCATCGCCAGGAGGATGGTGAACAATTACAGTTCGATCCCCTTTTTTATATGAAGTTATTTCACCTTCAGATTGCTGTTCTTCCCATCCATGTATCCAAATTGCAAAATCAGGTACAAAAGCAGTGTACTTATAGTCTTTCGGGTTTTCGTCTTCTACATAGGAAGAAAAAATAGAAACTGGAAAGTCTTTCACTTTTGACTCTTTCCATGCAGTAAATGGTATACATAGCGCAATAAGTATGATTACACCGATAACCTTCCCCTTCGTAATCCTCACACATTTCTCTCCTCGACTTATCATATACGTAGATTTTACCATAATTACAACCTATTCACGCTATATGACTATTGCTTTTTCCAATAAAAAAAGAGCTTACCTACATCAGATAAGCTCTTCCTCTCTATACAAAATATTTTTTCAAAAGCGGCGGCGTAATAATCGTCGTTAATATAACAACAATAACAATCGCTGTGAAATTTTCTTTCGCTAATAAATTTGCCGCAAGTCCATTCGCTGCGATAATAAGCGCCACTTCTCCGCGCGAGACCATCCCCGCACCAATACTAATAGAAGATTGAAGGTTGAATCCTGTCAGTCTTGCTCCTAAACCTGATCCGATTAACTTTGTAAAAATTGCAATAAGCGTCATGATGATAATAAACCAAAGCTGGCTTCCGATACCTTGAAATGTAATTTCCATTCCAATACTTACGAAGAACACCGGTACAAATATCGCATAAGCAATCGGTTCAATTTTATGTTCTACTTCGTGCTTATACTCTGTTTGCGAAATGGCAATTCCGGCTGCAAATGCTCCAATAATACCGGCGATTCCCATCATTTCACTGTAATACGAAAAAGAGAAACAAATAATAAGTGCTGCACTAATTAATGCTTCTGTTACACGAAGTGGCACAAGCATTTTCATAATCCATGGAACAACTTTCCAAGAGATAAAAACGATGCTTACAAAAAAGATAATTTTCTTTGCAATGACAAGCGTTACATTTACATCTTGTGTACCTAAAAAACTCATCACAAATGCTAATAAAATAACGACAATTACATCATCAAATACAGCTGCTCCTAAAATCGTCGTACTTTCTCTCGTATTCATTTTCCCTAAATCTCTTAATGTTTGAACAGAAATACTAACCGAAGTAGCACAAAGTAATAACCCTAAAAAGATCGCATGCGACTGTAACATTCCAAACGCAAGTCCCGCTAAATATCCACCAAGGAATGGGAAAATGATTCCCCCCATCGCTACTGCGAATGCAGATTTCAAATTCCGATTTAACTCTTCTAAATCTGTTTCAAGCCCTGCCATAAACATAAGTAGTAAAACACCAATTTCACTCAGTTCATCAATGAGTTCAGAACTATTAATAATACCAAGCACAGCCGGACCGATAATAATACCAACGATTAATTTACCAAGTACAGAAGGCTGGCCAAGCCTAACGCTAATATCACCAGCTAATTTCGTACAAAGTAAAATGACGACAAGTTCAAAATAAAATAACATAACATCTTCTCCTACTTTATAAAGTGAAACTTTTATGAGTGGTTTTGCCACTCTGTTAACCCTCGTCCATTCCTGCCAGTAGTTTCCCCTATTCATTCGCATTTTATTTGTCACATTTTTATTTGACAAAATATTCTGAATTATAATAAAATTAATCCAGCAATTTTAAAAAACAACCTACCATAACTGTACCTCCATTTACTTACATACTCTTTTCTAGTGGGCTCATACTATATTCGCAGTTATGGAAATGAAAAAACGGGGGGAGAGTCCAAAGTGAAGTCATTATTACGAAAAAAACCGCTTAGTACTGAATCACCACGGCAGCTAGATAGAACATTAACGGCACTCGATTTAACATTTTTAGGGATTGGCGCCGTAATTGGGACAGGGATCTTTGTATTAACAGGTATTGTCGCAGCGAAACATTCTGGTCCTGGTATTATGTTATCATTCCTTATTGCTGCATTTACTTGTGCTTGTGTAGCCTTTTGTTATGCCGAATTTGCTTCTTCTATTCCTGTCTCAGGAAGTGTGTATACTTACGCATACATGACAGTCGGAGAAGTCGTCGCCTTCATCGTCGGCTGGTGTTTAATGCTCGAATATTTACTTGCAGTCGCGGCTGTAGCTGTCGGTTGGTCTGGTTATTTACAATCTTTACTCCAAGGATTTAACATCCATCTGCCCGCCATAATCGCCTCGGCCCCTGGCGTAGGAAAAGGCGGCATTATCGATTTACCGGCTGTTTGTATTTTACTACTCATTACGGGACTTTTAAGTTTCGGTATACGCGAAAGCGCACGCATTAATAATGTTATGGTTCTTATCAAGTTAGCTGTTATTATCGCCTTTATCGTAGCAGGCGCAAAATATGTAAAACCTGAAAATTGGACGCCGTTCATTCCATTCGGATACGACGGTATCATTACTGGAGCTGCCACTGTATTCTTCGCCTTCTTAGGCTTTGATGCAATCGCAACCGCTGCAGAAGAAACGAAAAAACCACAGCGCGATTTACCAATTGGCATTATCGGTTCCCTTCTTATTTGTACTGTTTTATACATGATTGTATCTTTCGTTTTAACAGGTATGGTTCCGTATACACAATTAGATGTTTCTGATCCAGTTGCGTTTGCCTTACATTTCGTTGGCGAAGATACAATTGCAGGACTTCTCGCTGTTGGAGCGATGACTGGAATGACAACCGTTCTCTTAGTCGTTATGTACGGACAAGTTCGCGTTTCTTATGCGATGAGCCGCGACGGACTACTTCCAAAAGCGCTAGCACGTGTAAATAAAAGAGTAAAAGTCCCTTTATTAAACACATGGATCACTGGTGTTGTTGCCGCTTTATTAGCAGGGCTTCTAGACCTACATCTACTTGCTAATTTAGTGAACATCGGTACGCTAACAGCCTTTACATTCGTTTGCTGCGCGGTACTTATTTTACGAAAAACACACCCTAACTTAAAACGCGGATTCCGTACACCTTTCGTACCTGTATTACCAGTTGTCGCAATTCTTTGCTGTTTATATTTGATGATTAATTTGTCTAAAACGACATGGATTAGCTTTATAGCTTGGCTTATAGTTGGCTTATGTTTCTATTTCTTCTACTCTAGAAAACATAGTCATTTAGCTACTGAAAAAACAAATGATGAAGAGAAAAAAGCATAACAAAATAGCTCGCCGATAAAACGGTGAGCTATCTTTCTGTATTATTATATTTTTTCGTTAACGATTGTAAAATGAAAAATATGCCGATGCAAGCTGTAAACGATGCCCAATTTCCTATCGGTGTAGAATATTTTAAAATGCCAATACCTACAAGCACTATGAAAAGAAGCACCTGATATATGAGCTTCCACTTTTGCATATATTCCCTCCTTTACTTCGTTCCCTTCTTTTTCTTCTTCCATGCATTTAGACTATCAAAGAAGAAATTAATAAATAACGTGCCTAAGCCCGCTAATAAAAACGTCATTAAAAATAGAACCCATATACTTTTCTCTTTTAAGAAATAATACCCTACAAGGAGCACAACCGCGATCCATACATATTCAAGAATTCTTTTTATCTTTTTCTCTTCCAAATTATTCGCTCCCTCATTCTATACTATTTTTAGTATAACAAAAAAGAAGCCTATCATGATAAGCTTCTTTTTCTTCTCTCTTATTTGTTTATGCTTTTTTCAACGAGTGAAATCGCATATTCCACCGTACGATTCATCGTTTCTACTTGTGCATCTTTTACTTTCGCATCTTTTAATACAGCTTCTGCCACTGTAATTTTTTGACTCAATGATTTCACTGAACCATCCGTTACATTTGCAGCTTGTGCTTTTTTCACCACTGCTTTTGCAGTTTCAATATTGATTTGTAATTTTTCTTTCGGTGTTTTCGGTTGTTCTTCTGCTACTTTAGATTGTACAAATGTTACATTAGCTGTTTTTAATTCGTTATATGTTTGAACGATTTGCTCTCCAGTACTTCCTACATTTTCAAATGCTTGCTTTGCAGTGTTATAGCTTTTCTCTAGTGCTTGAAATGCTTCCTTTGAATATTGACCTGGTTTGTCACCAAACTCATACGTACCAGCTAACACTTCTTTCACTTTCCCAAGCTCTTCATATAACGCGTTTACTTGCTCTAATTTTGTACGACTAGAAAACTCATTATACGCTGCTAATACTTCTGAAGAACTTAATGCTTTACTATATAATTTCGCAAGCGCAATTTGTCCATTTAACGGAATACCACCATTCCCGTTGCTATCTGGATCTGCACCAAGTGCAAATGGTACGTTCGGGTGATATACTTTCCCTGTAGCTGGTTGGCTGTTTACTTTTTTACCATCTACGTAAATTGCTACTTCACTTCCGTTATACGTTCCTGTTAAATGATACGTTTTATTAGCCTCTAACTGAACGCCAACACGTTTATAACTTCCACCAATATGAGCCCATAATTCTACATAACCACTTCCTGTAGATTCAAAACCAATTCCGCCGCTCTCTGTATTTTGCAAAATACCTTGTCCGCGAATTTCATTCATTGAAAATACAGTTTCTAACGTAAATGTATTTGCTACTTTCTCTTTTTGCGCTGCTGAAAACGGAAGATATCCAAATGTATTTGCTTTTCCGTTTAGCTTCATAACATTCTTTTTCAACGCTTTATCATATTCAATAGTCACATTACCCTTAACATCACCTTTTGTACCAAATGATGAATTGTCTTTAAATGTACCATCTGCAAAGTTCACATCAAAAACATCCGCCTTTGGTACTTTCACATTCGGGTCAATATTATCTTTTTTCGTAGTAATTTCTGCCGTTAATGGTTGTACACTTTCATTGCCGAATGAATCAATCGCAACGACTTCCAGTGTATATGTTTTCCCGCCATCTAGTCCTGCAAGCGTAAATGTCAGTTCTTTCGGCACTGGATCACGATAAAACTCTGAGAATGCTAACAATTTATTCTTTATTTCTCCCGTTTGCTTATCTCTAGCTTGTACACGGTAAGAATGAACAAGAAGGTTGTCCAACGCTTGCATGAATGTTACTGTTGCTGCATTTTCTGTTACATTTGATACCGCAAGCTTTGCATCCTTAGCAAAGTGTGGCCTTTCTTTATCGCGATCTTCTACATATGTAAATGTGTCTTTCTTTGATGGTAATTTAATTTTCCAAGGCTCGCCTGTCCAAGAATTTGTATGGAAATCACGGCGATTAATCGTTACTTCTTTATCATCTACTTCTACTAATAAACCTTGGCTTAATGCACGCGATTCTGAAGGAATATTCCCTTGCACTTTGCCACCCTCTACCTCCATATAACTTACTGAAGATGTGCCAACTGATGTAAAGTCTTTTTGATGAATTGATCTTGGATCATCTAATGGATAATGTGAATGACCTGAAAACGTAATGACTTGTGGGTATTGTTTTAATACCTCATTAATTTTTGCACTATCTTTCGTTCCCCATTCTTGACTACCGTATACTGTATCTTTAATATGTTGATGTAAAAATACGAAAATTGGTTTTTCTGGATCATCTTTTTGCGCCTTTGCCATCTCTTCTTTTAGCCAATTAATTTGCTTGTCTGAATAATATCCATGAGTTGTCTCGTTCTCTGGAGACATAACAAGGAAGTGATACCCTTTCACCACTTTATGATAATAAATCGATTCCATACCTGTTTTTTCTAAGAAACGCTTCTGCGCTCCCTCTACAGATAAACCGTTCCAATAATCATGGTTCCCTAGAGAATTCATTCGTACTGCATCTTTATTTGCATTCTCATTATATACTTGCATGAAACGATCATATTGTTGTACCGATCCTGAATCAGTAAAATCTCCCACAATTACGAACGCATCTTGCTTTGGTGCAAGCGTATTGAACTGTTCAATCGCTCTTTTCCAGCGAAACGTATCATCCGTTCCACTATTTTTAATATGTACATCACTTACGACTGGAAAAACTATCTTCTTTTCACTTGGTGCCTTTTCTTGCTTCTTCTCTTCCGCTTTGACTGATGTACTCCACGGAAATGATACAAATGCTAATACAAAAACCATTAATAATCCAATAAGACCTTTTACTTTTCGTAAAGCTGTTCTTTCCACGTGAATCCTCCTCCTAATAATTGATTCATTACAAAGGCTATTTTATCTAAAACATGTTAATGTCGTTTAAATAACAAATGAATTTTATTAGATTTTTGTAAATATACAGTTAATTACAAGTTAAGTCCAACATTCCTCGTACTATTGTATACAACCACCTTTTATCTAAAAGAGTCTGATCATTCTTTTCCTATGACTATTCACATATAATCTTTTCTATAACACTAATGATAAGTTAAACTTTAAGCCTATTAGACAATCTTAATTTTTAAAATTTTCTTCTTTTCTTAACACATCGGCCATGCTTCTACATTTAATAGTAGTAAAAGACAACTTAAAAAGGAGGGGTTTTATTGAGGAACAAAAAAAATATTGGCTGTTTCGCTCCTTTATCTATCATTTGTCCAGATCCTTGTCCACCGCCCCCTCCTCCAAATCCAAGTTGTGAGCGAGTAACAAATGAATTTGCAGGGAATTTCCTCATAACTAACAACACCATTCCCTCTACCAAAGATGCACTACAATCAATGATACTGTGGCAAAGTGATGGGATACTACTTATATCAGGTACTGTATCGGTTTACAATAGTACTAGCAGCACCGAAGCAATTACAATTCAAATCGTTGGAGCAGTAACCAATATTTTCACTGTGTTTCCAGGCAATACGATATCTTACACCGGAAAAGACTTACAATCAGTCAGTATTATTAATATACAAAGTAATCCTTCACTATATTTAGAAGGCAAGTACTGTTGCCAATTTACATGTTGCTTATAGAATACCAATTTCATTACTTTCTCAATTTAAAAAAGCATACCATTTACGGTATGCCTTTTTTATGAAATTGGATAACGTACTGTAATACAAAACTCGCCTTGATTAACAGTTGTTCCTGTCGTAGTAATTCGGACAGTAGTAAAGTATCGTACAGTGAAAGTACCGCTACTTTGTGGTTGCACAGTAATTGTATCAACTACTGTAGCACCTACTAAAAAATCAACTGTAATGGGATTCGCGCCTACATCATATTTCACATAACCTGAACCATATACTTCTTGTGTAATATTATTCGTATATACAATTTGAGTACCAGCACCTGTAATAGACCAGTCTGTACATACTTGATCTTGCACAAGTGTTTTATTAGAACAACAAGACAAACCGGAACTTCTCATTCCCATTTCGATCCTCTCCTATTCTACTATGAAAGTGGATAACGTGTTGTAATACAAAATTCTCCCTGATACGTTCCACCAGGTGTTGCAGGTAACACAACTTGTATACTATCAAAGCGGCGATACGTAAAAGCGATACTCGTTCCTGGGTTTAATGTTTGTGTATCAATTGTAGCCCCAGCAGAATCAAGCGCTTCTACAGTAATTGGACCTGGACCAACATCATACTTAACAAAACCAGTACCAACTACATTTTGGTTAATATTATTTGTATAAAGAACATTATCAATTGCTGTTGCAACTACAGTAGCAGACCACGGACTACACACTTTATCTTGTACATAATTTTTATCTGGACAACAAGTTAATGCTGACCCTGAGCACTCACAAGACATAGTTGTTTCCCCTCTCTCTTTTATATTCCCTATATGTGTATGTCCTTCAGAGTCTTTTGCCTGTACTATTCATCTATTTTCGAAAAATAAGACAACTCCTGTACTAATGACTAGATAGATTCCGTTCTGTTTCTTTTTTTCATAAATTTATAGATTAATATACCGCCTACAATAATAACTATGACTAGTAATATCGGTAACATATATTGTCCAACAACATCCGCTGCCTTTTCCCAATGCGGACCTAATTTCATTCCAAAATAGACATATAAAGTCGTTAACGGGAACATTGCTACGAATGTATATATACTAAATTTCCATATGTTCATTTTCGCCATACCACACGGAACAGAAATAAGCGTTCGAACTCCCGGTACAAAGCGTCCAACAAATGCTACAACTGGCCCATATTTCTCAAAGAAATCATCTGCTTTTTGAATTTGTTCTTCTTTAATAAAGAAGTATTTTCCGTATTTTATTAATAGAGGACGACCACCGTAATAACCGAGTGCGTATAATGTTAACGGTCCTGTCGTTCCGCCAAGTGTTCCAGCTAATACAGCTAGCCAAAAATTCATATCTCCCTCGTACACCCAATACCCAACCATGGGTAAAACTACTTCTGCTGGAATAAATTCAAACGTTAATGCTAACACAACTCCAAAATAAGAAAACTGCTTTAAAAACTCGATTATATCTAAAATAATTTGCTCCATATTTTCAACTCCTATCCTACGTTTACGTTATGCTTTTCTTGCAATTGTACTGGCGCCATTTTTACAATTCGATTCAAAATGAATAACACAATTCCGATATCATCTAAAATACCGATAAACGGCAGGAAGTCTGGAATTAAATCAAGCGGCATCGCAACATACCCAACTAAAAAAGCAACAGATAAAATTTTCTTCTTTATTGAAACCTCTTTTGAAGTAAAAAAGTCAAATAGAAATGGAACGAAACGACGAACATGAAATACAACTCTTAATCTACTAATAAGTTTTTTCATTTTTATTTCTCCTCTCTTTGTATACAAAAAGGACCCTACCAAATATGGTAAGGGTCCTAAAAAAAGACAATAAGGGGCCTTTACCATTGCTGGTAAAGGTCTCACTAACAACGAAACGTTGCCAATAAAGCCGAGGGTTTCTCCCTGTAATGACGACTTTACTGTAATAAGTTACTCCCCTTTATATACACAGTTTTATACAATCACATTAAAATATTTGCCTAAGCTTGTCAATATTTTTTTCATTCGACATCCAGATTATTACATTGTAAAAGGCTCTCTTCCCTGTTCTCTATGAAAAGGAATTGGAGTGTATAACCATCTGGATCATGAAATATTATTCTAACTTCTTCGCCATGGTGCTCTTCTACAAATGATATTTGATAAAACACTAACTTTTTCTTTAACCGCTCGATATTTGTAGTTTTTAACAATAGTTCTTTCACTGATGATATAACGGTCTCTCTATGTTCTCCCAGTCCCCTATTTACAACAAAACAAATTCTCGTTGAACCGATATCATACCACACACCTGTTACACGTATTTGTGGCCTCTCCTTGCTCGGTTTAAACCCTAGAATTCCTTCATAAAAATATAATGTTTCCTTTAAGTTTTTAGATTCTAATACAATACATGTTGTAACACTTTCCATCCGCACTCCCCCTGCCTCTTTTAGTTTTCTATATGAGTCATAATTTGCAATTATGTACGAATACAATACTTAGTGATGAATATTTCATTTATAAAGGAGGCGTGTAACATGGATGAATTTATGAAATCCTACATACCTTTCCATAGCCCAAACGACCCTTGCCCTCCAATTGGAAAAAAATATTACTCAACTCCCCCACACCTATTTATGGGCTTTCAACCACCTAACCTACCCCAATTCCCACCAAAAGAAGCTTTACGAAAAGGAACTCTGTGGCCTGCTTTTTATGATTTTTATGAAAATCCTTACAAAAAAGGACGGTGAATAAAAACATGACACAGACATTGCCTGATGAATATTACAAATGGATTGAAGAACTACAAGAACTAGACTTTGTATTAGTTGAACTTACCCTCTATTTAGATACGCACCCAAACGATACTGCAGCTATAAATCAATTCAACGATTTCTCCTATAAACGAAGAGTATTACAACAAAAAATTGAAGAAAAATACGGGCCACTTCAGCAGTTTGGAAATAGTTATTCTAACGCTCCATGGGAATGGAGCAAAGGACCGTGGCCATGGCAAATATAAAGGAGAGAAACTATGTGGATTTATGAAAAGAAATTACAATATCCAGTTAAAGTGAGTACTTGTAATCCAGCACTCGCCAAATTATTAGTTGAACAGTATGGCGGTGCGGACGGCGAACTGGCTGCTGCTCTTCGCTACTTAAATCAGCGTTATACAATTCCTGACAAAGTTGTCGGCTTACTAACCGACATTGGCACAGAAGAATTCGCACATTTAGAGATGATTGCGACAATGATTTATAAATTAACAAAAGATGCAACACCAGAGCAAATGAAAGCTGCAGGATTAGACGCACAGTACGCTAATCATGATAGTGCTTTGTTTTATCATAATGCTGGTGGCGTTCCTTTTACTGCTACTTATATTCAAGCAAAAGGAGACCCTATTGCAGATTTATATGAAGATATTGCTGCTGAAGAAAAGGCAAGAGCAACTTATCAATGGCTCATTGATTTATCTGACGATCCTGACATAAATGACAGCTTACGCTTCTTACGTGAACGAGAAATTGTCCATTCACAACGTTTCCGAGAAGCAGTTGAAATTTTAAAAGAAGAACGTGATAAAAAAATATTTTTTTAAAACACGTATCCTAGCGATATGTGTTTTTTTATGTTAAAAGTTAAATCCTTCCTATTAAAGATATAAATAGTATATTTATTCGATTTAATGCATTATTTTTTAATATTTTCAAAATTCCCTATTGCTTTCTAGTCATCAGACCTTTAAAATAGTAACAGTTACTCGACAAATTATTTGAATTTTCGACAAAAACACTCATTAGGAGGATTTTCTTTATATGCGTACAACTTTAAAACCAGCGCAAATACTTTCGATTAGTTTATTACTATTCGCAGTTTTCTTCGGTGCTGGTAATATGATTTTCCCGCCCCTTCTCGGTCTTTCTTCTGGAGAAAATATGTGGATTTCCATTACAGGATTTATTATTACAGACGTCGGTTTATCTTTACTAGCTATCGTCGCTGTTGCCCTTGCCGGTGGTAGTTTCAACACTTTAGCAAGCCGTGTTCATCCAAAATTCGCAGCAATATTCGCTATCATTATTTATCTTTCAATCGGCCCACTATTTGTTATTCCACGAACTGGATCTGTATCTTACGAAATTGGGATTGCACCACTTTTCCCGGACCAATGGTACTCTATGTTAATCTTTAGTGCGATTTTCTTTATAGTCGTTTACTTCTTATCATTAAATCCATCAAAATTAGTAGATCATATTGGAAAAATATTAACGCCAATTTTACTTGGAATTATTGCAATTATGGCAACAAAAGCGATTCTTTCACCAGGAACGTTTACAGAACCTGTTGGTGACTATAAAGAAATTCCATTTTTTAAAGGATTTCTTGAAGGATTTTTAACGTTAGATGCAATTGGAGCACTTGTATTATCAACAATTGTTGTAAATGCAATTCGCCAAAACGGTATACAAGAGAAGAAATCAATTGCGAAATATACAATTATTTGCGGAAGCATTGCAGCTCTATTCTTAACAATTGTTTATTTCTTACTCGGTTATATCGGCGCTTCAAACGGCAACTTAGGACAATTTGAAAACGGTGGTCAACTATTAGCTACTGTTATGTATCAATTCTTTGGGACAAGCGGTAATGTTTTATTAAGTATCGCCATTATCTTCGCTTGTTTAACGACAGCAATTGGCGTTGTAAGTGCATTCGCCAACTATTTCGCAACAGTATTAACAAATGTTTCATATAAGAAACTCGTACTATACGTTTGTATCTTTAGCTTCGTGATTTCAAACTTAGGATTAAGCTTATTAATAAAAATTACATTACCTGTATTAATCATTTTGTATCCAATTACAATCATTTTAATTTTCGTATCATTTATTGATAAATATACGAAACGTAAACCTTCTGTCTACATCGGATCAATGCTCGCAGCATTCATTATTAGCTGTATTCATGCTCTTGATAATGTGGAATTGATACCAAGTTTTATCGCTAATATCGTACACACCATTCCTTTTTATAACTTAGGAATCGGCTGGATTATTCCTGCAATTATCGGTGGTATAATCGGATACTTTATTCCGCAAACAGAAGCTGAAGGTGAAGTTTCTACAAAATAAAAAGAGGCGAGCATGAACTCCATGCTTGCTTCTTTTCACATCGTATGTTTAAAAGTAAATAACTCTTCTTTTGACTGCACAGCAGATTGTTCTTCTTCTATAGCGTCCTTCTTTATCTCTCCTCCTAACCTTACTTTCATCATCGCCTCTTCTATACTTTTTACAATCATATTTCCTGAAAAAATAGTAAGTCCAAAAAATGTAATGGGAACGAGCGGAATCCATGGATTCACTGTTAATGATCTAAAATAGACTCCAATTAAACCTGACCATTCATGCGTGTAAGATTCTATTTCTTCTATCGGTCCTAAAAACTGAACTGTTCCACCAAAGAATATTTCCAGTAATCCTAAGTGCAGTAAAATAGTAAGAGTCTGCGTAAACTGCTGGAAAAATACAAGTATAAACGTCATATAAAGATGCGGAAAAATATGCTTTATAACAATGTGCCTTCTCGATCCACCTAATATGCACGCAGCTTCAATAAATTCTTCGGTTCTCAGCTTACGGACTTCCTTCGCAACATACAGTGCAATAACTGGCATCACAAGCATTACAAGTAATAAAACTTGAAACGAAGCTCTTTCAAAAAAGGTTGTTGTTTCCTCTCCACTCCCAAATGCATTTGCAGATTGAAGAAAAAAATATGCAATCATAACTGTCGGAATAACTGTAAAACTATCAAAAAAAGCCTCGATTTTTGAAAAACCTCTTTTTACATATGTTCCGAGTACGACACCGAAAAACACACCTATTACCATTCTAAGTGCCGCAATTAAAATAGATATACCAATTGTCCACTTCGCACCTTCAATGACTACATGTAACAGGTCGTATCCTTTCCGATCTGTCCCAAGTAAAAATTGGAATGAAGGTGAAAACGGTGGAACTTCTGGATTTTCATCCGCATCATATTGCAACGTAACTTGTCTAATATATCCATCATTCCATATCGTATTTCCGATGCTCAAAAGAACTAATATGAGAAGAAACCCAATGCTTATCCAAAATCTTTTATCGCGTTTTATATACGTCCACATATTATAGTCTCTCCTTCATCGCAGCTGGAATGAGATAATGAAACAATTTAAACAAAATAAAAATCGGAATATAAATAAGCAGCACACTAACGATGAAAACCTCAATCCTAATACCCTCATACGATTTCAAAAACATAAAAATACCACCCGTATTAAAAATCCATTCTATAATATATAAATTAGATAACATAAAAAAGATATTCGTTTTTGCAAAGAAAATTGTACTAAGCAACACATTTCGTAAAATATGACGATTTAAAATATGAAAACGATCCAGCCCTTTCGCCTTAGCAAAAAGTACATAATCTTTTTCTAGCTCATTTTCAAAACGAAGCACTAACATTTTTACAAACAAAATCGTAGTCGGTATACTCAAACAAAATATTGGTAATCCTCTAATTGATTCGCCTCCAATTGATGCAATTTGAAAGGGCAAAAAACCTGTTTGTTTAAAAAACCATACAACTAAAATTTGTGATACTAAAATAAGTAGAATGTCTGGAATAGATTCTAAGAAGATGAGAAATGATTTAATGCGATGTTGTATACGCGGTGAACTACTCATAATCACATAAACAATACAAAATGCTACAAATAATGAAATAAAAAAAGCAGCTAAAAAAATAACAATCGTTTCTTTATAATGGACGAACAACTGCGGAAATAAAAATTTACCTCTCACATATTGAAAATTAGAGATATCCATTAAGTTCACAAACACTTCTTTTAAACTCTGTATGTACCTTGATACATGCAGCTCAAATCCATAAAATAATTTTGGCAGTGCCCCTAAACAAATAATACCCAAAATCGAAATAATAAATTGAACCGTCACTTCCATCCCATTCAGAAAAACTTTTTTGACCACGTTTTCCCTTCTCTCTCTATATAATTTACCACTTAATTTTATTCTTAATTTTCCGAATTGTAAATATTCACACAAAAAAATCACTAGGTTATGATCCTAGTGATTCTTTATGCGCATGCCCTTCTCTTTTCGCAAACGGCATATACAAAATAAAACATCCAATAAGCGCAGCTATTTCTAATGAAATAATATAGTAAGGGTGCGGCCCTAACATATCAAGTAATGAAGCAGTTTCTGGCTTACGAGCTAAAAACATATAATTGCCACCTGTTTTGTAGTTCACAAAAGAAACGATTGGAATTACTATGTTTAAAAATATCATCGTACGCTTAATTGATTGCAAGGTCGGTCTATATCCTTCTACCCACGTCATAAAGAGTGGCGCCCAAATGAGCAATACATGTGCAACGAAGAATTCTATAAAGCGAAAATGCGGAAAAGCATATTGCACGTTCGGCGTTAAAATAGCTTGTGATGCACCGATAATTCCTGTAAAAAATACAATCTCATATATGCGGTAACTTTTCGTTACAATCATAATCGACGCTAACAATAAACTAATCGTACATAGCTCAAATGGTAATGAAGTGGCTAGTTCAAAAATCCCTGCTTTCCATTCCCACATATGAAGTCCAATTTCACTTCCAATAAATAAAAATGCAATCGCATATCGAACCGTTATATTCCACTCACTTTGCCGTAATACATCTTGGTATTGATACAGAAAAAATATCCCCACTAACATAATAAATAATATAAGGACGTGTTGCCTTGAGTATGGAATAAATGGTTTTAATGGATGCGCACTAAAATAAGCTTCCATCTTGCCTCCTCCTCTCCTTCATACAATATTATTGTAAGAAAAAAGCGACGAGTCAATTCATTTGCTCACACTTGGACAAGCTCTACCTTACATTTACATATTCATACCTTACAAAACTGTAAGGTTATTGTAAGCTAAAACGATTTGTCAGATTCTTCACCTCTTCTATACTTAATGTAGATACTAAAACGAACGAAAAGGTGATAAATAGATGAAGAAGAAAAATAAAGTGTTAATTACTAGTGTAGTAGCAATCGGAATTGCAGCTGGATCATATTTTGCATTTGCTGGTGGCGGTGGTTCAGAAGTAGCAATGGCATATAGCGGATATAAAGTAACAGAAAAACAAATTGAAAACGCGCAAAAATTTGGCGGTGAAGTCATTCCAAACGGCATCGAAACAATTTCATTCGATCCAACAAAAGGTACGTATGAATTAGCTGTAAAAAAAGGTGATGAAGTAAAAAAAGGTCAACTCCTTTTTAAATATAATGACCCTACTGCGAAACAAGGTGTAACAGAAGCAGAAATGCAAAAGAAAATCGCACAAAAAGAAGTAACATTGTTCCAAAAACAAATTGATGCAGCGAAACAAAAATTACAAAAAGATAAAAATGCAGGCCTTCCTGCTGAAGCATTAAAAGCATCAGAAATCGAAGTACAACAATTAGAATCACAAATTGAAATGAAAAAGTTTGAAGTTGAAAAATCTGATGAAATGATTAAAGCAGCAAAAGAGAAAGTAAACACACTTTCTGTAACGAGCCCTACTGATGGCGTAATTGATGACATCGTAAAAATTGCTGATGAAAAAACAGGTATGAGCGGCATTACACTTCGTCACGCTGGTCCATTTAAAGTAAAAGGTCAACTTTCTGAATATGAGCTTGCTAGTATGAAAGTTGGGCAAGAAGTAACTGTTTCATCAAAAACGGTTGCTGGTAAGACTTGGACAGGAAAAGTAACAGAAATCGGTTCTACACCATTAAAGAGCATGGACGAAAATAAAACAGTTTCTAACTATCAATTCACTGTCACATTAGACAATAGTGAAGAATTACAAAACGGCTTCCACGTTTACGTAACAAGTAAATCTGGCGAAGCAACTGGTACAATTGTTCCGAAAGGCAGCATCGTGAAAAAAGGTGACAAAAATGTTGTCTTCGTTGTAAAAGACGGTAAAGCGAAAGAACAAGCAGTTACTGTTGAATTCGAGACTGATAGCGAAGCAAAAGTTTCTGGAGTGAAAAAAGGAGAGCAAATTATCTCTAAACCTGAAAAAGACTTAAAAGATGGTATGGAGGTTGTCGTTGAATGATTAACTTAAAAGGCATCACGAAATCTTTCCAAAATGGCGCAGAATCCGTTCAAATATTACACGGCATTGACGTAACACTGAACCAGGGAGAATTCACTTCTATTATGGGACCATCTGGTTCTGGTAAATCAACATTAATGAACATTATCGGTTGCTTAGATAAACCAACGACAGGTGCGTATGAACTAGCTGGTCAAAATATTTCAAACATGTCTGAGACAGAACTTGCACGCGTTCGTAATAAAGAGATTGGGTTCATATTCCAAAACTTCATGTTATTACCGAGACTTACAGCACTTCAAAATGTAGAATTACCTCTTATTTACGCTGGAGTTGATAAAAAAGAAAGACGTGAGCGCTCATTAGCCGCTTTAACAAAAGTAGGCTTAGCTGATCGTGCTACTCACCTACCGAACGAATTATCAGGTGGACAAAAACAGCGTGTCGCAGTCGCACGTGCAATCGTAAATAATCCAAAGTTCATTTTAGCCGATGAACCGACAGGTGCACTTGATACGAAAACGAGTACACAAATTATGGACCTCTTTTACGAATTAAACAAACAAGGCTCAACAATCATTATGATTACCCATGATCGTGAAATCGGGGAAGCTGCAGCACGTCAAATTGTAATTCGTGACGGAAATATCGTCCAAGATTGGAGAGGTTAATTTTGAACACGAGTGAAAATATACGCATGGCCCTTTCCTCTATCTTTGCCCATAAAATGCGTTCTATATTAACGATGTTAGGTATTATTATCGGTATTAGTGCCATTATTACTATCATCTCAATGGGTGATGGTACAAACGCAAAGTTTAAAAAAGAGTTAGGCCAAGGAAAAGATACTGAAGTAACGATTTACTACAACAACCCTGATTACGGAACTGATAGTGCCAAAATTACAGCTGATATGTTAAAACGTCTTCAAACTGTTCCTGGTGTTAAAGATGTGTATCCAGATGTAAGTATGAAAGTAAAAGCATCTTCTGGTTCAAAAGATGTCTCTCTTGATTTAAAAGGTGGAACAGGCGCCTTCATGACAGATGCGAAAATAAAATTAGTTCACGGTCGTGAATTAAATGATAGTGAATTAAAGCAAGCAATTCCTGCTGTTATTTTAAATGAAGAAGCTTTCAACAAATTGTTTAATGGTTGGGAATCAAATTTATATACTGATATAAAAGGAAAGCCATATAAAGTAGTCGGTGTGTATGAAGCAAAAAATGATTTCGGAATGGCTATGTCAGAAGGTTATACATCACTTGAAAACGCTCCTGTAATCTCAGGAGTAACTGAGTATGACTCTGTAAGATTAATATTAACTTCGCCAGCAGAACGTAAAAGTGTAGAAAAACAAGCTGCTTCTGTTTTAAACGAAATGAAAGCTCCTAAATTTGAGCATAAATTCGAAGCACAAGATTTAGGTGAATTTACGAAGCAATTAGACGAGTCCATCGGTATGATGAAAATGGTATTCGGTGGTATCGCTGCTATTTCTTTACTTGTTGGTGGTATCGGTGTAATGAACATTATGCTTGTATCTGTAACAGAACGTACACGTGAGATCGGTATTCGTAAAGCACTTGGTGCAACGCGCGGCAAAGTATTAACACAATTCTTAATTGAATCTTGTATTTTAACAGGACTCGGTGGTTTCATCGGATTCATGCTCGGTATCTTCTTCGCTTGGATCGTCTCAATCTTTGCCGGATGGCCACTCGTTATCTCAAAAGAACTTGGACTTCTTTCAGTAGGTATCTCAATGCTAATCGGTATTGCATTCGGTTTACTACCAGCGAACAAAGCTGCAAAACTTGATCCAATTGAATGTTTACGATATGAGTAAATAAAAAACGTAGGAGTGTAAACTCCTACGTTTTTTATTTATCTATTAAATCGTGTTTCTTCTATTATATATGTTTCACATTATCAACACCTTTAATTATTTTAGCGTACTAAAGCTATTATAGAATCCTATTATTGCAAAAATAATATGTGAAAGACTAAAATCAAGGCGTAATTTTTTCCATACCTCGACTTATTTTGTAACAATTATAGCGATATTTCATTGATTTTCACCTCATTTATATTTCTCCACAACTAAAATAGTTATTTTTACATAACTAATCTCCTGTTCCAACAGCAAAAAACGTCGTTTTTGTAACAATTAAGAAACAATTACGTAACACTACAGAAACATTATTAACCTATTAGAAATTGAAATACTCTCATTTTTATGTATCACATGCTCTAACCTCCCCTAACAACTATAAGAAAGCGCTTTTAGGATATTACTGGAATTATTACAGAATATTAATGACCCGTTACGAATGCTTTGTAGTTTTGTGTTTTCCGCAAATAAGAAAATAATGGTTGCTATAATGAGGTCAACGAAAACAAATGCAATGGAGGCTATTATGAAAAAATTTATGGGTATAGCAACAGCAGCGGTTTTTGGTCTTGGGATTTTCACAACATCTGCTAAAGCAGAAACGATTGTAACAACTGACGTACTAAACGTACGAGAAAACCCAACTACTGAATCACAAGTTGTCGGAAAGTTATTAGATGGATATAAAGTTAACGTTTTACATACAGAAAACGGATGGTCAAAAGTGAAATTGAATAGCGGTAAAGAAGCTTTCATTAGCGCTGACTATACAAAAGACACTTACTACGTAACAGCAAACGTATTAAACGTACGTGCTGGTGCAAACACAGACTCAGAAATTATTGGTAAGTTGAAACAGGATGACGTAATCGAAACAACACACCAAGTGCAAAATGACTGGATTCAATTTGAATATAACGGAAAAACAGCTTATGTTCATGTTCCTTACTTAACAGGTAAAGCTCCAGTTAAAGTTCAACCAGCAGTTAAAGTGGAAAAAACAACTAAAGTTCAAGATACAGCTAAAGCTGTGGAAGCAACTAAAGCTCGTGAAGTAGCTGAAACGCAAGCAAAAGCTAAGGCTCAAGAGGCAACTAAAGCTCGTGAAGCAGCTGAAGCTCAAGCAGAAGCTAAGGCTCAAGAGGCAACTAAAGCTCGTGAAGCAGCTAAAGCTCAAGCAGAAGCTAAAGCTCAGGCAGCAGCTGAAGCTCAAGCAGAAGCTAAGGCCGGGGAAGCAGCTAAAGCTCGTGAAGCGGCTAAAGCCGAGGCAGCAGCTGAAGCTCAAGCAGCGGCTAAAGCTCAAGAGGCAGCTAAAGCTCGTGAAGCAGCTAAAGCTCAAGAAGCAGCTGAAGCTCGTGAAGCGGCTAAAGCTCAAGAAGCAGCTGAAGCTCGTGAAGCGGCTAAAGCTCAAGAGGCAGCTAAAGCTCGTGAAACGGCTAAAGCTCAAAAACCAGCTACACAACAACCTGTTGCAAAAGAAACTGAAACAAGTGCACCATCATCTTCTCGTGAACTACGTGTTGTAGCAACAGCTTACACAGCAGACCCACTTGAAAATGGTTATAAAGCAGGCGACCAAGTAAAATCAGCTTTAGGTCATAACTTAACAGCTAATCCAAACATGAAACTTATTGCAGTTGACCCAAGTGTAATTCCATTAGGTTCAAAAGTATGGGTTGAAGGTTACGGAGTAGCAATCGCTGGTGATACTGGTGGAGCTATTAAAGGAAATAAAATCGACGTTTTAATGCCTGATAAAGGTACATCAAGTAACTGGGGACGTAAAACAGTTACAGTTAAAGTATTAAACTAGTTCGTATAAAAAGAGTCAGTCTCATTGAGGCTGACTCTTTTTTTGATTCTCACATTCTAACTTTCTCTTGAAAGTAACTAATATGATCCCGAATCCACTTTCGCTCTGACATAAATAAGTTCCCTCGTTTGTTATATACTTTATCAAACGCCTTTAAAACTTCTTCATGATTAACAAACTTATGTAAAAAACGAAGAGCGATGACAATCTCCTTCTCTCCCGTCCAAATTAAATCTATCTCTTTGCATTCTATATACGATAGATTACTATTTCAACAGAACAAAGAGGATGCCATAGCATCCTCTCCTCCCCTATTCCACACAAGTAAACTGCGTCCAAGCTCCTACATAATCTAGTAAGAATAACTCTTCTTCCGCAATTGTACCGACAATATTTTTCCGTTCATCTATCGGCATTTCTTTTAGAATGATTTGCAGTTCACCTTTATACTTACCAAATGAGTTGTTCCCAATTACAACTTGCCCTCTTTCCTGTCGTACACTTTCGCGCACTGGGAAGTCATAGTCTTTGTACTTTTTACGTACTTCTGTAGAACGTACCATATATTCTGTTATGTCGCCGCGTCTTACGTGTAATTCTTGCAGTGTCGCTTTCTTCTCTACTTCAGTCGCTTCTTCTACAAAGTGTACCTTTAGCTGTAACATGTAACGATTTAAGTTTCCTAGTTTCTCTAACTCTTCTTCACTCGCATAAGCATTTCCGATAATAACATCATCAATAAGCCCTGTTGCCCATAAATGTTTCGCTTGTACTTCAATCGGTAAATTTCGATGTTGTTCTAACGTACATAATCCGTCATTAATATCCCATGGACCGATGTCGGCTACATGTGACGTAATAAAGGCTGCCGTACGAATACCATGCTTTTTAAAGCGTTCACTACAGCGAATGAAATAATCATACGGAAGACCAGTAAATTTTTGCGGATAGAAATTATGACAACCAATTAAAGCTGGTTTATTCGCCTGGTGCGAAAGAATATTTTCTAAGTATGCAATATCGTTACTTACGTTTAGCTCAATTTTTAAGCCGTACGGATTATTCGTCATTTTCGCTTCTGTTAATCCATCAAATCCTAGATCTAAACGAATACCGTCTGCACCTAACTCTGCAAAGAATGACAGATCGCTATAGCTAATACCAAGTTGATCAAATACTGCCGGAGCTACATCTAAAATAACTTCCATATTGTTATCTTTTGCATGATTAATAATTTCTTTAAATTCAGCTACAATTTCTTCTTTCGGACGATTCACAGATAATAGACATGTGAATATTCTTGAAAAACCGTAGCGTGCTGCTGCCGAAATGTATGCCATATCTTGTTCTTTCGTTGAATGCTCTGGATAAAGTGAAATTCCTAATTTACGCTCCATGCTTTTGCATCTCCTTCACATGTTGTATTAATGCCATGCTCGTAAATCTATATTTTGCAGATAAACATGTTGCACATAAAATCGTTGGTACAATAATTACGTACGGTGATTGTAAGCTTAGCATTACATAGGCACCCATTGAACTACCGATAAATACAATTGATACAAGTAGTAAAACTAATAACGATTTACTTTGTACCCATTTTGAATAATGAGCAATACACTGCCCCGCTACGAATGTAATTAAGATGATAATTGCTCCGAGCATTCTGTTTTCTCCTCTCCTGCTACTTGTTGTTTCTCATACATTTTGAAGAATGGATAGTAAATAACGAATGAGATAACAAAGTTAATAAGTACAAGTACACCAGCCATAATTGTCCAGTCCGTACTAATAATCGCTGCAATTGGTGCTAACATCGTAAATGGCAGTTTCGCCATCATGAGCGGAATCATGCCTGAAACAACTGCGAAATATGATACTGTCGTTGTCACTAACGGTGTTATAACGAATGGAATAATTAAAATTGGATTCATTACAATTGGTGCCCCGAAAATAATCGGTTCGTTAATATTGAATAAACCTGGCACGAATGATAATCTACCTAATTCTTTTAGGAACTTAGATTTAGAGAACATAAACATAATTACTAAAGCTAATGTTGAACCTGAGCCACCGATCCATACGAACCATTGAATAAATTGCTCTGTAAATAAGTTTGGCAATTGATGTGCATTTCCTGTAGCTGTGAATACTTCCATATTTTCAAGAATTGCTGAATCCCACATTGGACGAATGATTGGTCCTAAAATCGCTGGACCATGTATACCGAATGACCAGAAGAACACGATTAAGAATACTGTTAATAAACCACCGAATAAATTATTTCCTACTAATACTGATTTTAGTGGTGCGATTAAATATGTGATTGTTGTATTCACATCAAATTTTAAACCGTAACGAATACCCCAGAATAAAAGAATAACAACTAAAGTTGGAATTAATGCTGCAAACGAGTTTGCAACTGCTGGTGGTACACTGTCTGGTAATTTAATCGAGATATTATGCTTAATCATAAAGTGATAAATTTCTACTGCAATTAAAGCTGTAACAATTGCTCCGAATAAAGATGTTGCACTTAAAGTTCCTACTGAAATGTATCTTCCTGCATCAATAACACCTGGTACAGCTTTCGTAATTTGAATTGGTTCAACTGATGCTAGTAAAAAGGCGAGTACAGATAACAACCCTGCACTTAACTGATTGAGCTGATAGAAGTTTGCGAGTGAAGCTCCTACCCCAAATGCTGCGTATAACGCCATTAAACCTACTGTAAATCGGAATGGAATATCTAAAATATGGCGAAATGGTGCAATCCACTCCATATACGCATCAATTGGTAAATTTAAAAAGATAACGAAAAATGATCCGACAATCGTTAACGGCAATGTAGAAATAACTCCGTTTCGAATTGCTAATAAATGTCGTTGTCCTGCAATCTTTTGCGTTGTTGGCATAATCTTTTGTTCCATAAAACTCATAAAACCATTCATCAATACCCCTCCTCTTTCTCTTTACTACGTAAGGACAAAAAGTTATAACATTATAATGTTTATATTTAAAAAAATATAATTATGCTAAAACTAATTGTTCTGCTTGTTTCAGTACTTTTAAACCGTCACACATCCCATAATCTCTTTGTTCTATTATTGCAACCGGTATATCGTATGACTTCGCAAGAAACTGTACCGCTGGAAACAAATACTTCACTTGTGGTCCGATTAAAACAACATCAGCACTTTTTATTTCCAGTTTCACAAGTTCTGAATCAACTGCTTTAATTTTATAATCCTTCCCTTGTTTCTTTGCCTCTTCTTGCATTTTTCTTACAACCATACTCGTTGACATGCCTGCTGCACAACATAATAAAATGTACATCTTATACTGTCACTTTCTCTTCTACTCGTTTATGAAGAGTGATAAATTCTTCAGCAAGTTCTTTCACTGTAATTGCATTCATTAAATGATCTTGTGCATGCACCAACAGTAAACTGATTTCTGCATGATTTCCTCTTGCTTCCTCTTGAATTAAGTCTGTTTGAATACGATGAGCTGCTGAAATTTCTTCACTAGCAAGTGTCATCTTTTCACTCGCATTCTCAAAATCTCCTTGTCTTGCAAAAGCAATTGCTTCAAGCGCCGCGCTTCTCGCATTGCCACCATGTAAAATTAACGCAAATGGAGTTTGCATATCAGTCATTTTAAATTCCCCCAAGCTATCTTTTTTCTATATTGTTATCTTATTATGAAAACGCATACAATTAAACGTAAAAAACTTCCGTTGTGTAACGGAAGTTTTTACATACTTTTCTTATATAGATAGTAATACCTCTTGGAAATCTTCAATTCCTTCAACATGCGTTAATTTCTCTATCGCACTTTGACTAGACATAATATCATATAAAAAATCATACAGCCGTTGTAAATCTTCATTATTATTACGTTTTACACTAAATAAAATAATAACTTGTACTTTTTTATCTCCCCAGTCAACGGACTTATCAAGTGTACAAAACATCAAAAATGTTTTCTCACTTAATAACTGCATCGGATGAGGAATCGCAACTAAATCCCCAACCGCTGTCGGAGATGTATTTTCTCTTTCCATAACAGAATCATAAAAGTTTTCTGGTACATAGTTTTTCTCAGCAGCTTTCTCACATAAAAACTGAATAACCTCTTCCTTCGTAGAAGCGCTATGATTTAAAAAGATTAAATCTTCCTTTATATACTGCTGCACGCTAGTATTCACATGCGTAAACAACTGCTGGCCGATTGACTTAAGCTCTTTATCATCAAATATTGAGTTCACTTTTATAACAGGCACAGGCAAACCACTCGGTATATGAATCGTACTAATAATACAATCTATTTTATCTTTATAAAGGTCTTCCACTTTCAATTGATAATAACCTGTAATCCCTACAATCTCTAATTTATCTCGGAACTGTGATAAAATTTTATATTTCAATAGCTGAGCGCTTCCTTGACCAGTCGCACAAACTAGTAAACATCTTTTCTTTTGATTCTGTTCCTGTAAACGACTCATCGCTCCGCCGAAGTGAATCGCAATATAACCAATTTCACTTTCCGGAATCGATTCTCCCGTATATTCACCAATTATATCTCCTACGAGAACCGCAATTTCAAAAGCATACGGATAATTCTTTTTCACTTCTGCCAATAGAGGATTTCTCGTATTTAACTTATACTTCAAACGGTTTAATAACGTTTTTAAATGAACACCAAAACCAAATAATAATTCTTCATCATAATAAAAAATAAGATTCCGTTCTTCCGCTACTTTAAAAAGAATATGTTGCATAAATGCATATAGATCTTTCCCTAATAGCTCTTCCACATTTTCATAACGATCTCTCGCTGTAACAGCAGTACTTAATAAATGCATCGTCACATATAAAACTTCTTCTTCTGGAAATAAAAGATGCAACTCTTTCTCTAAATCCCCTACAATCTGTTTCGCAATTGTATATTCTTTCTTTATGATAAGTTCTGATTGCTCCGCATTTAGTCCTTTCATATAATGTTGATCTTCACAACGCCTTAATGCAATTGCAATATGAATGACTAAATTATCAATTTCAATATCTGATAAATATATCGTTCCTCCCTCGATATACTTTAATATAACCGAACGGATAAGTGGGATATGAGGTAACGATAAATATGTATCCCTCTGTTCAAATTGCTCATGAAACGGAGTATGATCATAACGCGGTAAACCATATTGTGATAAACAAGAACGAATATGAAACTCCTCTCCCACAATACGTATACCATAATACGGTCTCTTTTCGATTTGTAATTGATAGCGACCACATATATCTGTCACATCTTTCATAATTAAATTCACAGTCGATTTACTCACATAAATCTCTTCTGCTAACTGTGAAAGCTTCACATACCCCTCTGTCGTTACAATACGTTGCAGAATGTACGCTATCCTTTCTTCATAAGAAGTTGGGATCTTTTCCGTCTGTTTTTGAAATAGGCCCACGCAAAACTCTTCAAACTTCTTCGTTTGTATAATTTCTAGTTCGTATCCAGTCCCTCTTTGCGATTCAATTTTCGCCCCGTTTTCTTCCAATATATCATTTAATAATTTTATATCTTTTTGAATCGTCTTCGTTGATACATGTAAACGGCTCGCTAAAAACGCTCGATTTAACATCGACTTCTCTTCTAAAAACTCCTCTAAAATAGAAATTAATCGCTGATGCACTTTTGTCATAGCTCTTCCTCTCACAATTTATATATAAAAAGGAAAAAGCTGCTGAGGTCAGTAGTTTTTTCCTTTTTCATTTTATCTATTTCTTTAATGTAAATCCGAATTTATCCCATGCTTGTAAATAATCTAATAAGAAAATTTCTTCTTCTACAATTCGGCCAACTACATTTGTTTTTCCTGTGTTCACCATATCTTTTAACGCAATTTGTAATTCACCTTTATATTGACCATACTGTTCATTATCAATTAAAAGATCACCGCGTTTAATTTCGCGTGTATTATGCGGTTTGAACTCTTCTTTCTTATATTTCACACGACTTTGTGTCGAACGAATCATATATTCAGATACATCTCCACGATAAAAATGCGGTTCCTCTAATACAATAATTTTTTCTAATTCTGTTGTTGTATCATCTAGTCCTATATCAAATGTTTGTTTCTCTTTATTTAATGCACCTAGTGCTTGTAATTCTTCTTCTGATGCATATGCATTCGCAATAATAACATCATCAATTAATTCTGTCGCAAATAAATGCTTCGCTTGTGTTGTCATCGGTAATTCACGATGCTGCTCTAACGTACATAAGCCTTCTGTTACTGGCCAAGGTCCGTACGTTGCATCAAATGATGAAATAAAAGCAGCCGTTCTCATACCGTAATCTTTAAATTGTTTCGAGCATTTAATGAAATGATCGTATGATAATCCTGAATAACGATGCGGATAAAAATTATGGCAACCAATTAAATTTTCACGATTTGGTCTATGGCTCATAATGTTATCTACATATTTCGTACCGTTACTCATATTAATTTCAATTTTTAAGCCGTATGGATTGTAAGTCATAATTGATTCTTCTAAACCAGAGAATCCGACATCTAAACGAATACCGTACGCTCCTAACTCATGGAAGAACGATAAATCATTATATGAAATACCTAATTGTGTAAAGACAGACGGACTAATATCAACTAATACTTGGAACCCTAATGCGTTTGCATGCGAGATCGTTTCTTTAAACTCTTCTATAATTTTCTCTTTCTCTCCATCTACAGACAATAAGCATGTGAATACACGTGTAAATCCGTATTTACTTGCTAATGTTAAATATTCCTTATCTTTCTCTACCGTTGAATGTTCTGGATAAATAGAAATACCTAATCGTCTCATATGTACACGCCTCTTTCTTCATTGTTTTGTAAACCTTTTCAAATATATGTAGTGAAAAAGTATATATCCCCTTCTCATTCACTACTTTTTGAATCCGCTTTCTTTAAAGAAAAAACAATTTCTATCATTCATAACAACTACAAGTCTATACATCTATACTTTACAACTTTTTTTCATAGTTGTGTAGCTTTTACACAAATTTGTCAGTTTTTCCACCTCGAAAATTGTTATACGTTTTCAAGGCACCTTCCTTGACTGTTACATTGACCAATACATATACTCGAAAGAAAAGAGAAAATTTTATATAGGGGATGAATATATGGGAGAAGCAATACTCGTAAAACGAGAATCATTATGGACGAAAGAGTTTGTCGCTTTAATTTTTGCAAACTTATGTATGTTTTTAGGGTTTCAAATGTTAATTCCTACTTTACCTGTTTATGTGAAAGAAATTGGTGGCACAAGTTCCAATATCGGATTTGTTGTAGGCATGTTTACCGTTGCAGCACTTTTTGTTCGACCGCTAACTGGAAACGCCTTGCAAAAATTCAATAAAAAAATCATTTTAATGATCGGTACTGCTATTTGTTTACTCGCTATGGGCAGTTATCTTTTCGCTTCAACCGTCTTCCTATTGCTTGCCGTTCGAATTTTACATGGAGCTGGTTTTGGTATTACAACGACTACATATGGAACTGTCGTTTCAGATTTAATTCCGCAAGCTCGCCGCGGAGAAGGCATGGGATATTTCGGTCTTTCTGGAACGATTGCAATGGCGCTCGGTCCACTTATCGGACTTTGGCTCATGCAAACATATAACTTCACGATACTTTTTTTATGTGCACTTTCATGTACAATTGTTTCATTAATATTAACGAAACTACTTCAAATCAAAAAATCGCCGCAACCACCACAGCAAACATCTGGTACTTTTCTCGATGGATTTATTGAGCGCAAAGCTTTACTTCCTTCATTATTAATATTATGTATTACATTAATGTACGGAGGAATCGGGAGCTTTATTACATTATTTGCTACGGAAGTCGGAATTGCTGATATAAGCCTCTTCTTCTTATTTAATGCACTTGCAATCGCTGTCACTCGTCCGTTTTCTGGAAAGTTATACGATGCGAAAGGTCATGCATTCGTTATTATTCCAGGGGTTATCATTACGTTTACAGGTATTATTTTATTGTCGTATACAACTACCATTCCGAGTTTAATTATTGCAGCAGCATGCTACGGAAGTGGTTTTGGAGCGATTCAACCTGCACTACAAGCATGGATGATCGACCGAGTAGCACCGCACCGACGAGGAGTCGCAACAGCTACATTCTTCTCAGCATTTGATCTCGGCATTGGCGCTGGCGCAATTATATTTGGATTCATTGCACATTTTACAAACTACGCAACTGTATATCGCTATTCCTCTCTATTACTTATTGCATTCCTGTTCATTTACATCACAAGTATAAGAAAGCAAAAGCATGGAGATAAAAACAGAGAAAAAGCTGCTGGATAATTTCAGTAGCTTTTTTTATCGTATTTTTGCTGTTATAAAACTACATGCATTTTCCTACATATTTTTTTACCTTTCATCAAAAAATATACGATGAATTCGCAGACGCTTTCCTTGATATTTAACTGAAAAATACTATTCTAAAAAGTGTGATTTCTTTACAAAATTAAGATTTATATAAGATGAAAACCAATAAAATACAGCTGTTTCTTTAAGTAATTGTAAACTTTTTATCTCTTTGTAAAGTTAGTGTAAATTTTACTAACAAACCGTTTACAGTGCCTCAAGGTTCAGTTAATAATTACATCGTACATGAAATTTAAGGAGTGGAATGCGTGGAATATAATGTTCAAGATATGATCTTCCAGTTCATTGGTGGATTAGGTATTTTCTTATTCGGTATTAAATACATGGGCGATGGACTGCAACAAGCAGCTGGAGATCGTCTTCGCGATATTTTAGATCGCTTTACAACAAACCCACTTATGGGTGTACTAGCAGGTATGTTAGTTACTGTATTAATCCAATCAAGTTCAGGAACAACCGCTTTAACAGTCGGACTTGTAAGTGCCGGATTTATGACATTAAGACAAGCGATTGGTGTTATTATGGGTGCGAACATCGGAACGACAGTTACTGCATTTATTATCGGAATTAAAATCGGAGAATACGCTCTCCCAGTTATGGCAGTTGGAGCAATTTTACTATTCTTCTTTAAAAATAAAAAAGTACATTCTGTAGGTCAAGTTGTATTCGGTTTTGGTATGTTATTCTTCGGTTTAGAATTAATGAGCGCAGGTATGAAACCTCTTCGTTCTTTAGAGGCATTCCAAGAGTTAATGGTTAGCATGAGTGACAATCCAATTTTAGGAATTATTGTCGGTACAGTGTTCACTTTAATTGTACAAAGCTCAAGCGCAACAATCGGTATTTTACAAGAACTATTCGGTCAAGGTGCTATTGATTTACAAGCTGCTCTTCCTGTATTATTCGGTGATAATATCGGTACGACAATTACAGCAGTCTTAGCAGCAATCGGTACTTCAATTGCCGCAAGACGTGCAGCATTAGTTCACGTTATCTTTAATATTATCGGTACCATTATCTTTACGATTATATTAATACCATTTACAAGTTTAATTCAATATTTCCAAACGTCATTAAATTTAAATCCAGAAATGACAATTGCATTTGCACACGGAACATTTAACGTAACGAATACAATTATTCAGTTCCCATTCATTGCAGTATTAGCATGGATCGTAACAAAAATTATTCGTGGTGAAGATTCATCTATTAACTTCAAACCACAACATTTAAATCCAATCTTTATTGAGCAATCTCCAGCTATCGCTTTAACTGAAGCTCAAAAAGAGGTTGTGCGTATGGCTGAATTTTCATTACACGGCTTAAAAGAAGCGAATCAATATTTAAATACACAAGACAAAAAGCACGAAAACATGGCTACTCAATTAGAAGGAGCTATTAACAATTTAGATAAAAAAATTACCGAGTATTTAGTTTTACTATCAGAAAAGCCGCTTTCACCTTCAGACTCTGAAAAACACTCCGTTTTAGCTGGTGTTGTTGGAGATATTGAACGTGTTGGTGATCATGTAGAAAACCTTGTAGAACTTGTAGATTTCCAAATTTCAAACCGTGTTTCACTATCAGACGAAGCACTAGCTGAATTAAATGAAATGCTTGAGTTAACAATTTCAACATTACAAGATGCAATCAATGCTTTAACAAACTTCGATACTGAATTAGCTCAAACAGTTATTGCAAAAGAACGCAAAATCGACCAAATGGAACGTGTTCTTCGTAAACGTCACGTATTACGCCTAAACGAACGTAGCTGTTCAGGTGATGCAAGTATCATCTTCGTTGATATGGTAAGTAACTTAGAGCGTATCGGTGATCACGCTGTAAATATTGCTGATGGTGTTTTAGGTGAACAAGGTAAAATCAATTTAAAACAATCATTATAATGAAAAGAGAGACGCTTAAGTTAGCGTCTCTTTTTTCATTTCATATTTACAACCGTTCTTCCTTTTAACTTTCCTTGCAATATAAGTGTAAACTTTTCATCTAACTCTTCCAATGTACATTCTTCTGTATAAGATAGTAACTCATTATTTTCCCATTCACTTGCTAAGAGCGTCCACACATCTCTTCTCACATCCACTGGGCATTGCACAGAATCTATTCCTAAAAGACTTATGCCTCGCAAAATAAATGGATATACCGTTGTTTGTAATTCCTGCCCTGCCACATTACCGCACGTCGTTACACAACCACCATACTTTACCGTTTTTAAAGCGGTTTCTAGCATATGTCCACCTACAGTATCGATAACCCCGGCGTATATCCCTTTTAACATTGGTCTTCCTGATTCATTATTCAACTCCGTACGATGAATCACTTGTTTCGCTCCTAGACGTAGTAGCATCTCTTCCTCTTCCATTTTCCCTGTTGCTCCTACTACACTAAATCCTAGCTTACTTAAAATACTAACAGCTACACTCCCTACGCCGCCTGTTGCACCCGTTACTAAAACATCTCCCATACTAGGCGTTATGCCTGCTCCAATAAGCTTATATACTGATAAAGCAGCTGTAAAACCTGCTGTCCCATACATCATACTTTCCTTTAATGACATTCCCTCTGGTAAAGGGATGATCCAAGATGCTGGCACGCGAATATATTCTCCGAAACCACCAGAAGTATTCATACCTAAATCATAACCCGTTACGATGACTTGATCGCCTACCTTAATGGTTGCATCTTCACTACTCACAACTTCTCCCGCAGCATCAATTCCTGGCGTATGAGGATATCTCCTCGTAACCCCTTTATTACCCGTGGCTGAAAGCGCATCTTTATAATTTAATGAAGAATAATGAACCTGTATTAATACGTCTCCCTCAGGTAAACTACTTACTTCTCTCTCTACAACGTTTCTTACAAACTGCTTACTTTCTGTTTCGTTCACAACGATTGCTCGGAATGATGTATGATTCATTATGCTCTCTCCTTTATCCGTAAATTTCTTCTTTATTATATAGAAGAAATAAGTAAACCTACTCATTTCTTCTTGGCTATATTTCAACAAATCTTACTTCTCTATTACTTTCTCACAATACATATTTTCATTTCTACTAAAACAACTTATACTTATTCTACATCTCAAAAATAAAATATAAAAAATCTGACTTTTTATAAATATATTGAATTTTTACGAAATGTAAATGATTTGTAATGTTTTTTTCGTCAAATTTCATTATAATAAGTGGATATGAGTGTCGTATTTCAATTCAAATGAAGGAGTACAAGAAATGGAGCAAAACCCATCTTTGCAAGAAAATACACGCAGTAAACCGAAAAAAGGTAAGAAAAAAACAAAAATTATTATAAGCGTTATTCTATTCTTTTTAATAATAGGTGGCGGTTATACTTGGTTTTTAGTAAATAAAGCATCTTCTGCTGTTCGAAATGCCGCACACGATTTAGCACGCGGTGATAAATCTGATTTACGTGATAAAGCTGTAAAACCTATCGCAAATAACGTCTCTGTCTTAGTCATGGGTGTTGATGAAAGCGATGTCCGCGGGAAAGAATATGGTGAAGCTATAAGAACGGATGCACTATTACTTGCAACGTTTAATAAAGATAGCAAAACTGTAAAACTATTAAGCATTCCACGAGATACATATACTTATATTCCAGTGGAAAAGAAAAAAGATAAAATTACACACGCTCATGCATACGGTTCTACTAAAAACGGAAAAGATGGTGGACCACAAGCAAGTATTGATGCAGTTGAAAAATTAATGAATGTTCCTGTCGATTACTTTGTAAAGTTTAACTTCAAATCATTTATGAAAATTGTCGATGATTTAGGCGGGATTGAAGTCGATGTACCAGTTGAATTTACTGAACAAGATAGCAATGATAATGCTGATGCAATTCATCTGAAAAAAGGTGTTCAAAAGCTAAATAGTGAAGAAGCTCTTGCTCTTGCTAGAACGCGCCACATCGATAGTGATGCAATGCGTGGACAACGTCAACAACTCGTTATTGAAGCAATTTTAAAGAAACTAACAAGCGTTGGATCTGTAACAAAAGTTGGTAACATCATTGATGATATTAACGGACAATTCGTTACTAACTTAACATTCGATGATATGCTTTCATTCTACAAGTACGGATCGGACTCGGAAATTGAGAAATTACAAATTCAAGGTGAAGACTGCTATATGGAAAAAGGTGACGATACATGTAGCAAATCTGCTGGTGGCGGCCGAACGTATTACTACAATCCAGATAAAAAAGAATTAGCAACTGTTACAAACGAACTTCGTACTCACCTTGGATTACCTGCATATACAAAAACAGACTCTGATTCGAAGAAAACAAGCACAGAGAAAACAAAAGAATCTAAGTCTGAAAATTCAAGTGAACGCCAATCAAGTAACAATGAAGTGAAAAATAAAAATAGCAGTGAAGATACAGAAACATCGTCTAACGGCAATGAATAAAAAAGAAGCAGTTCTCTATGGAGGTAGAGTGCTGCTTCTTTTTATTTCTTTGGAATCAAAAATCAGAACTTTCTAACTATCTTTTTTAATATTTTTAAATTATAATAAATAGTAGCAATCTATTCCAATTATCAGGGGGCTCATACATATGAAAGCTGCAGTAAAACATAACATCTCAGATTTTAAAGACTACTTAAAATCAAACGATATATTCATGGAAGAAAATATAGATGAAAATGATGGTTCTGTTCATTTTTCAGTAGGATTAGAGACAGAAGCTGGCGCAAAAATTCAACTTATCGCTGCTTTCCAAAACGAACATCCTACTGTAGATATATACTGCTTCAATGTTGCTCACGTACCGGATGCAACATCAACAAATGATATTTTGCATGTTATCAATGAATTAAACACATCTTATCGATTTGCAAAATTCACATTAAACAAGCAAAATGCAATTGATATTTCAGCATCGCTTGCATTCTCAGAACCAAACTTTAATCCAGCGCTTGTCTTTGAACATACGAGAATGCTATATAAATTAGCAAATGACGAATATAAAAACTTAATGAAAGTTATTTGGGCATAAATAAAAGGATGGGCTACAAGCAGCCCATCCTTTTATTTCGATATCATATCAATCCACATCTTAACAGCAGTGCCTACAATCAAAATCGATAACATATATTGCAATGCTTTTTGATTGATCCTCTTCCCGACTCGCACTCCAAGCGGCGCAGCAAAGATACTTGCAACCGCGATAATAAGAGCTGGAATTACAACTACTTGACCAGTTATCACTTTTCCAGTCGTAATCCCTACTGAGGAAATAAACGTAATAGCGATAGATGTTGCTATCGTTGTACGTATCGGCAATTTTAAAATAACTAACATAATCGGTACTAATAAGAAAGAACCGCCAGCACCTATAATGCCTGATGCTCCTCCTACAAGAAACGCTAACAAGCTTGCTAACCATTTATTATATGTCACTTCACCACTATTATTTCGTTTCGGTACGAACATCATAATAGCAGCAATTGTTGCTAACGCTGCATAAACAACATTGACCGTATGTTCCTCTAATACGTTAGCACCAAAGCTCCCTATGAAACTTCCTATTAAAATACTAGCTCCCATATACACAACTAACGTTTTATCCATATCATTACTTTTCCGATAAGCCCATGCACCTGCAAAAGTTGCAAAGAATACTTGCACCGCTGTAATACCACTCACTTCATGTGACGTATAACTAGTAAACCCTAGCAATACCGGAATGTATAGGATCATTGGATAATTAATAATCGCACCGCCAATTCCAACCATTCCTGATATAAACGATCCTATAAACCCAATTATAAAAAGTAATACGACTAAACTCACCTTATATCCCCCGCCTTCTAAAAAGAAGGTGATTTAAATGAATAAATTCACATTCCCATCCGAAGCATCTGCTAAATAAGCTCCTACTCCTGCAAACTCTACCCCTTCCATAATCTCTTCCTCTTTTAACCCTAATAAATCTACCGTCATTTGACAAGCTACAAGTTTAATTCCCTGTTCTTTCGCTAAATCCATTAAATCTGGTAAAGGCATCGCATTATGTTTTTTCATAATACCTTTAATCATCTTTGGCCCCATACCGGCAAAATTCATTTTTGATAATCCCATCTTATCTGCACCACGTGGCATCATTTTTCCAAATACTTTTTCTATGAAAGTTTTCTTTACCTTCACATGTTCATCTTTCCTTAAAGCATTTAATCCCCAAAAAGTATGAAAAATAGTCACCTCTTGATTATACGCCGCTGCACCATTTGCAATAATATAAGCAGCCATCGCTTTATCATAATCTCCGCTAAATAAAACAATTGTTGTTTTCTTCTGTTGTTCCATGTTGTGCTCCCTCCAATTACCTATAGGGGTATTTGTTTGTTTATAAAAAGGCTGAAATCATTTACCTCATTCTCATATGACTTTACCTTTCCACGCTAACATACCACCTACCATATTGATTGCTCGAAAACCGTAGCTCTCTAAAAACTGAACTGCTCTTGCACTTCTTCCGCCAGAGCGACAAACGATAATATATTCTTTATGCTTATCTAACTCATGCATTCGAAACTCTAGTAGTCCTAACCTAATAGGAAGCACTCCTGGAATTTTCCCTTCCGCCACTTCTTCTACTTCACGAACATCGATTACATATAACTCTTCATTTCGTAACAATCTTTCCTCTACTTCTTTCGCTGTTATTTCTTTCATTTTAATATTCCTTCCTTATAAAGCGTTCATACCACCTGAAACATTGATAACGTGCTGGAATCCTAATTTCTTTAGTACTTTTGCCGCTTGCTTACTTCTCATCCCGCTCTGACAAATAACGATTACTTCCTTATTTTTATCTAATTGATTTGCTTTACTAGCTAACTCATTTAATGGGATATTCTGAAACCCTTTCATATGATTTCCTCTATATTCACCTACTGTACGAACATCGATAAATTGTTTTCCCTTTTTTCCTGCTATACTCTTTAATTCTTTCCCACTTATATTTTGAACACCTTTTACCGGTAAAAAACGTGAAATAACAAACACTGCAGCGAGTACAATGAAAAGCGTACTTAATATTGTATTCATATAACCAACCTCTCTACATTTATAAAACTACTACGCCTTCTTAATCCAAAACTTCAGCACATCAGCTTCTTCTACATGCTTTACGATGTCATGACCACCTTTATTTGCCCACGCTGGAATATCCTTAACTGACCCTTTATCTGTTACATGTACTTCTAACACTTCTCCAGTTTGCAAAGTATCCATCGCTTTCTTCGTTCTTACCATCGGCATTGGGCATGCTAAACCTTTCGCATCTAATACTTGTTTTACATTCATCATCTATTCCTCCATTTTTTATTTATTCATGAACTGCGCAACGATTTGGACCAGTCTCCATTTCACGTTCTTCATCCACACTCGGATGAATCTTACCCATATTCGTTTGACGAATTTCTTCGTAAGCATTCGGCTGAGGTGGTAAATTCTCCGTTACCACTTTACGAAACTCTCCCTCACTCTCAATATTTAGTCCTGTATTATACACAAATAAATCTTTTAACTTTGCGCTCACAACACCATTCTCATCCATTTCACTTATTTTTGAATAATGAGCTGGTAACACGATTAATTGTTGAGATAGTACTTTATATCGGTTATATAAAGTTTCTCTTAAATCACTCACCCAATCCTCAGCCTTTCCAGCAAGATCTGGACGCCCGATTGAATCTACAAATAAAATATCGCCTGATAATAAATAGGAATCATCTACAATAAATGATGTACTTCCAATCGTATGCCCAGGTGAGTATAATGCATCAATTTCAATTTTAGTACCCCCCACCGTAATAACAGAACCTTCAACGAGCGGTTTATATGAGAAAACAACTTCCTCCGCATCTTTCGGCGGTAACCAATACGTGCCACCTACTCTTTCAGCTAACTTACGTCCTCCAGAAATGTGGTCTGCATGTAAATGTGTATCCATTACATTCGTAATCGTAACGCCATACTCTTTCGCAAACTCTTCGTATGCTTCAATTGTTCTTACTGCATCAATAACTGCTGCTTCACCGTTTGAAACGACCATATAAGATAAACAGCCTTTTCCAAGGCGGTTAAATTGATATATACTTCCTCCCCCCTGTACATCTCCTACCTTTAACGGCTTCACATATTCACTCCAAGCTTTCATACCGCCAGCTAAATAAAAAACATTATGGAAGCCAGCATCCAACAATTGCTCAGCGACAAACTGTGAAGAACCTTCTTTCGCACATACGACTAAAATTTCTTTCTCCCTCGGCAATTCACTTGCAATATGATCTACACCATCTAACAAATAAAAATACGGTTTATTTATAGAAGAAATTTGTTTCCCTTCAATTTTCCAATCTTCATAATCCGTCTCATTTCGAACATCTAAAATAAACAGCTCTCCGAATAAAACTTTCTCTGCAACATCTTTTGCTTGTAACGGTTTAACAATCATCTAATTACCCCCATAGGTATATTTTTATTTAAAAAATTTTACTTTTCCACATCCCCTTGCCACTCTAACATACCTGGAATGATATTTTTCACATTTAAATACCCTTTCTCTTTCAACATTTGGCAAGCTACATCACTACGGTTACCAGTTCGGCAAATAACATAAATTTGCTTCGTCTGATCTAATTCTGCACTACCCAGTTCGCCTAATGGGAATGAAATAGCCGTTGGAATATGACCAAAAGCGAATTCCGCTGCTTCACGAACATCTAATATAATACACTCTTCACCACTTAATAATATCTCTTGCAATTCCGCATTTGTAATTGTTTGAGGATATTTCACTACTTCATTCACTTCATGCTCATGTGCTTTTCTAACGTAATGCATCAATAGATCTCCTTCGTGTTTCGTCCCGATATATTGATGACCTACTTTACTCGCCCAACTTTGTATATCTACAGTAGACCCTTTATCTGTTGCCTGAACTTCAATCACTTGCCCTGATGCGAGACTTTCCATCGCCTTCTTCGTCTTCACAATCGGCATCGGACAAGCCAATCCCTTACAATCTAAACTCCTATTCACTTTTATACTCATAGTCGATTCCTCCATAACTTATATACATATACCTGTAGGGGTATATTAAAATGTTTTTGAAAATCTGTCAACACTTACGTTTGACAGATTATCGGCTTTTTACAAGTAATTGAACAGCTTCTTTAATTAACTCTTCATTTGAACCATTACCACTTTCAAACTGTTCACGCAAACATTGCTCTAAATTCGTTCCAACAACAAGTCCAATTGTACGATCAAGTGCAGAACGAGATGCCGTTAACTGTGTAATAACCTCTCGGCAATCTTTTCCTTCTTCCATCATACGAAGTACACCACGAACTTGACCTTCAATACGTTTCAATCTATTTTTCATATCTTGATTATATTCCACTGTAGACCACCTCCGTATTTATAACTATATTATACATTACTTTGTAACTTTGTATAATAACATATACCCTAAAGGGTATATTGTAAAGCGTTTTATTTTTTTGAAACTTTCTAACGTATAGTGAAAATGCAAAAGTCACTGATTTTATTGACTTTTGCATTTCTCAACTACACTGCATTATTATCTTACTTCTTATAAACTCCTTGTAAAACTATAATCCATTTCTCCACCTAGTGCTGCAGCTGTATCACCAGTTTCTCTAAAATCATGTGTATATATTTTTTCAAATGAACCGAAATCTACTTGCTTATAAAATTCAAAACAAGGGAATCCATCATGCTCCCCTTGAATCTCAATACTACCATCCTTGTTCACACATACATGTAATACATAATCTACAGGAAGTGCATATATATTTAATGGATTACTTGCACTCGCACTCATTTTAAATTGCACACCATCAGGATTCCATACGATATTCGTGCACACAATATTTTCAGTACTCGCTTTTCCTGTTCTTTTATTCACAGAACCATCTGGATTCGTAACCTTCTCTGTCGTAATACCCGTGTTCGCATATGAAAACACTTCTTCTTTATAAAAATCCACTACTACCTCTTGCTCCACTCTAGAGCGCATAGTATTTACCGCATGTGGTGTAAATTCGCGTGAATCACCTTCGAATTGAATTATTTTCCCTGTTTCCATATCCTTCCTCGGTTCTGTCCAAGACATTGGAATAAATACGCTGGCTCTAACTTTTACGATATTAGTCATAAGAAACACCTCTATAATTCTAATTTTATATACTGCATTATTTAATAAAAAAACACCATTTCAGCCACATAATTAAAATCTTTCTCTTTTACATTGGCTACTTCTTTCTTAAAAATGACGCTAGATTTATAGCTAGATTTTCGTTTTAAAGCTATATTCCATTTCTCCAGCTAGCGCTGCTGGGGTATCATTCGTTTCTCTGAAATCATGTGTATATATTTTTTCAAATGAACGAAAGTCTATTTGTTTATAAAATTCATAGCAAGGGAAACCATCATGTAAACCTTCAATATGCACAATGCCACTTGTATTAACTCTTATAACCAAAAAATAATCTGCTGCGGGTGCCGCTGCGTTTAACGGATTACTTGCACTTGCTCTCATTTCAAATGAAACTTCATCCTCGCCCCATACGATATTAGTACATACAATATTTTCTGTACTTGTTTCTCCTTTTTGATACTCAATTGAACCATCTGAATTTGTAATTTTCACAGTAACGATGCAAGCATCTACATATGTGAAAATTTCTCTTTTATAAAAATCAACAATCACTTCTTGCTCTAATCTTGAACGCTTTGTATTTACAGCGAATGGTGTAAATTCACGTGCATCTCCAGCGTATTCAAAAACTCTTCCTGTTGCAGCATCCTTAATAGGCTTCAGCAACGCATACGGTGCAAATACACTCCCTCTAATTTTTACGATATTAACCATGTGAAACCTCCGTTGATTCTATTTATATAGATCATTATTTGTACTATACAAGATATAGTCAATTTGATTGACCATATCCTGTATAGTACAATAGGTTTTATACATAGTCAACTTAATTGACTACAATTGTGGAGGTTATACATGAATCATCAAACATTTAACGAACTAGACCTTACTTCACTTTTATCATTATCTTTCAGTACATTAATTACTGAACTGCATGACAGATTAAGTGAATTGGGATTTGAAGATATTAGGCCAGCACACGGCTTTATGTTCAAACGTATCCTTCCTAATGGAGCAACCGGTATAGAATTGGCTGAGTATTTAGGAATTTCTAAACAAGCTGTAAGTAAAATGATCGATTCTCTTGAAAATAGTGGTTATGTCACGCGCAAAAAGCATCCTACTGATAAAAGAGGTAAAATCATTATTTTAACCGCACGAGGTTTAGCTGTAATGAAAACGAAAGAAGAAATAGTAGCTGAAATAGAGCAACGATGGATTGAAAACATAGGTACTGAACGAATGCAAATGCTCAAGGAAGATTTAACAACATTCGTTACTAAAGAAAATACAGAGAAATTATCATCAAATATACGACCTGTTTGGTAAGCAAAAACTCCATATAAAAACGAATCCATTTTGATCAGTCCCTTTCAAAATGGATTCGTTTTCTACAGTTTTATTAATAATTATTGCTGCTTTTAAATTTCATATCAAATATGCAAGAGTCTATATTTTACGCATTATATAATTCCATAGCTCTCTGCACGACTAATTCTGCCGTATTCTCCTCCGGTGGCATCAATAAATTCGTAACAGGCCCATATACAACAGGGTTTAGCTCTACTTCGTACCCACCATATGCAAACTCTTCTTTTGTCGGTAAATAACCAATATATCCATTCGTATATCCACCTAAAAAAGCTATTTCATTTTGAAGACGCTCTTTCACTTCTAAAGCTGTTTCTGAAAAAGGTTCCATCGGTATACCAAAGAACATACCATCATTAATTTGAAACAGTTGAACTTCTAAATCAATACGTAACTGCCGAATACCTTGCTTATATTTCTCTAAAATTATAGTAAGCCATTCATCCGTATTCACATCCCACTGCTTCTCAGCTAATTGAGCCATGCTTCGTATTTCATTAATTTCAGGAATATCTTTCAACTTCATTTGCATCGTACTTGAAACTGTTCTTAAACTTACAATTGGGCTATATGTAACTATTGGCAACATCGTTAATACATGTCCACTAACTGTGTAAGCCATTTGCTTTACTGCTTCCCTTGAACCGCGATACTTTGCATTTACATTGCCAGCAGCACCTTGCACAATAATAACAGGACAGTTTACGATTTTCTCAAGAATCTCTCTCGTCATTCCCGGATAATCCGCCGATAGTACATCGCTATCACCTTTTAACACATTCGGATGTGCCGTACAAAATACTATAATCCCAGATAGCTCCTTCGTTTCAGCATTTCTTATGGCTAACATGCCAATTCGTTTATCTACAACACCCTCTATATTTGTTCCCATCTTCGCTCTTCCATCAGATGTTCTCTCTCTTCGGTTTACCCCAATATAACCTGTCGTAACACTCCAGCCAATTTCACATGGCCTCAAGTTGTTATTCGCAGTAACAGCACCGTGCACTACATTATTTACTAAAATCGTTTTATACGACTTTATTAAAGGATGATCACCGACTGTTTCCGGACCAGAGTGTGTATGTGTATAAACAACAGTTATTCGCTCAAATGATATATGAAGCTCTCTCGCTATTTGTTCACGAATCATATTTGTATCTTCTACTAACATTCCAATATTATCAATACTTATAAACACAGTTTTCGTCTCATCTTTTTCAAATACAAAAACTGTCCCATAAATACACTCTTCAATATTATTTATTCCTGTCTCTCTATGGTATCCGACAAAATCAATACCTACAGGCGGCATAATATCCACCTTGCATACCCCTATTTTGCTCATTTGAATCGCTCCATTTCTCTATGTAACTCCCTTTTTCAAGAATAGCATATTTGACCTTGTTCCAAATAAAAAAGAACGGACATAGCATTCTATGTCCGTTCTTTTTTATCACACATACTTCCGATGAACCATCTTCCCATCATAAGAAAACACAACGCCCTTACTTTCCACAATCGACTCCATATGCACCGTTCTTCCCCATAATTGATGAATATATGGCAGTACTTTTTCTAAGTATTTTAAATCGAGCTCGATTCCTTCGTAACTATGTTTAATGTACAATTCTCCGTTCTTTAAGTAATCTCCATCTTCTACTACTAAGTACGGGAAGCCACCGTTTGTACGCATATTTACGAGCTGATCACGTACCTGTTCCCACTCTTTATCTATTACTTTATATTCTTTTCCTTGGCGCTGGAATAAGTACATATCTTCTCTCATTACGAGATCTTTGTTTAAGTAGTTTCTTAAGAATGATACATCCCATTCGATTTCGCGTACTTCAAAGATTTTGTCCCGACCAGATCCTGGCTTTACGCCGCGTCGTTTCATTTCTTCTGTCGGGTTATTGTAGCGTTCTTCAATATCTTCGAACATTTTAATACCGAGGTAGTATGGGTTAATGCTTGTTTTTGATGGTTGAACTACACCTGCATTAAGCTTTGCGAATTCAATCGCTTCAGAAGATGTTAAGTCCATTTCACGGAGTATGCGTTGATGCCAGTAAGAAGCCCAACCTTCGTTCATGATCTTCGTTTCAAGCTGCGGCCAGAAATATAACATTTCCTCGCGCATCATCGTTAATATATCGCGCTGCCAATCTTCTAGCTCACGGCTATATTCTTCAATAAAGAGGAGTAAATCTTTCTCTGGTTGCGGCGGAATTTTCTTCTTTTTATGCATATTAGGTCGTTCTCTCTTTTTGTTTCGATCATCTAAATTCCATAAATCATCGTACTGTGATATCTTTTTCTTTTCTACATCCTCTTCTAAATCTTCAATACTCCACGCCAGTTTTGGACGCATAAGTGACGGATCAATGTGCTCTTGAATGGCAAGTACGGCATCCAAAAATGTTTCGACTTCTGCCTTTCCATACTTATGCTCATATGCTTTCACGCGATCAGCCGTTGCCGCCATACTCTCCACCATATCTCGTTTCGTATTAGAGAAGCGAATATTATTTTTAAAGAAGTCACAGTGCGCTAAAACGTGCGCTACAATTAATTTGTTTTGAATTAACGAGTTCGTATCTAATAAAAAGGCATAACATGGATCAGAGTTAATAACGAGTTCGTATATTTTACTAAGACCTAAATCGTATTGTAATTTCATTCTAAAAAACTGTTTTCCAAAACTCCAATGTGAAAACCGCGTCGGCATCCCATATGCACCAAATGTATAAATAATTTCCGCTGGACATATTTCATAACGCATCGGATAAAAATCAAGCCCAAATCCAGTCGCAATTTCCGTAATTTCCGCAATCGCATATTGCAGTGCTTTATCGTCACTTGCTCTCATTATTTTCCCTCCTTACACTTTCCCTTAAGAAAGTGTATGATGAGGAACAAGCTTTCATGAGGATTGATTGCATAATAAAAAGACATCCTCATAAAAACGAGAATGTCTCATCTATTAACCTTCAATAATCTCCATCTTCTCCATAATCGGTGTACGAGCTTTTCCTTCTGGTGCTTTATCGAAATAGCCAAGGTGAAGAATTCCAACGATGCGTTGACCTCTTGTTAAACCGAGTCCTTCTATAAATAATGGATTGTAGTTTAATCCGCCTGATTTCCAAACACATCCTAATCCACGCTCCCAAGCAAGTAGTTGGAAGTTTTGCATAAATGCACATGTTGCAGCGTAATCTTCGTCGCGTTGAATTTGACGTGGATCTTCATTAATATAAACAACAATTTGTGCAGGCGTGCTTAAGAAACGATCTGATAAAATTTTACCGCGTTTCGCTCTTTCTTCTTCTGTGAAAGAGTTTAATACTGCATCTACTAATTTTTTGCGACCTTCTCCAATGTATAATTTACAATTCCATGGTTCACGGTGTTTATGATTCGGTGCCCACGTTGCGTCGTTTAATAGTTCAATTAATAACTCTTTATCTACAGCTTTATCTGTGAATGTACGTACAGAGCGTCTTTCTTTAATCACATTTGCGATGGAAGTATATGTAGTCATATTTTTCTCTCCCTTATTTTCATCTATATGTATACATTTGTTATTGATATTGATTTTCAATTTCGATTATACCTTAGTTTTTTACTATTAATCAATGTTTTATGTTGGAAAACTTCCAAAAACGTCATTTTATACTGTGAATAAAAAAACTTAACTTGTTCACAAGTATTTCACATTTTATGGAAATGATATGTGTACAGTTTTCCACATTATCCATCTAGGAGGAGTTTATATGTACAAAAAAATCGCAGTAAGTATGACCATGGCAACATTATTATTCGGGGCAACCGTCTTCCCTACTTTCGCTGCCACGCCAAAAGAAGTAACATTGCACCATCATAAGCCTATTTCAGAAGAAGAAATGCAGTCGCTCGAAAAACTCGGCTATAACAAACATGAAATTTGGAAAGCTGCTCATATTGCAAAAATGAGTAAAAAAGAAATAAAAGACGTTTTAGCTTACTATAAACAAAATAAATCTTGGGAGAAAACAGCCCAACATTTCGGCGTAGATCCAAGTAAGTTGAAAAAACATCATATAAATAAAGAGACGAAAAAAGCACTACTGCAAGAATTAGCAAATATGCAAAAATCTACACCAGATGGACTCAAACAAAAAATGAAAGAATATAATATCGGATTACGTCAACTTACAGTATTAACAATCATCTCTCAAAAAAGTAATACCCCTCTCGATGATGTACTAAAAATGAAAAAAGATGGAATGGACATTAAGCAAATTGCAGAAAAACTAAACGTGAAAAAAGAAGATATACGTGCAGAAATGATTAAATTAGTGAAGTCTATTAAAGAAAAGAACACAAATTAACATGCCAAAAAGGAAGAGATATTTAATACTCTTCCTTTTCTTTATGAACTTTCAATTTTCAAGTATAAATTCCCGTCTTTCCCAAAAACTAACACAAGTAAATGATGTATGTCAGGGGTGAGAAAATGTTTCGTTTATCATCTAAAAAGAAGAAACAATCCGTATGCTCTGTTCCAGAATTCATCCACACTATGAAAGAATCCAGCGATTTTTCCTCTTATAATGTCATAGAGGATGGGTCATTATGTTTGTTTTATTATAAATCTACAGTTGAATCACTTATTATTAATCGATTCATTTTAACACCTATCAAAAAAGAATTAGATCGCATTCAAAATATAAATGACATAGCAAACATCGTCACACTTGAGGAGATTATTACCAATCCTTCTATTGATGATATCCGTGAAAAACTATTAAGTGGATATGTACTCTTGCAGCTAAAAGTTGATTCCCAAACAGCCGAATATGCACTGATTCGTGCTGAAAGTTTAGCTTTAGGTACACGATTATATAACGATACAGAAAATGAATATAGTGTCATCGGTCCCAAAATTGGATTCGTTGAGAATATTGATACGAATATACATTTACTTCGGCGAAGCATTGTAACAGAGCAATTAATTTTCAAAGAACTGTCCGTTGGCTCTATATCAAAAACAAAAATTGTAGTCGCTTATATGGCGGATATTACAAATGAACAGCATGTGAACACTGCAGTGCAACGCCTGCGAGATATTGATTTTGATTACCCTTTTGATGCAACTATGATTGAACAGTTTATTAGTGATAATAGCAACTCACCTTTCCCTGTTTTACTGCCTACAGAGCGTTTAGACCGATCCGTTTATGCATTACTGAATGGAGGAGTCGTCATTTTAACAGACGGTTCACCATATGCATTAGCTGGACCCGCAACACTACTCGATTTCTTCGTCTCTCCAGAAGACTATTATTTACCATGGATAGCAGGGTCATTTCTTAGATTAGTTCGTTTTTTTGGTGCAGCATTCTCTCTATTTTCATCAGCTATTTATACAGCTGTATTAACGTATCACTATCAAATGATTCCAGCAGATTTACTCGGCCCTATTATTTATTCTAGAGCCAACGTACCATTTCCACCTGTTTTGGAGGCACTTTTTTTAGAAATTACAATCGAATTACTGCGCGAAGCTGGGGCGCGTTTACCGACTAAAGTCGGCCAAACCATTGGTATTGTTGGCGGCATTGTAATTGGGCAGGCATCTGTTGAGGCTGCTTTAACGAGCACCATCTTATTAATTGCTGTTGCGTTGTCTGCACTAGCTTCTTTTACAACACCAACAGTAAAAATGTCTTCTACTATCCGGATATTACGCTTCCCTCTCATCATTTTAGCTGGAGCATTTGGAGGTGTAGGGCTTATCGTCGGATTTGTATTCATATTGGCTCATTTAATTCGCTTAAAATCACTTGGATCACCTTATTTATTACCTTTATACCCATTTCGCGGGTTAGGTACAGCTGAAGGACTCCTTCGCCTTCCATTTAGTCAAACTGCAGGACGTGCTTCTTTTCTAAGACCAAAAAAGAAATGGCGCTATGATCCAAACAAAGCGAAAGAAAAACACGACGGTGAGGAAAAATGAAAAATATTTTATTCTGCTTTTTCATTATCATTTTAATTTTTCAATCTGGTTGTACAGAAGCAAATATAGTTGATACACAGCGAATGATTCACGTAGGTGGATTCGATATAATAAAAGATAAAAAATTTCGCGGGACAATTTTATATCCCGATTACACAAAAGGCGTACAATCTAAACCAGAAACTCAATCAACCCATGCAGGTACAATTGAAACTATATCTTCCCTTCTAAACGCCAAATCGCCACATACGATTGCTGTAGGTCAAATGCGTGTTGTCCTATTTGGAAAAGCATTTGGTGAACATGGACTTGGAGATGTTATTAACAACTTACAACGTGATCCTAACATTGGACGAGATGTACAACTAGCGCTTGTAGATGGTTCAGCAGAAGAATTACTTAAACATGTCAGAACAAATGGATCACTTTATCTATCTGATTTACTGGAGCAAAATATAAAAAACGAGACAATCCCGCGGACAGCTTTAAATATTTTTTTATATAACTTCTATTCATCTGGATGCGATCCATTTCTTCCTTACATTCAAGTATCAGAAGACAAATCTGCTTCCATTAAAGGACTAGCTTTTTTAAAAAAGGATAAAGTGGCTATGTATACAGATAAGAAAAGGTCTTTTTTATTTAAATTACTCATTAATCCAACGAAAAATGGGCGTTACGAAGTTCCGATACGTCAAGGTAAACATAAAGGTTTGATTGCTACTCAAAACTTATCTGGAAAAAGTGTATGTTCTCTTTCACCAAACGGTGATATTCCGAAAGTTAACATACACTTAAAATTAAATGGACTCATAAAAAATGCTCCTAGTTGGCTTGATTTATCAAAGAGTGAAAATGTAACTTACGTAAAAAGACATGTAGAAAAAACACTTGAGAAGGATTTAAACGAATTAATACAAAGATTCCAAGAAAAAAAAATCGATCCAATCGGTATACGTGAAGAAATTCGTAGTCATTCAAGAAAATGGAGCATGAAACAAATTCAAGATATGTATCCTAACGTAGACGTTGCTGTCAATGTAAAGATTAATGTCGTACAATCTGGTATCGGAGAATAGTGAGGTGCTATCATGACTGGACAAGATAAAACACATACAGTTTCCCCGTATTTCACATTCCTTCTATTACACTCTCTTCAAATTGGAGTAGGGGTGTTAGGATACCAAAGGATTATTGCGCAATTTGCCGGTTATGACTCTTGGATTTCTCTTATTATCGCTGGTATTGCAACTCATATCGTATTATTTTGTATGCTGAAAATGTTAGAAAAAGATAATGATTTAATGAATATCCATACGACATGTTTCGGAAAGTGGATTGGAACATTTTTTTCCGTATGCTTTGCGGCATATCTTCTATTATTTTGCCTTACTGTTCTTCGTACATATATTGAAGTTATTCAAGTTTGGGTCTTTCCTACAATTAAACCGTGGAAATTAACTTTACTATTTTTACTTGTAGCTTATTACATAATTAGAGGCGGCTTTCGTTCTGTAACAGGAATATGTTTTTGGGGCGTCATAATACCGATTTTCGTCCTGTTCTTCTTAGTTTTCCCAATGAAATATGCGCATGTTCGTAACATCTTTCCAATTCTAACTCATTCACCTTTAGACATTTTAACTGCAGCGAAAGCATCTGCATTAGAATTTCTCGGATTTGAAGCAATCCTTGTTTTTTATCCATTTATTAAAAAAGGAAAATCGTTAAATAAATGGGCACATGGTGGTATTGCTTTTACGACGCTCCTCTACGTAATATTAGCCATCGTTTCCCTTATGTACTATAGCCAAGGGCAACTACATCATACAATTTGGCCAACCTTAACGATGCTAAAAATTATTAAGGTGCCTTTTATTCAAAGGTTTGAGTACATCATTATTTTCATATGGTATCTTATTATTTTACCTAATCTTTGTTTAACCATTTGGTCTTCTTGTTGCATTAGTAAAAAATCTTTTCACATACCTTTTAAAATCACACTGCCATTTTTTATCGCAGCTATCTTTATTTCGTCCTTATTTTTTACAAACCGTGAAAGTATCAACACATTAAATACAGTACTATCTCAAGCTGGCTTATATATTGTATACGCCTATATCCCAATTTTATTTCTATTTCATTCACTACGATGGCACTTCAAAAATCGTTCAAAAAAAGCTTCTCCCTAGGTGTTTTAGTCTGATACAATTTGATTAATACATTTGTAAAGGGGACAAGCGTATGAAGAAATATGTATTTTCTTTACTTGCAGTACTGAGTTTAATTCTTGCTGGTTGCGGAGCTACTAGTACAAATGAAAAGAAATCATCTGAATCAAAAGAAGAGCATGACCACGCATCGCATACTCAGCAAGTTGACATTCAAGAAAAAACAAAAGGGGTCGACACACTTCCTACCTTCTTAGACAAGCTTGATCCACAAATGAAAGATATCTATACTGTAGCTGGACAAAATGCAGAGCTATTAGATTGGATTCCATGTTACTGCGGTTGCGGTGAGAGTGTGGGACATAAAAATAATAAAAACTGCTTTATTCGTGAAATTAAAAAGAACGGTGAAGTTGTCTGGGATTCCCACGCAACGACTTGTGTCAATTGCTTAGAAATCGCAGTTGAATCTGCTTCCATGAAACAAAAAGGAAAATCAACGCTCGAAATTCGTAACTATATCGACAATAAATACAAAGAAGGCTATGGCAAACCAACACCTACGCCAATGCCAAAAGCTTAAAAACGAGGAAATTCCTCGTTTTTTCTTTTCATTCGCTTTTTTTCTTAACAAATTCTTTCAAGTGTATTTCTCCTTGCTTGTCACACACTATATATAACTCCTCAGTAAGGAGGGTACACAGTGCAAACATATAACGACTATGACAAAGCTCTCTATTACACGTATAGCTGTAATTGGGATAAATTACTCGTTCTTATGGTTCAAACGAACGATCAATTATTTTCTAAGCGTATTGAACATTTTTTACACGCTTATCAATACAGTAAAGAAATGCCAGAAGTTGATAAACAATTGCAGCTCCTATTTCAATATATTGACCATGCATCTCAAAAGTCACATATAGAAGAAGTAGAGCAAATTCAAATGTAAAATATAGCGCTATTCTCTTCAGGAGAATGGCGCTTTTTTAAATATTGATATCAATAAAAGTTTCCTCTTATAAAACTTTTATTGATAAACATATTTTTTCTTTCTTTTCTGTGCCACTTCATACTATAATTTAGTATGTAACTATTATAAGAGAGGTATAAAATATGAGACGAGAAAAAAAGCAAGAATATGCTTTACTTACCGCGTGGGGAGCTTCTTTTATCGCTACACTAGGAAGTCTTTATTTTTCCGAAATCATGAAATTTGAACCTTGTGTACTTTGTTGGTATCAACGTATTATTATGTATCCATTCGTTTTATGGCTTGGTATAGCTGTAGCAAAGAAAGATTATCGCATCGCAAGTTATTCTTTACCAATTGCAAGTATTGGTGCTTGTATTTCTTTATATCACTATGCAATTCAAAAAGTCGCAGCATTTTCAGCTGCTGGAGCAGCTTGCGGACGTGTACCCTGCACCGGAGAATTCATAAACTGGTTTGGTTTTATTACAATCCCGTTTTTAGCACTTATCGGCTTTATTACAATCGCTGTTTGTAGTTTTATTGTAATAAAAAACAAATAAGGAGATGAAAAAATGAAAAAAATGCTTATATTTGGTGGTATTATTATCGCCTTGTTTGCAGCAATTTTTGCTGTTACACAAATGGAAGAAAAAAACGCTACTAGCCAGAAAATTGATAATGCTACTGATAGTAAGACAAATGGCCCTGACTACTACACAAACAAAATCTCTCTTTCAGATCTTCAAAAGAATTTAAAAGAGAAAAAAGAAGAAACAGTATACTTTTATCAAACATCTTGTGTTCATTGTCAAAAGCTATCTCCTGTCGTAGTACCAATGGCTAAAGACTTGAACGTTGATATGAAAGTTATGGATATTGAAAAACTAGATGTTCCTTGGGATGAATATAAAATTAAAGGAACTCCAACAATCATTCACTTTAAAGATGGCAAAGAAGTAAGCCGTATTAGTGGTGAACAACCGGAAGACAAATTAAAAGAATGGCTTGAGCAAACGAAAAAATAACGAGAAAAGGAAACTCCTTCTACACATGAAATGGGCGTAAAATCCCAAACTAATGTATAAGGAGGGGGTTTTATGCCAGAAGTAAAATGCTCTGTTTCCAATTGCTCATTTTGGGGACAAGGTAACTTTTGTCAAGCAAATGCAATCGTTGTTCAACCAGATGCACAAGAATCTGGATCAAATGCAAATGGTTCATATACAGGCGCGGTTTTAACAAACGAGACGCTAGAAAGTTCTGTAACAACAAGTGTAGAAACTTGTTGTCATACATTTAAGCCAAAATATTAAACAAAAAAGCATACGATTACTCGTATGCTTTTTTACATTCCTCTCCAAAAATCATGCATGATAAAAAAGTACAAAATAACGAGAACAACTGTCCCACATAAGGTAATACGCCGATATATACTCTTCTCTCCTTCTCTTGCTTTCACAAATGCCCAAATAAATCCGAAGAACAATATTAAATCAACATATGGAACATAAAAAGAAAAAACGAGAAACGCATACAAATACACGATAAATAAACAGGTCGTTACTAAGAAAATTTTAAAAGCAAATTCACTTTTCATAATGTAACCGCCCCCTATCTGTACTGTATTATATTCAGCAAAATACAATAGTTGCAGTTAAACTCGAAGTAGAAATAAGCTACCGTCTATAATACGGTAGCCATTACGGAATATTATATTTCCGTTTATATATATTACTTAAGGTCGAAGTAGGAATTTGCTCATAACGAATTTTTTCTCCAGTTTCATCCACTATATACAAATTGTTTCCTATATAATATATTCCTTCTTTTCGTTTTGAATACACTGCATATCTTTCGTTTGGCAATACCGTTTTCACTTTTGTTAACTGCCCATTTGGTTCTTGCCAATATATTTCGGCACGGTCTACTAACGTAAGCATGCCAATTTGCTCTTCTTCTACTTTACGACCGTTCCAGCTCACAACGCGGTAACCAAGCTTATTCGCTTCATATTCAGGGCTCGTATGAAAACGAGAAATGATTACTTTCGTCTGTAATTGCACCCGATCATATAACCATTTTATATCCCGGTCATGCATGCGAATACAACCATTCGACTCTCTGCTTCCAATCGTCCATTCTCGATTTGTCCCGTGAATCGCATATTCATTCTTGTCTAGCCCAAGCCACCTCGTACCAAGAGGGTTATTCGGCGCACCCCCAGCTATTTTTTTTCGATGGTATTCTTTATTTTTATATTTAGTTATAATACAAAAATTACCTTCAGGCGTTGGGGTACTATCCCTTCCCGTCGTTATTGGAAATGTTTTCGTATAATTTCCCTCTTCAAAAAAAGATAGCTGATTCGTCGTAAGGTTCACTAAAATTAAATGATCTGTATTAGCAAAAGCGCTAGCTGGTAGGCAGAAAAATAGGATTACGATAAACAATACTTTCTTCATCTAAATCCTCCCTAGCACTAGTATCATAATAAATGCGATTAGCTTTACTTTGCTCTTATAAATGAAAACTATCCATTGACGATAACGCCTCCGTTTACATGTATCATTTGCCCTGTCACATATGTGGAATCACCAGACGCTAAATATACGTATGCTGGTGCTAATTCATATGGTTGACCAGGTCTTTGCATCGGGACATTACTCCCAAACTGAGAGACTTTCTTCTCATCAAAGCTCGATGGAATAAGTGGCGTCCAAATTGGTCCCGGCGCAACACCATTTACACGAATTCCTTTTTGCACTAACGATTGAGACAGTGATCTTGTAAAAGCTACGATTGCTCCTTTCGTTGCCGAATAATCAATTAAAGTTTCATTTCCTTCATACGCAACGATAGACGCCGTATTTATAATGACATCTCCTTGTTTTAAATGAGAAAGTGCTGCTTTCGTAACGTGAAAATAAGAAAAAATATTAATACGAAAAGTCTTTTCTAGCTGTTCTGCTGTAATATACTCTAATCCTTGCTGCGGATATTGCTGCGCGACATTATTTACTAAAACATGTAAACTACCTAGCTGCCGAACGGTCTCTTCTACAATATCTTTACAATGTTGTTCATTACTTAAATCACCCGGCAACAATACACACTTTACCCCTTCTTGTTCTACACGTTGCTTCGTCTCATTTGCATCTCCATCTTCATCTAAATAAGCAATCGCGATATTTGCTCCCTCTTTTGCAAAAGCGATGGAAACAGCTCTTCCAATCCCACTGTCTCCTCCTGTAATTAATATATTTTTTCCTTTTAACTTTTCACTTCCTTTATAATTTGGATCTTCAAACTGCGGAAGTGGATTCATTAATGATTCAATACCAGGCTGTTTATTTTGATGTTGCGCAGGCATTGTTACAAAGTTTTTTTGCTGTGGCATAGCTTCTTTCAACTCCTTTTCCTTATAATGCGCACAATAAAAACTGAAATTCGCAAATCGGTTTACGATTAATATTCGAATTTAGGACATAAAATATGAATTGTTATAAACTTTTTATGCAAAACTATTGCAAAATAGTTAAAAAACGAATATTATATATAACTGTTGTGAAAATTATTCGTAAACAGAAAGGATGTTTATATGTTTAACCTTTCAAAACATAAAACTTCTATTAAAACTGAAATTATGGCAGGTATTATTACCTTCTTAACAATGGCATATATCATTGTCGTAAACCCTGTCATCCTTGGGGATGCAGGAGTTCCATTTGAACAAGCATTTACAGCAACAATTATCGCTGCTGTTGTCGGAACATTATTTATGGCGATCTTTACAAACTTACCAATCGCAATTGCACCAGGTATGGGATTAAATGCTTACTTCTCTTATTCTGTTGTAAAAGCTCATGAAGGCATGACTTTCGCAATTGCATTCTCTGCTGTATTCGTAGCAGGTATGATCTTAATTTTGTTATCATTCACTTCTTTCCGTACAAAATTAATGGAAGCAATTCCTGAAAACTTAAAACATGCAATTACTGCGGGTATCGGCCTTTTCATTGCCTTTATCGGTTTACGTTTAACAGGTATCGTTACAAAAAATGAAGCAAACTTAGTTGGACTTGGTGATCTTCACTCTGCTCCAGTACTACTAGCATTAGCTGGACTTGGAATTACAATTGTCCTTATGTCTTTAAATGTAAATGGTGCACTATTTATTGGAATGCTATTAACTGGTATTATTGCTTACTTCACAGGACAATTAACATTCTCAAACGGCGTTACATCAATGCCTGGATTACCAGAAGGAATCATCGTTTCCAATCCAATTACTGCAGTATCTGATGTAATTAACTACGGATTATACGGCGTTGTATTTTCATTCTTCCTTGTTACATTATTCGATACAACAGGTACATTACTTGGCGTTGCTCAACAAGGTGGATTTATGAAAGATGGAAAGCTTCCAAAAGCTGGACGAGCTCTTCTATCTGACTCATTCTCAGCAACAATCGGTTCTATGTTCGGAACAACACCATCAACAGCGTACATTGAATCATCTGCTGGTGTTGCAGCTGGTGGTCGTACTGGTTTAACAACTGTTACAGTAGCTGTTTTATTCGCACTAGCAGCATTCTTCGGACCATTAGTAAGTGCCGTTTCTGGTGTATCAGCTATTACTGCACCATCATTAATTATCGTTGGTAGTCTTATGATGGGATCAGTTCGCCACATCGATTGGGACGCATTTGATGAAGCATTCCCAGCATTCTTAGTAATCTTAAGCATGCCACTTACATCAAGTATCGCAACAGGTATCGCACTTGGATTTATTTCATACCCACTTATGAAAGTGGCAAAAGGTAAATTCCGTTCTGTTCACCCACTTGTGTATGTATTCGGAATCTTGTTCGCTTATCAATTAATTTTCTTACCACATTAAAATCCCTCATAAAGAGGGATTTTTTTATACATAAAAAAGTAGCGCATCGAAATTCGATGCGCTACTTTCCTTTTGCAACAATCAAACGAGCTACTTTCAATGCAAGAAGTAAAAGACCGTTCACTATCGCTGCAATTCCTAAAGAGACCGCTATCATCAGCGCTCCCATTCCGTTATTCAATACAAACATAACAGAAGAAATGAAAGCAAAAATAAACAATATTAACGTTGGTATATATTTAATAATAGGCTTCTTATATGATTTTTTTGAAAGAAGAAACGTCATTACTAATGTCATAATGATCACAAAATATACTATAAATAAGAAAATCATACGAAAGCCTCCACTATTCCTAAACTATGAAAAAGATAAAAGGAGTTAAAAATTATGAATATTTTTCATTCACCTGTAATTCTTTACTATATTTTTGAATGAAAACAGATGAAATAACCATTATCACCTCTCCACATACTTTTATCCACATTACACCATATATCCATCAAGCAAACGTATCGTCCTCTGGCAGTATGCAGCTACCTTTTGATCATGTGTAACAACTAGCACCGTTTTCCCTTGTTTATGAATCTCTTTTAAGATGCTCATAATTTTCTTCCCGTTTTCTTGATCAAGAGCACCAGTTGGTTCATCAGCGAGTATAATTTTTGTGTCTTGTGCTAAAGCCCTTGCTATTGCTGTTCTTTGCTGTTCTCCACCTGATAACTCGTAAGGATATTTGTTAATATGCCTCTCAATCCCTACCATTTCCAGCATTTCTTTTGATATTTGTATACGTTTCTTATGAGAAATTTTTCTATATATAAGCGGGAGCATTACATTTTCAATAACTGTATAATCATCTAGTAGCGAAAAGTTCTGAAACACAAATCCAACTTCCTTATTTCTATACTTATGATAGTTTGACTTTAATGTACTCGTATCCATGCCATCTAAAAAATACTTTCCAGTAGAGGGGCTATCAATTAAACCAATAATGTTAAGCAAGGTGGATTTCCCTGAACCAGATGGTCCCATAATTGCTATCATTTCGCCTTTTTCTATTGTAAGATTAATATCTTTTAAAGCACTAAAATTACTCTTTCCGTATCCCTTAGCCACATTTGCGAGCTGAATCATCTATAGCACCTCTTTCATATATGTATTTTTTATTTTTAGTACATTGAAATAAATGATTGCATATATAATGAGGATCATTACAATTGATAGAGCACCTATAACAATCAATGATTCTATAGAGACTTTTAACGTTCCAAAGAAAGATACTATACTATTTTCTAGCCCTTTCTGAATTTCAATTACTCCGCTATTCTCCCATTGGAAATACATAATTCCTATACATACAGATAAAGTGAATAACAACATATACTCAATAACAAACGGAAGACATAGTTGAAAAGTACTTGCTCCTAATGCTGATTTAATAGAAATATTTTTACGTTCCATATAAAGCGTGGCCATTGATGTTAATAAAATAGATATAAATGAAAAAGATAAGACTGTACCGCTTAATAATAAGGGATATGACATATTATCAATGCCTTGCTTTTCATTTTCTAATAATTTATCCGGATTTGTAACATAATACGAATACCCCTTACCTTCTGTTACCTTTAATACTTTCTTTTGAAATTCATTCATATTTATCTTCTCATTTGTTTCTATAATTAACCCATTGTATAAAAGGTCTACACTATAGAACTCTATTTCTTCTGTTCCAATTGGTAAAATCACCATGTCATCTAATAATGTAATACGATTATCCGATATTTCACCGCTTCGAGGATATGTAAATGCTGAATTTCTTTCTAAAAAGCCAATTACTTTTAGTTTCATTTTTCCAGATGGTATGATATCACCAATAGATACCTTTCCTTTATAATTAGCCCCTAATATAACAGGTCTACTATCAAATACTGATTTATGAAATTCCGATTCCTCAAAATATCTTCCTTGTGAAATTCGTATATGAAAGTATTTATTAATATCTTTATCAACAATAAGAGTCTTTATCGTTCCATTTTCATTTTTTAAACTAAGTGAATAGTTACGGAACAGATAATTAGTTTTATTTGTTATTGGTATCGTATTAGATAACCCTTGAATGAAATGTTGATAATCACTTTTCGCTTTTTCTTCGCTAAACAATGTTATATCTTGCGTCGCATAAAGTTCATAGAAATTTTTATGAGTCGATAAATTATTTGCTACCGTCATCATTTTTCGATATCCCGAAAGATTACTAACAAATTCTATTGCTGAAGAAAATGCAATAATTAAAGAAATTACTATAATCAAACTTGGTAACAACCGTTTTTTCACAGACCGTATAGAATCAAATATAAAAAACATGACGACCTCCTACGTTCTTAAATGTTTTCCGGGATATATATTTATAACGTGCTTGATTGGAATTACAGTAACAAAAAATGTAAGAAAAATTATAAAAACAACATTACATATCAATACATATAGTGTTAACGGTTTTACTAAGTATGTCTGAAAATACGTATGAATTGTTCCCGAAAATATTTCTAGCGTAATAAAAACTAAGAACATCGCTGCTAGAGAAATAAACAAAATTTGAATATATAGTTCGCAGTAAATAGATATATTAGAAGCACCTACTGCCTTTTTTAATGAAATCTCTCGTTCTTTTTTATAAATCCAAAATAAAACTGCAGAAATGCCAGAAACAATTGCAACAAGAATGAATTTATAATAATACTTATTTGCTGGATCTATATGTGTCACATGTAGTTCCTGAAGATCTCGTTCATTCAGTATTTGAACATCTCCCGAAAGCACTTCTTTACTCCTATCCATAAACTTTTTTATTTCGTTATGAATAGATGATGTAGGATTAACAACTGTTAATTGTAATTGTTTACTCGCGATAATACCTTTTTTAGATATAGTAGGTAAGTTTTGAAGTGGAACGTATATGCCTGCTACACCGACGTCACTGTCTTTTCTCGATATAGTTCCTATTTTTTTATATGTATCATCAAATTCATATAATTCCTCTACATTCGTTTGATCACCAACAACCATATGATTTACATTTTCACGATGAAAATATTGTCCTTCAGAAATATATGGCTTCCAATAATAATCATCTTTTAAATTCACAGCTATGATCTTTGTTGCCCCTGAACTATTTAATGCTTTTAAATACTCTACGTAAATATCACTTTTCACAAAAGTATCTTGTATGAAAGGAATTATTTCTTCCAATTCAGTTGCATTCGCTATCGGAACAGTTAAAATTTGATTGTTTTCTGGGAAACCGATTTGAAAAGCAGATATAAAATTCCGTTTAGATTCTGTTAAAAGCGCAGCTACTGATATAGAAAGAAAAGAAATAAAAAATGCCATAAGAAGAATTACGGAAAATAGTTTGTTGTTTTTTATATTTTTAAAAGCTAGGTACATGTCTGTGCTCCTTTTAAATAAGAAGGAGATGATGAACATCCCCTTCTCCTTATGCAAATATTTATTAAGACAACTGTTTAATGCTTTTTACCACTGTAATCGTAAGTTACCATTACTATCAAAAGTACCTTTGTGTGTATCTTCTTGATAGTCATTATTCTCATTAGCATAATGCTCAGAGTATAGTCCTTTTGCACCAAAGGCGTTATATGCACCATTACTCACAGTTGCGTTTAATGCTCTTCCAGATTCATGGGATCCTAATTTGTCCGAAGCGCTTTCAATATATGAATTATTTCCATTTGATTTAATAAAAGAAATTGCTACTGAACAACGAGATGCATTTTGATTCGTAGTAGTTTGAGCTCTGTAAGATAGTAGGTTACCGCTTTTGTGACCGCTTAGAGTTGGATAGAATGCACTTGTTGAGATTGATGTTGCTAATATTACTAAAGTCGTAATTGAAAAAACTTTTCCTTTCATTAACAATCACCTCATAAATTTAATAGTTTAGTAGCGCTACATCATCATAATATCCTTCAAATAAATTCTCCTCAATAAGAAACCCGATGTTTTACAAACTCTTTAAACACTTAAACATTAATACATCTTTTTAAAAGCAATATAAAAAGGCTGCGGAGAAACTCTTCTCCACAGCCTAATACTTATTTTTGTAAAAACGACTGTAAATTTGCAAACTGTCTCTTTGCATCTTCATAGCCTTGCTCATATAGGTTTTGTAGTTTTGCCGTATCTTTTTCCATACGATCTACTTGAAGCTGTACTTCTGGACGAATAACAAATAAGTTCCCAGCTTGCTCTTCTTTTTCAATGTAGTGAAGTGTTTCATTATATACTTCATAACGATTCAACATCGTATTAACAAGTTTCGGATATTTTTTATAAGCTTTCGCTGCCACCCATCCAAACTTTGACTTTTTCTTAGCATAACCTTGATTTCTCGTTAAAATAACGACTGATTTTTTAAATCCATCTTCTTGCGCTTTACGAACTGGAATCGGATCCGAAATCCCGCCATCTAATAACTGCTTACCACGGTAATTTACTACAGGTGCAATGAAAGGTAATGAACTAGATGCTTGTAATAAATTTAGTGCATCATCATTCGTTCCCTCTTTTTCAAAATAAACAGACTGTCCTGTTTCACAATCTGTTGTGCCTACAAGGAAACGCTCTGGACTATTAAAATATGTTTCAAAGTCAAACGGGACATGTTTTTCTGGAATTTCATGAAAAATGAACTCCATATCAAACAATTGGCGTTTTCTCCATAAATTTTTATACGATAAATATTGTGGGTGTGATGCATAATCAATATTTACTGTTTTATTTCTATTTCTTTGTCTGGAAAGATACGACGCTGCATGACAAGCACCGGCTGACACACCAATTACATATGGAAAATATAAATCTTGTTCCATAAAATATTCTAATATCCCGCCCGTATATACACCACGCATACCGCCGCCTTCTAATACTAATCCCGTATTTTCAAGCATGTTATTCTCTCCTCTTTATATATTGACTCTTTAATTATTCACTATGTTAAGTATCTTTCTCTATTATATATGATTTTTTTTAGAAATTATATTCAAAAGGCTTGAAATAAAGGAGTTTTTTCTTCCAATTATATTTCCAGATGTTTGGAGACATCCTTTATAAACCTTTGAATAAAATTTTGCTCTTCTTCCGTATATCCATCTAACAGTAGCAGCCACTTTTCTTCAGCTTGTTTATGCAATTTATCATGAGCTTTATATATTTCATTTCCGCTTTCCGTTAAGCGAAAGAAAATTTCTTTTTGATTATCTAACATTTGCATCTTCTCAACGAATTGCTTTTGAAACAACTTTGTACAAATTTTAGAGATTGCACCCTTTGTCATTCCCATTTCTGTCGTAATAGCAGTTACATTCATCAGAGCATTTTTTCCGATACACTCGATCACATGTAATTCAGATAAAGACATACCACTTATACCTGTCTCACGAAGAAACTTCTCATTTTGCCCTTTCAAATGTTCTTCTTTTTTATGCAAAAGTGTACGAATGTCCGAAATTATTTCCATTTGTTTCATTGTACGTTCCAATCCGTTCGCCCCCTAAGTTTCCAAAGAAACAATTTAACTATATACCATTTTAAAATCATTTTTTCATATTTACAAGGGAGAAAAACATGTTAAAATAAATTTAGTTTCCAAGGAAACTAAATTGCAAGGAGGTTAACATAATGAAAAAATCCAAACTACATTTCATTTTATACGTTGTCTGTATGAGTGCCTTACTCGGTTCCTTCGCTCAAAATATTTACACGCCTATCTTGCCTATGATTCAAGCTTCTTTTCACACTTCTCTTTATCTAGTAAATGTAACAGTTTCACTATTCACATTCGTTCTTGCAATTATGCAGCTCATATATGGACCTTTAATTGATACAAAAGGGAGAAAATATGTCCTTATCCCTAGTTTAATCATTAGTACAATTGGTTCAATCGGATGTGCTTTTTCGGCGAACGTTTATTTATTTCTATTTTTTAGGGCTGTTCAAGCTATAGGAATAGCAGCTATCCCTATAGTTGCAGCAACGATTATCGGTGATTTATTTGAAGGAAAAGAACGCGGAGAAGCGATGAGCCTGTATCAAATGTTACTTGCTCTCGCACCTGCAATTGGCCCTCTTATAGGTGGTTATCTCGGCAGTATAAATGGCCATTTATACGTATTTTTATTTTTATCTACACTTGGCATTCTCTTATTAATTATAAACATTTCACTACTTCCAGAAACAAAACCAACTGTAATTAAGCAACCGCAAGCAAAAAAGAGTTACTGGTTTATCTTAAAAAATAAAACTGGATTTTCTATTAATCTTATTGGCTTCATTCAATTTTGTATTTACTTTTGCTTCCTCGTTTTTTTACCAAGCATTTTAACAAATTCATTTCACTTAACTGCCAGTAAAATTGGTCTTATATTTGTACCGATGTCCCTTTCTATTATGTTAGGAAGTTATTGCTACAAGCTTTTGCAAAAATGCCTCACAACAAAGCAAGCTTTATTCATCACTAGTTTCTTCAATATTATATGTGTCACTTTATTCTCTTTCACATATAGCATCAATATCTCATTCATCATTATCGTTACATCTTTATACGGTTTTAGTATGGGACTTTCTATGCCAACTCACACTACTTTATTAACGGAAGAATTCGTACAAGAACGCGCAACAGCCATCGGTATGTATAACTTCATACGCTATCTCGGTATGGGCACAGGGCCACTTGTAGGTGGATTTCTTGTATTTAATCAAAATTACTTTTGGATTTTCTTCCTAGGTGCAATTACATTTCTATTTATCATTTTATGCGCAATGAAAATGATACGTTTTCAGGCTGTACAAAAAGCAAAATAGAGACCTATAGATGGTCTCTATTCTAAACTCTTTGATCTGCAACGATATGAATATCAATATACTTCGTTTCTCTCATAATTTCATTTACAATTGAACCTTTTCGAATTTCTTCCCACCTTGTTCTTGCTGATTGTCCGAGTAAAATTTGCGTTACTTGTAGTCTTTTCGCGACTTCAATAATAACATCCGCTGGCTTTCTTCCTTTTGCTTCTTCTAAAACAAAACTCGCATCAAATTGATTCGTTAGCAACTTCCACTCTTCAATCGTTTGCTTTTTCCCTGCTGAAAGGGACTCTATATTTTCCCTTTCAACATTTAATACATACAATTCAGCGTTTAAGCGATCCGCCATACGCCAACCTCTCCGTATTAATTTCTCTGCTGTTGAACTGTATTGTACACAAACGAGAATTTTTTCTTTTACACCAATCGGTTCTATAACGGTTTGGCTAATTTTCTCGTCCATATCATCTGCCACTTCCCGAAGGGATAATTCTCTGAGTGCCCCTAAATTATTAAGCGTAAAGAAGTTTTGTAAGCTTTGTTGAATTTTTTCTTCCTTATATATCTTTCCATCGATTAATCTCTTCCGGAGTACCTCAGGTGTTGCATCAACAAGTTGAATTTCATTTGCTTTTTGCAAAATAAAATCTGGAATACGCTCTCTTACTTTTACATTTGTAATTTGAGCTACAATGTCATGAACACTTTCTAAATGTTGAATATTAAATGCTGATAATACAGATATACCGGCATCTAACAATTCCTGCACATCCATGTAACGTTTCTTATTTTTCGATCCGGGAATATTACTATGCGCAAGTTCATCCACAACAACAATTTGTGGTGCCCGCTTTATGATTCCTTCCACATCAAGCTCATAAAATCCCTTTCCTTTATAATCTATTTCTTTTAAAGGGACTTTTTCTAAATCAGCAATCGCTTCTTCTGTCTCTTCCCTCCCATGTGTTTCAATTAAACCAATTACAATATCAATACCATCCTTTTTCATCTCTCTAGCATCAAGTAGCATTTTATAACTTTTCCCTACTCCTGGAGCCGCCCCTACATATAGCTTTAACTTCCCGCGGTTTTGCTGACGAATATATTCTAAATACTCTTCTGGTGTTCGCCTTTGAAACGTTGGTTTATAGTCATCCGCATACAAAACACTCACAACCTTTCTTTCGAAACAACACTACCTCAATCCGTTAGATTGAGGTAGCACTGTTACTATTTCAGTAGTTTCTGTAATTCTAAATTTAACTTTAAAACATTTACGCGGCTCTCCCCAAATAAGCCAAGTGCCGCACCTTCCGTTTGATCTTTAATCAATTGATCTAACGTTTCTTTCGGAACTTTCGTTATTTTTGAGATACGCTCTACCTGTACAGAAGCTGCCTTCGGACTAATATCAGGATCAAGCCCTGAACCTGAATTTGTCACTAAATCGATCGGCACTTCTGTAACTGGAACAGTTGGGTTTTGTTTCTTCCACTCTTCAATACTTTTCTCTACTCGTTTCTCTAAATCTGGATTAGACGGTGCATAGTTATTTGAACCAGATGCTTCTGCCTTATATTCAATACTAGAAACACGCCCATGAAAATAACGTGGATCTGTAAAATTTTGGCCAATTAATTTAGAACCAATCACTTCATTTTTATCATTATATATTAAACTTCCATCCGCATTATCCTTCATTACTGCTTGTGCAATACCAGTAACAATAAGCGGATATACAAGCCCGCACAACACTAAAAATGTAAAAGTAATACGGATAATTGGTGATAGTATACTTTGTTTCTTCGCCATCTTTTTCCCCTCTTCCTTATATGAACAAGCCGACAATTATATCAATTACTTTAATTCCAATGAATGGTACAATCACTCCGCCAAGTCCATAAATAAGTAGGTTTCGGCCAAGTAGTGCATTCGAACTCATTGGTTTATATGCGATACCTTTCATCGCCAATGGAATGAGTAATGGAATAATAACTGCATTAAATAGTAATGCTGATAAAATCGCTGACAGTGGTGATGTTAGTTTCATAATGTTTAATGCCTCCATTTGCGGAATCGCAAGTGTAAACATCGCTGGAATGATTGCAAAATATTTTGCAATATCGTTCGCAATACTAAACGTCGTTAACGCACCACGCGTCATTAACAATTGCTTACCAATCCCTACAACCTCAATAATTTTTGTCGGGTTCGAATCTAAATCAATCATATTCGCTGCTTCTTTCGCAGCTGTCGTACCACTATTCATCGCTAATCCAACGTCAGCCTGCGCTAATGCCGGCGCATCATTTGTACCATCACCTGTCATCGCTACAAGTTTCCCTTTATCTTGCTCTGCTTTAATAACCGCAATTTTATCTTCTGGCTTACACTCAGCAACAAACTCATCTACCCCTGCTTCTTTTGCAATCGTTGCTGCTGTTAACGGGTTATCACCTGTACACATAACCGTTTTAATCCCCATTTGGCGCAATTGTTCAAAACGCTCACGCATACCTGGCTTTACTGTATCCTTTAAATAAATTAAACCGTAAATACGATTATCCACTGCAACTACAAGTGGTGTCCCGCCCTCTTTGGAAATGGAATCTGCTTTTTGATTTACATCTTTCGGAATCGTTCCACCTTGTGACCTAACCCATTCAATTACGCTACCTACAGCACCTTTTCTCACTTTCGTTCCGTCCTGTAAATCCACACCACTCATTCTCGTTTCTGCTTTGAACGGGATAAACTCACCTTGCTCTGCAATTTCTCGATTATATGATATAGCTTTCGTTTTTACATATTCTATAACTGATCGACCTTCTGGTGTTTCATCTAAGACTGAACTAATCGCGGCCCATTTCCCTACTTGCTCAATCGTCTCATTTCCTACAGGAAGCAATGTATGTGCCATTCGGTTCCCGAAAGTAATCGTACCTGTTTTATCTAAAATGATTGTATTAATATCACCCGCAGCTTCTACTGCTTTACCCGACATCGCTAACACATTGAACTTTGTCACGCGGTCCATCCCAGCAATACCAATTGCTGATAATAAACCACCAATTGTCGTTGGAATTAAACAAACTAACAACGCTACAAGTACAGCTGTATCAATTTGAAATCCTAAATAGTTTGTAAAAATCGGCAACGTCACAACAACGATTAAGAAAATAAGCGTTAAACTCGTTAATACTGTATTTAAAGCAATTTCATTCGGCGTTTTTTGACGAGCAGCTCCTTCTACTAACGAAATCATTTTATCAATAAATGATTCACCAGGATTACTCGTAATGACAATTGTAATCTCATCACTTACGACCATCGTTCCGCCTGTTACGGAACAAAAATCACCGCCCGCTTCTTTTATTACAGGAGCTGATTCCCCTGTAATCGCAGATTCATCAACAGACGCTAATCCTTTAATTACTTCCCCATCACTTGGAATCATTTCTCCTTGTTTTACAATAACAACGTCATCTTTTCTCAGATCAGTTGCCGAAACTTGAACAATGTCTCCATTTTCTTTTACAACATTTGCAAACACATCTTTCTTCGACTGTTTTAAAGAATCAGCTTGCGCTTTCCCCCGCCCTTCCGCTAACGCTTCTGCAAAGTTAGCAAATAAAACTGTAAACAAGAGAATGAGAGAAACTGTTATATTAAACCATCCTGGTACACTACTAGAATGACTTGGAAGAAAAGATAAAATGAACGTAATGATAAATCCAATTTCTACAACGAACATAATCGGATTCTTTATCATGACTTTCGGGTTCAATTTCGCAAAGGATTGTTTCATCGCATGTGTCACGATATCACGATCCATCGTTTTTGCTTGTCTAACTTCATCTTCTACAGCATGTATTTGTGACTCATTTACTCTCTTTTCTTTTACTACTACCGGTCTCATCATTTACCCTCCATTACTTCAATGTAAGAAATTCTGCAATTGGGCCGAGTACTAACATCGGGAAGAATGTTAATGCACCGACAATTACAATTGTTCCGATGAAAATGCCGCCAAATAAACTATTATCTGTACGGAACGTTCCGACTGTTTCTGGTACTACCGTCTTTTCTTTCAATGAAGCTGCAACAGCTAGCATCGTAATTAAACTGAAATAGCGCCCTAAAAACATAACTAAGCCAGTTGTAATATTCCAAAACGGTGTATTATCCGCTAACCCTTCAAATCCAGATCCATTATTCGCAGCCGACGATGTGTATTCATATACCACTTGCGTTAAACCATGGAAACCAGAATGAGAAATGGCATCCGTTCCTAAACTTGTTGAAAGAGCTAATGCTGAAAACCCTAAAATAAGCAGTGGATGAAATAGTATCGTTACCGCAATTAATTTCATTTCCTTACCTTCAATTTTCTTACCTAAAAACTCTGGTGTCCGTCCAACCATCAATCCAGATATAAAGACTGCGATAATCGCATACATAATAATGTTCACAAAGCCTGCTCCAACGCCGCCATACACTGTATTTAACATCATATTTACGAGTGGTACTAACCCGCCAATTGGTGTTAACGTATCATGCATCGTATTAACGGCTCCTGTTTCAGCAGCTGTCGTCACTGTTGCGTATAGGGAAGAAAATACCGTTCCAAATCGTACTTCTTTTCCTTCTGTACTTCCTTGTACATGCTCGATACCCATTCCGTTTAACGCTGGATTTCCATTTAGTTCAGATGTCGTAATCGTTATAAACCCTAGTAGAAACACCATGAATAGTGATACGAAGAGAATACGACCTTGTTTTTTATTTCCTACCATTCGTCCGTACGTAAATGGAAGTGCTGTTGGCAATAACATCATAAGCATCATTTGCAAAATATTACTCATTTGTCCTGGGTTTTCAAAAGGATGCGTAGAGTTTGCTCCGAAAAATCCACCGCCGTTATTTCCAAGTTCCTTAATGGAAACGAATGATGCAACTGGCCCACGTAATATACTTTGTTTCGCGCCATCAATCGTTTGTGCTGTAACGGCCCCGTCTAACGTTTGTGGTACACCAAGTGCGACAAAGACTAGCGCCGCAATAAATGCGATAGGAAGAAAAACCCTCGTTAGTGCTCTCGTAAAATCAACGAAAAAGTTACCAAGTTCTTTTCCAGCGAGCCCTCTTATAAATGCCATAACGAGTGCTAATGTCGTTGCCGGTGCTGCAAACATTAAAAATGTAATTCCGATTAATTGTGATAAATAAGATAAACCATTTTCACCGCTATAATGCTGTAAGTTTGTATCAGCCATAAAACTAATTGCTGTATTAAAAGCGAGCGTAGGCTCCATTCCTTCAATGTGTGCTGGATTTAATGGCAATACCCCTTGTAGTCTGAAAATGAAATATACGACAACAATCATAAATCCATTTAATAAAACTAATGATAGTGCGTACTGTTTCCACGTTTGATTGTATTCTTTTACACCCGTAATTTTAAAAATAAGTTTTTCAAAAGGCCCGAATACTTTATCTAACTTTTTACTACCTTGAAATGCTTTCTCTAAATAAATTCCCGTTGGCTTTGCCACAAGAATAAACAACAGCATTGTAATAACAACTGCGACCCAAATCATAATGAATGATTCCCCCTAATTAAAACTTTTCTGGATTTAATAATGCATACACTAAGTACACCGTAATTGCTGCAACAATAACCGATAAGGCAACCGTCATGATTGCTTCCCTTCTTTCACAACTTTATCTGACCAACTTGCAAGACTTGCCATCGATGCGACTAACCCAACAAAAATCCCGATCATTACAACATCTAACATAGCTATCCCTCTCTTTTTGTAAAAATTTACCATTAAATGATCAAAAAAAGAACACTAAGCTCTACTTAGTGTTCGAAATGAACAACACAAAGTAAACCTCCTCTCTAAACGCTTACGAGGTTAGCTGTCGGATTCGGGCCTAAAGAGTAGCCCTACTTTCAAAACTGAAAGATTCACCCCAAGTGACGATGCACAAAATTGGTTCCCCCGCTCCATTTCTGGAACTCAGCGATTTTAGGTTTTTTTGGAAATTTTATGAATGATTTATGAGAGTAAATATACTCCTCTATATTTAACTTGTAAAGAGCTAAATTACTGAAAATAAGAAAATATCCATCTATTTAAACGCTTACATTGAGTGTTATTAATATTCTTTCATCTATTTACTCGTCTTTTCTTTCATTTTCACAGAAATGATCTTTTCAATACGAAATAAAAAGAGCGAATGACATAAAGTGCATAGCTTGTTGCACTTAGCATTCGCTCTTTTTATTTCACTATTTATTCTCCTCGTAAAAAAGCACGTAAATTTCTCCCGCGAATATAAACTTGTGACAATTCTGCATGTAGCTGCTCATATTCGATAACATCTGTTTTTAAATATAAAGCGTCTTTCGATGGCAATATGATATAGGGCCTTGGAAAAATAGGATCCAGCACCACCAATGCTTGAACTCGCTCTACTGATACCGCCCAACGATTCGCTATATCTCCTAGTAACAACACTTTCATCTTCTTTTCCTCCACCCTATTCAAAAAATAAAAAAGAAATATTATCACAATTCGTAAACACGACAAATGTAGCTCCAATTGTTTCATAGAGCCTCGTTGGATATCGTTTATTCCTTGTAACAACAGTAATAGGTGCTTGAAAAGAAAAGCGAATGTGTTCTGTGAAGAAGCTAACGATTGGAAGCTCATCCCCTAGTAAAATCACCTTCTTAATACACTCACAAATACTAGTAAAATCCTGCGCCTTACTACAGCTATAAGTCCAATCAAACCCACAATTCCTAACTTCAGCAGCTATCTCTTCATTTGCTGTAAAAATAATTAACTCATGTTGAAATGCTACTAAATCTCTTAAACTATTTACCTTGCTTTCTTCTCCAACACAAATAAGTGTTAGCTCCATGTACCTCATCCTCCTTAGCATAAAAGAAATCAAACATAGATTGATATTCCCCTATACTAATCAGATCGATGAAGTGATGTATCCATCATGGCACCGTCCTCTCTCAAGACGCTTACGAAGTTAGCTGTCGGATTCGGACTTTGAGAGTAGCCCTACTTTCAAAATTGAAAGATTCACCCCTAGTGACACTGCACAAATTGGTTCCTCCGCTCCTTATATTTGGACTCAGCGTTTACAAAAAAATGTATTCTGGCTGATATATTACTCCTGTATTTGGAAAAAGTAAACAAAAAAAGCCAGCTATACAACTGACTTTTTACTTACCTATGCTTGCGTTTTATTCAAATTATATGCAAAATGATTCGTCGGCCCATGACCACTTCCAATATTCAACGGCTCTTCAATTGCTATACTAATAAATCGTTTTGCTTCTTGAACTGCCTCTTCAATCAAGTATCCTTTCGCAAGTCCTGCAGTAACCGCTGAAGCAAATGTGCACCCACTTCCATGCGTTTGCTTTGAAGGAATTCGTTCACTTCTAAATTCAATAAATTGTTCACCATCAAAGAGTAAATCAATTACCTCATTACCTTGATATTCTGCATGTCCACCCTTCATAAGCACGTATTTCGCACCTAATTCATGCAGTACTTTCGCAGCTTCCTTACTATCTTCAACATTATGAATCTCCATCCCAGTTAACACTTCTGCCTCAGGAACATTCGGTGTTACAACGGTTGCTACTGGTAACAAATATTCTTTTAATGCTTGTACTGCTTCTTGTTGTAATAATGATGCACCGCCCTTAGCAATCATAACAGGGTCTAGCACAATATTATTCCAGCCAAATTTATTAATATATTCTGCTACAATTTGAATAATTTCACTGCTAAATAACATACCTAATTTCACAGCATCTGGTGTTAAATCCGTACCAATTGAATTCAGCTGTTCCGTAATGCCTTCTAACGGAACTGGATATACCCCTTGAACGCCAAGCGTGTTTTGAGCAGTAATTGCCGTAATAGTCGTCATCCCGTACACACCAAGCTCTTGGAATGTTTTTAAATCTGCTTGAATGCCGGCACCGCCGCCGCTATCAGATCCTGCAATTGTTAAAGCTTTATTTACTTTCATCCCACTCATCCTTTTCTATCCAAAATAGCGATGATAAATCGTTTTTGCTTCGCTTATATCTTTCGTTCCATGTACAAGTACACGTCCATCTTTGAAAGCAACTAATCTCTTTTCTTCCACAGAAAATGATAATAAATATGGATTTACATTTAAATCATTCACACGATCATTCAGCAGCTCTTTGTATCGTTCAAAATCCATTTCTTCTTTATGAGGTGGTCTAATTTGAACTGTATTTCTCCCGCATAAAACTGCTGTTTTCGATGTATTTTCTTTATTTAAATACGGGTATATCGCATTCTCTCCACACGAAGGACAATTATGCTTACGAAGCTTTTGCACATTCATACATGAGTATTCATTCTTCCATACATCAAACGATACAAGTCCATCTCGAAGTGACTCGTAATCTTCCACTAACAGTTTAAGAGCTTCCGTTACTTGATGAGAAACGACGAGAGATACAGCAGGAGATATAATGCCCGCTGTATCGCATGTCGCTCCGCCAAGCGGAATCAATTGTAATAAACAAGATAAACATGGCGTTTTACTAGGAAGAATTGTGTAAGAAAGGCCGTAACTCCCTACACATGCTCCGTAAATCCATGGAATAGAATACTTTTGCGCTATATCATTTACAATAAAACGTGTTTCAAAATTATCAGTTGCATCAATCATTACATCAACCTTTGTAACGAGTTCTTCTAATTCCTCAGCAGTTACATCTTGAACGAGAGCTTTTACTCTTACTTCACTATTAATTTCTTCTAGACGCTTTTTTGCCGCTACAGCCTTCGGTAGGTTATTCTCTACATCGCTCTCTGCATACAATTGTTGCCTTTGTAAATTACTCCAATCGACATAATCTCGGTCAACAATCGTTACTATGCCAACACCTGCTCTTACAAACATCTCTGCATTTGCACTACCTAATGCACCTGCACCGATAATGAGTACATGCTTTTCTCTTATCTTTCGTTGCCCCTCTTCTCCAATTGGAGAAAATAATTCTTGGCGAGAATATCGATTATTCAACTACGCTCATTCCTTCTAAAGGACTACTTGCTGTTGCACAACGCTTACGTGCAATACGCCCCGCTTCAAATCCTAATCGTCCTGCTTCAATACTTAATTTCATTGCTTGTGCCATTTTTATTGGATCTTTTGCTCCCGATACAGCAGTATTTAATAACACACCATCCGCTCCTAATTCCATCGCAAATGCCGCATCAGCTGGGCTACCGATACCAGCGTCAACGATAACTGGTACTGTCGCTTGTTCAATAATGAAGCTTAAATTTAACGGATTTACAATACCAAGCCCTGAACCGATTGGTGATGCTCCTGGCATAATTGCATGCACACCTAGTTCTTGTAATTTACGTGCTAATACAACATCATCAGATGTATACGGAAGTACGATAAATCCTTCATCTAGTAACATTTCAGATGCCTTTAACGTTTCTACTGGATCAGGTAATAACGTTCTATCATCACCAATAACTTCTACTTTGATCATATCGCAAAGCCCCGAAGCTTTTGCTAATTTTGCAATACGAACAGCTTCTTCAGCATTTTTTGCTCCAGCTGTATTCGGTAATAACGTATATTTTTTCACATCAAGTTTCTCTAATAAATTAGGCTGCTTTGCATCAAATATATCCATACGACGTACTGCGAACGTTAAAACCTCAGCCTCAGATACATCAATTGCCTTTTGCTGTACATCAAAATCAGGGAATTTCCCTGTTCCTAATAAAAGTCTAGAATGAAATGAAAATGGTCCAATGTTTAACATAATCAACCGCCTCCTACGAAAGTTACAATCTCAATTTGGTCTCCATCAAAAACAGATGTATCTGTATGATCATCTTTTTGTAAAATATCTTTATTACGCTCTACTACTACAATTCTGTTATCTAACTCTAAATGCGTAAGTAGCTCAGCCACTGTTTTCACACTCTCTGGCACTTCAAGTTGGTTACCATTAATTTTTAAATTCAAACTTCCATCCCCTTTCTAAACTGTTTTAGAAAGCAATGAATCTAGCAAATGATTCTCCTGCTTTCCTTCTATTAAATCAGCCATATACTGACCAGAAACAGGACTTAATAAAATACCGTTTCGATAATGTCCAGTACAAGCATATAAACCTTTTATTTCTTCATGCTCTCCCATATAAGGAGCTTCGTGATTCGATTGAGGTCTTAACCCTGCCCATGCGCTTTCCCACTCTGCTTCTTTTAAAGCTGGCAATATTGTATACGCGCGCTCTAATATAGAAGTAATACTTTCTGGTTGCACTGTTTTATTAAACGTATGAGGCTTCATCGTTGCTCCAATTACGTAACGTCCACCACGCTTTGGGGCAATGTAAAATCTTTCTTGGAAAATAGGTGCCTTTAAAAGTGGTTTTCTACTTCTTACCGCTACTACTTCTCCTTTAACTGGATATGTACCCCATTCGCGGTGAAAATAACCTAGTAACTTCGTGCTCCATGAACCACCCGCAATCACAACTTTCTCGCACGCCATAATACCTTCGCTTGTAACAATCCCAGTCACTTTATTATTTTCAATACGAATATCAAACACTTCTGTCTGTTCATATATATCAGCACCCGAAATTGATGCGGAATGTGCGAATGCTTTCGTAAGCTCTGGTGCAATAACATGACCATCTTTTGGATAATATACAGCACCTATAATTGACTTAGATAGACACGGCTCTTTCTCTCGTAAACGATCTCCCATTAGAAAGTAAGAATCTTCACCTGTTTTCTGCTGCCACTCCATAATGTGAAGAATCCTTTCCTTCTCATCTTCATTTTGGGCAATGCGATAAATGCCTTTCTCTTCATACCCAATATCGATGCCTGTTTTTTCACGTAAAACTGCTGCAAGTTGCGGAAATATAGCACGGCTTTCTCTAGCAAGTTCAAATAACGGGTCATATGCATCCCATTCTGCCTGAACCCCGAGTAAACCAGCAGCTGCTTTCGAAGCTTCAGATGCAATCCTTTGCTTCTCTACAATCGCTACTTTATGTCCTCTTTCTGCTAGAAAATGTGCAACTGAACTACCGATTACACCACCGCCAATTATCGCTACATCATACTTCTTACACATGTTTTTCCGCCCACTTTCTTATTGATTCCTTATAAGATTTCGCTTTGCTATACGGGTTACTACTACTTATAATCCCAGACATAACAGCAATACCACTGACACCGTTAGTAAGAACATCCCCGATATTTTCCGTGGTAATTCCGCCAATTGCTGTAATCGGTATGGATAAACACTTTGCAATGCCTGAAACCTCTTCAAGCCCTCTCGCTGGCACACCTTTTTTACAATCTGTCGGAAATACATGACCATAGACGAGGGAATCCGCTCCATTCTTAAATGCATCGATCGCCTCTTCTAAAGAATGTACAGAATAGCCGACATGCAAATAAGAAAACTTTTCTTTCACTGACCTTACATTGGCGCTTCGATATCCGAGCTGCACGCGTGGAATGTTTAATAAAATAGCGATATCAATTCGATCATTTATCACTATTTTTGATGCCGGAAAGCCTTTCTTCAAAAGACTTTCCACACCTTCATACAAATCCTTCGTACTTTTCTCACGCTCACGAATATGCAAATAGTCAATCTCACTTTCAATTTGCATCGCTACATTCACTAACTCTTCGAATGACATGTGACCATTTGAGATTACATGAAGCTCATTTTTCATATTCATTCGCCTACTTTAAAATGTTTTCGAATAACTCATCGGCCGGAACGATTTCTTTCGTCATTCCTTTATCTTTCAGCCATTTATTTTGTTTTTCCCATGATTCTTTTGAATCTGATAAGAATGGCTCATCTTTCGTTTCCATTTTCTCTAATAAAATTTTCATACTTTCTTTTTCAACTTCTGGTACAAGTGGGAAGTTTTCTTTTTCTTGATGATTTAATAAAATATTTAATGCTTCATCTGGATTTTTCTTCATGAAATCATAGCCTTTTTTCGTACCACGTAAGAAGGCTTGTAACGCTTCTTTATCTTTTTTCAACGTTTTATCACCTGTTACAAATACAAGCTCATGATAATTCGGTACACCGTAATCAGCTGGATTGAAGTACGCCGGTTCATGACCTTCATGACGCATAACAGGTACTTCATGGTTAATGTATGCCCCTGTTACCGCATCCACTTTCTTCGTAATTAATGCCGGTACTAGATCAAAGCCAACATCGACTACTTTCACTGTATCTGGATTACCACCAGCTTCTTTTACCATCGTTTTTAAATACATCTCACTTAAAGGTGTTCCAGAATATCCAACTGTTTTCCCCTCTAAATCTTTTGGCGATTGAATGCCTGCTGATTTCAGCGATACAACATGATTTAATGGTGAACGTACGACAGCTCCAATTGATTTCACTGGAATTTGTTCATTTGCTTTTGCCATGACAACATCTGGCTGATAATATAAGCCAACCGTTACTTTTCCTGCAGCTGCTAAAGTTAATGGATCAGTCGGATTAGAAGGGAATTTTATATTCACCTTGACTCCTTCTTCTTTAAAGTATCCTTTTTCAATCGCCGCATAAATAAAGCTATGTACCGCATTTGGGTACCAATCAAGCATGACCGTTATTTCTTTTTCTTTTTTATTCTTATCTGACGCTGAATTACTAGAACATCCAGCGATCATTGCAACTAATAATGTCAACACAAAGATGCGTTTTAAAAATTTCATGAATACTTCCTCCAACTAATAAATTTCTTTTCTAATACTGAGATAAGTATGACGAAGAAAATAGCTAATAATGATAACAATACAATGGGTGCAAATACACCTGCTCCGTCTAACTGCGTCATCATTCTTTTACTGAAATATCCAAGCCCAGCTTGTGCACCGAGCCACTCACCGATTGCTGCCCCAATTACACTAAGCGGAACTGCAATTTTTAAAGCTGAGAAAAAATAAGGAAGAGCAGATGGTAACTTTAATTTAAGAAAAACATCTTTTTTCGTTGCCCCATACGTAACTAAGAGCTCCTCCCATTCTTTTTTCGTACTGCGTAGTCCATCATACGTATTGACCGCAATTGGGAAAAACGTAATTAAAACAGTAACAACAACCTTACTCCAGATCGTATATCCAAACCATAAAACGAAAAGCGGCGCAAGCGCTGTAATAGGAATCGTTTGTGAGGCAACTAATAATGGATAAAATGCTCTCTCCATCCAATTACTCGCATTCATTAACATCGCTAGCCCTACCCCAAGTACGATAGAAATAGCCACCCCTATTAAAACGACCGATAAGGTTGCCGGCAAATGAACCGTAAATAATATATCTTTTAGTTTCCATATCTTCATCAAAATTGCAGACGGTGACGGCAAAATGTACATTTCATCTACGATTCTTGCGCCTACTTCCCAAAAGGCAAGTAAAATACTAGAAAGTGTAAGGGCAGGTAATAGCTCCTTCAACCGGTTCATCATACGAGTACCTGCCTTTGTAACATACTAAGAAGCTCATTTTTAAGCGCTAACACTTCAGGCTTATATAAATCTTTTCTTGTTCGATTACGATCAAGCGGTACAACCCTCTCGGTTAAAGTAGTTATCGGTTGCTGCTCTACTACTAAAATTCGATTAGAAAGAAACAACGCTTCTTCCACATCATGAGTGATAAATAAAATTGTTTTTTCCCACTCTTTCCATTGTTCAAACAGCCATTCTTGCAAAGATGCCTTCGTTAAAGCGTCCAACGCGCTAAACGGTTCATCTAACAACAATATCTCCCCGCCTGTTAATAAAGTTCGAATAAAAGATACGCGTTGTCTCATACCACCAGATAAATCTTTCGGATATTTTGTCTCATACCCTTGTAAGCCAAATTTATGTAGCAGTTCCTTGGCCTTTATTTGTGCTTCTTTCTTCTGTACACCTTGACACTCTAGCGGCAGAGCAGCATTCTCAATAATCGTTCGCCACGGCAGGAGCATATCTTTTTGGGGCATATACCCTACAGGATGGCTCTTCGTTTCTGTCAGCTCTATCTGCCCAGTACTTACTTCTTCTAAACCTGTAATAAGGCGAAATAGAGTACTTTTCCCGCATCCACTCGGTCCGATAATACTTACAAACTCTTTATCTTGTATAGAAGCATTTAATTCATTGATGATTGGTTTCTCATCATAATGAAAAGAAACATTATGAAACTGTAGTATGTTCTTGCTCCTCAAATCCCCACATCTCCTTACGATAGGACATATCCCAGAATAAATATTCAAATCGACTGGAATATAGGAAAATCTCCTCTAATCGATCTAGCTCTTTTTCAGACTTTCCAACTGCCATTTCATTTAATAAATCGATTAACCAAATACAAAGGTTACCGTATTCTTCAGAACTATATCCTTGAATCCACTCACCAAAGAACTCATGATCTCTTGCTCCAGGAATATCATTTAAACGCTTTCCAATTTCCCAGTAGCTCCACATACATGGAAGAAGTGCTGCTATTAATTCCGCAAGTGTGCCATTTTGAGATACAGACATCATGTAATTTGTATAAGCTAAATTTTTAGCAGATGGCTTTGCAGACTCTATCTCCTCTATAGAAATTCCCAGTCTTTTTGCATATTGTTTATGGATTGTCATTTCTCCATTTAATATGCCATCAATTTGTTCAGCAAATTTCCCCATTACTTGTGGATTCGTTGCTTTTACAACACCAATCGCATATAGCTTTGCATAATCTAACAAATATAAATAATCTTGAATAATGTAATACTGAAACTTATCTTTTTCTAACGTGCCATCCCCCATACCTACTACAAACGGATGATTATGACTCATCTCCCAAACTGGTTGTACAGTTTCTAATAATCTATCGCAAAATTTCATTTCCCTATCCCCTTCCGGTATGTGTATTTAAATAAAAAACCACTTCTAAATAAGAAGTGGTTACAGCAAATAAAATTATAATTTATTCGTTGCTCCACTTCCCTTCGCTAGTATTACCTAGATCAGGTCTGTAAGGGTTAAGGATTATTCCTCTCTCAGCACAACAAGCACCCCTAGTGGTTTCAATATGAAATTTTCAAACAAAAAAGCCCCGTTTCTATACGCAAAGAAACGGGGACTTATTATTAGTGTCCGAATTGCTTCCCTACGCTAGCATAATCTAGATCAGGTAATGAAAAGGATCAAAGGCTTACGGCCTACTCTCAGCTGGCAACACCAGCTCTCCTAGCAAACTATGAAATTATCACTGTCAGTATAACATCGTAATAAGACATCATCAACTGTTTTAATTTTCTCAATTGTCAACAAAATAACAAAACTATATAATACTTATATTCTATCTTAGAAATTATTATCCTAATTAATTGAATAAAAAGGAATCATTATCCTCAAAAAATTTATTTTTATATTGATTTCATATTACATTTATGTGAATACACCCACTATATTATATCTTTATACTATAATAAAATTACAACTATACAACTAGAGGAGGTCTCTATTATATGAATATGAAAGCTACTGCTTTAACAGCAACTACTGTTGCAATTGCCTCTTTACTTCCTTCTATGGGAGAAACAAATGTACAAACAGCCAACGCTGAACAATTATCTAATGTGAAAACTGGATATGTCAAAGTCGATCAAGTAGCCTTACATACAAAAAATAACGCAAATAGCTCTTCAATTGATACAATTCGCTTTAATACGAAAGTAAACATACTTGAAACAACTAATGGCTGGTATAAAGTATCTGTTAATAATAAAGTAGGTTACGTACAAAAAGACGCTATTCTACTAAAAAACAAACTTCAATCTACTAATCAATACATCGTTAATGCCAATGCATTAAACGTTCGTTCTGAACCTAATTTAGAATCTTCAATTTTAGATGTATTACCAAATGGGAAATTCGTTACCATTCAAGAAGAACAAGGCGAGTGGTATAAAATTTTACATAATGGCAAAACAGGTTACGTACAAAAAGCATTCGTATCTAATGGTTCACAGCCTTTAGTAAAAGGCATCACAGTTCAAAATAATACGAAATACACAGTTGCAACACCTAAACTTAATGTACGTGGCAACGCTAGTACAAGTAGTGCACTACTTGGTTCATTACAAAATGGTACACAAATACAAGTAGTGGAAACTGTAGGAACTTGGTATAAAATTCGTTTTGGCACAGGATACGGATACGTAGCAAAACATTATGTGATGCAAAATCAATCACAATCACAAGCTCAAACGGCTCAACCTACTTCCATTCCAGCAGTTTTCAAATTCCCTACTCAAGGAAGAATTAGCTCAACCTTTGATATACGTTGGGAACAAATGCATTATGGTATAGATATTGCAGCTCAAGGTAATGTCTCTATCCAGGCGGCAGCTGCAGGTAAAGTTGTGAAATCATATTATTCAGCTAGCTATGGCAATGTTGTGTTCATCGCCCATCAAATAAACGGGAAATTATATACAACAGTCTATGCACACATGAAAGATCGCACTGTACAAGCTGGTGATCAAGTACAAGCTGGACAATTAGTAGGTCATATGGGCAACACAGGTCATTCATACGGGCAACATCTTCATTTTGAGTTACACAATGGAGAATGGAATTTTGAAAAAACAAATGCAGTAAACCCACTGCCATATTTAGTTAGGTAAATTGTATGCAACGCAATATCAATATACCTCTCTTAATTGAATACTTAGCCTTTTTAGGTTTAATCTGTTGTTTAATCATTTACAATACAAACACTGTATTTTTATCTATTATCATTGCTTTTGTTGCTTTAGAAATTATGATGGAATCCTTTCAAGTACAACTAAAACAAAAAATTGCCCATATATATAATGCCATCTTTCTATTAAGTGCCCTAATAACAAATATTATTAGTAATGGTTTTTATTTATCTACCGTATTTCCTGTATTCTTTATGGCTGTTTTATTATTCATAGCTAGATACATTCATGTTCCTAATACCAAAAAACACGAACAAGAAGCTTAGAAAGAGGAGACACTGTGTATCAATCTTTCAAAAATAATCCGCTAAAATATATATTGAATGTATACACCAAAATAAATACTTTTTTTGGTATACAAGGAAGCAATACAGCACAATTTATCCTTTATGGAATGTTATTTCTCGCCTTAATTACGTTCTCCTTGCTTTACTAATAAAAAAAGGATCTCACATAAACTTGAGATCCTTTTTAATTTATATAAATTTTTTATATAGAAAATGCTCTTTATCCACAAGCATATTTTTCATAAATAAAGCTAAGGTTATATTTTTTCTCTAAGCTCATTCTTTGTTCATCATCACACCAATAGAACAGAATATCATGAATTGTTGCATAACGTTTATTTTTAAGAAATAGTTTAAAGAATGATGGTAAACAATCATGTAATTGTATAAATATATAATTGCGTAATATTTCTTCTTTATATTCAATGCCTTTACAAATATACAGCAATTCTTCACAATAATATGCATGTTGTGGAACTTGAATCATTTCGAAAAATGGCACATATGATAATAACTTCCCGATAAAATGATCATATCGATCCATTATTCCTATCGTCATATGCTCCATCATTTCTTTCATTACATATAAATAATCATCTACATGAGTAGTCTTGAGTGGGTCTAATCGATCTGAAATTTGAGAAAGTACAGCTCTTTGACAAGCTAACACCGCTTGACTAGGTCCATAATATGATAGGAAATCTGTACACTTACGATATTTTCGTAATAAGTCATGTGTGTATAAGTCATACACAAACGTATTACAATACATCGCTAGACTCATCATATCACTATTTAATTGCTCTTTTGATAGTAATTTAGCTCTCTTACACATATAAAAGAATGTAAATTCCAATACTTCTTTATGAGATAATAAATGTTTACAATCCGTTATACATTTCTCATTAAATTTAACCCTATCCCAAATTTCTACATCCCCATCAGTCAATTCACCAATACGATATTTAATAATTAAATAGTTTAAAGCAACCGCTTGCGTCAACAGATCCCACGTTTCATATTCCAATGAAGTGTGAACAAACTCAGCTAGTCCTTGAGTTATCATAAAAGTATTTGCTTCTTCATACCAACCAATCTCTTGGCATAAGCGAAGAATACGTACTAGAGTTGGAATTTCATCTTTATGAAACTGCGGTAAATTCTTTACTTTATCCATTCCATATACGATAAATGCCGCTAAATTTTCTTCTTTATAAAATTCTTTTTCTTTCCACACTAATATAGTTCGTTCTTTCCCTTCACCTTTTGGATGACAAGGTACAAGCAAAGAAAATAATTCAGCGAAATTATTTGGTTCTATATATGTATCTGTAACCAAATTCCAATTTGGATCGCGCTGTACAGCCCTCATATAATTCCCCTTCCCTTTTGTCTACATAGGAAATATTAATCCATTATTACATCGTTAACAATAAATATTGTTATATTCGAAATCTTTCATAATACTTATATCTATCAGTATATCATTTTTTCTCTTATTTAAAATTAGGAATGACAAATTTTAAATAACTGTCGAAATTACTAACTGTATACTTATATTATATAATGTCTCAGATACATCATGCTAACATATTAGTTTAATCCATATATACTAGAATAATGCATCTGATTTTTATACGTAACTTATCCCACTAAGGAACGTCTCTCTTCATTCCGTATGCTCCGAAATTTCACTTAAAGCAAATCCCGCTTGATCATCTGCCGATTCTCTTATAGCTAAATCACCTAGTGCTAACATCCCAACGAGTTGACCACTCTCAACTACTGGTAATCGTCTAATTTGATACTGTGCCATTAACTCTGTAGCTTTTTCAATAGAATCATCTGGAGAAACTGAAACAATATTTGTTGTCATTACATTTGTAATTTTATTAGATCCAGGATGTTTCTCAGCAATCCCACGAACAACTAAATCTCGGTCCGTAACAAGCCCAACAACTTGCTCATTTTCAACAACTGGAATCAATCCAATCGATTCTTCTTTCATCTTTACAGCAGCCTCATATACATTGTCTAGCGGTGTACAATGTACAACATGAGTACTCATAAAGTCTCTCACTCGTGTCATTTTTATCTCCTCCTTTTTATACATACCATAGCTTTTCCTAAATCCCTTTATTTATTTCAGGAAAATCAGTTGATAAAGGAGGATTCCACAAAATAAAAAAGAGTCAGCAATATGCTGACTCTTTTTTTTTATGACCCGTACGGGATTCGAACCCGTGTTACCGCCGTGAAAGGGCGGTGTCTTAACCACTTGACCAACGGGCCATGGCTCCGCAGGTAGGACTCGAACCTACGACCGATCGGTTAACAGCCGATAGCTCTACCACTGAGCTACTGCGGAATAATATATGGTGGGCCTAAATGGACTCGAACCATCGACCTCACGCTTATCAGGCGTGCGCTCTAACCAGCTGAGCTATAGGCCCATACACTTTTACAGGGGCAGTAGGAATCGAACCCACACTGGAGGTTTTGGAGACCTCAGTTCTACCTTTAAACTATGCCCCTAAAGGATGCCGACTAGAGGACTTGAACCCCCAACCTACTGATTACAAGTCAGTTGCTCTACCAATTGAGCTAAGTCGGCATAAAAAAATGGTGGCTCGGGACGGAATCGAACCGCCGACACGAGGATTTTCAGTCCTCTGCTCTACCGACTGAGCTACCGAGCCAACAT